>MWDE01000001.1 GCA_002070395.1 Synergistetes bacterium ADurb.Bin155
CCCCGCCGAGCGCATCAGGAAGGTGGATGCCCGGTTCCGGACCAGCAGTGAACTTATGTCCAGGGGGTCCTCCCTGAAAGGGTCGGCGGGGGAGGGGAAGCCCGTGGCGGACCGGGGGTCGGTCATCATGGCGCCCCCTCCGGGGGGAACACGGCGGGGATCTCCTCCCAACGGGTCGTATAGCGCGGCGACACGCGCTCCTGGCGCATCACCCAGGACCTCCTGCCGAGGATGCCCATCGAGGCGGTGAAGACGGTCCCCTTGCCCAGTTCCCGGTTCAGCTGGTCCATCACCCCCATGAGCGCTCCTTCCCTGGGGTCTCTCATGGGGGCGAAGAGGTGCCGCTGCAGGCAGGCCGCGTCGGTCAGGTCCGTCAGTATCACCCCGGCCTTCTTGTAGGCCAGGCCTCCCACGAAGATCCCTTCCAGGCACTTCATCGCCCGGCCGACGATCTCGATCGTGCCCGATGCCGGGACGTCAAACTTCTCCGTGGCCCCGGCGGCGTAGCCGGGCCCCTCTCCGAAGGGGTTTGTCATCAGGAAGAGGTGCATCTTCCCGGCGGCCGAACCTTGCTTCCTGAGGGTCTCCGCCGCCGAGAAGGCGAAGCTCGAGACGGCTTCCCTGAGGGAGTGAAGGTCCATGACCGGGTTGCCGAAGCTCCTGGATACCCTTATGGTCTTGCGCGGTTTCACCCTCTCGGTGAAGGGGTGGCAGACCTGGCCGTTGAGCTCCCTGGAGGTCCTGGCCTCGCTGATGGAGAAACGTTTTTTGAGCCACTCCTCGTCGGCGTACTTGAGCCCCCTGGCGGTGCCGATCCCGAAACGGCGCAGCTTCGGGGCGTTGCGGAGGCCGATCCCCCAGGTATCGCCTATGTCTATCCCTTCGAGGTGAGGGTCGTCCTCCGCACCGCCGGGCATGGCGAAGACGCCCTCCCTGGAGGGGTCCCTCTTGGCTATCCTGTTGGCCGCCTTGGCGAGGGTCTTGGTGGCCCCCAGGCCTATCGATACGGGTATCCCCGTCCATTGAAGGACCCTCTCGCGGAGGCGGCGGCAAAACCCCTCGGGGTCCGCGGCGGCGGCCGGCAAGGCGTCGACGCGGAGAAAGGCCTCATCGATGGAGTAGATCTCCACGTCGGGCGCCATGCTGCGGAGGGTGTCGGAGACCCTCCTGGAGAGGTCCTCGTAGAGGGGGAAGTTCGAGGAGAAGACCTCCACGCCGAAATGCCTGAACCGGCCCTCTTCTTTGAAATAGGGTGCCCCCATGGGGACGCCCAGGGCCTTCACCTCGGCGGAGCGGGCTATGACACAGCCGTCGTTGTTGGATAGGACCGCCACGGGGCGGGATTCGAGGTCGGGTCTGAAGAGCCTCTCGCAGGAGGCGTAAAAGTTGTTGCAGTCGCAGAGAGCGAACATGATCTGACACTCCCGGAAAGCGTGATCCCGTAAAAGATTACTATAAGAATACACCTTCCGGGATATATTGACAAGCCTGTCGGGTTACTCCGAGGGCCGTTCCTCCTGGTAGTGCCGGTTGGCCGCTTCGGTCATGGAGATCAGTTCAGGCCCCTTGTCCCCCAGGGGATCCCCGGCCAGGGCGAGGAAATAGAGCGGTCCGTCGCCGTCGGCGCTCCTGCCGAGGAAGACCGCCATCCGTTCGTCGCCGAGGACCTCGGATACGCCCGGGAAAGCGTCCCTTATGATGGCCGACAGGGTCTCCAGGTCGACCGATCCCTTCCTGAAAGCCAGGTGGACCGCCTGCACTCTTTCCCCGCCGAGGTAATCCAGGGTGACCCTCGACAACCCTTCCTCGCCGGAAATGTCGTACCACTCGACGGAGCCTTCGGAGCCGTCGGGGGCGCCCAGGCTTTCCATCACTTCCGCCCGGGTGGTCAGGAGCCCCGCGCCGGCCGAGTTCCACTCCCTGAGGGAGATCGCCCCGAAGGCGGCGTCGTGCGGAAGGGACAGGAGGAGGAGAACGGCCAGGTATCTCATTATGTTCAAATTGTTCATTCACTTCTTTCGCGATAGAGTTACAATACAGGGCGGCCGCCACATTACGGCCGGGTACTTCAAGGGTCAAGACTAGCACGTCAAGGCGGGTTCCGAAAGGTTTTAAAAATTGGGGGTTCTCCCATGGCTGTTATTATGTATAATGCATAACTGTATTTACTCCGAGCCCGGCCGTCTTGCCGGGGGCGCGTTCATGTCCTGTATCGCTTCGGCGATCTTGAAAGATCTGGAATAGGGGGGTGAGGCGTGTGGTAATTTTTGTCCTTTCCGTTGCCGCCTACCTGTTGCTGGCTTGGAGTGGTGGAGGCATCGACCCCATCGAAGCGGGGATAGCGGTGGCCCTGGGGGGTGTCATGGCCGGCCTTGCGAGGGCCTGGAACCCGGGCAGGTCCTGGACCTTGGCCGGGTTGAACCCACTGCGCTGGGTCAAGTTCATCCTGTTCCTCGCATTTCCCTTCCTCTGGGGGATGACCAAGGCCAACGTGGACGTGGCCTACAGGGTGATAACGGGCAAGATCCGCCCCGGCATCGTCAGGATCGATTCCGGGTTGAAGGGGAGCCTGGCCCAGGCCATGCTGGCGAACTCCATCACGCTGACGCCGGGCACGCTTACCGTCGACGTCGATGATTCCGGCGAGACGGGGGTCTACTACATCCACTGGATCAACGTGACCGATGAGGACCCGTCCGAGGAGAGCGTCTATGGCTCCTTCGGGAGATGGGCGAGGAGGGTTGCCGGATGATCATTTCCTATTTCGCCTGGGCGGCGGCGGTGACGGGTTTTTGCGCGCTCGCCATGGTGGGCAGGCTCATCGCGGGGCCTACCGTTCCCGACAGGGTGGTGGCCCTTGACTCCATCAACACCATGGTTATAGCCCTCATGATCATACTTTCGCTAGTCTACGATTCGGTGATAATGGTCGACGTGGCCATCGTTTACGCCGCCCTCTCCTTCGTGGGGACCATGTTCATCGCCCGCCATGTCGAGGGGGGTGTCTAGCCTTGGAGAAAGCGGCCCTTATCCTCCTCACGATAGGCGTGTTGTTCAACTTCCTCGGCACGGTGGCCCTTTACCGCTTCCCCGATGTCTACACCCGCCTTCACGGGACGACCAAGTGCACCACCTTCGGCTCGATATTCACCTCGGCGGCGGTCGTGGTCTACGCCCTCCAAATGTACCTGCGGACCGGCGAGGGGCGTTTCACGACGCTCTCGGTCCACGTGGTCCTGGCCATCCTCGCCCTTCTCATATCGAACCCCACCGGGGCCCACGCCATAGCCCGCGCTGCCCACAGGAGCGGTGTGCTTCCCAAGTACGCCGTGGTGGACAGACTGGCCGAGGACCATCGAAAGAAAGGCGGTGTTTCGGCATGAACGGTTACGCCCACATGGCGGTCCTGGCCATCATCGTCATCGCGGCCTTTTACGCCGTCTGGTTCCGGGACCTTCTTTCATCGGTCATCTCGCTGGCGGTCTTCAGCCTGCTGCTGGCCCTCGAGTACTTCATGCTCCAGGCCCCCGACGTGGCCATTGCCGAAGCGGCCATCGGGGCGGGGCTGAGCACCGCCATTTACATCATCGCCCTCAGGGCGTGCAAGGCCCTGAAGAGCCCAAGGGGGGGTGAGGGGCGATGAAAAGGCAAGTCCTTTTCGTCGTGGCAGTCCTCGTCGTCGCCGGGGTCTTCCTGGGCGCCCTGGCCAGGATACACCCCTTTGGGGACACCACAAGGGCCCCCATGGACGATTACTACCTTGAGAACGCCCAGCGGGAACGCTCCGTGAACAATGTCGTCACTTCGATAGTCTTCGATTACAGGGGTTTCGACACCCTGGGCGAGGCGGCGGTGCTTTTCACGGCGGTCTGCTCCGTGCTCGCCCTTTTCCGTGAGGGGAGTGAGAAAAGATGAACCCCCTTTCCGTCGTCGTCAGGACCATCTGTGATATTTTCGCCTGGTTCCTGGGCATCTTCGGAGCCTACGTCATCATCCACGGTCACATCTCCCCCGGCGGGGGTTTCCAGGGGGGGGCTGTGGTAGCCACCATGGCGGCCCTTCTTCTCGTCGCCTACGGCGGGAAAAAGGTTCTCTCCTTCGTGAGGCCCGGCATATACACCGGCATGGAGGCGACGGGGCTGCTGGTTTTCATAACCGCCGGATTCCTCGGCATCGGGACTACCTTCTTCTATAACTTCCTGGCGGGCCAGGGTGGGCTTTTCGGTTCGGTGGTCCCCCTGGGGCCCAACAGCGGGATCCTCAACAGCGCCGGCACCATATCACTGATGAACATGGCCGTGGGCCTGGAGGTCGTCAGCGGGCTCTCCCTGATATTGATCTACATGTTCAAGGGTATCCGCCTTTTCGAAGGCCGCGAGGGAAGGAGTGAGAGAGGCCATGACCGGTAACGCCCCCTTCCTCGTGGTGGGAGTCATTTTCCTGCTGGGGCTGTACGCCATACTCACCGAGAGGAACCTCATCAAGATAGCCATCGGGATATCTCTCCTGGAGGCCTCGGCCAACCTTCTCCTCATCGTCCTCGGGTACCGGACCGGCGGTTCCGTCCCGATATTCACACTGGCGGGGGATGTGGGGACCATGGTCCTTCCCACCCCCCAGGCGTTGACCCTCACGGCCATCGTTATCGGGCTGGCTACATCGGCGCTGCTCCTTTCGCTGGTCATGCTGCTTTACCGACATTACGGCACGCTCGACGTCCGCGAGATCAGGAGGCTGAGGGGATGAACTGGCAGATGCATCTTCCTGCGCTGGCCCTGGCCGTGCCCCTCCTTGGTGCCTTCCTCTCCCTGGTCGTCGGCCTCGGTGGGCGATACCTGCGCAACGCGTGGATGGTTTGCGTCTCCATCGCCACCACCGCGATCTGCATCATGCTGCTCCAGAGAGTCCTCGCGGGGGGGACGATGGTTTACGTGATGGGGGCCGAATCCTGGAACTTCACCCTTCCTTCGGGTCTCAGCTGGCCCATCAGGATCATCATCCAGGTCGACGCCTTCAGCGCCTTCATGGCGGCGACCAGTTCCATAGCCGCCCTCGCCGGTGCCTTCTTCTCCCTCCGCTTCATGGACAAGTTCACCGGTCTCGAGAAGTTCTCCGCCCTTTACTTCCTGCTGGTCACGGGGATGCTGGGCATGCAGATCACCGGTGACCTTTTCAACTTCTTCGTGTTCCTGGAGATCGCTTCGGTGGCTTCCTTCGGGCTCATCGCCTTCTGGAGGGATCGTCCCGAGGCGGTGGAAGCCTCCTTCAAGTACATGGTGGTCTCCACCGTGTCGGCCATGTTCGTGCTTATCGCCGTCGGGTTTCTCTACGGCCGGTACAACGCCGTCAACATAGCGGCCGTCGCCAGGATGCTCCACATGGGCTACGCCGAGAAGATCGCTCTGGTCTTCCTCGTCGTGTCGCTGGCCATGAAGAGCGGCGCCGTCCCCATGCACATGTGGACCCCCGACGCCTACGCCGAGGCCCCGGCGGGGGTCACCTGCCTGCTGGTCGCCGTCAGCCAGGCGTCGCTCTACGGCCTTTTCCGGGTCTGCTTCACCCTCTACGGCGTGACCGCCGGGAGCGTCGTGATCCCCTGGACGATAATCATCATGGGCGTCCTCTCCATGTTCATCGGGGTCACCATGGCGGTCATCCAGAAAGAGATGAAACGGCTCATGGCCTATCATTCGGTCTCCCAGATAGGCTACATCCTGTTGGCCCTGGGTGTGGGCCTCCTCTCGCTCAAGGACCCCCAGGCCATGGCCGATTACGGTTTCACCGCCATGAAGGGCGGCATATTCCACATCCTCAACTACACCATGTACAAGGGCCTGCTCTTCCTCAGCGCCGGCGCGGTCTTCTACTCGGCTGGCACCCGTGACCTCAACGAACTGGGTGGGCTGGCCAGGAACATGCCCCAGACGACCTTCATGTTCGTTATCGCCGCCGCCGCCATCGCGGGCCTTCCGCCCTTCAACGGGTTTGTCTCGAAACTGTTGATATACCAGACGACCTTCGCCGTCTACCCACTGCTGGCCGTGGCGGCCCTGGTCACCTCGGTGCTTACGCTGGCCTCCTTCGTCAAGGTCTTCCAGACCGCTTTCCTCGGCCCCGCAAGGAAGACCTTTGAAAAGGTCGTGGAAGTGCCGGCGTCCATGCTTTTGGGGATGGCCGTACTCACCCTGGTCATCGTGGTGCTCACGCTCTTCCCGGGCTGGACCCTCTCGCACCTTGTCGAACCTGCCGCCAAAGCCCTGATCGACCAGTCAGGCTACATTTCCGCCGTCATGGGAGGTGGTCTGTAATGTGGGAAAAGGTCTATTCGGGTTTCGGCTACTGGGACGTGTACCTCTGGCTCCTTTTCTTCGCTATAGCCTCGGCCGTCGTCCTGTTCATCCGGTCCAAGGGGCGCAGCGATTACAAGGAAGGCACCGAGCAGGATGAAATATTCTACGGCAGCAACATCGTGCCCGAGGACGGCGGCGACATAGCAGTCCCCGCCGCCTCGGCCTACTGGGGGTTCGTGGAGGCCCTCAAACCTTATTACAACTGGCTGATCGAACTCCACACCGGCATCGCCAGCGAATACGTCGGCTACTTCATGCTCACCTTGGCCGTCGTAGCGGTGCTGGTCCTTCTTTAGGGGGTGGGACGATGAATCTGGAACGCTACCTTGACATACTGACGAAGTCCATCTGGGTCTTCCACTGCAACAGCGGGTCCTGCAACGGCTGCGATATCGAGATCGTGGCGTCCATAACACCCAGGTATGACATCGAGCGCTTCGGCATGAAGCTGGTGGGTTCTCCCCGCCACGCCGACGCGCTGCTCGTGACCGGCCCCGTGACGAAGTACATGACCGGCCGGCTGCGGAGGATCTATGCCCAGATGCCCGACCCCAAGGTGGTCATCGCCGTGGGGAACTGCGCGGGCTCGGGCGACGTCTTCTACAAGTCCTACAACCTGGACGGCCCGGTGGACAACATCATACCCGTCGACGTCTACGTCCACGGGTGTCCCCCCAGGCCGGAGGCCATCATCGAGGGCGTCGCCAAGGCGGTGCTGAAGCTCGAAAAGCTGAAGGAGTCCCTCGCGAAGGCAGGTGCCGCGAAATGAGCCCCCACCGAAGAAGTTACACCGATGAATACCTGGACCCCGAGAAGGTCCTCTCGCTGCTGAAGAAGAAGTTCCGCAAGACCTCCGACGACATGGTGTTGCGGGAACACAGGGGGGGTGCGGCCAACGGCGGTTCCTACCAGTGCCTGTGGGTGCGGGTGGAGAAGCACCGTTTCCTGGACATGGTGGACACCCTGATGGAGATCGACTTCCCCCACTTCCAGATAACCTCCGGCGACGACATCGGCGACGCGATCGAGCTGAACTATCACTTCTCGATCTTCCGCAGCGTCGGCCGGGGCAAGAGGCTTGGCGTCACCGTCTCCGTCGTCGTGCCCAAGGACGACCTCGTGATGCCCTCCCTCTGGGAGAGGATCCCCGGGACGGAGTACAGCGAAAGGGAGATCCGTGAGATGTTCGGCGTGGACTTCGACGGGCTGCCCAACAAGGGCCTGGTCTTCCTCCCCGAGGACTGGGACGAGGACATCAAGCCCTGGCGCAGGGACGAGACCGGCCCGAAGCCGGAAGACATCAGGGAACTCTCCTAGGAGGTGCCTCCTATGGCGCAAGGAACGAACAAAACCTATAAAGTGCCCATCGGGCCCGTTCACGTCGGCCTCAAGGAACCCATAACGGCTTGGCTCGATGTCGACGGGGAGCGTATCAAGGACGCGACCATCCGGCCCGGCGCCATCCACCGGGGCATCGAGTTCATGGCTCGCGAGCGCAACCCCATCCAAGTCATCTATCTGGCCGAACGGATATGCGGGATATGCTCCTTCTCCCATATCGTGGCCTTCACCCGGGCCGTGGAGGACGCCACAGGCATCGAGGTGCCGGCCAGGGCCCAGTACATAAGAGCCATCGTACTGGAACTTGAGAGGATCCACTCCCACATACTGTGGGCCGGGGTGGCCTGCTACACCTTCGGCTACGACTCGGCCTTCAACCTGGGGATGATCCTGAGGGAGAAGGTCATGGACGTGCTGGAGGCCCTGACGGGCAACCGGGTCAACTACGGGACCGGCACCATCGGCGGCGTCCGCAGGGACATCACCCCGTCGGTGGAAAAGGTCATCCGGGACATGATCGCCTTTTACAAGAACGAGTTCGGCGTGTTTTACGATGTAGTCACCGACGACCCCATCGCCAAGGCCAGGATGCGCGACGTGGGCGTCCTCACCGGCGAGGATGCGGTCACCCATTGCGCCCTGGGCCCCACCGCCAGGGGTAGCGGCCTCAGGGTGGACCTCCGGTGGTCCTCCCCCTACGAGGCCTACTGCGACATGGACGTCAAGCCCGTCGTCCCCCAGGACTATACGGGGGAGGTCCGGGGCGACGTCTTCGACCGTTTCCTAGTTAGGGTATTGGAGGTATACCAGTCCCTGGAGATAATCGAGAACGCCCTGAACGGTCTCCCCACGGGCGACCTCATGTGGGAACCCAAACTGACCAAACTGCTTAGTTTCTTAAAACAGGCCGACGGGACCGGCCTCAGTTCCATCGAGGCCCCCCGGGGGGACGACACCCACGCCATAAGGCTCACCGGTGGCGAGGATAACGTCACCTGGTGGAAGGTCCGCGCCCCGACCTACTCCAACGCCGTCTCGTGGCCCATCATGTTCCGGAATAACGAACTGGCCGACTCGCCGCTCATCATCAACAGCATCGACCCCTGCATTTCCTGCATGGAGCGCATGGTGGTCACCGACCGGTCCTCCGGCCATGAGCAGGTCGTGACCAGGTCCGAACTGGTCGAGCGGTGCCGCGAAAAGACGAGGAGGTTGATGGGACGATGACCCTTCTTCAATTCAAGGTGGTCGCGGGAGCAGCCCTGCTGTTTTTCGCGCTGCTCCTCTCCCTGCTCTTCGAGGGGGTCGACAGGGTGGTCCACGCCCGGATGCAGCTGCGGCTCGGCCCGCCGGTCTTCCAGCCCTTCTACGACGTCCTGAAGTTGCTGGGCAAGGAGAACATAGTGCCCCGCAGGGCCATACCCTGGGCTTTCAACGGGGCACCCTGGGTCTCGGCCGCCGCGGCGATGATGATCCTTCTTTACGTCCCCATGGGTTCGCTCCCCCCGATACTGGCGGCGAGCGGCGACCTGATCCTGATCCTCTACCTGCTGGGCCTGTCGGCAGTGGCCATGGCCGTGGGCGGTTTCGCCAGCGGTTCCACCTACGCCAACGTGGGCGCCCAGCGGGAGATGACCCTCATGATGAGCTACGAACTCCCCCTGGCGGTGGTCATTGTCACGCTGGCCTGGTTCTCCTACCGGACGGGCATGCCCGGCGAACCCTTCAGCCTCGAGACCTTCGTGGGGATGCCTGTCTGGAGCGTCGTGGGCTGGACGGGTCTCTTCGGCCTGGTCTGCCTCCTGGCGGCCCTCCTGGCCGTGGTTCCCGCCGAGGTGGGGAAGGTGCCCATGGACATAGCCGAAGCCAAGACGGAGATCCTCGAGGGGCTCATCTGCGAGTATTCCGGCCGCAACCTGGCCATGTTCAAGCTGACCTTCTCCCTGAGGACGCTGGTCATGTGCTCGGTGGTGGTCTCCCTCTTTTTCCCCTGGACCATCGGCCTCCGGTTTGGGCTCGAGGGGCCGATGCTCTTCCTGGCGGACTTCGCCTTCTTCTGGGTCAAGGTCTTTTTGCTTCAGATCATCGGCGTAACGACCATAAGGACGGCCTTCGGGCGGTTCAAGATATGGCAGGCCTCGCAATTCTACTGGTTCCATATCGCCGGCCTGTCCCTGGCCGGTATGGTGCTGCTGTCCCTCGACGTGATCCTTTAAGGGGGGGTTGAAATGATCAACAGGATGATGATCCAGTTATTCAGGCAGTGGAGCGAGGACCCGGCTACCAACCCCTTCCCCGTGGCCCACATGCCCGACAGCCTTACCGAGGCTCTCAAGGCTGCCGCCGAGGGCAAACTGGAACTTAACGACCCTGTCCAGGTGCCCGAGGGGTTCCGGGGGCGCATAGGGTACGACAAGAAGACCTGCATCGGCTGCAGGCTCTGCATTAAGGTCTGCCCGGCCCACGCTATCGATTACCTTGAGGAGGAGAAGAAGGTCCTTTTCCACATGGACCGCTGCTGCTTCTGCGCCCAATGCACCGAAATATGCCCCGTGCATTGCATCTGGATGACCGACGAGTTCGCCTTCGCCTCCTACGAGCGCAAGAAGGAGGTCGTGACGGACTCGGGTAAAAGGCCTTCCGACGAGAAACCCGGGGAGCCTGAAGAGACAAAGGGCGTTAAAGAGCAAAAAGAGCCAAAAGGTGCTGAGAGCGCCGCGGAAACCGAAGGCGGCGGCGGGACCGCCGATGCGGGGACGGCCACGTACCATATCGACCCTGACAAGTGCATCGGCTGCACCCAGTGCTCCAGGGTCTGTCCTGTCCAGGCCATTTCGGGCGCGCCCAGGGAGAAGCACGTCATCGACGAGGAGAAGTGCATAGGTTGCGCGGCCTGCGCGGAGGTCTGCCCCGTCAAGGCCATCAGCCCCAGGTAGGGGGGAAGGGCGGCGCCCCATGGGAAAGGTACTGGTGATCTTCACCGGGGGCACCATAGCCAGCGCTTTCCTGGGCGAGAGAAAGGGGCCGGACGCCTCGGCCTCGAGGGCCCTGCACGAGAGCATCTCCTCCTTCTTTGCCGGGAAGAACATGGAAGTGGAATGCCTCGAACCCTGGGGGATACCGGGGCTCGACAGCTCGAACCTCGACCCCGGCCACTGGCTGGAGATGACCCGGGCCATCGACGGGGCCGTAAGGGAGGGCGTCGAAGGGATCCTCATCCTCCACGGCACCGACACCATGGCTCACACGGCGGCCTGGCTCAGCCTCTGCTTTTCCGGCGTCGGCATACCGGTGGTCCTCACCGGCAGCCAGCTCACCCTGGACTACACCCCCGAGGACGTCACGGTGAACCTGCGGGGTGCCGCCCAGGTGGTCTGTTCCGACCTGACGGGTGTCTGGATCTACTGTAACTGGAAACTCATCCAGAGCAACAGGGCCCACAAGGCGAGGGCGCAGCACCCCGACGCCTTCGTCCCCGTGGGGGGGATGCCCCTTTACTTCGCGCCGGAGTGGGCGAGGGGCGAAGGGATAGCGGAAATGCCCCACCCCAGGGGGAGGACCCCCGACCCCCTCAAAAAGATCCTGGCGATGACCCCCGACGAGGCGCGGCGGTCAGGAAAGGGCATCCGGTGGCTCTTCATCTCACCGGGGTCGGCCACGCCACCGGCGGGCGACGAGAAGATCCTGGCCCTGTTGGGTTTCGGAGCGGGCAACGCCCCCACCTCACTTCTCGAGTCCGTGGCGGCCGCTTACCCCGAAGGGGCCAGGCCCCTGGTCATAGCCTGCAGCCAGGCCGAGGGCGACGTAAAGGACCCGGGCGCCTATCACGATGTGGGTATGGCCTATCTCGCCCAGAAGGGTTTCGAGGTCTGGGGCCAGATGGACTACCCCCTGGAGTTCATCCACGCCCTGGGCTGCTTCGCCCTCATGGCTTACCCTTCGGACCCTGGGAGGATCCTGGGCAAGTTCCTCCGGAAATACTAAAAAAAGGCGAAAAAACGGCCCGACAAGAGGTCCGCTAGATCAGGCCGTAGTGGGAAAGCCTTTTTTTGACCTCGTCCCTGCCCAGGAAGGCGGCCACGTGGAATATCCCGGGGCTGACCTTGCGGCCCGTGAGGGCCCAACGGAGCGGCATGGCCACGTCCTTCATCTTCAGACCCTTCCCATCGCACCAGGCCTTGGCCATCACTTCCAGTTCCTCCGGTGACCATGAGGGGAAGGAAAGCATGGCGGTGAAGAAACCCTTGAGGGTCCCCCTGCGTTCCCCGTCGATATCCTCCCCGCCCCAGCGCTTTTTCACAGCCTCGAAGGAGAGGAAGTAGTCGGTGTACTCCGCCAATTCCCTGAAGGTTCGTCCCCGCCCTTCCAGGAGGTCCAGGACCCCCGCCAGCCATTCCTCGCTCCGCGACCCCGGGTCCAGGCCCGCCTCCTCCCAGAAGGGGAAGGTGTGCCGAGCCCTCTCCAGGGGGGGCATCATGGCTATGTGAGCCTGGTTAACGAAGTTCAGCTTGTCCATGTCGAAGACGGACGCCTTCTTCGTAACCCTCGTCAGGTCGAACATCCTCACGGCCTCCTCCCGGGTGAATATCTCCCGGTCGTCCCCGGGGTTCCACCCCAGCAGCGCGAAGTAGTTGAAGAGCGCGTCGGGGTGGTAGCCCATGTCGCGGTACTCGTAGACGCTGGTGGCACCGTGCCTCTTGGATAGTTTCTTCTTGTCCTTGCCGAGGATCATCGGCAGGTGGGCGAAAAGGGGCGTCTCCCATCCCAGGGCCTGGTAGAGGAGGAGCTGCTTGGGTGTGTTCGAGATATGGTCCTCGCCCCTGACCACGCAGGTTATCTCCATCAGGTGGTCGTCGACGACGACGGCGTAGTTATAGGTGGGGAAGCCGTCGCTCTTTATAAGGACGACGTCCTTCAGGGTGTCGCTTTCCATCTCGATGTGCCCGTAGACGAGGTCGTCGAAGGCCACCGTCCTGCCCTTGGGGACGGAGAAGATGACAGCCTCGCCCTCGCAGTAGGCCTGCCCCGACCTTACCAGGTCGTGGGCGTGGCGGAGGTAGATCTCCCTTCTCTCGGACTGCCTGTAGGGACCGTGGCTTCCCCCCACGTCGGGGCCCTCGTCCCAGTCGAGGCCCAGCCAACTGAGCCCCTGGAGTATCGTCCTCTCGTGCTCCTCGGTGGAACGGGCCAGGTCCGTGTCCTCGATGCGCAGGATGAAGGAGCCGCCGATGTGGCGGGCCCAGAGCCAGTTGAAGAGGGCCGTGTGAGCCCCCCCGATGTGGAGGGCCCCCGTGGGACTGGGAGCGAAGCGTACCCTGGTGTTCGAAGTCATTACCTGTTCATCCTTCCCTGATGGTATCCTATCCGGTAGCATTGGGGTCGAACAGCAGTATACCCCAAAAAACCCCGACGAAGGAGATGCCGCTGATGCCGGAAAGGACGGTACTTCTCGTGGACGGCCACGGGCTCGCCTTCAGGGCTTTCTTTGCCCTGCCCGAACTGAACGCGCCCGACGGCACCCCTACAAACGCCCTCCTGGGGTACGCCAACATGCTCCTCAGGACCCTGGAGGAACTGAAGCCCGACCTCGCCGCCGTCGTCTTCGACGCTCCGGGGCCCACCTTCCGGCACGAGGCCTACGAGGCCTACAAGGAGGGCCGGCAGCCGACACCGGAGGAATTCAAGGCCCAGGTGCCCCTCATCAAAGAATTTTCCAGGGACCTGGGTCTTTCCGTGGTGGAAAGGGCAGGCGTCGAGGCCGACGACGTCATAGCCTCGACGGCTCTCTCGGCCGCCGGAAAGGGCTACCGCGTGGTCGTCCTCACGGCCGACAAGGACATACTCCAGGTCCTGGGCGAAAACCTTCAGGTGATGCGCCCCGTAAAGGGCGTCAGCGAGTTCCGCCTCTGGGACCCTGAGAGCTTCCGCGGTGACTACGGCTTCGCCCCCGCCGCCATGGCCGACTACCTGGCCATGGTGGGCGACAGCGTGGACAACGTCCCCGGGATAAAGGGCGTCGGCGACAAGACCGCCAGGGCCCTCCTGGCCGAACACGGCTCCTTGGAGGGCATCTACGGGCACCTCGAAGGGATGAAGCCCGGCCTCCGGAAGAAACTGGAGGAGGGCCGGGAGACGGCCTACTCCAGCCGGGAGCTCACCAGGCTCCGCCTCGACGAGCCCATGGCCGAAGGGGAGCTTCGCCGGGGGGAGATGAAGAGGGAGGAGCTGGCCGCCTTTTTCGGGCGTTACGCCCTGAAAAGCCTGGCCCAGCGGCTCCTGGGAGGGTCAGCCCAGGCGGCGCCGGTCCCTTCGTCCCCGAAGGCAGCGGCCGATCTTCGCGAGGGAACCCTGGAGGAACTGCTCTCCGGGGATGAACTGGCCCTCGGGTGGGCCGGGGGGGGCGATTACCCCCAGGACTTTTCCATCCAGGAGTTTTGCCTTTGCTCCCCGGACGGCCTCTTCTGGAAGGGCGCCGCCGACGGCCCGGCCGTGGAAAAACTGGCGCGGTGGGCCCAGCGGGGCCAGGTCACCACGAGCGGCTACAAGGAACTTTGCGCCGCGGCGCCGTCGCTGCTGCCCGAGCCGGGGAGGGTCTGGGACGCGCGCCTGGCGCACTACGCCCTGCACCCCGAGGTCAAGGACCGGTCGTCCTACGGTCCCTCGCCGGGGGAGACCATGGCCCTCTGGGAGGCCCGGGAAAGGCTAAACCCACAGCTCCTCTCACTGGGCCTGGAAAAGGTGATGGCGGACATCGACACCCCCCTATGCCAGGTCCTGGCCTCCATGGAGAGGCGGGGCGTCCGGGTGGACAAGAGGCAGCTTTCGGACCTCGAGGAGGAACTCGACCACCGCACCGGCGAGATATCCACCCAGGTAGACGCCCTGGTCGGCGACCACGTGAACCTCAACTCCACGAAGCAGGTC
Source organism: Synergistetes bacterium ADurb.Bin155 (assembly GCA_002070395.1). Lineage (GTDB taxonomy): Bacteria > Synergistota > Synergistia > Synergistales > Thermovirgaceae > 58-81. Next base: position 14,616 of record MWDE01000001.1, read on the forward strand.
GCCTGGCTTCTTTTTGAAAAGCTGGGCTACCCGCCCGTAAAAAAGATAAAAACCGGCTTTTCCACCGACGTCTCGGTCCTGGAGGAACTGGCGGCCCTCCCCTTAAGCGACGACGGGGTCCCCAGGATGCTGCTGGAGTACCGGGAGATCGCCAAGGTCATCTCCGGCTTCATCCAGCCCCTTCTGCGCCAGACCGATCCTGTCACCGGGAGCGTCCACACCACCTTCGAGCATACCGTCACCGGGACGGGCCGCCTCAGCAGCCGGGACCCCAACCTCCAGAACGTGCCGACCTTCGGCAACTGGGCGGGCAGGCTCCGCCGGGCCCTGAAACCCCGCGGCGAGGGCAACCAGTTCCTGGCGGCGGACTACTCCCAGGTGGAACTGAGGATCCTCGCCCATATTTGCGGCGAGGAGCGCCTCAAGGAGGCCTTCGCCCAGGGGCGCGACATCCATGCCGAGACGGCCTTCTGGATATTCGGCGGCAGCGGCGAGGTCACCCCCGAGCACCGGCGGATGGCCAAGGTGGTCAACTTCGGCCTCCTCTACGGCATGGGCGTCCACGGCCTATCCCAGAGGATGGGCATAAGCCGCGAGGAGGCTGCGGCGGTCATCGGCCGGTACTTCGCGGCCTTCCCCAGGGTCAAGGATTACATGGAGAACTCGGCCCGTGAGGCCAAGGAGCGGGGATACACGAGGACCCTCTTCGGAAGGATACGCCCCCTCTCGGAGGTCTCCACCGTCGAGGGGAGGGGACCGGGCGCCCTGGAAAGGGTGGCCGTCAACACGCCCCTCCAGGGCACCGCTGCCGACATATCCAGGATAGCCATGGTGCGCTACCATCACTCCGCGGCCCGGGCGGGCCTGGAAGCCCCGCTGGTGCTCCAGGTGCACGACTCGCTGGTGGTGGAGTGCCGCCCCGGCCAGGAGGAGGCCGTGACGGCGCTGCTCCGGGAGTCCATGGAAGGGGCCGCCGACCTGTCGGTCCCCCTGGCCGTCCATATCAAGGGCGGCGCCACCTTCGAGGAAATATGAGGAAAAGCCTTTGACAGCACCGGTAAGGGAACGTATCATTGGACACGCTGCGAAATTCACAAAAAATGTCCCGCCCCAAGGCCTAAGGAGGAAGATATAACGTGATAATGCAGGCTCTCAGGACAAAAACCCGCGTGATCATGCTCGTGGTGGTCGTGGTCTTCGTGGTATCCCTTTTCGCCATGTACATAACCAGGGGCGGCGGGCCCTCCCGCCACACCGAAGGCGAGAGGGACTTCGCCGTGGCCGTTGTGGACGGCGAAAGGGTCATGGCTTCCCAGGTGGTCGCCGGTGTGAGGGACTACGTCCAGCAGACGGGGCAGTCGGACCTTTCGCCCGAGTCCATCGCCCTCATGCGCAACCAGGTCCTGCAGAACATCGCCCTGGGACACATGCTCGAGAAGGAAGCGGCGAGGCAGAAGATCGAGCCCTCCCGGGAGGATATCGACGCCGCCGTCAAGCGGATAGAGAAGCAGTTCCCGACGAAGGAAGCCTTCCAGCAGTACATGGACAGCAGCGGCATCAAGATGAAGGCCCTCCAGGAGCGCATCGCCGCCCAGCTGTCCCAGCAGATGGTCCTCGAGGCCAACACCCCCCAGGCGGAAGTCACCGACGAGGAGGCCCGCGCCTTCTACGACCAGGCCAAGGAGGTCTACTTCCGCCACCCCGCCGGGTACAACGTCCTTTACGCACGCTTCGGCGAGGCCGATAAAGCCGAAGAGGCCCGAAAGGCGCTAGCCGGCGGAGGCAAGTGGGACGATGTCATGAAGGGCAGCGAGGGCGCCGTCCAGGATTTCACCCCCGCGGGAGAGCCCGCCTTCGTCGCCGAGAGGGAGTTCACCGAGGGTGACCTCAAGGGTATAGCCGACACGCCCCTCGGCAAGGTCTCAAAGGCGCTGACCCTGGGCGAGGGTAACGTGGTCATCGTCGTCAAGGAGAAAAAGCTGGAGGAGAAGATCGTCCCCTTCGAAGAGGCCAGCGCCGACGCCAGGGAGATGGTCGCCTACCAGAAGAAGCGGGCCGGCCAGGGCGAGTACCTCCAGGGGCTGCTCACCGAGGCCGGCATCCAGGTGCTGGCCCCGGAGTTCTTCGAGGCGCCGGCCCCGGCTCCGACGGGTGACGAGGGGGAAGGGACCACCGAAGAGGGCGCGTCCCCCGAGGGCGGAGAGGAGGAACCCTCCGGAGAGTGACGGAGGAGAGGACTTTTTTCTTGACACTCCCCCCGGGGGTGCCTAGAATAGACCGCGCGTAAACGCACAGGGTGGGATGGCCGAGCGGCTGAAGGCACTCGCCTGCTAAGCGAGTAGGGGGGCTTAAACCTCTCTCCAGGGTTCGAATCCCTGTCCCACCGCCATAGGGCCCCAGGCATCGCGCGCCGGTAGCTCAATTGGATAGAGCATCGGACTACGGATCCGAAGGTTACGGGTTCGACTCCTGTCCGGCGCGCCATAAAATGACGAAAGACGCCCCCTTTGGGGGGCGTCTTTTTTATTCCTGCAACCTTTTTACATCGATGATCCTGTCGAAGCGGAAGGTCCGGCTCTCCCCCCGGAGCGTGCACCAGGCTTCGAGCATGGTCCTGCCGGAGACCCTGACCAGGCCCGTGGGCTTGATGAGTCTCTGGGTCACCTCGCCGCTTCCGCTCTGGTAGGTGATGAACACCGACCCGGAGTTCTCGCAGGCTTCCCTGATGGCGTCGAAACCAGGGGGCCAGCGCAGGGGGACCGCGCTCCCCTCGAGGGCCGCCAGGGATCGGAGGGAGTAACTCCTCTCGAAGGGACCGTATTCCATCTCCCTCGCCGGGTCGATCTCCCGGAGGCAGCTCAGGAAGACCCCCATCGCCGCCAGCGAGTCGTCAAGGGCCCTGTGGCCGCGCCCCTGTTCCACCCCCAGGGAACGGGATAGCTCACCCAGGCGGTAGCTGGCCAGCCCGGGGAAGACCACCGGCGCGATACGGCAGGTGTCGAAGAGGTCGTTCAGGGGGGCCTCCAGGAAGCGCTCCCGGAGGACCGTCTCGATGAAGCCCATGTCGAAGGGGGCGTTATGGATGACCAGGGGCCTGGCGCCCATGAAGACCATCAGCCTGGCGACGGCCTCCGGGGGGCTTGGGGCGCCACGGACCATCCTGTTGTCGATGCCGTGGATGGCCGTCAGGGCGCGGCTTATCCTCACTCCCGGGTCGACCAGGGTCTCGAAGGTGTCGATGATAGCGTCTCCTTTGAAGACGACGGCCCCGACTTCGACCACCCGGTCCGCCAGGGGGTCAAGCCCAGTGGTCTCCAGGTCCAGCGCCGTGAACTCCGTCTCCCAGACCTTTACCGAAGGGTCCGTTTCGGCCATACCTCGCACCCCCTGCCGGATCCGTTTCCTTTAACGAGCGCTATTCCTCCCCAAGTATAAACCACGGATTGGGGATCCCGTCACCGCCCGGCCACGCCCCTATTTGCGGTCCGGCTCTTCCTTGCCCTTTCTTTTGATGTATGATATACGAAACCGAAGGCAGGAGCCCAACGGATACCGGCCGGTTCACTATTCAGAGGTGATACGCGTGCCCCAGGAACAGAACTCAAACGGCCAGTTCCAGTTCAGGCTGGGGGACCTCCTCGTCAGCTCGGGCCTCCTCTCCCAGGAGGTCCTGGAGAGGGTCCTCTCGGAACAGAAGTTCTCCAAGAAGAGGCTTGGCGAGATACTGGTCGCCAAGCAACTGTTGACGGAACGCCAGTTGGCCGAGGTCCTCAGCAGGCAGCTGAAGGTCCCCCTCATATCCCTCGCCCGCTACCGCCCCATGGGCGAGGCCCTGCGCCTAGTCCCCGAGAACGTCGCCAGGAGGCTCGAGCTGGTCCCTCTGGCCATACTGGACAACAACCGGCTCATGGTGGCCATGGCCGACCCGCTCAACGTGCTGGCCATCGACGAACTCCGGCTGCTCACCGGCATGGAGGTGGAGGTGGGCATCGCCACCTCCACGGAGATTTTCCGCGACCTGGACAAGTTCTACGAGGTGCAGCTGTCCCTGGACGACGCCATGGTCGAAGTGGTGGAGTCCGCCGGGCCCGCCGACCTCGACCGCGAGGGCAGGGGCTCCAGCGCCGACGACGCCCCGGTGGTCAAGCTGGTCAACTCCATCATGGAGCAGGCCGTCCGCGAGGCGGCCTCGGACATCCACATCGAACCCTACGAGAAGGTGACCCGGGTCAGGTACAGGGTCGACGGTTCCCTCTTCGACGCCGTCGACTTCCCCAGGAAACTTCACCCCGCCGTATCCTCCAGGATAAAGATCATGGCCAACATCGACATCTCCGAGAAGAGGCGTCCCCAGGACGGCAGGATCCTGATAAAAACGTTGAACAAGAACATCGACCTCCGCGTGTCGACGCTGCCCACCATATACGGCGAGAAGGTCGTCCTCCGGCTCCTGGACCAGTCCAACGCCATGGTGGGCCTGGAAAAACTGGGCCTGGAAACCGACGACAGGGTCATCGTCGACGGCATCATTGCGGCCCCCTACGGCATAGTCCTCGTCACGGGGCCCACGGGGAGCGGGAAGTCGACGACCCTCTACTCCGTCCTGGAGAGGCTGAGCAAGCCCGAAGTGAACATCATCACCGTGGAGGACCCCGTGGAGTACACCATGACGGGTATAAACCAGATCCAGGTCAACGAGAAGGCGGGGCTCACCTTCGGCGAGGCGCTGCGCTCCATCCTCCGGCAGGACCCCGACAAGGTGATGGTCGGGGAGATACGGGACCTGGAGACGGCCCAACTGGCCGTCAGGGCTGCCCTGACGGGTCACCTGGTGCTCTCCACGCTCCATACCAACGACGCCCCCAGCGCCTCCATAAGGCTCGTGGAGATGGGGATAGCCCCCTTCCTGGTCTCGTCGTCGCTGCTGGCGGTCATCGCCCAGAGGCTCGTCCGAAAGCTCTGCGTGGAGTGCAGGCAGGAGTACACCATCCCCGACAAGACTGCCGACGACCTGGGGATCCCCAGGGGTTCCACCGCCTACAAGCCCATGGGGTGCGAGGTCTGTCGGGGGACCGGTTACAAGGGGCGCTCGGGCATCTACGAGATAATGAAGGTCGACGAGGAGATCCAGAACCTCATACTGGACGGGGCGGCGGGCCACAGGATACAGCAGGAGGCCATCCGGGAAGGCATGAGGACCCTTAGGGATTCGGGTCTGAGGAAGGTGCTCGACGGCGTCACCAGCCTGGAGGAGGTCCTCCAGGTGACCCTCAACTGAACGAAGGGGGGGGCGGAACGATGGCGATATCCCTTCAGGCGGTTCTGGCGGAGACGATCCGGAAGCAGGCCACCGATATCCACCTCGGCACGGGGCTCCACCCCACGGTGAGGATCGACGGCGACCTCCTGGCGCTGACGTCCTACGGCATCCTGAACGCCGAGGACGTCCGCTCCATGACGGGGGAGGTCCTGACCCGGAAGCAGATAGAGGAACTGGAGGAGAAGCTCGAGATGGACTTCAGCTTCACCTTCACGGCCCCCACGGGAGAGAGTTCCCGCTTCAGGGGCAACTGCTTCTTCGAGCGGGGCAACCCCGGGATGGCCCTGAGGACGATACCGACGAAGATAAGGACCATCGCCGAACTAAAACTTCCCCCCCGCCTGGAGGAGGTCACGAAAAAGCACCGGGGGCTCTTCCTGGTGACGGGCCCCACCGGGAGCGGAAAGAGCACCACCCTGGCCTCCCTCATCCAGGAGATAAACCACACCAGGGCCTGCCACATCGTCACCATCGAGGACCCCATCGAGTACCTCCACACCTCGGTGATGGCCCTCATCCACCAGAGGGAGGTGGGGACCGACACCTGGAGCTTCGCCGAGGCCCTGAAGAGGGTCCTGAGGCAGGACCCCGACGTGATCCTCATCGGCGAGATGAGGGACCTGGAGACCATCGCCGCCGCGGTGACGGCCGCCGAGACGGGGCACCTCGTCTTCGCCACCCTTCACACCCAGGGCGCGGCCCAGACGGTGGACCGGATCATCGACGTCTTCCCCCCCTACCAGCAGCAGCAGATCCGCCAACAGCTCAGCAACGTGCTCATCGGGGCGTGCACCCAGCAGCTGATCCCCACCCCCGGCGGGGGGAGGGTAGTGGCCACGGACCTGATGTTCGCCACGCCGGCCGTGAGGAACCTCATCCGCGAGGCCAAGGTCTCCCAGATGGTGAGCGTCATGCAGACGGGCTCCTCCTTCGGCATGCACACCATGGATCAGGACCTGGCCCGCCTCGTCCGTGACGGGGTCATCCCCTTCGACACGGCCAGGGCCAGGGCCCATGACCCCAAGGACCTGGAGAGGCTGGTCTTCGAGACGGCTTTTTAACGGTTTGACGCGTCATATTGACTTGAATTCATGATATTCATATAATTGACCGACAGTATGGGTGCTATCTTAACCAACCGGGGGTGCGCTCGGTGAGGCTCAAGTACAAGGCCCGTAACCCCAAGGGCGACACGGTGTCGGAACCGGAGGCGGCCGAGGGGGTCGAAGGTGGCCCGGCTTCGGTCTCGGCGCCGGCGCCTCCCGAGATCTGGATCAAGGCTGTCCTGATAAGGGAAAAGGACGCGGCCGCTGTGGTCGACATAGAAGGTTACGGCGAGGGCGTCATCCTCAGGAGGGGGACGCCCTTCGGCGGGGGCCTCGGAAAGGTCCTTGGCATTTCTCAAGAGAAGGTGGTGGTCACATGGTCCGGTCAGCAACTAGACATACCGGTGGACCGGTGATGAGGGTCCTGGGGGTCCTTTTCCTGTCGGCCCTCCTGCTCTCCCCGTGCCTAGCTGGCCCCGGCGCCGCCGCCCAGGCCCCCGGGGAGGTCGCCGCCGAGAAGGCTGAAGAGTCCCCCCCGACGATCCTGGGGCTCACCCTCACCCAGGGCGGCTCCGCCATGGCGGTCTTCCAGGTCACCGGTCAGGACCTGCCCGTCCCGATGGTCATCAACACCGATGATCACGCCCTGACCCTCCTCTGGGAGGGGACGCTCCTCCCCTCGGGGACCTGGCAGAAGTCATTCCCCACGCCGCTGGTGCAGGGCGTGGAGTTGAGGCAGGAAGCCGACGGGGTCGTGATGAGGATCCTCGCCACGAGGAGGCTTTTCATGACCCGGGCCGTGGGCGACCCGCCGAGCCCGACGATCCACCTTCACCTCAGCACCGGCGAGGCCATGGCTGAGGATATCCCCCTGCCCGTCCTGGGGGTGCCTAAGGCCGTGGCCGGCGACCCCTTTGCCTCGTCGTCGCCGGTGACGCTCAACCTTCGCGACGCCGACCTGAGGGACGTCTTCCGGATGCTGGGGACCATGGTGAAGATGAACGTGGTCATCGATCCCTCGGTCCCGTCGACATCGGTGACGCTGAGCCTGGACAAGGTCCCCATGAACGAGGCCTTCGCCTACCTGATGAGGATGTACGACGTCTCCTATGCCATCATGGGCAAGACCATCATCATCGGCAAGAAGGACAACCTCTCCCGCACGATGGGGATGCAGAAGACCCGCTCCTACAGGGTCTCCTACGCCGACCTGGCACACATCCCGGCCCTGCTCCAGGGGCTTTCAGGCGTGACCGACGTCGTCGTGGACGAGCGGCTCCGGACGGTCTACGTGACCGCCTCCGAGGAGAGGCTAGAGGACGTGGCCGTCACCCTCCAGAGGATCGACCACCCGGGGAGGCAGGTCATGCTCCAGGCCAGGATCGTGGAGGTCTCCGATACGGGCTCCGACGAGGTGAAGACTCTGGTTAACGCCGTCTACGAGAGGTGGTACGCCTCCTTCTCCAGTTCCGGCGGGACCCTGGGCTACTATGACGATGTCGACAAGACCGGCATCTACGACCCTGCCCGGGCCGGCCGTGAGGTCAACCCCCCGGAGAGCATCACCTTCCCCGACATGGCCGGCAGCGCCCTGGGGTTCTTCGACGCCGGGCTGCAGCTTCTGGTGAAGGATGAAAAGGCCAAGATGCTCGCCAGCCCGTCGGTGGTCACCCTCGACGGCCAGAAGGCCTCCATAAAACTCCTCACCGATATCAAGTACGTCTCCGAGCGGGACGACCAGGGCAGGCCCACCTACGGCGAGGTCGAGTCGGGCCCGGCCCTGGAGTTCACCCCCACCGTGGGGCGTTCCGATATAGTCACCATTGAGATGAACGTAAAGACCGGCGACGCCAAGCTCACCTACGACTCGCTGCTGAGGGGGTACATACCGGAGTCGAGCACCCGCGAGGTCCAGACCGTCGTCAGGGTCAGGGACGGCGAGCCCTTCGTCGTGGGCGGTCTTTTCCACGAGAGCAAGACCCACAACGTATGGAAGATACCGGTGATCTCCGAGATCCCCCTGCTGGGCGAACTCTTCAAGGGGAGGAGCACCAACGTCTCCAAGTCGGAGGTCATCATGGTGGTGGTCCCCTACATCCTGGACGTCCCCGAGACCCTGATCCAGGGTAGCGATGTCAGGCTGAACTAGACTGAAAGAGGCGGGGGACTGGAAACCCGGTCCCCCAGGCGTTACACTAGGCGGGGCGGCGCGGCCTGCGGCGCCCAAGGGTTCTATTCTTTTTTCGTCGGCAGGAGGGTCCATTTAATGGGTCAGGTGGTAGACACAAGCAGCTTTCATTCCGGCATGAAGGTCCTCTGGCAGGGGGGCATCTGGGAGATCATAGACTGCCAACATCACAAGATGGGCAGGGGAGGGGCCATAGTCAGGACCAGGCTCCGCAACCTCGACAACGGCTCCATCGTGGAGAACTCCTTTCGGTCCGGTGAGAAACTGGAAAGGGTCATCTTCGACGACAAGGCGGCCCAGTTCCTCTACCAAGACGGGGAGAACTACGTCTTCATGGACATGGAGAACTACGACCAGATCTATATCCACAAGGACAGCCTCGGCCCGGCGGCCGGCTTCCTGACGGACAACCTCGAAGTGGGCCTTGAGGTCTACGAGGGGAAGATCATGGGGGTGGAACTCCCCAAGAGCGTGGAACTGAAGGTCGTGGAGACCTCCCCCGGGTACAAGGGTGACACCGTCTCGGGCAGCGGCAAGCCCGCGACGCTGGAGACGGGGCTCACCCTGACGGTCCCCATGTTCATCGAGACGGGCGAGGTCATCGTTGTGGATACCCGGACGGGCGAATACCTCGAAAGGGCCAAACGTTAAAACCGCTAGGGGGTTGATGAAGATGGGTGCAAGGGAAAAGATCGCGTTCCTGGAAGGCCTCCTGGAGGGGCTTGACCCCAAGGGTGACCCCGAGAGAAAGATCTACTTCGCCGTCGTCGAGGCGCTCCACGCCCTGGTCGACGAGATAGACGACCACGAGGAGATCCTGGAGGAGCACCGGGAGACCATCGAGGACCTCTCGGAGTACTGCGAGCAGCTTGAAGAGGATATGGCACGGCTCGAGGGGGACCTGGACGACGTGGATGACTTGCTCGAGGACGAGCCTGGGGAGACCTTCGATTCCCTGGAGTGCCCTGAGTGCGGCCACGTCTTCTTCTTCAAGCCCGAGGCGCGGGCTGAGGACGGGGCCCTCCAGTGCCCCGAGTGCGGTTTCGTGATCCAGGATTAATACTGCTTCAAGATCAACGGGAGGAGGGGAAGGCCATGAGCCCATCCAAGAAAGAACTTGACCAGGTAGAGCCCGTCATGGGCGTCGACGCTCCGGCGACGGATCCCTTGATGCCGGAGGACAAGAGCGAGGGGACCGTCAAGATATCGGAAGAGGTCATAGGCCAGATCGCCACCCAGGCCCTTCTGAAGGTGAACGGCGTTCAACCGGCCAGTCCCGGCCTGGTGGCCAACCTGAGACTGGGGAAGAAGACCTCCGGCGGAGTGCGCATCTCTGTGGATGAGGGGGAGACGCCTTCCGTCATGGTCGATGCCTTCATCACCACGAAGTACGGCCTCAGGATCCCCGATGTCGCCTGGGATGTGCAGGAGTCCATCAAGAAGACCCTGGAACAGTTCACCGGTTACGCCGTCAAGGGCGTGAACGTCTTTGTCCAGGGTGTCTACTTCGAGCACGAACAGACCTCCGTTAAGGAACCGGGCGACGAAAAGAAAAAGAAGGAAGCGGAAAAAGCGAAAGAAAAGGAAAAAGAAAAGGAAAAAGAGAAAGACAAAGAAAAAGACAAAAAGGAATGACCTCGCCCCGCGTCGGGTGAGGGGTCGGCCGGGAGTGACGCTTCCTGATCCGCCGCCGGTGAAGGTGTGAGGCCCGGCGCCCGTGAAGGGTCCAGGCCGGTGTTCCCGGCACGAAAATAGGGCAAGCCCTGATATCGAACCGGCCGAGCCCGGTTATCAAGCGGCCGGTCCCCCTGGGACCGGCCCTTCATGTCATGGGAGGGGTAGGATTGTTCTACTTCTGGAGAACGGGAGAAATGGGTGAACTCTGGCTTTCCGGGGAAGGACTCCGGGACGCCTTCAGCAGGATGCACCCCGAGGGTCCCGAATGCTCGGAGGTGATCCTCCTGGCGGACCGGGATACGCTCAACGCCTCCTTCGTCCGGGAACCGGGTTTGACACCCCTGGCGATGGCGACCGCCGAGGCCGATTTCAGGGAATTCGCCCTGGAACTGGGTTTTTCGGACATCCAGGCGGGTTGGACCCGGCAGGGTGGCCTCGGGGAGAGCCTGGCGGCCTCGAGCCTGGCGCGAAATCCCCTGGCCTGGGGAGCCGCGGCCTGGGTGCTGGCGGCGGCCATCCTGATGGGATTATCGGGAGCCCTTTTGGCCACGGCCTGGGGAGTTGCGGCCTTCGCCGCGGCGGCGCTCTTCACCACCGAGCGGGGAGACGAGATACGCCGGTGGTTCCAGAAGCGCCTGGGCAAGAGGTCAGGTGGGGGGACGGGGGCAAGTTGAAGGCCATCCTTCCCCAGAAGAGAAGAAGGTCCAGGGAGATCGCCCTCCAGATCCTCTATTCCATGGAGATGCGAGAGGGCGTGACCCCGGAGCTGGCGGTGGAACTTTACCCCTTCGACGCCGAGGACGAAGAGGTCAAGAGCTATGCCGCCCTGCTGGTCCTGGGGGTCTTCAAGAGCAAGAACGGCATCGATGACCTGGTGAGGAAGCATATCGTCGGCTGGAGACCCGAGCGGATGGTCATCGTCGACCGGGTGGCCATAAGGCTCGCCCTCTATGAGAGCGTCGTCGCCGGGATGATACCGGTGCCGGTGGCCATCTCCGAGGCGGTGGAACTCTCTAAGCAGTTCGGCACCGCCGAGTCGGGCAAGTTCGTGAACGGCGTGCTGGGCAAGATCGTAAGGGCCCTAGAGAGTGAGGAAGGAGCGGAAAGCACCGATGGCGGGGATCCTGACCGTCGATGAACTGACCCGCTACATCAGCTTCCTCTTCGAGGAGAGCGAGGTCCTGTCTCACCTCCAGGTGAAGGGCACCCTGTCGGGTTTCAAGCGCCACACGAGCGGACATGTCTACTTCACCCTCCTCGGCGACCAGACGAGGATATCCTGCGCCCTCTTCCGGTCCGACGCCGTTCGGGTGCCCTCGTGGCCCGCCGACGGCGACGAGGTCCTGGTCACGGGGAAGGCCGGCGTCTACGGCCCGAGGGGTACCTACCAGGTCTACGCCCGGACCATCAGGCCCCTGGGAGAGGCCGCCCAGACCAGGGCGAAAAAGGAGCTCCTGGAGCGCCTTCAGAAGGAGGGCCTCTTTGAACCCTCCGTCAAGAGGAGGCTCCCACCCCTTCCCCTCGAGGTCGCCGTCGTGACCTCGCCCACCGGGGCCGCCGTCAGGGATGTCATCAAGGTGGCCCGGGAGAGGTTCCCCCTCTGCCGGATAATAGTCGTCCCGACGCTGGTCCAGGGGGCCGGCGCCATCGAGGAGATAACCCGGGGCCTTTCCCGGGCCGGGAACCTCCCCGGCGTCGAGGCGGTCATGCTCGTAAGAGGCGGCGGGAGCCGCGACGACCTCAACCCCTTCGACGAGGAAGAGGTGGTCAGGGCCGTCAGGAATTGCCGGGTTCCGGTTATAACGGGGCTGGGGCACCAGGTGGACCGGACCCTATCGGACCTCGCCGCGGACTACGACGCCCCCACCCCTTCGGCAGCCGCCGAGGCCCTTTTCCCCGACAGGGGCGACCTCCTCCGCCGGGTGGCTGGCTCCAAGGCCCTGATGGCGGCCAGCCTCGACCGGGAGATGCATCGCCACCGCCTGCTCCTCGACGGCAGGGTGGATTCCCTGGCGAGGTCCTTCGAGAGGTCCGCCCTCTTTCCCGCAGGGACGGAACTCGAAAAGCTCCGACTCCGTGCCGTGACCTCCATCGAGAGGATCGCTGCCCTATCGTGGTCCCTCTTCGGCGAGGCCGCCTCGGCCCTCGACGCCCTTTCGCCCCTCAAGACCCTTGCCAGGGGTTTCGCCTCCTGCTCGAAGGCCGACGGTTCCCCCGTCGCCAGGGCGGCGGAAGTCTCCTCCGGCGACGAACTGGTCGTAGCCTTCCTCGACGGCAGGGCCACGACGAGGGTGGATTCCGTCCAGGGCGGTGGCCTCAGGCTGGGGGCCAGGGCATGAGCGTCCGGGCCGTGGAGTGGGACCCTGAAAGCGGGCGGCTGGTGCTGCTGGACCAGAGGCGCCTCCCCTCGAAGGTCGAGTGGATCCGATGCGGCGACCCCGAGTGCGTCGTCCGGGCCATCGAGGACCTCGCTGTCAGGGGGGCTCCGGCGATAGGCATCGCCGCCGCCTTCGGCATGGTTTTGGCCGCCCGGGGTGGCCTGGAAGGGGTGAAAGGCGCCGCCCCGAGGCTAGCCTCGGCGAGGCCCACGGCGGTGAACCTCCCCTGGGCCGTGGAAAGGATGCTGGAAAAGGCCCTCTCCACCCCCGGGGAGGAGGAGTTGCGGCCGGTGCTGCTGGAAGAGGCGCGGCGGATACTGGAAGAGGACCGGGCCGCCAACCGCGCCCTGGGCTTCCTGGGCCAGGCCCTCCTCTCCGAGAAGTGTAGCGTCCTGAGCCACTGCAATGCCGGGGCCCTTGCCACCGGAGGTTACGGCACGGCCCTCGGGGTCGTAAGGGCCGCCAGGGAGAACGGCAAGGAGGTCAAGGTCTACCTTGGCGAGACGAGGCCCGTCCTCCAGGGGGCCCGCCTTTCCGCCTGGGAAATGGCCGAGGAGGGCTTTGACGTGACCGTCATCTGCGACTCCATGGCAGCGGCGCTCATGAAAAACCGCGGCGTCGACGCCGTCATCGTCGGGGCCGACCGGATAGCCGCCAACGGCGACTTCGCCAACAAGATCGGCACCTACGGCCTGGCGATCCTCGCCCGGGAGCACGGCGTCCCCTTCTACGCGGCGGCTCCCTGGAGCACCTTCGACACCTCCCTCCCGACGGGCGAGGGCATCGTCATCGAGGAGCGCCCCGACGAAGAAGTACGGCTGCTCCCCGACGGCGGAAGGCTGCCCGAGAATGTGAAGGTCTGGAACCCGGCCTTCGACGTGACCCCCGCCAGGTACGTGAAGGCCTTCATCTGCGAAAAAGGGGTTTTTGAACCCCCCTACGATTTTTCCGCCCTGAACGGCAAGAAGACGAAATGACTGGAGATGGTCCTTTGAAGGGTTACCGTATCGCCGACGCCTCCCTATTCAGGGAGGGTGAAAGGAAGGTCCTCTGGGCCAGGGGGAGGATGCCAGTCCTGGCTAAGATCGTCGAGAGGGGCGAAAGCGAAAGGCCCCTCGCCGGCGTGACCGTGGGGGCCTGCCTGCACCTGGAGGCAAAGACGGCCTGCCTCCTGCTCGCCCTGAAGGAACTGGGCGCCGAAGTGGCCGCCGCCGGGAGCAACCCCCTCTCCACCCAGGACGACGTCTGCGCCTACCTCGTCAGGGAGGGCGTCGCCGTCTTCAGCTGGAGGGGGATGAGCGGGGGGGAGTATTTCGAAAACCTGGAGTCCGTCCTGGACCGCTCACCGGAGATCCTCGTCGACGACGGGGCCGACCTGGTGGTGACGGCCCACGAGAAATACCCGGAGCTCCTTCCCCGGGTCAGGGGCGGATCCGAGGAGACCACCACCGGCGTCAGGAGGCTCAAGGCCATGATGGACCAGGGGGTCCTGGCCTTCCCGCTGATCTCCGTCAACGATGCCAGGAGCAAGTTCCTCTTCGACAACCGCTACGGGACGGGCCAGTCCGTCTTCGACGGGCTGATGAGGGCCACCAACGTCCTCATCGCCGGCAAGGTCTTCGTCGTGGCGGGCTACGGCTGGTGCGGCCGCGGCGTCGCCATGAGGGCCAAGGGTTTCGGCGCCAGGGTCGTCGTCGTCGAGACGGATCCCCACAGGGCCTTCGAGGCCCTGATGGACGGATGCCAGGTCTGCGATATGATGGAGGCCGCGTCCGTGGGCGACCTGTTCCTGACCCTCACCGGCAACAGGGACGTCATCAGGGAGGAGCACTTCCGGGTCATGAAGGACGGGGCCATCCTGGGCAACGCCGGTCATTTCGATGTAGAGATCGACAAGGCCGCCCTCGAGAGGCTCTCGAAAGAAGTCTTCGAGGCCAGGGACAACGTCACCACCTATGTCCTCGGCGACGGCAGGAGGATAAGCCTCCTCGCCCAGGGGAGGCTCGTCAACCTCGCCGCCGGCGACGGACACCCCATAGAGATCATGGACCTCAGCTTCGGCCTCCAACTGGGCTCTGTCCTGCACCTGGCCGAAAATCGGCTGCCCCCGGGCGTTTACGACGTCCCCGGCGAGATAGACGCCGACGTGGTCAGGACTGCCCTCGAGGCTCGGGGCATCCGCCTCGAGGCGCCGACCAGGGAACAGGAAGAGTACCTTCGCCAGTGGAGGGAGTGAGGGACCTTGGCGGTCCTTTTCAGGGATTTTTACTACATTGACGCTGAGATGGGAAGGGCGGCCCGGGGCGACCTCCTGGTCGAGGGCGGCAGGATAGCGCGCCTTGGAAAAGACCTCCCCGAACCACCAGGCGGCGAAACGGTCAGGGGCGAGGGGAAGGCCCTCCTTGTACCGGGCTTCGTGAACGGCCACACCCACGCCGCCATGGTCCTCCTCCGGGGGCTGGGGGAAGAACTGCCCGTCATGGAGTGGCTCCAGGAGAGGATTTGGCCCGTCGAGGCGGGGCTCCTCCCGGAGCACATCTACTGGGGGACCAGGGGGGCCGTCATGGAGATGGCCGCCACGGGGACGACCTGTTTTTGCGACATGTACTTCGAGATGGACGAGGTGGCGAGGGCCGCCTCCGAGAGGGGCATGCGGTGCTGCCTGAGCCGGGGGCTCACCGGCGACGACCCCGCCAAGGTCCAGGAGGGGGCCGATCTCTTCCGCCGCTGGCACGGCAGGGATCATATCACGGTGCAGCTGGGGCCCCACGCTCCCTACACGGTCTCCCTGGAAGCGATGAAAAGCATAATGGCCCTGGCCGAAGAGATAGGCGCGGGGGTGCACTTCCACTTCCTCGAGGCCGAGTGGGAACCCTCCTTCATTAAGGAGAAGTACGGCCTCTCTCCGGGGGCGTACCTGGAGGAGGCCGGCCTCCTGGGCTCAGGCCCCGCCATCCTGGCCCACTGCGTCTGGTTCCCCCCTTCGGAGATACCCGGCCTGGCCGGCACAACCGCGACGGTGGCCCACAACCCGTCGAGCAACATGAAGCTGGGCAGCGGCCACGCCCCGGCCCAGGCCTTCCTGGACGGGGGCGTCCCCCTCTCGCTCGGCACCGACGGGGCGGCGAGCAACAACCGCCTCGACCTCTGGGAGGAGATGAGGCTCTGCGCCCTTCTGCACAAGGGAGCCCTGAAGGACCCCACCGTCATGACCGCCCGCGACGTCTTCCGGATGGCGACCCTCTCGGGGGCCGCCTCGGCGGGGTTCAGCGATGTGGGGCTCCTCCGGGAGGGCTGGCAGGCAGACCTGGTGATGATCGACCTTGACCGGCCCCACTACATAGGGTGGGACCGCGAAAATATCGTGGATTTCCTCGTTTACGCCGGCTCCAGTTCCGATATACTTGGTACGATGTGCGCCGGGAAGTGGCTCTACCGGGATGGTGAGTTTCCCGGTCAGGACCACGACGCCGTGATGGGCGAGGTGACCCGGTGCAGGGAGGACCTTCTGCGCCGCGCCGCCCGGCGGCAGCCGTAGGTTCGCCGAGACAGACGGGGGAGAGAACGCCGAAGATGCGATGGAGAAGCGGTAAGGAACTGAGGGAGATGTTTTTATCCTATTTCGAGAGGAACGGCCACAGGAGGTTCCCAAGCTTTTCGCTGGTGCCCGATGACCCGACGCTGCTCTTCACCATAGCGGGGATGGTCCCCTTCAAGCCCTACTTCCTGGGCAAGCGGGAACCCCCCTTCAAAAGGGCGACCACCTCGCAGAAGTGCGTCAGGACCAACGACATCGAGAACGTGGGCAGGACGGCGAGGCACCACACGCTCTTCGAGATGCTGGGCAACTTCAGCTTCGGCGATTACTTCAAGAGCGGCGCCGCCGCCTTCGCCTGGGAGTTCCTCACCGTGGAGGCGGGGCTGGACCCGGACAGGCTCTACCCGACCATCTACAAGGACGACGAGGAGGCCTTCTCCATCTGGAACGGCGAGATAGGCGTCCCCAAGGATCGGATCTACCGGATGGGCGAGGAGGACAACTTCTGGTCGGTGGGGCCCGTGGGCCCCTGCGGCCCCTGCTCGGAATTGATCTACGACCAGGGGCCCTCCTTCTCCTGCGGGAGGCCCGACTGCGGTGTGGGCTGCGAGTGCGACCGATACCTGGAGGTGTGGAACCTCGTCTTCATGCAGTACAACCGGTTGGAGGACGGCACCCTGGAGCCTCTGCCCAAGCAGAACATCGACACCGGCATGGGGCTTGAGCGCCTTTCGTCGGTGGTACAGCAGGTGGAGGGGGACTTCCAGACGGACCTCTTCAAGCCGCTGATTGACAAGTCCTGCGAGATCTGCGGCACCCGGTACGGTGACGGCCCGTCGAGCGACAGGGCCGCCAGGGTCATCGCGGACCACTTCAGGGCCACGGCCTTCATGATAGCCGACGGGGTCCTCCCGTCGAACGAGGGGCGGGGCTACGTCCTAAGGAGGATACTGAGGAGGGCCGTGCGCTTCGGGAGGCTCTTCGGAGTCGACAGGCCCTTCCTGATGGACCTCTATCCCGTGCTGATCGACGTGATGGGCGATCCCTACGGGGAGCTCATAGAACAGCGGCCCCTCATAGGCCAGGTGGTCGAACTGGAGGAGGACCGGTTCGGGAAGACCCTGGAGATGGGACTCCACCTGCTCGAGTCGGAGATAGGTTCCCTGGCCCCGGGCAAGGAGGATACCCTTCCCGGGAGCGTGGCCTTTGAACTCTACGACACCTTCGGCTTCCCCTACGAACTGACCGAGGAGGTCTGCCAGGAGAAGGGCGTCTCCGTGGACCGTGAAGGCTTCGAGGAGGAGATGGAAAAACAGAGGGAAAGGGCGAGAGCCGGGGCCAAGGCAGCCTCCCAAGGCATCGGCAAGAGCCTTTTCGACGAGATCAGGGAGGAGCAGGGAGCCACGGCCTTCTGCGGCTATACTTCCGAAAGGGCCAACACCACGATCACCGCCGTCATCGTCGATGGCGCCAGGGTGGCGTCGGCCCCCGAGGGCTCCGAGGCTCTCCTGGTCCTTGGGGAGACCCCTTTCTACGGTGAGGGGGGCGGCCAGGTCGGCGACAGGGGCAACATAAGCGGCGAGTCCTTCCAGGCCGATGTCACCGATACCATCAAGAACTCCGGTGACCTGGTGGCCCACAAGGTCGTTGTCACCCGGGGCGAGGCCGCCGTCGGCCTGTCCGTCGTCGCCGAGGTGGACGGCCCGCGGCGGCGCGCCATCAGAGCCCACCACACCGCCACCCACCTCCTTCACGAGGCCTTGACGAGGGTCCTGGGGCGGCATGTCACCCAGGCCGGGTCCCTTGTCAACGAGGAGATGCTCCGTTTCGACTTCACCCACATGAAGCCCCTCTCCGCGGAAGAGATCGACGAGGTGGAGGTGATGGTGAACCGCCAGGTCCTCCTCAACACCCCCCTCGAGGTGATACTGACGGACATGGAGAGCGCGAAGAGGCTGGGCGCCAAGGCTCTCTTCAACGAGAAGTACGGCTCCGAGGTGAGGGTGGTCCGCGTCCCCGGCTTCAGCGCCGAGCTCTGCGGCGGCACCCACGTGGACGCCACCGGGGACATAGGCTCCTTCAAGATCATCCGCGAGGAGGGCATCGGTTCGGGGGTGCGGAGGATCACCGCCCTGGCGGGCCTCTCCGCTTTCCTGCACCACCAGAGGCTTTCGGGGCAGGTCGAGGCCCTGGAGAGGCTCTTTTCCGTCCCCGCGGAGGAACTGGAGAAGAGGGCCGGCGAGGTGATCCGGGAGAACCGGCGACTTTCGGGCCAACTGGAGAAGCAGAAGAGCCGCCAGGCCCTTTCACGGGTCGAGGAACTCCTCCGCGGCCGCGAAGAAGCGGGGGGCGTCTCCGTCGTGACGGGCGTCCTGGAGGGTTCCGGCCCCGAGGCACTGAGAGAAGTGGGGGACAGGGTCAGGCAGAGGCTGTCGCCGGTGGTGGTCGTCCTGGCGGTGGGAGAAGGCGACCGGGGCCACCTGGTGGCCATGGCCGATAAGAAGGCCGTGGCCCTGGGGGTCGACTGCGGCATCCTTGTGAGACGGATCGCGGCCTCCCTGGGTGGTGGTGGCGGCGGCAGGGCCGATATGGCCCAAGCCGGGTTCAGAGACGTGGCCGGCCTGCCCATGGCGCTCGAGGGCGTCCGTGGTTTGGTGCTCGACATGACGGGGGAAGGGGTTTGAAAAGAACCCTGGGCCTCGATATCGGCAGGGTGAGGATAGGCGTGGCCCTGAGCGATCCCCTGGGAGATTTCGCCCAGGGGATCGATGTGCTCGACGCCGGGAAGGACTGGATGTCCCTGGTGAGAGACATGGTGAGGGAACGGGGGGTCGGGGCCGTCGTCGTGGGCGTCCCCGTCAACACCGACGGCTCGAGGGGCCCCGAGGCGGAGCGCGTCCTGGGGATCATCGGGAAGCTCCGGGAGGCTATAAGAGACGAGAACGTCGAGGTCGTCCCCTGGGATGAAAGGTTCTCCACGGTCCAGGCGGAGAGGGCCCTCCTGGAAGGGGACCTTTCGAGGCGCAGGAGGAGGAGCGTCATTGACAAGGTGGCCGCTTCGCTGATCCTGCAATCCTACCTGGAGAGCAGGAGACCATGACCGCCGCCGTGCCCGAAGACCTCAGGATGACGCCCATGCTGAAGCAGTACGCCCAGTGGAAGAAGAGGTACCCCGACTGCCTCCTCTTCTTCAGGATGGGCGACTTCTACGAGATGTTCTTCGAGGATGCCCGGGTGGCCTCCTCCGTGCTCGATATAACCCTCACCGCGAGGGACCCGGGTAAGAAGATACCCATGGCGGGGGTGCCCTTCCACTCCGTCGACAGCTACCTCGAGAGGCTCGTGGCCTCGGGACACAAGGTGGCCATCTGCGAACAGGTCTCCGAACCGGACGGGAGGACCCTCGTGGACCGGCAGGTCGTCAGGGTGGTCACCCCCGGGACCTTCCTCCCGAGCGATTCAGCCCTGGAGGGGAGGCTGGCCTGCGTCGACGTGCTTCCCGACGGCGTAGCCGTGGCCCTTTTGAACTTCGCCACCGGCAGGCTTCTGGCCGGCACCCTGGGCCACGCCCCGGCGAGATCCGAACTGGCGGGGTTCGCTCCGTCGGAGGTGCTCTGTCCTTCCGGGCAGGAGAAGGCCGCCGCGGCTCTGGCCGGTGACAGGGGAGGCTGTGTCGTCACTCCCCGGAGCAGGGATGATTTCAGACTCCCCGGCGCCGCCAGGAGGATATGCCGCGAATGGGGCGTCGCCTCCCTCGAGGGTTTCGGGCTTTCCGACCTTGACCCCGCCGCAGGATGCGCCGCCGCCTTGCTCGCCTTCGTCGAGGAGACCCAGTTCAGGTCCGCCAGGGGCGCCGTCGAGATCAGGCCCCTCCTTGAAAAGACCTCCATGCTCATCGATCCCGCCGCGGCCTGGAACCTGGAGGTAGTCGACCCGCCGGGAAGCTCCCTCCTCGACACGCTCAACCGGTGCAGGACCGCCATGGGTCGCAGGAAGATGAGGGATTGGCTCCTGCACCCCCTCATCGACGTCGACTCCATCGCCCAGCGGCAGGACAAGGTCCAGGCCATGCTGGGGTCCCCTGAGGCGAGGTCGAGGCTCCAGGCGTCCCTCTCGGCCTGCGGAGATGCGGACAGGGCCCTTTCGAGGATCGCCTTCGGGAGCGCCGGGCCCAGGGACCTGGGCGTCGTCCGGGACACCCTGGAGGCCGCCCCCCGCCTGGAGCGGCACCTGGGAGAGATGGGCCTGGAAGGCCTCCTGGTCATGCCGGAAGGGTTGAGGGCACTGGGGGAGGTCCTTTCGTCGGCCCTGGTGGAAGAGCCGCCCAGGAACCTCCACGGCGGAGGTGTCATCCGCGGGGGCTTCGACCCGACCATGGACGGCCTGAGGGACGTCAAGAACAACGAGAAGGAATGGCTCGACGGCTACCTGGACCGGATGAGGGGGCTTACGGGCATCAGGAACATGAAGATCGGCTTCAACAAGGTCTTCGGTTATTACCTGGAGGTGAGCAAGTCCTTCCTGAAGGACGTGCCGGAGTCCTTCACAAGGAAGCAGACCCTCGTCTCGGCCGAGAGGTTCATCACGGAAGAGCTGGAACTCTTCGAAAAAAGGATGCTCACCGCCGAGGGCGAGGCCATGGAGCGGGAGGAGGAGCTCTTCCGGGGGCTGTGCTCAAAGGTCGCGGAACGCTCGCCGGAGCTGAGGGCCCTCGCCGAGACTGTGGCGGCCGTGGATGTCCTGGCCTCCTTCGCCCAGGCGGTGGCCCTCTTCGATTACCAGCGGCCCGAGGTGGACTACGGCGAACTCTTCGAGATCCGCGGCGGGAGGCACCCCATGGTGGAGAACTCGCCGGCCTCGGGAGGGGTCTTCACCCCCAACGACGTGCTCCTCGACGGGGCCGAAAACCGTATAGCCATCGTCACGGGGCCGAACATGGCCGGCAAGTCGACCTACCTCCGCATGGCGGCCCTGTTGGCCATCATGGCCCAGGCCGGTTCCTTCATACCCGTCGAGAGCGCCAGGATGGGCATCGTGGAGAGGGTCTTCTCCCGCATCGGCGCCAGGGACGAGATCGCCCGGGGGCGGAGCACCTTCATGGTGGAAATGATCGAGACCGCCGACATCCTCAATAACGTCAACTCCCGGAGCCTTGTCATCCTGGACGAAGTCGGCAGGGGTACATCCACCTACGACGGCATGAGCATAGCCTGGGCCGTGCTGGAGTACCTGCAGGGCCAGCCCGACAGACGGCCCAAGGTGCTCTTCGCCACCCACTTTCACGAACTGACGGCCCTGTCGGAGAGGCTCCCCGGCGTGAAGAACCTCAGCATGGCCGTCAAGGAGAGCGGCGACGGCATCGTTTTCCTCTACAAGGTCATCCCGGCCCCGGCGGACCGCTCCTACGGCATAGAGGTGGCCAGGCTCGCGGGGATACCGGAAAGGGTCCTCCAGAGGTCCATGGAGATCCTCGAGGAGTTCGAAAAGCGGGGCGACAGGGTTCCTCCCGTTCCGCCCGCGGTCGTGCCGGAGGGACAGCTGGCCCTTTTCGGGGAGGGCGCCCGGGAGCTGATAGAGGAACTGGCCGAGGTGGAACCCGACGGGATGACGCCGATCCAGGCCCTGAAGTTCCTGTACTTCCTGAAGGATAAAGCGGCGGAGGTGTTGAAGTCGTGATGAAGCCCATCAGGCAGCTGCCCCCCGATGTTTCACTGCGGATCGCCGCGGGCGAGGTGATAGAGAACCCCGCCTCGGTGGTGAAGGAACTGATCGAGAACTCCCTCGACGCGGGGGCCGCCAGGATCACCGTCGGCCTCAGGGACGGGGGCCGGTCCCAGGTGATCGTCGAGGACGATGGCCAGGGTATCCCCTTCGCTGAACTCCCCCTGGCGGTGGAGAGGTTCGCCACCAGCAAGATAAGCGAAGCCAGCGACCTCTCGGGCATCGGCTCCTTCGGCTTCAGGGGTGAGGCCCTGGCGAGCGTCTGCGCCGTGAGCCGGTTCGAGATCAGGAGCCGCCCCGAGGGGGAGGAGGGGGGAGTGCTACGGGCCGAAGGAGGGGTCGTCGGTCTTCACGCCTCCCTCCCATGCCGCCAGGGCACCCGGGTTCAGGCGGAGGACCTTTTCTTCAACCTCCCGGCCAGGAGGCATTTCCTGAAAAGCGCGGCCACCGAGACGAGGAGGGCCGTCAACGTGGTGAAGGAATACTCGGCGGCCTTTCCCCGCGTGGCCTTCAGGGTGCTCTGCGAGGAAAGGGAGGTCTTTTCCAGCGGCGGGGGGGACCAGAGCAGGGCCGAAGCGCTGGCGAAGGTATGGGGGACGAGTGAGGCGCCGAAGAAGCTCATCGTCGAGTCGGGGCCGCTCTCCCTGGAGACCTTCTGGCTGCCGGCGCCGGGGTCGCGGAGAAGGGGATCGATCATCTTCTTCAACGGGCGGCGGGTGCGGGACGCCGCCGTTTCGGCGGCCCTCTCCTCCTGCGGTGAGGCGGCCTCGGGGAACTGGATGTTCTCCATCACCGTACCCGCCGTGCTACTCGATGTGAACGTGCACCCCGGCAAGGCCGAGGTGCGATGCC
The DNA here is from genome assembly GCA_002070395.1 of Synergistetes bacterium ADurb.Bin155. GTDB lineage: Bacteria > Synergistota > Synergistia > Synergistales > Thermovirgaceae > 58-81. The sequence goes on from MWDE01000001.1 coordinate 37,336, forward strand.
ATTCCTCCCTGGCCGTGTACGACACGGTCAGGAGGTCCGTCCTCGACCTGGTGGAGGGAGGGAGCCTCCCCGCCGAGAGCCTGCGGGCCTTCACGGCTAAGGTCCCCGAAAAATGGGCCCCCGCGAGGGAAAGCGGAAGCCCTTTCCCTGCCAGGCAGGGGGAAGTGGACTTTTTCGCCAGGGTGGGGGAACCTCCCTTTTCGCCCCCCGCCGAGGGAGGCCGTGCCCCCGGGGTCAAGAAAGGCCGGTTCATAACCAGGCTCGGCTCGGGCTACCTGCTCTTCGAGGAGACCGACGGGATCCTGATAATAGACCCCCACGCCGCCCATGAGAGGATCCTCTTCGAGAGGCTGTCCTCGGCGGGCCACCCCTCCCTCTCCCAGGTGGTCCCTCTGCAGGTCCAGCTGCCTCCCTCCCTGTCGCACCGGGCGGAGGAGGTCAAGGAAGAACTGGAGAGCCTGGGCTTCAGGTTCAAAGCGGGGTCGGGGGCCATGGTCCTCGAGTCCGTCCCCGGCGGCTGTCATCACGGAGGGGGAGGAGACCCGCTGGACATGCTCAGGGCCGCCGTGGCCGCCATCGAAGACGGCCGGCCGCCGGAGTTCACCTGGAGCGGCATACCCGGGGCCTCCTGCAGGGCGGCGGTCAAGATAACCGACACCCTGGCCCCCGAGGAGGCCGAGGCGTTGCTGGAGGACCTCTTCCGCTGCGAGGAACCGGCCCTCTGTCCCCACGGCAGGCCCACCTTTATCAGGCTGCTTGAAAGCGACCTGACGAAGCTCTTCGCCAGGAGCGAAAAATGACCGCCTCCCCCCGGGAACTACTCTCCATCATAGGTCCCACTGCTTCGGGGAAGACCCAGCTCTCCCTTGAACTGGCCCGAAGGCTTGACGGCGAGATCATCTCGGTGGACTCCCGCCAGGTCTACCGCTTCATGGATGTCGGGACCGACAAGGCTTCCCCCGGGGTCAGGAGAGAGATCCCCCATCACCTCATCGACGTGGCGGACCCCGGTGAGACCTTCTCCGCGGCGGACTTCGCCGCCGGCGCGTCGAGGGCCGTGAGGGAGATATTATCGAGGGGGAAGACACCCATCCTCGCGGGAGGTTCGCCCTTTTACTTCAAGGCCTTTTTCACCGACGTCCTCCACGAGGGCCTCGAGCGATGGGACGACAGCAGGGGCGAGTTGGAGAAGGAATGGGACCGGGGAGGGTCCCAAGAGCTCTACCGGAGGCTGGGGGACCTGGACCCCGAGTACGCCTCCCGGATCCACCCCAACGACCGTTTCAGGATCATCAGGGCCCTCTCCATCATCGACAGGACGGGCGAAAACCCCACGGGCCTCAGGAAGGGGTCGTCGGGGGTCCGCAAACCCTTCAGGCCGCTGTACATCGGGCTTTACCCGGGAAGGGAGGCCCTTTACCGGAGGATCGAAGAGAGGGTGCGGAGGCAGTTCGACGCCGGCTACCCCGAGGAGGTGGCCCGCCTCCTTTCAATGGGTTTCGGGCCCGAACTTCCCTCCATGAAGGGCTTCGGGTACAGGGAGCTGGCGGCTTTTCATCGGGGCGGGATGACCCTGACCGCGGCGGCCGAGGGGGACATCAGGGCCACCAAGGCCTTCGCCCGAAGACAGATGACCTGGTTCAGGAGGTTTACCCCGTGCCTGTGGTATTATGTCACCGTCGGATCGATCCCTGAAATCGCCAGGAAAGTGGTGGGTCTTTGGGAAGCAAGACAGGGGGAACGACCGGGGTGGAGCTGATCTTCGCCGAGCCGAAGGGTTTCTGCTTCGGGGTGAGAAGGGCCATTACCGCCCTGGAAAAATCCCTGGAAGAGAACGGCAAGGTCTACGCCCTGGGAAGCCCGATCCATAATCCCCAGGAAGTGGAAAGACTCCTCTCAAAAGGTCTGGAGATCATTGAAACCCCTTCCGAAATGCCAGCGGGAGGAACCGTGTTCGTCCGGGCCCACGGTATACCCGACCAGGTCATGGGGGAGCTGCGGGCCAGGAAGGCACGGGTCCTGGACGGTACCTGCCCCTTCGTCAGCAGGGCGAAGGATAAGGCCGTCCTGCTAGCCCGGGAGGGCTACACTGTCATGGTGCTCGGCGACAAGGACCACCCCGAGGTGAGGGCCATAAGGCGATCGTCCGAGGGTTCCGTCATCGTGGTGGACCCCGGGTCCGTCGCGGGCCTGACCTGCGACGGGCTGAGCAAGGTGGGCATCGTCTCCCAGACCACCCAGCGCAAGGAGGTCCTGGCGGAACTGGTCACCCGTGTGTCCGCCGGGGCGGGGGAGACGAGGGTTTTCAATACCATCTGCGATGCCACCTCCTCGAGGCAGGCATCGGTGGCCCGACTTGCCGGTTCCGTTGATGGTATTATCATTATCGGTGGGAAGGCCAGCGCCAACACGGCGCGCCTCTTCCAGATAGCGGCCGCGTCGGGATGCCCGGCCCTCTGGGTCGAAGATGAGACCGGGCTCGAAGGGGGATGGTTGAAGGGAAAGAAAAGGATCGGGATCGCAGCCGGTGCGAGCACGCCCGACTGGCTGATCCAAAAAATCGCCACGATACTTGAGTCTGTCGGGAGCGCCGGGGAGGATGGTCGGTAATGACTGAAGAAACAGGAACGAACAACGAAAAGGCTGCAGTCCCCTCAAACGAGGGGAACCATGAATCGATGGAGAACTTCCTGGAAAAGTACAGCGTAGGCGCGTTTCACCGCGGCAAGACCGTCGAGGGCACGGTAGTGGCCGTCAACGACGAGGGCTGGCTGGTGGACGTGGGTTTCAAGTGCGAGGGTTTTCTCCCAAGGAATGAATGGAGCCACCGGTCCCTGGTGGAGGCCAAGGAGGCCCCTTCCGTGGGTGACCCCGTCAGGGTGCGGGTGGTCTCCCTGAAGCAGGGCGAAGAGTCCCAACTGGTCGTCAGCCGATGGAGGATCGAGTTCGATGAACGGTGGGACGCCATGGAATCGAGCCTCGCCGAAGGGGACGTGCTGGAAGTCAGGGGCCTGAGAAAGGTCAAGGGCGGCCTCATCGTCGACTGCTGCGGTATAGAGGGTTTCGTCCCCGTATCGCACCTCGCCGAGGAGGGCAGGGGCGTGAACCCCTCGAAACTGGTGGACGACACCTTCAGCGTCAAGGTCCTTGAAAAGGACCGCCGGAAACGGAGGATCGTCCTCTCCCGGAGGGCCCTGCTGGAGGAGGAACTCCAGGTGGACAAGCAGGACTTCTTCGAAAAGACTGAGATCGGGCAGACCATGGAAGGCGTGGTGACCTCCGTAACCTCCTTCGGCGCCTTCGTCAACCTGGGGCCCGTGGAAGGCCTCGTTCACAACACGGAACTCGCCTGGGGGAGGAACGTCAAGCCCAAAGAGATCGTAAACAAGGGCGACCGGGTAAACGTCAGGATCATCGGGATCGACCCCGAGAGCTCCCGGGTGTCCCTGAGCATAAAGCAGACCCAGCCCGACCCGTGGGATGATGTGGCCGCCCGCTATGAGGAGGGGCAGATCCTCACCGGCAGGATCACCAACCTCGCCGACTTCGGCGCTTTCGTCGAACTGGAACCCGGGGTCGAGGGGCTTGTCCATATCGGCGACATCAGTTGGCAGAGGATCGGTCACCCCAGGGAAGTCCTCAAGAAGGGGCAAAAGGTGGAAACCCAGATCCTCTCCGTCGATGGCGAAAACAGGAGGATAAGCCTGGGTTACAAGCAACTCCACGATCCCTGGAAGGACCTTGGGGAGAAGTACGAGGTCGACGGGACCTACACCGTGAAGGTGGTCCGCCTCACTGATTTCGGGGCCTTCGTAGAACTGGAGGATGGTATAGAGGGTTTGATCCATGTCTCCCAGATCAGCCGTAAACGGGTCGAAAAACCGGGCGACGTGGTCTCCGAGGGACAGGAAGTCCAGGCCAGGATCATCGAGATAAAAACCGGGGAGCGCAGGATAAGGCTCAGCATGAGCGCTCTCGAGGGACCCGAACCGCAGGGCGTGAAGGAGCCGACGAAGAGGAGGAAGAAGGGCGATCATCGCGACGACCCCTCCCAGTTCCTCGACGGGGAGACCAATGTAACCATCGGTGACATCATCAAGGAGTCATTGCAGGAATAATATCGACGAGCCGGGCGGCCCTTCCAGGAAGGGCCGCTTTTTAAGGTCCGGAAGGCGAGGGGATGGCACCATGGCTGTTAGGGATATCCGGGAGTACCCCGAGCAGGTCCTGAGAAAAGGATCCCAGGACGTGACCGATTTCGGGGAGGATCTCCAGTCCCTTCTGCGGGATATGTGGGAGACGATGGTATCGAACGACGGCGTGGGCCTGGCGGCGCCGCAGATCGGGGTCAGCCTGAGGGTTGCCGTCATCGGCTGGAGGGACAGGAGGATCGTCCTGGTCAACCCTGTCGTGATCGAACAGGAGGGTGAAGAGGAACTGGAGGAAGGCTGCCTGAGCGCGCCGGGGTTTTATGAAAAGGTCACGCGGCCGGCCCGGGTCGTCGTCGAAGCCCAGGATGAGCACGGCGAACCCATCAGGCTTGAGGAGGAGGGGTTCCTGGCCAGGGTGCTCATGCACGAGATAGACCACCTGGAGGGCAAACTGTTCCTCGACCGTCTTTCACCGCTTAAGAGGCGGTACCTCAAGAAAAAACTACAAAAAAGGGTGGAAAAATGACCGGGGAGGGCCCTCTCTGGTTCGCCGGTTCGGGAATGTTCGCCGCCCGGTGCCTGACGGCGCTCGCCGATGAACTTCCCTTCAGCAAGGTCGTGACCGCGTTGCCGAAACCAGCCGGCAGGGGCCTCGCCGAGAGGAGGACCCCCGTCGACGGGACCGCCGCGGAACGGGGCATATCGGTCTTCAGGACGGACGATATAAACCGCGACGAGACCATCCTGGGCTCCTTCCTGGAGGAGAAGCCCTTTTGCTTTTTCGTCGTCGATTTCTCTCAGGTTATAGGCGAGCCCTTCCTCTCGATGCCCGAACCGGGATGCCTTAACATACACCCCTCCCTGCTCCCCGCCTACCGCGGCGCGGCGCCCATCCAGAGAGCGATAATGAACGGCGAAAAGGAGACCGGAGTGACCGTCTTCCGGCTCGTGGGAGAGGTCGACGCCGGCCCGGTGCTCCTCTCCTCAAGGGTGGAGGTAGGAGAAGAGGACACCTTGGGCGACCTGGCGGAGGTCCTCGCCGTGGAAGGCAGCCGTCTTGCCGTCGAAGGCCTGGAATTATTCCGGAAGAGGAGGATCTCCTTCAGGGAGCAGCAGCAAGATAAGGCCACTTACGCACCAAAGGTGACAAGGCAGGAGACCGGGATCCGATGGGAAAAACCTTCCCAGGAGGTTCACAACCTGGTCAGGTCCCTGAACCCCTACCCGGGTTCTCACTTCTACCTCAGGGGGATACGGACAAAATTATGGCGGACCCGGGCGCGGCCGGGGGAGGGCTCCCCCGGGGAGGTCATCGGCTTCATGGACGGGTTTCCCCTGGTAGCCTGCGGCGAGGGTTCCGTCGAACTCATGGAGGTTCAGGCCGAAGGCCGCCGGCGGACCGACGGCGCCGGTTGGTCCAGAGGTCGGGCTCTCAAAAAGGGGGACATGATGAATTGAAAATGCCCGAGGGGGAGCGAGCCTTTCCCGCTTCTCTTTGCGAAAGGAAATGGCCGAAGGCCCTGGCCGTCACGGGAGCGCTGGGATCGGGCAAGACCGAGTGGGTACTTAACATGGCGCTGGGGTTCCGCGACTGCGGGGAAGAGGTGACCGTGGCCGACGTGGATATCATAAACCCCTACTTCTGCGTCAGGCAGGTGGCCGACAGCCTCAGGGAGGAGGGTTTCCGTATCCTTACCCCTCCTGAGAGCACCCGGTGGTCCGATATGCCCGTCATCGCGCCCGCGGTGGCCTGGGCGGTGAAGTCTCCCGGCGGGAGGCTCCTCATCGACGTGGGGGGCGACGCCGCCGGCGGGAGGGCCCTGAAGCAGTTCTCGGCCCAGATGAAGGAAGCAGGTTATCTCCTGGTACTCGTGGTGAACCCCTTCAGGCCGAGCACCATGGATACGGGGGGCGTCCTTGAACTGGTGAAGGGCATCGAGGGGATATCGGAACTGAAGGTGGGCGCCCTCGTCGCCAACCCCCACCTCATGGACCAGACCACCGCCGAAGACCTCCTTTGGGGGTACCGAAGGGTCTTCGAAGCCGGGAAAGCCTTGGGGCTGGAAGTCCTTTACGGGACGGTCTCACCGCGGCTCGTTTCACAAACAGGTGTCCTCCAAAAGGACTCACCCCTGGAACTCTGGCCCATGGTCAGGCGCATGATGCTCCCCTGGGAGGAAGGTTACATGTGGACCAGGGTCGACGACAGGTCCTAGGGAACAGGGCCGGTCCCATTAAAGGCCTGTAGAATAAATCAAAAGAAGGAAGAGGGTGCGCAGGTAAATGGCGAAAGGGCGTATCAGTGTGCTCGAGGAATACTGCAAGAGCTGCGGTCTTTGCGTCGAAGCCTGTCCGGTCAAGGTTTTGAGGATCTCGGATCATATCAACAGCAAGGGTTACCGACCCGTGGAGCAGTTCAAGGAAGGTTGCATCGCCTGCAAGTTGTGCGCTACGACCTGTCCCGACGCGGCTATCGAAGTGTTCAGGTTCGAAGAGGACCAATAAGGCCGGAGGTGGTACCCATGGCACGAGTACTTATGAAGGGCACGGAAGCTATTGCGGAGGCCGCCATCCAGGCGGGTTGCAAGTACTTTTTCGGTTACCCCATCACACCCCAGAACGAGATCCCGGAGTACATGTCGGCGAAACTGCCGAAGATAGGCGGCGCCTATGTCCAGGCCGAAAGCGAGGTCGCTGCGATCAACATGGTCATGGGCGGGGGAGCAACCGGGACGAAGATCATGACCACCTCGTCGAGCCCGGGGATATCCCTCATGTCCGAGGGGATCAGTTACATAGCCGGGTGCGAGATCCCCGCCGTCATCGTCAACGTTATGAGGGGAGGTCCCGGCCTAGGGGGGATACTCCCGTCCCAGGCGGACTACATGCAGGCCACCAAGGGTGGCGGTAACGGGGACTACCGTCTCCTGGTCCTCGCCCCGAGCACGCTGCAGGAAGCCGTGGAACTGACCCAGATGGCCTTCGACCTCGCCCAGCAGTACCGCAACCCTGTCATGATCCTTGCCGACGGGTTCATGGGCCAGATGATGGAGGCCGTCGAGATCAAGGAGCATATCTCGGAGAACCTCCCGCCCAGGGAGCCCTGGGCGTTGGGGTGCATGAGGGATCGCGGGGGCAAGAGGGCCATACTCAAAAGTCTCTACCTCAACCCCGAAGACCTGGAGCGCCACAATATCGAATTGCAGAAAAAGTACCGCGAGATGGAAAAAGAGGTCAGGTTCGAGGCATACCGCTGCGACGGCGCCGAGATCCTGCTTTGCGCCTTTGGGACGACGGCAAGGATAGCGAGATCGGCCATAAACAACCTGCGGAACGAAGGCATAAAGGTCGGCATGCTGAGGCCCATAACACTGTATCCCTTCCCTAAGGAAAAGATCCGGGAACTCGCCACGGGTTTGAAGGGTGTCCTGGTGGTCGAGATGAACATGGGGCAGATGGTCGAGGATGTCGAGGCGGCCGTCTGCGGGAAGGCCCCGGTGTCCTTTTTCGGGCACGCGGGGGGTATCGCTCCCTCGGTCAAGGAGATCGAGGAGCAGATCAGGGCCGTTCTTTAGTCCAGGGAGGTGTCGGACCGATGAAAGAGATCAAGATCTACGAAAGGCCGAAGTCATGGGCCAAGGACGTGCACACCCATTACTGCCCGGGGTGCGGGCATGGCATCACCCACAGGCTCATCTGTGAGATCATCGATGAGCTGGGGATACAGGACGATGTGATAGGGACCGCGCCCGTCGGTTGCGCCGCCCTTATGTACGACTACTTCGACATCGACTTCTGCGAGGCGGCCCATGGGAGGGCGCCGGCGCTGGCCACGGGCATAAAACGGACCCGGCCGGACAAGATCGTCTTCACCTACCAGGGGGATGGTGACCTGGCCTCCATAGGGACGGCCGAGATCATCCACGTGGCCAACAGGGGTGAGAAGCTGACCACCATCTTTATAAACAACGCCATCTACGGGATGACCGGCGGCCAGATGGCCCCGACGACCCTCATTGGGCAGAAGACCACCACCAGCCCCTTCGGGAGGGACCCCGAACTGGCCGGTTACCCCATGAGGATGTGCGAACTCCTCGCCACCCTCGAGACCCCGGGTTTCATCACGAGGGTCTCCGTGGCCAAGCCCAAGTACATCATCGAGGCCAAGAAGGCCATCAAGCAGGCCTTCGTGAACCAGATCGAGGGCAAGGGTTACTCCTTCGTGGAGGTCCTCTCCAACTGCCCGACCAACTGGGGGATGACACCGGTCCAGGCTTTCGAGTGGACCGAGAGCGCCATGATACCTCACTACCCCCTGGGTGTTTACAAGAACTTCGAATAGGGGAGGGAAGGATATGTCCGGATTTTTCAGAGGAATGATCGCCGCCGGTTTCGGGGGGCAGGGCATAATGGTCCTGGGCCAGCTGGTGGCCTACACGGCCATCAGCGAGGGCCGTCACGTCACCTGGATCCCCTCCTACGGGCCTGAGATGCGCGGCGGGACCGCGAACTGCGGCGTGGCCATCAGCGACGAGGAGATCGCCTCGCCCGTCGTAGCCGAGGCGGATGTCACCGTGATAATGAACAACCCGTCGATGGAAAGGTTCGAGGGGTCGGTGAAACCTGGAGGGCTCCTGGTGTACAACTCCGACCTGGTCAAATACCCCAACCCCAGGAAGGATGTCACCATCTTCCCGATACCGGCCCACAGCGTGGCCCTGGCCCTCGGCAGCGACAAGGTCTCCAACATCGTCGTGCTGGGGGCCATCGTCGAGGCCACCGACCTGGTGGGCCTCGAGGCCTGCATCGAGACAATAAAGGACAAACTCGGGAAAAGAAAACCCCAATTCCTCCCCATGAACCTGGAGGCCTTCGAAAAGGGGAGGGAGATAGCCCGGGAACTGCTCAAGAAAGCCTGAGCCATGTTCACCGGGGAGGAGAAGGTTTCGGGCGAACTGATATACAAGGGGCGGATCCTTAACCTCCGGGTGGATAGGGTCAGACTCCCCGACGGGGGCATGGCCCTGCGGGAGGTGGTTGAACATGCCCCCGCAGTCGGCATTATCGCCGAAACCGGCGATGGGGGCCTCTTCCTGGTGAGGCAATACCGGTACCCCGCTGGGGAGTTCCTCCTGGAGATCCCCGCGGGGATCGTCGAACCCGGTGAGGAGCCGGCCGAGACGGCCGACAGAGAGCTGAGGGAGGAGACCGGGTTCAAGCCGGGGGCTTTGGCGGAGGTGGTCCAATTCTTTACCTCGCCAGGCTTCAGCGACGAAAGGATCATCCTCTTTCACGCCCGTGAGCTTTCACCGGCGCCCAAGGAGTGCGACAGCGACGAATTCATGGACCTGGTCAGGCTTGACCGGCGGCAGCTCCAGGATGCGGCCCTTTCCGGGGAGATCAGGGATTCCAAGACGTTGACAGCGATCTACTGGTTCCTTTCGAGATAAAAGCCAAAACGGGGGAGGGGCTCCGAGCCCCTCCCCGGGAAGGCCGACCGAGTATGAAAAGGGATACCCCCGACCTTGCTACGTTTTTCAATTACCTCCGCTACGAGAGGGGTTGCTCGGAGAACACCGTAAGCGCCTACCGCAGTGACCTTCGTGGCTGGTTCTCCTTTTGCTCGGAAAAAGGCATCCCCCCTTTGCCTCCCCTGCCGGAGAGGATAGCGGAATACCTGGGCTTTCTCTCCAGAGAGGGGCGCAGCAAGTCCTCGATCCAAAGGGCGGCGGCAGCGCTCCGGTCCTGGACGAGGTTCCTCGCCTCGGAGGGCGTTTCCGGCGGGTCTCTGGACCTTTTACGCCTTCCCGCCAGGGAGAGGAAGCTCCCCAAGGTCCTGACGGAGGGGGAGGTAGACAGGCTTCTCGAAGCCTGCGAAGGCGATGACCCCATCTCGCTCAGGGACAGGGCCATCGTCGAGGTCGGTTACGGCTGCGGCCTCAGGGCGGGAGAGATAGCCTCGCTGGACCTCGCCGACGTGGGGCTCCACACAGGGCTGATCAGGCTCAGGGGCAAGGGGGACAAGGAGAGAGTGGTCCCCCTTGTCGGGAAGGTCAAGGTAAGGGTCGAGAGGTACCTGTCCTCCGGGAGGGGTTTGCTGGGTGGTTCCGGAGGCGGCAAGTTCTTCCTCTCCAGGAACGGGAGGCCCTTGAGAAGGGAGGACGTCTGGCGGATCATCCAGAAAAGGGGTGAGAAAGCCGGCATCTCCCGCTCAAGGCTTCACCCGCACATACTGAGGCATTCCTTCGCGACCCATTTGCTCAGGCGGGGTATGGACCTCAGGGTCCTTCAGGAACTGCTGGGCCATTCCTCGATAATGACCACGGAGAAATACACTCATTTTGACGTGGAACTCCGGGATGTTTACGATAAAAGCCACCCCAGGGCTTGAACTTCGCCGCGAAAAAAAATATGCCTGAGGAGGTTGCCCATTGTCTTACAGGGAAGAGGTAGCCAGAGCAGCGAAATTAATTCAGGACAGGATCCGTACGGTGCCCAAGGTCGCCGTCGTGCTGGGATCAGGACTGGGATCCCTGGCCGATTCATTGGAGGACGCCGTGACGGTACCTGTTGCGGGTATAGATCGATGGCCCGTGTCAACGGCCCCGGGACATGCCGGCAGGCTGGTGTCGGGCCGCCTGGGGGACGTCCCAGTGCTGGTGATGCAGGGGAGGGTCCACTACTACGAAGGCTATTCCCCCGAGGAGGTCGCCTTTCCCACGAGGGTTCTGGGCGAGATGGGCGTACCCTTTTATTTCGCCACCAACGCCTCGGGGGGCGTCAGTCACGATCTCTCGCCCGGCGACCTGGTGGTCCTTCATGACCATATCAACCTCCAGGGTTTCAACCCCCTCCGTGGGAGGAACGAAGACGACTGGGGGCCGAGATTCCCCGACATGACCTTCACCTACGACCGCGAGTTGATCGCCATCGCCGAGGAGGCCGCCTCGTCGTTAGGAGAGCGGCTCAAGCGGGGCGTTTACGCCGCCTTCCCCGGCCCCTCCTTCGAGACCCCGGCGGAAATAAGGATGATCAGGACGCTGGGTGCCGACCTGGTGGGCATGTCCACCATCCCCGAGGTCATCGTCGCCAGGCATATGGACATGAGGGTCTGCGTCATCTCCTGCGTGGCTAACTACGCCGCAGGGATGAAGGAGGCCGTTATGACCCACGAGCAGGTCATGAAAGAAATGGGCAAGGCCGCCGGGAGGCTCTCCCGCCTATTGAAGTCCATGGTGGCGATACTGGGGTCGAGGGTACCATGAACCCCGTCGCCTTCATCGAGGACCGTCGGGACGGCAAGGGGTCGACCCCCCAAGAGATCGCCGAGTTCGTACGGCTCGCCCATGGGGGCGAGATCCCCGATTACCAGGTGGCGGCGTGGCTCATGGCGGTTTTCTTCCGCGGGATGACCCGCCGGGAGGTAAAGACCTTCACTGAGGCCCTGTCGCTCTCAGGGAAGGTCGTCACCTTCCCCGGTGATATCTTCCCGGTGGACAAGCACAGCACCGGCGGCGTGGGTGACAAGACGAGCCTCGTCGTGGTCCCCCTGGCCGCCGCCTGCGGGGTCCCCGTGGCCAAGCTCAGCGGCAGGGGCCTCGGTTTCACCGGGGGGACCGTCGATAAACTCGAATCGATACCCGGTTTTTCCGCCCACCTCGACCTGGGGCGGTTCGTCGAACAGGTGACGAAGGTCGGCTGCGCCATAAGCGGGCACTCGGAGGACCTGGCGCCGGCGGAGGCCCTTTTTTACGAGTTGAGGGATGTTACCGGCACGGTGCCTTCCATACCGCTCATCACCAGCAGCATCGTGAGTAAAAAGATGGCCGGGGGATCCAGGGCCTTCGTGTTCGACGTCAAGTGCGGCACGGGGGCCTTCATGAAGGACAAATCCTCGGCCCTTGAACTGTCGGAAAGCCTTGTCGGGCTTTCGGCTTCGCTGGGCAGGAAAGCCATGGCCCTGGTGACGGCGATGGACCAGCCCCTCGGAAGGTGGGTCGGGAACGCCGCCGAGGTGGCCGAGGCGGTGGAAGTCCTTCTCCGGAAGGGACCCGGTGACGTAAGGGATCTCTCCCTTCGGCTTGCCGCTTCCATGGTCCACCTGGGAGGCCTGGCGGGTTCCCCGGAGGAGGCCGGGCGACTGGTCGAGGAAGCTCTTGACTCCGGGAGGGCCTACGGCAAGTTCGAAGAGATGGTCCACGCCCAGGGAGGCGACCTTGAGGCTTTCAACGAAAGGGCTGCCCGTGGAGGCCACCTCGCCGACGCCACCGGAGTGATCGAGGCCGTAAGGAGCGGCGTGGTCACACGGTGCGACGCGAAGGCGGTGGGGGAGAGCCTGAGGGTACTGGGGGGTGGCCGACTCGCCCGGACCGAGACTGTCGACCCCGGGGCGGCCTGCCATGTCCTGAAGAAGATCGGCGACCCCGTGACCAGGGGAGAGCCGCTGGCAAGGGCGTACTTTTCCGTCGATGAAAGCCGCTGGAGCCAGGCGCGCCGTCTCCTCGAGGGCGCCTTTGAGATCGGCGGCGAAGCCGTATCCCCGGCCCTCGTCATTGACACCGTGGAGTCCGGCGAGACGGGCCGGTGACCGGCGGATGTGGGATGAGCCCGGGGAGGACCTTCTCGAAAGGTGCAGAGGCGGCGACCCGGAGGCCCTGGAAGAACTGCTGGTCCTGAGCACCCCCCTGGTGAGGGGGGTAGCGGGGAGGCTCTCCCGGGGAGGCGGTCCCTTTTTCGACGACCTGCTGCAGGAGGGATTCATCTCCATTCTCAGGGCCCTCCCGAAGTACGACGGCAGCAGGGGGAAGTTCACGTCCTTCGCCTTCTCCTGTGCCAGGAACGGGATGGTGTCCTTTCTCAGGAGGGAAAAGGTCCGGCAGTACGACCGCGGGGCGCTGGAACCTGCCGCTGAGGATGTGAATGCGGCCTGGCCGTTATTCATCCTGGACGAAGGTCTCCTGGAAGGGCTTTCCGTCACGGAGATCGCCGTGCTGGACGCCTTCCTCCAGGCGGGGTCGGTATCCTCCGCGGCGGCCTTGCTCGGGTGGTCCAGGAAGAGGACCGACAACGCTCTCCAGCGCGCCAGGAAGAAGCTCAGGGAGAGCCTGGCCTGCGACCGCCCGGCAGGGTGAGTATCGGCGACGCTGTTTTTTCGGTGGACGAGAGGCTCTTGAGCATTTAGAATATTATTACCGTCGGAGGCGAGTGTGCTCTGGTGAGTGCCCCGGGCTTCAAACCCGGTGGGGGTCGGTACGGCCGGCTCCGGTGGGTTCGATTCCCACACGTCTCCGCCATTTTTTGTTTTTTGCCACCGAACAAAGAGGGAGGGTTTCCCGGTGAAAGAGAGACCTTTCAAACTCAGGGGTTTTTCCTACCCCCTCACTCCGGAGGGCAAAGCCTCCATAGTAGGACCTTTCCCCTGGCACTACGGGACGGAGTACCTGAACATCCTCTACAGGACCGACCCCGACGTAATCGCCTCCTACCTGCCCCGCCCGCTGGAACCGGCGGAAGATCCGGGCCTCGCCTACGTGGCCTTCAGCCGATGGTGGTCCGTCTGGGAGGAGAGGAAGGATATGCCCTGGGTGCTCCCCGAGAGGACTCAGTACATGGAGGCGGCGATATGGGCCGGCTGCGCCTTCGAGGGGGTCCAGGGTCAGATCTGTCTCCATATTTGGGTAGATAACGATTTCAGCCTCGCCAGGGGATGGTTCATGGGCTTCCCCAAGAAACTCGGGCAGGTCTCCATGACATCCTACCACCCCCTGAACCCCGGCATGCCCGCCATGGGGCCGAGAGCAAGGCTTAAGGGCGTAGCCTCATCCCACGGCGAAAAGCTTTTCGAGGGCGAAATGGAGACCCTTGAGAAGGTTTCGCACGGGGAGTTGCCCCGGCCCATGGGGCTGCCCCTTTTTCACATCAGGCATTTCCCCTCGATCGTGAAGGGCGCGCCGCCCTCGGTCCTGGAACTGGTCTCGCTGGGCGCCGAGGATTACCGGTACGGCGAGGATGTCTGGCGCGGCGAGGGGGGACTCTCCTTCTTCTCTTCGGAGGTAGAGGAGCACATGCCCCTGGCGCCGAAAGAGGTCCTTGGGGCCTACTCCTTCAGTACGGGTTATACCTTTGACGGCGGCAGGGTACTCCACAGCTGGGTATGAACTTCCTCGAAAGGAGTTGAAGTTCCGGCTTCTTATGTTCAGAATGTAAGGCGTCATCCGAAGAGGAAACATAAAAATCCGGGGAGGTATGAAGGGAATGAAAAAGCTCATCCTGATGATGCTCTGTGTATCAATGATCCTGGGCGCCTCGGCGGCCTCCGCCTTTGAGCCCGTGGCGGCGAAGGACCTGAAGATCGGTTTCGTCTACGTGGGACCTGTCGGCGACGGCGGGTGGACCTACATGCACGATATGGGCAGGGTGGAGATGGAGGAAGCCTTTCCGGGAGTGGAGAGCTTTTTCGTTGAGTCCGTCGCTGAAGGCCCCGATTCCGTGAGGGTCATGGAGACCTTCATCAGGAACGGCGCCAAGCTGGTCTTCGCCACTTCCTTCGGGTACATGGACTTCGTTCAGGAAGTCGCGGCCAAGAACCCCGACGTGATATTCATGCACTGCTCCGGCTACAAAAGCGCGCCGAACGTGGGCAACTACTTCGGGAGGATGTACCAGGCCAGGTACCTGTCGGGGCTTGTCGCCGGGAAGATGACCAAAAAGAACGTCATCGGCTTTGTGGCCGCCAACCCGATCCCCGAGGTCATCAGGGCCATCAACTCCTTCACGCAGGGGGCCAGGAAGGTCAACCCCGATGTCAAGGTCAAGGTGGTCTGGCTCTTCTCCTGGCTCGATCCCGGCAAGGAAAAGGAAGCCACCCTTGCCCTTATCGACGCCGGGGCGGACGTGATCGCCATGCACGCCGACTCTGGGGCGGCGCCCCAGACCGCCGAAGAGGCAGGCGTCTACGTCGTCGGTTACAACAACGACATGAGCCACTACGCCCCCACGATGCACCTCACCTCGCCGGTTTGGGACTGGGGCATGGCTTACAAGTACTTCGTGGGTAAGGTCATCGACGGAACCTGGGAATCCAGCAATATATGGTGGGGCCTGAAGGAAGGGTTCGTCGGCCTTTCGCCGATCTCCAAGGTTGTCCCCGATGAGGTCGTCGCCATAGTCGAATCGGAGAAGGCAAAGATCATCGAGGGCGGCTGGGATGTTTTTTACGGCCCCGTAAGGAACCAGAAGGGCGAAGAGGTAGTCAAGAGCGGTGAAAAGATGACCGACGAAGAAATGCTCTCGATGAACTGGTTCGTGGAAGGCGTAGAGGGCGAGATCCCTAAATAAGCAATAGCCAACTGGGGGGGCGCGGGAGGCGCGCCCTCTTTTCTTTCCCCGCGGCCCAGGGTCGTTCCTCAGGATAAACCCTCGGAGGGATGCAATTGTCTACGGTCCAGCAGGAACCCCTCGTGACGATGAGGGGGATAGAAAAGGTCTTTGTCGGTGTCAGGGCCAACGCTGAGGTGGACTTTGACCTGGACAGGGGTGAGGTCCACACCCTCCTCGGCGAGAACGGCGCGGGCAAAAGCACCCTGATGAACATCCTCAGCGGCCTTTACACCCCCGACTCCGGCTCCATAGCCGTCAAGGGACTGCCGCAGGCTTTCAGGAGTCCCCGGGACGCCATAAGGGCCGGCATCGGCATGGTCCACCAGCACTTCATGCTCGTGCCGACCCTCTCCGTCTGGGAGAACGTGGCCCTGGGGCTTGAAGGCAACTCCATACTGATGGACAAGGACCTCATCGTCAAAAGGATAAGGGATATCCAGGACAGGTACGGCATCCACGTCGATCCCATGACCCCCGTCTGGCAGATCTCCATCGGGGAACAGCAGAGGGTGGCCATCATCAAGGCCCTCTACCGCAACGCCGAAATTTTGATCCTCGACGAGCCCACCTCGGTGCTGACACCCCAGGAAGCCAGGGCCCTTTTCGAGACGATCCGGCAGATCACCGCCGAGCGGCACGGCGTCGTCTTCATCTCCCACAAGCTGGACGAGGTGATGGATATATCGGACCGCATCACCGTGCTCCGCAAAGGAAGGAAGGTGGCCACCCTGCCTGTGGCGGAGGTCACCAAGGAATCGCTGGCCGAGATGATGGTCGGGAGGAAGGTGGTCTTCCAGGTGGGGAAGACCCTCCAGAACCCCGGCAGGGTGGCGCTGGAAGCCAGGGACCTCGTCGTGAGGGGTGACCGTGGCAGGACCCGGGTGGACCATTTTTCCCTCGATGTCCGGCAGAAGGAACTCCTGGGGCTGGCGGGCGTCTCGGGCAACGGCCAGGAGGAGTTGTGCGACGCCCTGGCGGGGATCAGGAAGATAGAAGCGGGGAGCATCAAGGTCGACGGGTATGAGTTAGCCGGGCGGCCCATAAGGGAATTCCAGAAAAGAGGCGTCAGTTACATACCAGCCGATCGGATGGGGACCGGACTCGTCCGGGGGATGAACCTCAGGGAGAATATAGCCCTCAGGAAATACTGGAGGAAGGAGTTCACCCGGTTCCGCTTTTTCATTCACTGGGAAAATATCGCGGGACGCACGGGTCAACTGGTGGAGAGATTCGGCGTTGTCCACCCCGGCCTGGGCTACCCGGCCCGAATGCTCTCAGGGGGTAACCTGCAAAAACTCATGCTGGCCAGGGAGCTCACCGACGACCCCAAGGTGGTCATCGCCGTACAACCCACCTGGGGGCTAGACGTCAGCGCGACACTCTTCGTCAGGGAGACCCTGCTGGAGCAGAGGGACAAGGGGGCGGGGGTGCTGCTGGTCTCCGACGACCTGGAGGAGATCCTCTCCCTCAGCGATCGTATTGCGGTCATCCACAACGGGAGACTCATGGGCCTCGTGGAGGATCCCGACAGCGTAACCGAGGAGCAGCTGGGGCTCATGATGGCCGGAACCTGCCTCGAAGAGTTCCGCCCTCACAGCGCGGAAGCACCCTTCGCCCCTGGAAAGGTGGTCTGATCCTTCCTATGAAGTACCGGGTAGTCCTGAGAAGGAGGTTCAAGACGGGGTTACTCTTCGAGGGGGTCCTTCCGGTCCTGTCGGTCGCAGTGGCCCTGGTCTTCGCCGGGGGTGCCCTCTCGATATTCGGTGTATCGCCCGTGGCGACTTACAGGGCTATGTTCCGGGGCGCCCTCGGGAGCGGCTACGGCCTTAGCGAGGTGGTGGTCAAGACCATACCCCTGGTCATCTCCGGGATAGCCGTGGCCCTGGCCTTCAGGATGAAGATATGGAATATCGGTGCCGAGGGGCAGATCTACCTCGGGGCCCTTGCGACGGCCGCGGTGGTACGTTATTTTCCATCGGGGAACCAGGCCGTCATGCTTTTAACCATGACGGCGGGCGCTGCCCTGGCCGGAGGCGCCTGGGGATACGCCGCCGGGTTCATGAAGTCGCGGTGGAACGTGAACGAGGTGATAACCACCCTCATGCTCAACTATATCGGCCTTCACCTCGCCGATTACTTCATCTACGGGTCCTGGCGCGACCCTTCCAGCCTGGGGTTCCCCATGACGCCCCCCTTCCCACCCTCCGCCCGGCTGCCGCAATTTTTCGGCACCCGGGTCCACCTGGGGATAATAGCGGCGGTGATCCTGGTCCTGGTCTTCAGGTTGGTGATCAGGTGGACGCGATGGGGTTTCGAGATCCGGGCCATCGGCGACAACCCCAGGGCCGCGGTTTACTCAGGCATACCTTACGGCCGCAACGTGGAGCTGGTGCTCTTCATCTCGGGGGCCATAGCGGGGCTGGCGGGGATGACCGAGATCGCCGGGCTCCAGGGCCGCCTCCAGCCCGGTTTCTCGCCCGGTTACGGTTATACGGCCATTATCGTGGCCTGGCTGGCCAGGCTCAACCCGTGGGCGATACTGGTGGTCTCTTTCTTCATGGGGGTCCTCCTCGTCGGCGGTGAGACCATCCAGGTCATCATGAGGCTCCCCCTGGCCAGCGTGCAGGTCATCCAGGGCTGCATCCTCTTTTCGGTGCTGGGCTTTGAGTTCTTTCGAAATTACCGGGTGTTCCTGGTGAGAAAGGAGAGCGGTTAGGATGGAAGTCCTCATCCCCATCCTGGCGGCCGCGGTCAGGAGCGGGACGCCCATCCTCTACGCGACGCTGGGTGAGATCCTCACCGAGAGGTCGGGCGTGCAGAACCTCGGCCTGGAGGGGCTGATGCTAATGGGCGCCTTCATGGGTTTCTCCGTGACCCATGCCACGGGTAACCCGTGGCTGGGCGTCGTCGCGGCCTTCGTCAAGGGTGCGGCCATTTCGCTGGTGCACGCCTTTCTTTCCGTCTCCATCGGCGCGAACCAGGTCGTGAGCGGTCTTGCCGTCGCCATGTTCGGGACCGGGGCCAGCGCCCTCCTGGGCAGGAAAATGGTCGGTCTCACCGTGACGGGTTTCGGGAAGATCCCGGTGCCGGTGCTCTCGGGGATCCCCGTCATCGGCCCGGTGTTCTTCGACCACGACCCTTTGGTCTACATCTCCTACGGGCTGGCTTTCTTTCTTTACTGGTTCATCTTTCATACCAGGCCCGGCCTGAACCTGAGGGCCGTGGGGGAGTCGCCCATAGTCGTCGACGCCATGGGGCTCAGCGCCGCACGGTTGCGTTACGTTTATACCCTGGTCGGTGGCGGGCTGGCGGCCGTCGGCGGGAGTTACCTCTCCCTGGCCTACACGAAGATGTGGAGCGAGGGGATGAGCGCCGGCCGCGGCTGGATCGCCGTGGCGCTGGTGATCTTCGCCCTCTGGAACCCCGTCAGGGCGATCCTGGGTTCCTACCTTTTCGGGGGCGTCGGCGCGATGCAGCTGAGGATACAGGCCGCGGGGACCAGTTTCCCAGCCCCGATCCTGATGATGATGCCCTACATTTTCACCATCCTCGTCCTGCTGGTCATATCGGTGAAAAAGGGCAAGGGGATCCTCCTGGGCTCCCCAGGGGCCCTCGGGGTGCCCTATTCGCGCGAGGAGAGGACCTGATTCACCCTTTGCGGCCGTTCCTTGAAAGGTCCGCTATGGGGTCGATGTACTGGTACTGGGGTTCGGAGTCCCAGGGGAAGAGTATCCAGGTTTCCTGGCTCACCTCGGTGACGTAGGTGTCGGTGAGGGGCCTCCCGTCGGGCTTGGCGTAGACCGTGGCGAAATGGCTCAAGGGGAGCATTTCCCTGACGATCCTGGCTGTCTTGCCCGTGTCGACCAGGTCGTCGATGATCAGGGTCCGCTTGGAGTCGCCCGCGACGTTCTTGATCACCCTGAACCCGCCCTGTGCCCTGACGGTGTAACTTGAGACACATACGGTGTCGATGAAGTGGATGTCCAGTTCCCTGGCGATGATGGCGGCCGGGACCAGGCCGCCCCTTGCGATGGCTATGATCCTCTCCCAGTCGGTCCTCAGTTCCAGCAACCTCCAGGCCAGGGCCCTGCAGTCGTTGTGGAGCTGGCTCCAGGATACGGGATAGGTCTTCTTGTAGCGGCTGTCGGTCTCCTTCATGCTCGTCCTTCCCCGGGCGGGATGATCATGGCCGGTCCTTTCAGGACCGTCTCCAACGGGTCCCATGGGGGGTATCCTCGAGAAGGATGCCCCTGGAAGCCAGTTCTTCCCTTATGGAATCGGCCCTTTTGAAGTCCCTTTCGGCCCGGGCCCTTTCCCTTTCAGCCAGAAGTGCCTCCACCTCTTCCTCGAGTCTCTTGTCGCCCTCTTCGGTCATTTCAATGAGACCCAGTATGCCGTCGACGTGATCGAAGAAGGAAAGGGCTTTTTCCCTGAAGGCGGGCGCGAGGTTTTTACCGCCCGACGTGGCCTGGTTGATGGTCCTGACGGCTTCGAAAAGGACTCCGATGGCGCCGGCGGTGTTGAGATCATCGTCGAGGGCCGCGTTGAAACGTTCCAGCGCCTCGTCGAGCAGAAATGCCTCTCCTCCGGAGGGGGGCCCGTCCCCGTCCACAGGGGCGTTGACCAGTTCGTGGTAGGAGTTCCTTATCCTGGCGACCGCGCTTTCGGCCTGCCCCAAGCTTTCATCGGAAAAACTGATGGGAGACCTGTAATGGGCGCTGAGCATGAAGAGCCTGATGGCTGATGGGGAGAACCGCTCGCGTGCCTCGCGGGCCGTGAGTATGTTGCCCAGGGACTTGGACATCTTTTCCTGGTCCATGAGGATGTAGCCGTTATGGATCCAGTACCTCACGAAGGGTTTTCCCGTGGCTGCCTCGGCCTGGGCTATCTCGTTCTCGTGGTGGGGGAAGACCAGGTCGCTCCCCCCGGCGTGGATATCGATGGTTTCGCCGAGGAGAGCCATGGCCATGGCGCTGCATTCTATGTGCCACCCCGGGCGACCCTCGCCCCAGGGGCTCTCCCAGGAAGGCTCACCTTCCTTTTTACCCTTCCAGAGGGCGAAGTCCAGGGGGTGTTTTTTCCTGGGGTCCACCTCGATGCGGGCCCCCGAAAGGAGGTCTTCCAGGGACTGCTTGGCAAGCTTGCCGTAGCCGGGAAAGGATTTGACGTCGAAGTAGACGTCGCCGTCCACAACGTAGCCGTGACCCCTTTCGACGAGTCGCCTCACCAGGCCTATGATCTCGGGGATGAACTCGGTGGCCCTGGGAGAAAAGGTGGGACGCTTCACGCCGAGGGCGTCGGCGTCCTCGTAGTAGGCCTCGATGAACCGGTCGGCCAGTTCCCGGACGGTGATGCCAAGCTGGGCCGCCCTGTTTATCATCTTGTCGTCGATGTCGGTGAAGTTCTGGACGTAGGACACCTCGAACCCCTTCGCCTCCAGGTAACGGCGGAGGACGTCAAAGATAATGAAGGGGCGGGCGTTGCCGATATGGAAGAAATCGTATACCGTAGGGCCGCAGGAGTAAAAACTGACCTTCCCCGGCACGAGGGGGATGAAGGGCTCCTTCTTCCTGGTAAGGTCGTTGTAAAAGCACAAAGCCATGGCTACACCTCCAAAGGCGGGAAAGGACTCCTTTAGGGGTATCCTATACCAAATGGGTCACGCTGGACAACCGGTCCAGGCCTTTCGAGGCCGGCGAAAGCGCGGGGCGCCGCCGGGCGCTTCGAAGGGCGGAAAGGAAGATCGACCTGGAAAAAACGGGCATTGAGAAAAAAGTGGCGTCTCTGCCTTTGCGCCCGGGCGTTTACCTGTTCCACGACGAGAACAGGGCCGTAATATACGTGGGCAAGGCCAAATCGTTGAGGAAAAGGGTCCAGTCCTATTTCAGGCACGGGGGGTTCGCGTCGCCCCGGCTCAGGAAGCTCGTCTCTTCCATAAGGGATATCTCCTTCATCAGGACCGAGACCGAGGCGGAGGCCCTCATAACCGAGGCGAGGCTGATAAAACAGTACCAGCCCTTTTTCAACATCGACCTCAAGATGGGGGAGCGGTACCCCTACGTGAAGATCACCGACGAACCCTTCCCCCGGATCGTGATAACCAGGCACCGGGAAGAGGGGGACGGCGCGGACTACATAGGGCCCTTCGTGAGCGCCGGCGAACTGCGGCAGATGCTACGGCTAGTGGAGAGGTTTTTCCCCTTGAGGATATGCAGGACCGACTCCAGGGGCGGCAAGTGGGCCGCCAGGCCCTGCGTGAGGTACGACCTCGGGAGGTGCCTTGGGCCCTGTGCCGGGCTCGCCGACCCTTCGGAGTACCGGGAGAGGGTGGCCGATATCGCCCTGCTCCTGAGGGGGCAGTCCGCCTCCCTCGTAGGTAGGTTGAGGGAGAGGATGGACAAGGCTTCGGCCTCGATGGACTTCGAGACCGCCGGCCGGTACAGGGACACCATAAGGGCCATCTGGAGGCTGTCCAGGAGGCACGTGTCCATGGTCTTCTCGGACCCCCTCGATGGCGGTATCTGGAAGAGCCTCACCCAACTCCAGGAGGTGCTGTCCCTCCCGACCCTCCCCTGGAGGATCGAGGGGTACGACATCTCCCATTTCGCCGGCGGAGAGGCCTACG
The DNA here is from genome assembly GCA_002070395.1 of Synergistetes bacterium ADurb.Bin155. Taxonomy (GTDB): domain Bacteria; phylum Synergistota; class Synergistia; order Synergistales; family Thermovirgaceae; genus 58-81. The sequence continues at coordinate 59,491 of MWDE01000001.1, forward strand.
GCGTCTGCGTTGTTTTCGAGCAGGGCCTCCCGAACCCTTCCCTGTACAGGAGGTACCGGATCCGCACCGTTGAGGGGATCGATGACTTCAGGTCCATCGCGGAGGTCCTGGAGAGAAGGTACAAAAGAGTCCTGGAGGAATCGGGTGTTTTCCCGCAACTGATCCTCATCGACGGCGGGCCCGGGCAGCTCTCCTTCGCGGTGGAGGCGCTCAAGGCCCTGGGCCTTGCCGATGTCCCGGTGGCCGCCATCGCGAAAAGGGAGGAGTTGCTTTACGTCCCCGGGAGGGTGGGACCGATCCGCCTGCCCCGGGAGAACGAGGCCCTGATGCTCCTCCAGCGGGTAAGGGATGAGTCTCATCGCTTCGCCATAGCCGCCAACAGGAGGGCCGGCAGGAAGAGGATGTCCCGCTCGTCGCTGGAGGATGTGCCGGGCATAGGCAAGATCCTGGCCTCGAGGCTCCTTTCGAGGTTTGGCAGTGTCGCCAGGATATCCACGCTGACCCCGGAAGAGATCTCTTCCGTGAAGGGCGTCAGCGCCGAGGTGGCGAAGAGGATAATCCGCCACCTGGGAGGCCGGGAGCAGGATGATGATGAATGACCCGAAAAGGGATGCCTTGAATATGAGGGCGGCCCTGAGCCTCGCCCTCAGGGGGACGGGCAGGGTCAGTCCCAACCCCCTGGTGGGGTGCGTGATCGTTGGTCCCGGCGGTCTCGTGGGTTGGGCTTATCACGGCGAGGTAGGGGGACCCCACGCCGAGGCGGCCGCGCTGGAACGCGCCGGTGAGAGGGCGCGGGGGGCGACGCTTTACGTCAATCTTGAGCCCTGCCGTCACCACGGAAGGACTCCCCCCTGCGCCCCCAGGATCATCGGGGCGGGCATCGCCAGGGTCGTAGCGGGCATGGCCGACCCCGACCCCAGGACGGCCGGCGGCGGCTTCGCTATGATGCGGGAGGCGGGGGTGGAGGTCACCCAGGGTGTCCTGGAGGAAAGGTGCAGGTATATCAACCGTGGTTTCCTCTCGAGGGTCGAGCGGAACCGCCCCTGGGTCATCCTTAAGATGGCAGCGACCCTCGATGGGAACATGGCCATGCCTTCCGGCGAGAGCCGCTGGATCACCAACTCCTTTTCCCGGGTGAGGGCCCACCTGTTGAGGGATGCCAACGATGCCGTCATGGTGGGTATCGGCACCGTATCCGCCGACGACCCCCTGCTGACCGTCAGGGACACCGACGGTAGGGACCCGATACCGGTGGTCCTGGACCCTTCGCTGAGGATGCCCCCATCGGCACGCCTGGCCAGGGATGGGACGATCATCTTTTACTCCCGTGAAGCGCCGGCCGAAATACTGAAGGCTTTGCGGGCAAAAGGTTGTATACTTTACAAGATTGAGGCCGACAGGACGGGAAGGCCCTCCTTGGAGAGCGTGCTGGAAAAACTCGCCCAACTGGGGGTCAACAGCCTGCTTGTCGAGGGGGGGCCCGGAGTACTGGGTTCATTCCTGGCGGGGAGGCTTTTTGATGGGCTTGCTCTTTTCCTCGCGCCGCGTTTTTCTGGGAAAGGGCACGGCATCGGCGATGGTTTCGTCCTCGATAGACTCGCCGATGCCATCGGGGTCAGGGTCGAGAGCATCAGGGACCTCGACGGCGACCTTTGGCTGGAGGGGGTCAACCCATGTTCACAGGACTGGTTGAGTGCACGGCGAGGGTAACCGGCCTTAGAAGGAGCGGCGAGGTCGTCGAGCTGGTTATAGGGGGAGCCCCCATCGACTGGGAGTTGAAAAGGGGCGATTCCGTCTCCGTCTCCGGGGCGTGCCTTTCCGTGGTGGCCAGGGAGAGGGGCGGATTTACGGTGCAGATGATGCCCGAAACCTCCAAGAATACTATCCTGGGGAACGTCAAGCCCGGCTACCGCGTCAACCTGGAGAGGGCCATGCCCGCCTCGGGGCGGCTCGAGGGCCATATCGTCACCGGCCACGTGGACCTGGTCTCTCAGGTGGTCGGCCTCGTGGACCTGGGGCGGAGCAGGGAACTGGACTTCAGCCTCCCCCCCGAGGCCGCGCGCTTTGTAGCGAGAAAGGGTTCCATTGCCGTCCAGGGGGTCAGCCTGACGGTCATCTCCAGCGAAGCCGGACAGTTCCGGGTCGGACTCATACCCGAGACCCTGGCCGACACGACGCTGGGGGATCTCCGGATCGGCGACCCGGTGAACGTGGAGTACGATATACTATCAAAATACCTGGTGAATCTTCTCGAAAAGAGGACCTTGTCCCCGAAGGGGGGACTGACACTGGACAATTTGGCAGAAATGGGATGGTCGTAAATGGGAGGATCCGAAGTAGAGCGGGAATTGGCTGAAAATGAAAGGGTCTCCACAACCGTGGAAGAGGCCATAGAGATAATCCGCCGCGGCGGGATGGTCATAGTGGTGGACGACGAGTCGCGGGAGAACGAGGGCGACCTGGTGATGGCCGCCGGATCGGCCGACGCGGAGAGCATAAATTTCATGGTCTCCCGGGGAAGGGGGCTCGTTTGCGTCCCCATGGATGAAAAAGTCGCGAAGAGGCTGAACCTTGAGCCTATGGTCAGGGAGAACACTGACCTGCACTCTACGGCCTTCACCGTGAGCGTCGACGCCCGGGATGGCGTCACCACGGGCATATCGGCCGCCGAGAGGGCTCTCACGGCGAGGCTTTTGGCCTCTCCCGAGGCGACGCCGGAGATGTTCCGAAGGCCGGGGCACATGTTCCCCCTGATCGCACGGTGCGGGGGAGTCCTGAAAAGGGCCGGTCACACTGAGGCCGCCGTGGACCTGGCCAGGCTGGCCGGGAGGCCGCCGGTGGGCACCATATGCGAGATCATGAAGGACGACGGGTCCATGGCCCGGTTCCCCGACCTGGTGGAATTCGCCGAACTTCACGGGCTCAAGATCATCACCATCGAAGAACTCATCCGCTACAGGAACAAGAAGGAAAAACTGGTGGAGAAGGTCGCGGTCGTGAACCTGCCGACGGAATACGGCGATTTTGTCGCCCACGCTTACGTATCCGTGCTGGATGAGAGCGGTGACAAGGTGCACCTGGCCCTGGTGAAGGGGAATATCTCCCCGGAAAGGGCGACGCTGGTGAGGGTTCATTCCGAATGCCTGACGGGGGATGCCCTGGGCTCCCTCCGGTGCGACTGCGGGCCGCAGCTGAAAACCGCCATGAGGATGATCGAGGGTGAGGGAAACGGGGTATTGCTGTACATGAGGCAGGAGGGTCGCGGGATAGGGTTGCTGGAGAAACTCCACGCCTACGAACTGCAGGAGAAGGGGCTCGATACGGTGGAGGCCAACGAGGCCCTCGGCTACAAGCCCGACCTCAGGGACTACGGGATCGGCGCCCAGATACTCTCCGACCTCGGCTTGAAAAGGATCAGGCTCATCACGAACAACCCCAGGAAGATCATAGGTCTCGAGGGGCATGGTCTTGAAGTGGTGGACAGGATCCCCCTTGTCATCTCCCCCAACGCTTTCAACGAAAAGTACCTTGAGACCAAGGAGAATAAACTGGGCCATATGCTCCATCTGAAGGACATCATCGGCTAGACCGCCGGTGGGGCTATAAAACGAAAAGGGGGAAGTGATACGCTATGAGGACGATCCAAGGCAAACTCGTGGGTACCGGCCTGCGGTTCTTCCTTGCAGTCTCCCGGTTCAACGAACTTATCTCCTCGAGGCTCCTGGAAGGAGCCAAGGATTTCCTTTTGAGGCACGATGTGCAGCCCCAGGATATCGATGTCGCCTGGGTCCCGGGGGCCTGGGAGCTCCCACTGGCAGCCAGAGAGGGAGCCCTCACCGGCAAGTACGACGCCGTGATCGCCCTGGGTGCGATCATCAGGGGCGATACGCCCCACTTCGATTTCGTGGCTTCCGAGGTATCCAAGGGCCTCGCCATGGTGGAACTCGAGCAGAGGGTCCCCGTGGCGTTCGGCGTCCTTACCTGCGATACCCTCGAACAGGCGCTCCTGAGGGCCGGGAGCAAGTCCGGCAACAAGGGTGCCGATGCCGCCGCCGCCGCCATCGAGATGGCCGACCTTTTGAGCCAGTTGAGAAAATCCTGACAGTTTGGAGGATACCCATGCTCGACATCAAACTTTTTCGTGAAAGACCCGAGGAACTGAGCAAGGCCCTGGCAGCAAGGTACGGCGTTTTTCCCGTTGAGGAGGTCGTCGGGCTGGACGCCCGGCGCAGGGAAGTGCTCACCCTCACCGACGACCTGAGATCCGAAAGGAACCAGGGCTCCAGGGAGATCGCCGAGTTGAGGAAAAGCGGCGGCGATGCTGCGGGGCTGACCGAGAGGATGCGACTCGTCGGCGAGGAGATCAGGAAAAATGAAGAGATGATCTCCGACATGGAGAACCGCATCCAGGCCCTGCTCCTCGAGATTCCTAATATCCCCCACGAGTCGGTCCCGGTGGGGGAGGACGAGGATTCCAACAAGGTGGTCCGCACCTGGGGCGAACCCCGGAAGTTCGATTTTGAGCCTTTACCTCATTGGGAACTGGGGGAAGCGCTGGGGATAATGGATTTTGAGAGAGGGGTGCGCCTCGCTGAGAGCCGATTCACAGTCCTCAAGGGTCTGGGGGCCAGGCTCGAGAGGGCCCTGGTCAACTTCATGCTCGATATTCATACTAACGAACACGCCTACCAGGAGGTGCAACCGCCCTTCATGGTGAACAGCGAGACCATGAAAGGGACGGGGCAGTTGCCGAAATTCGCCGAGGATCTTTACTCCTGTTCTTCCGATGATCTCTGGATGATACCCACCGCCGAGGTACCGCTTACGAACCTCCATCGAGGAGAGATACTACCCGAGGACGACCTTCCCCTGCGCTACACCGCCTATACGCCCTGCTTCAGACGGGAGGCGGGAAGCCACGGCCGTGACGTCCGCGGGATGCTTCGCCAGCATCAGTTCGACAAGGTGGAACTTGTCAAGATCTGTTCTCCCGAGAGCAGCTACGCCGAACTTGAGTCACTGACGGCCTCCGCGGAGGAGATCCTTAAAAGGCTTGGGCTCCCCTTCCGTACGGTGCTCCTGTCGACGGGGGACATGGGCTTCGCCGCCAGCAAGACCTATGACCTGGAAGTGTGGCTCCCTTCGCAGGACAAGTACAGGGAGATCAGTTCCTGCAGTAATTGCGAGGATTTCCAGGCTCGCAGGATGAACACGAGGTTCCGCCCCAGGGATGGTGGCAGAGTGCGGTATGTCCATACCCTCAACGGCTCGGGGATAGCCGTCGGAAGATGCCTTATCGCCATCCTTGAGAACTACCAGAACCGTGACGGGTCGGTATCGATACCGGGAAGTCTGGTCCCCTACATGGATGGGACCGAGGTCATCGGAAAATAGACTTATTTTTCATCATCGGGCTCTTTTCATGCTAAAATCATGACGGAATCCCGCTCCTGGCCTCAGAAGCGGTTTTTGACGGCGATGAGGGTTATTCCATCGGGGAGGGCGTTTTATGGCCGCTGGTGTTCATGAGCTTCAGGGTATGGTGTTTCTTTCGCTTTCGATCTTCGTCTTCTTTTTCGCGATCCAGAGGATATCGAAGGTGACCCTGGAGAGAGACCAGTACCAGTACCTTAAGGATGTCTGCCTCCTGGCGGCGTGGGGGATATGCGGGGTCTGGTCACCCGACCCCTCGGTCCGGCTCGTGGTGGCCATGGGTCTCTTGGCGGCCATCTTCGGCGTGGGCCAGAGGGTCAACCCGAAGATGCCATGGTCCCTGGGTTTCTTCGGCATAGGCCTTGTCTTCGCCTCCCTGGGGTTGGGCATATCCTTCGTTGGATTCCCCGGTGGCAGTTACCTCTTCCTCAACCGGTACTCCTCGCTGCTGGCCACGGCGCTTTGGGTCGGCCTGTTCCCCCTTCTTTTGCAGGAGATGGACCAGGTTCCCGGCCTGGCGGGCTTCCTCTCCGCCGTATCCTGGATAGTGATGCTCATCGTCACCGGCCTTTCCAAGCAGCATATCCAGGGCGCTTTTTATATGACCCTTGTGGGTGTCTCCATACTGGCCGTTTTCTGGAGCCGTCACGGTCACTCCTATCAACGCCTCGGCGAGCCCGTGGCGGCCCTCTGGGGCACCCTGATCGCCGGTACTTCCATTATGGGCGTCAGCAAGGGTGTGACCTTTTCCACCCTCATGCTCATCCCTCTCGGCCTTTTCGCCATACCCATGGTAGAGGCCTCCGTCAATATCGTCAGCCGGACCTTTTCCTCCCGTTCCCAAGGCTCCCTCTTTCTCTACAGGAGGCTTGTGAGCAGGGGCATGGATCATACGCCGGCCGTCCGTTCGGTGGGTTCGTTATGCGCGGTCATGGGTGCCGCCGTGGCGAGCTTCCAGCTGAGGGACGAGAATATGGCCCTGGCAGCCCTCCTTTCGTCGACGATCCTGCTCGGCGGTTTCCTTTTCGTCGTCTCCACAGGAATAAAGAGACCCACTTCGAACCGTTCCACCCTCTGGGGGACGCCTATCGACAGTATTTCAGCCGATTACGCCCTGGGCAGGACCAGGTCGCTGATCCTCCAAGGTGGCCCGGGCCGTTATTTTGTGACCCTTGACGCCCTCTCCGCGCTGAGAGCCAGGGAAGACAGACATTTCAGGGAGGTCGTGACCGGCGCCGACCTGGTCCTCCCCGACGGCAAGGGCTTGACCTGGGCCTTGGGTTTCCTGGGGGCTCCTTCGGTCCAAAGGATACCCGGCGTCGAATTTGTCGAGCGAATGTGCCGTTTAGCCTCGATGGAGGGCTGGCCGGTTTTTCTCCTCGGAGGCGCCCCGGGTGTAGGCGAAAAGGCCGCCGAAAACCTGAAAAAGCTTTATCCCGGCCTTTTGATCGGTGGCGTAAGGCACGGCTACCTCGATACTTCCGAAGCGGGGAGCCTGCTGGAGGAGATCAGGGATTCCGGATCCCGTTTCATCTTCGTGGGGATGGGGGTACCGAGGCAGGAGGCCTGGATGTTCGAACATCACCACCTGCTGCCGGGTACCATTTCCATCGGCGTGGGTGGCAGCTTCGACGTCATCTCCGGCAACCTTAAAAGGGCGCCCCTTTTCTTGCAGAAGGCGGGGCTCGAGTGGCTTTTCAGGCTCATCCAGGAACCCTGGCGGTGGAGCCGGGTTCGCCGCCTTCCTCTTTTCGTCTACCACGTGATTCTCACGAAATTCGGGTTTTCCCATCAGAAAGGGGAATAATGTTTTGACCATCAACGCCGGGCAGCTCATGCACAGGGACCTTTCATCCGTATCGGAGGAAGATCATGTACTTGACGCTGTGCATTTGCTTTACAGCCAGCGACTTTCCGGTGTCCCTGTCGTAAGGGACGACTGGGTGCTCCAGGGGTACCTCTCGGAGAGGGACATCCTTCGCAGGGCAACGCCCACCTTTCTGGAAGTGCTCGCCCAAAGCACCTTCCTCGACGACTCCGAGGGCGACCTCTTCGAAAGGCTGAAACAGATAGGCGATATGAAGGTCAAGGACGTGATGAACCCCGACCCCATCTTCGTCAAGCCGACGGAGAGCCTTATGACCGTCGTCGACCTGATGCTCAGGAAGGGTTTGAAGAGGCTCCCCGTTGTGGAGGGCCGCAAACTGGTCGGAGTGATCGAGCGGGGCGGTTTCTGCGAATTCATGATGGAAGGCAAGGAATTCAATGAAGCCAGGTGATCACCAGGTTTTTGAAGACCCCGACGCCGAGGTCGAGTCCTTCAGGCAGGCCCTGGAGGCAAGGCTGGAAGAGGAGAAGATACTCCTTGAGGAAGAACGCGAAGGGGCGCTGAAAAGGATAGAAGAGCTTGAGCAACGGTCCCTCGCCGAGGCCGAAGAAGAATGGAATCGTTACGAAGAGGCGCTTATCACGTCTACTGGTTCCTTCGCCGAGGACCTCCGGGGCGAAATAACCTCCCTCCTTGACCCGGTCCTGGAAAAGGTGTTGACCGAAGAATTTGTTGAGATCGCCGTCAGGGCGATCCTTCCCCCCGCCCCCAGGGGCTTGGGAGGAGGGCGGCCCTTTTGATAAGGGACATGCTCTTTTTCGGGCTCTGGGGTCTCGTCGGCGACAGGCCCCGGATCATCGGGAAGCTCCATGACCTGGGAGTGGTCCACCTTCACGAAGAGCCGCTGGAATACGTGTCACCGGAAACGGCGGCGGAGATGAAGATCCTCCGGGGCAAGGCCTTGGGGCTGCTCGAGAGCCTTGGCTGGAGTGAATGGGTTTCGATCCCCCGGGAAGTTTTAGAGGAGGAAAGAGCGCTGCTCTCGACCTCGGACGAAACCATGATCGAAGCCGTCGAGGAGAGCCTAGACTCCTTCAGTGCCAGGCTCTCTGGCAAGTCGCGGATGAAGGCCGACCTGGAGATAAAGCTCAATTCAATAAAAGGCGCCCTCAGGACCATCTCGCACTTCGACACCTTCATCCGTGACAACACGAGGTCGGGCCTTGAGATCTCGATCTGGTGGGCCCAGAAGGCCAGTATTCCTGAACCTGCCGCCAGGATCCGGAAGATCGTGAGGGATAAGAACCCCCTGGAAAAGGGTGATGGGATCCCCTACCTCCTCCGGGTCACCCCGGGGGGGGAGAGGATCCTCGCTATAGCTTATCCCCCTGAATTTCGCGAGGTGGTCCGGGAAATACTCCTTTCGGAACAATGCATCCCCTGGATGCTCCCGGGAGATTACGAGAGCATGTCTTTTCGTGAAGCCCTCCCTCTCATGGAGGCAGCCCTGGAAGAGATCCCCCGGGGTATAGATGAGATCGACCGTAACCTCAAGGCTGCAAGGAGGGAATGGGGGCCCAAGTTAGGAGCTCTTTACGTGATCCTGGACGAAAAGGTCGAGGAGGCTCTTGTTGAGTCCGGAAGTGAGACCAGGGGTGAGGTCTTCAGGCTTTCCGGGTGGGTCCCGGCCGACGAGAAGGACGAGCTGGCGACGCGGTTGAAGACCGAGTTCGGGGAGAGGCTTTTTCTCCGCTGGAGAGAGCCTCAGCCTGGCGAATGGCCCGAAGTGCCCACCTCTCTAAAAAACCCCAGGTATTTTCAGCCCTTTGAACTTTTCCTGAAGCTCATGCCCGTCATTTCCTACAAGGGCCTTGACCCTACCGTGCTCATCGGGTTGTTTTTCCCCCTTTTCGGGGGCTGCATGGTGGGCGACATGGGCTACGGCCTGGTCATCGGCGTCCTGGGGTTTTGGCTCAGGCGGAAGGACGGCCGACGCATCATGAAGGACGTCGGCTGCATCCTCCTTTACCTCGCCGCATGGTCCATCTTCTGGGGGGCCGCCTATGGTGAGGTCTTCGGTGACCTGGGTCACCGTTTTTTCCACCTGGAGCCCCTCTGGCTTGAGAGATCCCAGGTTGTGCTGCCGGTGATGGCCTTCACCGTAGGTCTGGGTTTTGCCCACGTCTTCCTGGGCTTCCTCATGGGGGTCGTCCAGGGGTTGAGGATGGGACAAAGACACCTCTGGATGGAAAGACTGGGCAACGTCGTCGTTTTCCTGGCCCTGCTTTCGGTCATGGTCCAGGTGAAGGGGTGGTTGCCAGGAAGGCTGTTCACCATCCCCGTTACGCTGTTGGTGCTGGGGCTCGTCCTGCTTCTTGCCGGTGGCGGCATGGGCGGCCTTGTCGAAGCCCTCGGATCAGTGGGGAATGTCCTGAGTTACGTCCGTATCGCGGCCATCGGGCTCTCCTCCGCGATACTGGCCACGGTGGCCAACAGCTTCGTGGATTCCCTGGGGATCACCTTTTTCGGGGTATTCATGGCCCTGGCGATACACCTGTTGAACTTCGCCCTTGCCGTTGCGGGTTCAAGCCTGCATTCGGCGCGACTCCAGTACGTGGAATTCCTCGGGAAGTTCCATGCCGGGGGGGGAACCTTGTATAAACCCTTTTCAAGGAGGGAGCCGGGATTATGGAAAAGGCACTGATCGCTCTTGCGGCAGCCCTGGCCGTGGCCATCCCTGCCATGGCTACAGCTTATGCCCAGGCGAGGATCGGCAGCGTCGGAGCCGGGACTATCGCCGAAAAGCCCGAGACAAGCGGAATTATCATCATACTCGAAGCCCTTCCCGAGACGATGGTGATACTGGGTTTTGTCGTGGCCGTCATGTTGATCCTCCAGTTCGCCTGATCTTTCCGTGACCTGGGAACCCCGATGGTACCGAGGGGGTGCTTGCCGCTGTGACGGGGATCGCGGAATTCAAAAGAGCGCTGAAGGAGGAGTTTTCCAAAAAGTCAGCGGCGCTCCGCGGCGAATCGGAAAGCTTCATTTCGGACAGGATCTTCGTGGCGAGAAGGGAGACTGAAAGAAAGGTCCATGACATAAGGGCAGGACACAAAAAGCGGTTTGACCTTCTCCTTGAAAGGGAGAAGAGGCGCACCCTGCTCAAGGTGAGGGAAGAGGCGCTGGGCAAGATCTCTTCCATCCTGGAGAAGACCACGGAGAGGGTCGGACTTCAGATCGAGGCCATCCGCGGTGATCGTGAAGCTTACTCGGGTATCCTTTCCCGCCTTGTCCTGGAGGCGCTTGAAGCGCTGGAGGCCGAAGCCGTGATCCTCGTCCTCCCCGGGGAGGGAGGACTGGTGCCCGAGGATGAAAGGATAAGGGCCGTGGAGGAGAGCGAGTCCGTCACGTCCTGGGGAGGTTGCCTGGCGACGGACGCCCCGACCCGTACCCTGTATATAGACAACACGATAAAGACCAGGTGGGACCTTTACCAGAAGGAGCTCCTTCGCGGCCTTTCGGAGCGCTACCGACATGTTCTTGAAGAGTTCGAAAGGTTTTCCAGAGAATTTCGGCTATCTTAACGCCAGGCTCCGTGCCCGTTTTGGGGACTTCCTGGCCCGAGAGGATTACCGAAGGTTGGCATCCCGGAGCCTTGAGGATATCGAGGTCTTCCTTTTGGATACCAGGTACGGCAAGAGTTTCAGGCGGAGCCTGATCGAACAGTCCCTGTCAACCCACCGAAAGATCGAGATGGCCCTCGCGGACACCTCGGCATCGGTCTTGAGCCACACCAGGAATATGGCCATGGGTGAACCCGAGGATCTCATCAGCGTGATCCTGTCCAGGGCGGACCTTCAGAACGGGCGCCTTCTAGTCCGGTACTTCTTTATCGGCATCCCCTACGAGATGCAACCCCGGTGGCACGCCTACGGTACCCTCCCCGTGCGTTTCTTCGCCCAGCTATGGAAGAGCCCGTCCGTCGCCCACGGGATCGACAAGTGCCTTGCCTTTGACCACCCCCTGGCGAGGGCTCTTGCCAGGGCGCTCGAACAGGTAGTGAAGGGATCCAGCCTCCCGGCGAGCGAAAGGGCGCTCCTGTCGGGCATGCTGGTATGCCAGGAGAGGGTGCTGGACAGCCACAGGACGAAGAATTCGGCCCTGGTGAAGGAATACCTCGCCAGGACCATCGATGTATGGAACCTGAATATCTGGTCCAGGGTTTTCTCTGGCGTCATGCAGAAGGAAAAGGCCGCTGAGCTCTACCTGAAGGGGGGGTTTTCCCTGTCCCCGGAGCGGCTCCAGGGCTCCCCCGAGCCTGCCGGGTTGCTAGACTCAACGCCCTGGGAGAATATCCTGGACCGTTCCAAGGGTGGCCCAGCGGAGATAGCCCCGGGAGGGGCCATGCGGGAGTTCTGGCGGTGGCAGATCTCCCTGAGAAGAAAGGATCCCTTGGGTATCGAGGTGGCGATAGCTTTCATCGCACACCAATTGGTGGAATGGCGGAACCTGGACTCACTGGTGGTGGGGGTGTCCATGGGGTTCGAAGGGGATGCCATTTTGGAAAAGCTGATCCTCGCGGGGTGACCGTCGATGGCGATGCAGAATTACGGCAACGGGTACGTTCTCGGCAGGCAACCCTTCGTAGAACTCTGGTCCCTCCTCGGTCTCGTGGCCGTGGTCTGCGAGGGGCCGGAGGATTTCCCCGGGTGCTTTCAGAAGCTCCAGGGTGAAGAGGTGGCCTTTGTCCTCGTCGAGTCGGACTGGGCGGAGAGTATCCCGGAGTTCTACAAGAGGAAAGCGAAGATCTCAGACCCTGTCTGGGTGGAAATGCCCTCCCTGAGGGGCAGCCTTAAAGGTCGGGAGTGATCTGCGTGTCCAACCTGGGGAAGATCAAATGCCTTGCGGGGACGGTCATAAGGGCTGATTCGGCTTCACCGGTCTCCAACTTCGAGGTCGCCAGGGTGGGGTCGGAGCGGCTCCTGGGGGAAGTGATAAGGATCGACGGCAAGGAAGTGGACATCCAGGTCTACGAGGAGATCGACGGCGTCCACGTCGGCGAACCGGTCGAATTCACCGGGGAACCTCTGGGCGTCGACCTGGGGCCGGGGCTCCTTGGAAGCGTTCTCGATGGTATCGGCAGGCCCCTGGGGGGCTTCTCTTCCGAAGAGGCCGGGGCTTTTTTTCTGAAAAGGGGTTTTTTCTCCAGGAGTCTGGATCCCGGAACCAGGTGGGCTTTCTTCCCCCTGAAGTCCCCGGGCGACAACCTTTCGCCCGGGGACGCTTTGGGCTTCGTCAAAGAAGGGGAGGACTTCAAGCACCTCGTGATGGCCCCCCTTGGGTCTGAGATGTCAAGGGTCAGGGAAATAGCCTCCCCCGGGACTTTGGTCACCGTCGATGATGCCGTCGGCGTCCTCGAAAACAGTCTAGCGATAACCCCCTGCCAACGCTGGCATGTGAGGACGCCCCGACCCTGCGTGGAAAGGCTTCCCTTTTCGGAACCGCTCATAACCGGACAGAGGGTGCTGGATACCCTTTTCCCCGTCGCTCTCGGCGGGGCCGCTGTCATACCCGGGGGGTTCGGCACAGGCAAGACCGTCACCCAACAGTCCCTGGCCAAGTGGTGCAATGCGGGTGTCGTCGTATACATAGGCTGCGGCGAGAGGGGGAACGAAATGACGGAGGTCCTCGAGGAGTTCCCCCACCTGAAAGACCCTCATACGGGCAGAACTCTCATGGAGAGGATGGTCCTCATCGCCAACACCTCCAACATGCCTGTCGCAGCGAGGGAGGCCAGCATCTACCTAGGGATGAGCATCGCCGAGTATTTCCGCGATATGGGGCTTGACGTTGCCCTGATGGCCGATTCCACCTCTCGTTGGGCCGAGGCGCTGAGGGAGATCTCCGGCCGACTGGGTGAGATGCCCGGCGAGGAAGGCTATCCCGCTTACCTCGGGTCCAGGCTCGCGCAATACTACGAGAGGGCCGGGAGAGTGAGGGTCCTCGGCGAGCCCCAGCGGAAGGGGTCGATCACGATATTCAACGCCGTTTCCCCTGCCGGTGGGGATTTCTCAGAACCCGTCACCCAGGCCAGCCTGAGGTTATCGGGGACCTTCTGGGCCCTCGACAAGAGGCTTGCCGAGGGCCGGCATTTCCCCTCGGTCAACTGGAAACAGAGCTATTCCCTCTATGAAAAAGCCCTGGAGCCTTTCTTTCTTGAAAACCTCGGCGAGCAATGGAAGGACTGCGCTTCCTTTCTCAAGAGTCTCCTGGAACGGGAGACGGAGCTGCTCTCACTGGTGCAGATAGTGGGGAGAGATGCCCTTTCGGAACAGGACAAGTGGGACCTGGAAATGGGGGAGATCGTGAGGGTCGCTTTCCTTCAACAGAACGCCTACGACCCCCATGACGCTTTCAATACGCTGGAACAACAGATGCGTTTGAGCGAGATCCTGAAGGATCTCCAGTGCCTGGTGAGTGAAGAGATCGAAAGGGGCGTCCTGCACCAGCAGGTCCAGGGGCTGGGCTTGTTACGACAGGTCCTTGCGCTGAGGGGGGCGCCAGCTGAGGACTTTGAAAAGAGGTCTCACCAGTGGCTTGAAGAAGTGGCCCGATCGTTGACCACTTCGGAGGGACGCTGAAATGGACCTTTACAGGGAAGGCACAAGGTCCATCAGCGGGGTAACGGGCCCCTTGCTCTTCGTTTCAAATGGCAGGAAGGCTGCCCTGGGCGAACTGGTCACCATCGAGACCAGCAAGGGAAAACGGACCGGACAGGTGCTGCAGATCGACGGCGACCTATGCGCGATCCAGGTCTTCGAGGGGACGTTGGGGCTCAACCCCGGCGACTGCACCGTATGGTTCGAAAAGGACGTGGTCAAGGTACGGCTGGGACAGGTCCTGATGGGCCAGACCCTCGACGGCAGGGGCATCCCCAGGGGAGGGAAAGCCCTTCCCTGCTTCGAGAAGGAGGTCCCCATCACGGGTTCTCCCCTCAACCCGGCCATGAGGGCCGGCCCCAGCGACTTCGTCGAGACCGGCATCGCCTCAATTGACCTTCTTAACACGATCGTGAGAGGGCAAAAACTTCCCGTTTTTTCCGGATCGGGACTCCCCGCCAACGAGATAGCCGCCCAGGTGGTCAGACAGGCACACGTCCCGGGAAACCCGGAACAGTTCCTGGTCGTCTTCGCCGCCATCGGGATAACCGAAAGGGAGGCCCGTTTTTTCAGGGATTCCTTCGAGGAGTCGGGGGCCCTTTTCAACGGCGTCTTCGTGGTCAACTTGGCTGGAGATTCCGCCGTGGAACGACTCCTGGCGCCCCGTACCGCCCTGACGATAGCGGAATACTTCGCCTTTGATCGCGGGTATGATGTCCTCGTGGTCATGACCGACATGCTCCATTACTGCGAAGCCCTCAGGGAGGTGAGCGCCGCGAGGGAGGAAGCCCCCGGCAGAAGGGGGTTCCCCGGTTACCTTTACTCGGACCTGGCCAGCCTTTATGAAAGGGCCGGCTGCGTAAAGGGGCTCAAGGGCAGCATAACCCAGATCCCCATAGTATCCATGCCCGGCGATGATATGACCCACCCCGTGGTGGACCTCTCGGGCTACATAACGGAGGGTCAGATCGTTCTTGACAGGGGCCTGCAGGCGAGGGGGGTCTACCCGCCGATCAACGTCCTCTCAAGCCTCAGCAGGCTCATGAACAAGGGCATCGGTGAGGGAAGGACCTTTGCCGGCCACCGCCAGGTCGCGGACCAGCTTTTCGCCTCCTACGCCAGGTCCAGGGAGGTTTCCAGGCTTAGACTGATCGTAGGAGATGAAGGCCTGACGGAGACCGAGCTTCACTACCTCCGGTTCGGTTCGGCCTTTGAAAGGCTCTTTCTGGACCAGGGGGACAGCGCTCTCTCTATCGGGGAGTCCCTGGCGGCGGCGGTGAGGGCGCTCTCCACCCTTCCCGATGAGGAACTGTTCAGGATCCCCGCCGACCTTATGGAGGAGATCAGGAGGGTCCGACTTGACCGGTAATGACGTCCCGGTTTCCCGGAGTGAAATGATCGAAATAACGCGTCAGATAGGGAATATGCGTTTCGGCTGCTCCCTACTGGAGAGGAAGAAGGAAGCCCTCTTCAAAGAGATCGAGGCCGACCGGACGACCTTCAGGGCCATGAGGAAGGAAGTGGAGGGCATGCTGGCCTTCGTATCCTACGCCTACGCCCTGGTCCGCCTTTTTGAGGGTGAATCGGTGAAGACCCTGCTCTTGTGGGGTGTCGAACCCAGGAAGGTCAGGATCGTAAGGCATACCCTCATGGGGTGCAAGTATTCCCAGTTCTATCCCGAGGACAAGGATAGAGGGCGGCTTTTAGGCGGCCTGCTGATGGACCCCGCCCTGGCCTCTTTGCACGTGGATGAGCTCCTCGAGACCCTCGTAAGAATAGAACCCCTACTGTGGCGTTATATCAACCTCAAGTCCAAGCTGGACGCGCTGGAACTGGAGTTCGAGAAGACCAGGCGGAAGGTGAACAACCTTGAGCAGGAGATGCTTCCCGTGCTGGAAGCACAGGAGAGGCGGATAAGGCTGGCTCTCGCTGAAAGGGAAAGGGACGAGGCCCATGCCGTCAAGATGATGCTCAGGAAAAAGACAAGATCCCGAGGCACCTCCATCTCGGCCCGGCGGCGCGAAAGACCCGGCCGAGACTGACCATACCCTCCCTCACCCTACAGGTTAAAAACGTTCCAGGTCCTTTGTAAAAACGTCGTTGAGGAGTAACATCAAACGATAGCGGATCGTTTTTCGGATGGAAGGATGATATCAAAACGATGAACATGGAACAGATGCTCAAGCAGGCGCAGAAGCTTCAGGCGGAGATAGGGAAGATCCAGGAGGGATTGGCCCGGGAAAGGGTCGAGGGAGTGGCGGGGGGTGGCATGGTCAAGGTAGCGGCCACCGGTCAGGGCGAGATCGTCGGCATCTCCATCGAACGGGAGGTTATCGACCCGGAAGAAAAGGAGATGCTGGAGGACCTTCTCCTCGCGGCCATCAATGACGCCTCCCGGAAAAGCAAGGAACTGGCCCAGTCGAGGCTCGGCAGGTTCGGGGCCGGTCTTGGGGTCCCCGGGCTAGGTTAGGAGGCCGGTCTTGTCCATTTCCGAACCCGTCGAAAGGTTGATGAAGCTCTTTTCACGCTTCCCTGGGGTGGGCGACAAGACCGCCAGGAGGTTCGCCCTTTTCCTTCTCCAGCAGCCGGGCGAATTCTCCGATGAATTGGCCTCGACCATCTCACTCATGAGGGAGAGCACCTTTTCCTGCTCCATCTGTGGCAACTTGACCACCGAGGATCCCTGCCCCGTCTGCTCCGATCCCTTCCGGGACAGGGGAGTTCTGTGTGTCCTGGAGAACGTCGAGGATATGCTTTCCCTTGAACAGGCCGGAGTCTTTTCAGGGCTCTACTTCATCCTCGGAGGCAGGGTCTCGCCCATGGATGGGGAGGATCTCCCGCCGGAGAGGCTGTCCAGGCTGGGAGAATATGTACGGGAAGGAGGTTTCAGGGAGGTCATCATTGCCACGAACCCGAGCGTCGAGGGGGACTTGACCTTTTACGCCGTCCTTGACTCGCTTAAGTCGATGAAGCCAAGGATCACCAGGCTAGCCTTTGGATTGCCCCTCGGAGGGACCATCGGTTACGCCGACCGGGTCACCCTGCACGCCTCGATAGAGTCGAGGGTTGATGTAAGCCTGGCAAATAATTCTTTCGAAAGAAAGGAGTGAGAACATGGCCGAAGGAATATTCAAACTGATGCTTTACCTGGCAAGGGCTATCTTCGTCTTTCTTGGCGGCGTGGCGGGCTACCAGGTGGTCAGGATAGCTGTTCTGCAGGACTGGTGGCCGAAAGGGACCTTCCACTTTTCCTTTATTCCCTTCATTTTCGGGGTGGTGCTTTTTGCCCTGATAGGTTACCTGGTAACCCCATTTTTCGTGCGATTACTCGGCTTTATAGGATTATCCTTTGAAAAGAACCTTGAAACCCTCAGTTGGCATGATATCTCCGTAGCCCTGGCCGGGCTCATCGCGGGCCTTATCGTGGCTAACCTGGCCGCCCTTCCCTTCGCCGACCTGCCGGTGGTGGGGAGTTACCTGGCGGTCCTTCTCAACGTGGTCCTCGGTTACCTCGGGGCCACCCTTTTCCTGAAAAGGAAGGAAGAGATCCACGGGATGTGGAGCTCTATAGGGGGGCTGAAACAGCGTTTCAGCATCCGGGGCAAAAGAACGAAGGAGAGCGGTGACAACGCTCTCACCGAACTGGCCATCGAACCCGGCAATGAAAGGCTCGCCGTGAAGCTCCTCGACACGAGCGTCATCATCGATGGCAGGATCCTGGAGATAGCCGCGACGGGTTTCCTGGAGGGGCCGTTCATCCTGCCCAGGTTCATCCTTAACGAACTCCAGACCATAGCGGATTCCTCGGATCCGACCAGAAGGACCAAGGGGAGAAGGGGGCTCGACATCATCAACGAACTGCGGCAGCTCTCTGACGTCTCCGTACAGATACTGGAAGTGACCCTGAAGGATTTCGACGTGGGTTCCGTCGATGAGGGGCTTGTGGCCCTCGCTAAAGAACTGGCCGCCAAGGTGGTGACCACCGACTACAATCTGAACAAGATCGCCCAGATCCAGGGTGTGAGCGTTCTCAACGTCAACGAATTGGCCAACGCGCTTAAACCCAGCCTTCTCCCCGGCGAATCCATCACGGTCGATGTCCTGCGTGAGGGCAAGGAACCCCAGCAGGGCGTGGGTTACCTGGACGACGGGACCATGATCGTCGTTGAGAATGGTGAGGACTTCATCGGGAAGAGGGTAGAGGTGGTCGTAACGTCCATGCTACAGACTTCGGCGGGGAGGATGGTCTTCGGCAGGATAAAGAAAGAGGTCCGCCCGTGACGGGATGGTCCTTCCTGATCGTAGCCGCCGGCAGGGGGAAGCGGTTTGGGGGTCCCCCGAAGCAGTTCGAGGAACTGGGTGGCCTCCCCCTCTGGGCGTGGTCCGCGGGGACCGCGGTAAAAATGAAAGTTGCCGGGGTGGACCAAGTTATCCTGGTAGCGCCACCCGGGATGGAGTCCTTTTTCGAAAAAGAAGCCTCCACCCTTCAAAAGGAGATGGAAGTGAAGGTCGTAGCTGGAGGTGAGAGCAGGAAGGACTCCGTCCTGCTCGGCCTCAGGGCGGCGAGGGGAAAGATGGCGATGATCCATGACGCAGCACGGCCCTTTGCCTCCACGGAACTGTGCCGACGGCTCATTGGCAAGGCTGGGGAGGTGGGCTCAGCCATCCCTGTGCTACCGGTGACGGACGCGTTAAAAGTGGCCAGGGATGGCGTTATCACGGCGAGCTTGCCCCGTGAAGACCTCCTCGCGACCCAGACACCCCAGGCTTACCCCGTGGAGGATATCAAGAACGTGCTGGAAGAGGCCCCCGGCAAGAACCACGATGAAGCCGAAGCATGGTTGGCTTCAGGAAGGGTGCCCGGCTGGATCCGGGGCGACCCCTTGAACTTCAAGATAACCTTTCCGGAAGACCTGGAAATGGCCCGCCGTATGGTGAGGGGCGCAGAGGACGTCAAAACGGGCCTCGGGTTTGATGTCCACCCCCTGGTCCCCGGGGTCCCGCTGGTGCTCGGGGGGATCAGGATCCCCTTCACCTTGGGCCTTTCGGGCCACTCCGACGGAGACCTCCTTTGCCACGCCGTGGCCGACGCGATACTCGGCGCAGCGGGCCTCCCCGACATCGGCACCCTTTTCCCCTCATCGCAAGAGCGTTTCAGGGGCATCCGGAGCCTGGACCTCCTCGAGGAAGTGGCGGGTCTGCTTCATCGAAGGGGGTACAGGGTTTTGTCGGTGGATGCCGTCGTCAACGCCCAGGTCCCACGGCTTGCGTCCATGCACGGCCCCATCCTGGATAGCCTCTCCAGGGTCCTTTTCAGGGGGGGGGAGGGTTCGGTCTCCCTCAAGTTCAAATCGGGTGAGGGCACGGGTGACGTGGGAAAGGGTGAGGCGATGAGGTGCTGGGCCATTGCCGGTATTCAGCGAGTGGGTACTGGGGTCGGGGACGAACCCGGAGGGGGAAGGATTTAAGCCCCATTGCGGTTGTTGCCGAAAAGGGGTTCTTTCGTATAGACTCTCTGCCAATAGAGCCCAAGTATACCCGGGTTAACATATCTTGCCCAAGAGGAGGTGCCCTAATGGACGGGCCCGAGATCAGGATAATAGGAGATGGCCTGACCTTCGACGACGTGCTCCTGGTGCCTTCCTACAGCGAAGTGATGCCTTCCCAGGTCGATGTATCCTCCCGGTTGACCCCAGGGATCAGCCTCAACATTCCCTTTTGCAGTTCGGCGATGGATACGGTGACTGAAAGCCGAATGGCCATCGCTCTGGCTAGGGAAGGCGGTATAGGCATTATTCATCGCAACATGGACTGCGAAAAGCAGGTAGCCGAAGTGGACAAGGTCAAGCGTTCCGAATCGGGGGTCATCGTGGACCCCTTCTACCTTCACCCCGATGACCTGGTCAGGGACGCGGTGGAGCTCATGGACCATTACCACATATCGGGCGTTCCCATCGTCGACGGCCGGCGAAAACTTGTCGGGATAATAACCAACCGTGACCTTCGGTTCATCACCGATTACCAGCAACCCATCAGCGGGGTGATGACCCATGAAAACCTCGTCACCGCACCCGTTGGTACCGACCTTGAAGGCGCGACCAAGATCCTTATGAAGCATAAGATCGAAAAACTGCCCATTGTGGACCGCGACGGGATACTGAAGGGCCTGATCACAATAAAGGATATCCAGAAGGCGAGGGATTTTCCCAAGGCTTCCAAGGATTCCCGGGGCAGACTCAGGGTTGGGGCGGCCCTTGGGGTCGGGGATGGCGCCCTGGAAAGGGCCGGGAGCCTTGTGGACGCCGGCATCGACGTACTCGTCGTGGATACCGCCCACGGTCATTCCAGGGCCGTGGTGGAGACCATCAGGCGTATCAGGAGCAACTTTCCCGAGGTGGCTCTGGTGGGTGGTAACATCGCGACAGGGGAGGCGGCGGAAGCATTGATCGACGCCGGCGCCGACGCAGCCAAGGTCGGCGTTGGGCCCGGGTCTATCTGTACCACCAGGGTGATCGCCGGGATAGGGATACCCCAACTTTCGGCGATCATGAAGGTTGCGGCTGTGGCCCATTCCAGGGGAAAGACGGTGATCGCCGATGGCGGGATCCGGTATTCCGGCGATGTGGTCAAAGCCATCGCGGCCGGGGCCGACTCGGTGATGATAGGGTCCCTCTTCGCCGGAACCGATGAGAGCCCCGGCGAGGTGGTCATTTACAGGGGCCGATCCTTCAAGAGCTACCGGGGGATGGGTTCCCTCGGTGCCATGAGCGTCGGGGAGAGCAAGGACCGTTACTTCCAGGAAGGCCAGACTGAGGAAAAGCTGGTGCCCGAAGGGATAGAAGGCCTCGTCCCTTACAAGGGCCCCATGAGCGCTATCACTTACCAGCTGGTCGGGGGTCTGAGGTCCGGTATGGGCTACGTCGGCGCCTCCGATATCGAGGATCTGCGAGAGAAAGCAACCTTCGTGAGGATCACCGGCGCGGGCGTCAAGGAGAGCCATCCTCACGATGTCGTGATCACCAAGGAGGCTCCCAATTACCGGATGGAATAAGACCGCCAGACCCTTGGGGCGGCTCGTGACCGGGCCTTCCTTTTGATCCCAGGGTCGTCTTTTCAGTTGTAAAAGTACCCGAAGCCGTGGTATACTCATTCCAGATGAACCGCCTAAAATGTTCGGATGGGCGAAGAGCAGGGGGATCCTGCTCTTCGTTTTTTATAAGCCTTTTGTTCTGGTCAAAGGATCTACAACAGGTGGTGCTTTGAGGATGTCAAAACCTGCGGAAAGGGATGCCCTGCGCCGGATGCATGGCTCCATCAGGGAACTGGTGGAGGCCTCGGGTTATGAATACGTATGGTCGGAGCTGGTCATGGAAGAGGGCCGCTCTGTCCTCAGGGTGTTGATGGACAGCCTGGGGGGGGTCAACGTGAAGGATTGCGAGACTGTTTCGAGGAAACTCGGGAGGATGTTGGATGATCTCGATCCTGGACTTCCCGAAAGATACTTCCTCCAGGTGAGTTCCCCGGGGGTCGAGAGGCCGCTTATTACGTTGTCCGACTTTGTGCGCTTCGCGGGGAAGAGGGCGAAGGTCCGGCTGAAGGAGGGTGTCGACGGCCGCAAGAACCTGACGGGGACCATCCTGTCAGCCTCGGGGGATGTCGTCCGGTTCGATGATGATGGATCTGGAGAGGTTACTCTTCCCTTCGCCGATATTGCAAGATCAAATCTTCTCTTTGAAATGCCTGGTCCGTCCAGGCCCGATGTCAAGGGAAAGAAGAAAAGGGGGCAGCAGTGATGCAGCTGGGACGTGATTTCGTTCGAGCCCTGAAGCAGATAATGCAGGAGAGGAATCTACCCCTGGAGGTCATATCTTCGGGCCTGGAGGCGGCGCTGGTTTTCGCCTACCGTAAGTACAGGGGAGGCAACCAGAATGTCGAGGTTTACGTGGCCCTTGAGAGCGGAGAGATCTCCATCAGCGAAGTCAGGCAGATCGTCGATGAGATCAGCGACCCCGATACGGAGCTGACTCTGGACGACGCCGCCAAGCTTGGTTTCAACGATGTTGAGGTTGGGGATATAGTCCGGGTCGAGGTCGAACCGGAAAAGTTCGGGCGCATTGCGGCCCAGACCGCCCGGCAGGTCATCATACAAAGGCTAAAGGACGCCGAGAGACAGATCATCTATGAAGAATTCTCCGACAAGATCGGCGACTTGATCAACGGGGTGGTGTTCAAATCCGAAGACGACCAGGTTCTGGTCAGGCTCAACGACAGGACCGAAGCGATACTCCCCAGAGAAGAGCGGATCGTGGGTGAATCCTATGCCCTTGGGAGCAGGATGAAGTTTTTCCTCGTAGAGGTGAGGCAGACCACCAGGGGTCCCAAGATAATTGTCTCCCGAAGTCACCCCGGGCTGCTCAGGAAACTCCTGGAACTGGAGATCCCGGAGGTAAGAGAGGGGACCATTGAGATCAGGGAGATCGTAAGGGAATCCGGGGTGAGGGCCAAGGTGGCCGTATCCACCCTGGACCCTAACGTGGACCCCGTTGGAGCCTGTATAGGCAACGCCGGCGCCAGGATCAAATCCATAAGCAAGGAACTGGGAGGCGAAAGGATCGACGTGGTCGTCTGGAGCAGCGACCCCCTGATCTTCATCAGGAACGCCCTGTCGCCGGCCAGGGTCCTGAAAGTCGAGCCCGTACTGGAGCAGGAGAGAGCCGTCCAGGTCTTCGTGCGGCCGGACCACCTTTCCCTGGCCATAGGGAAAGCCGGCCAAAATGTCAGGCTTGCGGCTCGATTGACCAAATGGAAGATCGACATCAAGGTCCTGGAACCCGAAAAATTGCCGACCCTCCAGGATCTGTTCGATGAACTTATCAACACCGAAGAGGTTGAGTCGTGACGGGAACGGGTGTTGTTCACGAAAAAAGGAAAAGACCCAGGACCTGTACAGGTTGCGGAGGAGAATTCCCCAAAAGGAACTTGTTGCGGATCGTCCGACGCCCCGACGGGGAGGTCGTCGTTGACCCCTCCGGAAGGGCCCCGGGAAGGGGTGCTTATATCTGCCGGAATCTCGCCTGCCTGGAATTGGCTTTGAAGAAAAAGCAACTGGCCCGGTCCCTCAAAACACCGGTACCTGAAAAGCTCATATCTTCACTGAAGGTCCTTCTCGACGAAAGAGGTGACCCTGATCCCCGGGGGGAAGACGATCTTGGATGAAAAACTGTCCGGCCTTTTCGGGATCGCAAGGAAAGCCGGGATGCTTTACGCGGGGCAGGACGCAGTAAGGACTGAACTCAGGAAAGGAGCCAGGCTCCTGGTGGTCCTGACCCGGGACCACTCGTCGAACGTGAGGTCCATGGTGGAAGGGTACAGACGACGTGGCGCTTGCCGTGTCGTCGTCACCGAGTCTCTCGGAAGGGGAGAGTTGGGAGGTCTGCTCTCAACGGGGCAAACCCAGATCGTCGGCCTGCCCCTTGGTAACGGGTTGTCGGGTAAGATTGAGAAGCTAGTGGCCGGGGAGGTCGATAGAAATGAGCAAGATCAGGGTCTATGAATTGGCGAAGATGCTGGGAAGATCCAACAAGGAAATGATGGACCTTCTGAAGGACCTCGGCATTGAGGTCAGCAATCATATGAACTCCATTGAATCCGAGACGGCACAGCTGGTGGAGGATGCCCTTCGCGAAGGGAGCGATAGACCTCCCAGGGAGGGGAAGCCGGTCAGAAGAGTGGTCGTCCCCAAGGGGGCCCTGATCAACGAGGTGGCGACCCTCCTGGATAAAAAAGCCGGCGAACTCGTCAGGATACTGGTATCCTCGGGCCACATGGTCCCGGCCAATTCGCCTGTCACCGATGAGATCCTCCAGGTTCTCTCCGACGAACTTGATTTTGAGATCGTAACGAGCGACGAGAGGGCCCCGGGAGAGAGCACGGTGGTGAGCAAAAAGCCCGTTTTTAAAGGAGATAACCTCCAGGAAAGGGCTCCCATTATAACCGTCATGGGTCACGTCGACCACGGGAAAACAACCCTTCTGGACCATATCAGGAAAACCAGGATCACTGAGACCGAGGCGGGAGGTATCACGCAGCATATCGGCGCTTCCACGGTGGTCCATAAGGGGAAAAGGATCGTCTTCCTGGACACCCCCGGCCACGAGGCTTTCACGGCAATGAGGGCCAGGGGGGCCCAGGCCACGGACATCGTGATCCTGGTGGTCGCCGCTGACGACGGCGTCAAGCCCCAGACCCTCGAAGCCCTGAATCACGCGAAGGCTTCGGGTGTCCCGATCGTGGTGGCCGTCAACAAGATCGACAAACCCGAGGCCAGGCCCGACCGGGTCCGACAGCAATTGTCGGATCACGGCCTCGTCCCCGAGGAATGGGGCGGGGACACCATCGCCGTCGATATTTCGGCCGTTACCGGCCAGGGGATAGATCAACTGTTGGAAATGGTCCTGATCGTGGCCGACCTACTTGAACTGAAGGCCGACCCTACCGTCTCGCCCGAAGGGACCGTGATCGAGGCCAGGCTTGACAAGGGCAAGGGCCCCGTTGCTACTGTCCTGGTCCAACAGGGCACTTTGAGAAAGGGCGATATCGTCCAGACCGATTCTGCCTGGGGAAGGATCAGGGCCATGATCGACGACGCAGGGAACCAGATCGACGCGGCCGGCCCCAGTACTGCCGTCGAGGTGCTGGGTTTTTCGTCGGTGCCGCAACCGGGTGAATTGTTCTCCATCGCTCCGAGTGAAAAAGAAGCCCGCCAGGCGATCAGCGACAGGGAGGCCGCAAGAAAAGAAGCGGGTGCTACCCCGTCGAGGAAGATCACCCTCGAGGAGATGTACGACCGGATGCAGATGGGGGAGACGCCCGTCCTATCCATTGTCCTCAAATGCGATGTCCAGGGTTCCCTTGAAGCCCTTAAGGCTTCCCTGAAGAAGATCGAGACCGACGAGGTGGGTATCCAGTTCGTCCATGGAGGCGTAGGGAGGATCTCGGAGTCGGATGTGACGCTGGCTTCCGCCTCAAACGCCATTATCATAGGGTTCAACGTCAGGCCCGACCCCAACGCGAGGAGGATAGCCGAGGACGAGGGGGTCCAGATCAGGCTTTACAGGATCATCTACGATGTAATAGAGGATGTCCATGCCGCCCTCGAGGGCATGCTGGCGCCGACCATTCGTGAGCACGTTCTTGGGCAGGCCGAGATCCGTGCGATCTTCAAGGTCCCGAGGGCGGGTAAGGTCGCAGGCTGCTACGTGACCGAAGGTGTGATCAAGCGGGGGGCGAAGGTGAGGCTCATCAGGGATGGTGTCGTCTTTTGGGAAGGCGGCCTCTCCGCCCTCAGAAGATTCAAGGATGACGCCAGGGAAGTATCGGCGGGATATGAATGCGGCATGAGCTTCTCGAACCAGCAGGATTTTCAGGAGGGCGACATCGTAGAAGCCTTTGAATTGGTCGAGGAAAGGAGAACCCTGGAAAGATGAGGGAACGGGCCGCCTTCTGCGGCATGCTGTTCGTCCATCTGAAGATACCCGAAGCCGCGAGCCTGAAGGACAGGAGGCAAGTGACAAGGTCCATCCTTGAGAGGGCACGGAACCGGTTCAACGTCTCCGCGGCCGACCTCGGCCCCGATGGTTCCTGCCAGGACGGCCTCCTGGCCTTTTCCGTACTCTCGTCCTCCCATCACGAAGCGGAAGAAAGGCTCGACTCGATAATACGGCTGGTCCATTCGATGGAAGAAAAGGGAGACTTCTTTCTTGTCCGCGAGAAGAAAGAGGTAAAAGGATATGCCGACTTTCAGGATTGAAAGGATAAACAGGGAGCTGCTCCGCCGGATCTCAGACCTGATAAGGACGAGGATAAAGGATGATTCCCTGAGGGAGGCTGTCCTTTCGGAGGTGGTCTGCAGCAAGGACCTCTCCCACGCCAAGGTTTACTTCAGGACCCTTACCCCGGGCAGCCGGGAAAAAGTTGAGGCTTCCCTTAACAAGACGGCGGGGGTGCTGAGATCCATGCTAGGGAAGGGTATGCGTCTGAGACAGGTGCCCGAACTTCACTTTGTTTACGACACCACCGAGGACCGTGCACAAGCCATAGAGAACATCCTCGACAGCCTGGGCCTCCCCGGGGCTGTGGGAGAAGGGGAGGATGCCGGCTCTTGAAGAACCTCCAGGGAATGATCGATCTCCTTGAAAGCGTTCCGGAGTGGGTAATCGTGGCCCACGAGAAACCCGACGGCGATACGCTGGGTTGCGGGAGCGCCCTTTTTCTTCAATGTGAATCTCTGGGGAAGAAGTGTTCCTGGTTCGGTCCCGACCCTTTTCCTAAGGCTTACCGGTTCCTTCCCTTCCATGAAAAGTACGTCGCAGCGGGATCCCTAGGAAACAGTTTGCGTTCAGAGGACCTGGCCGTGATCGTGACGGACACGAGCAACCCCGAAAGAACGCTCGGGGGGCTTCCGTCCCCGGAAGACAGGGCCGTCGTCCTTAATATCGATCATCACGGTGACAATACCAGGTACGGAACCCTTAACTGGGTGGACGACCGGGCCTCCTCGGTCGGTTTGATGATCTACGAACTTTTTCTTGCGGCACGGTGGGACCTCACCAGGAGATCGGCAGGATCGCTCTTCACGGCCATCGCCACCGATACCGGTTTTTTCCGGTTCCCCTCGACCGACGAGAGGACCTTGAGGATCGCCTCGTACCTGGTTGCAAAGGGAGCCGAACCTCACAGGGTTTACCAGGAGGTTTATGAAAACCGTTCTCTCGAAGGTATCCATCTTTGGGGCAGGGGGCTTTCAAGGGCCTCCCTTCACCTGGACGGCAGGGTCTGCGTCACCTACCTGTCGAGGGAGGACCTGTCCTCCCTGGGGGCATCGAGGGATGACACGGAGAACCTGGTCAACGCTCTTCTTTCCGTCAAGGGAGTGACCGTTGCAGCCCTTTTCCAGGAGGACGAGGGAGCCTGCCGCGTCAGCATCCGTACTAAGGAGCCCGTTAACGCGAGGAAGATAGCGGCGCTGTGGGGCGGCGGCGGTCATGAGCGGGCGTCGGGGTGCAAGATGGAGGGTAACCCGGAAAGGTCACTCGAGGCCTTCGTCACGAGGCTGGGGGATCTGGATGAGATCGGGATTTCTGATCATTGACAAGGCCCCGGGCACCAGGAGTTCACAATGTGTGGCCCTGGTGAAGAGGGCCTTGGGCGGGAAAGAGCGGGTCGGCCACGGGGGAACCCTGGATCAGCCGGCTTCAGGTGTCCTTGCCCTGCTGATCGGGAGAGCCACGAGGGCATCCCGTTTCGTTATGATGCTGCCGAAGGTCTACCTCGCCGTGGCCCGTCTCGGGCTGAGGACAGATACTGACGACCTTTCCGGAGCGGTGATATCAGAGGAAGATACCGGTCTAGTTAGTGAGGAAAGTATCGACAGGGCCCTTTTCTCCCTTTACGGGCACCGGGATCAGACCCCGCCGGCCTTCTCAGCCGTCAAGGTCAAGGGCAGGAGAGCCCATGCCATGGCAAGGGAAGGCCTGGATGTGCCGCTTTCCGCGCGGCCGGCGCTGGTCACCTCTATCGGGAGAACCGGGCCCATAATGGCAGGGCGGGACGTACCCCTGAGGATCGTCTGCCGGCAGGGCACCTACGTCAGGAGCATCGTAAGGGATCTCGGGGAAACCCTGGGATGCGGCGCCTCTGTTTTAAGCCTCCGGAGAGAATCCCTCGGACCTTTCGCCGCTCCCGACGCACTGCCCAGCGGCGACCTTGCCACGGCGGACGCTTCCACCCTCGAGGGGAGGATCCTGCCCTTTTCATCCCTCTCCGGAAGTTTTACTTACTACCAGGCTTCCCTCGCCGATGAGGGAACGATCGCTTCAGGCAGTCCCCTGTCGTTGGGGAAACTGGCCCGAAGAGGCTGGGGCGGACACGGGACCGGAGGGTACATCCTGATCTTCGGAAAGGCCATGGTATCCTTTGCCCGCGTCGTACATGAAGACGGCGTATACCTGGTCAGGCCCGTCACCAACATCATTCTGGAAGGACCGTAAACGATGATAGCCGTAGTCGGGTCCTTTGACGGTTTTCACCTTGGGCACAGGAAGCTCTTCGAAGCCGCGGAAAACCTATCGCGAGTCATGTCCGATTCCTGGTGCGTCGTGACCTTTTTCCCTCACCCTCAGCTTGTCTTGGGGCATAAAACCTTTTTGCCCCTTTTTACCGAGCCGGAAAAGGACATCCTCGGTAAATGCCTGGGGATACCCGAGATCGTCAGGCTGGACTTTTCAAAGGACCTGGCCGGGATGGAACCTGATGACTTCCTGGGGTTCCTGGAGGATAGGCTTTTCATCAGGGGTCTTGTCGTAGGGGATGACTTCCGTTTCGGCAGGGGCCGGCGGGGCGGCGCTGAACTTTTGAAAGAGCTAGCCTCCCGGCGAGGGTGGGAAGTCGAGATCGTTCCCCACCTGGCTGCCCCTTCCGGAAGAAAGATCGGGAGCAGCTACATCAGGGAGAGCGTCATCAAGGGTGACCTGCCCCAGGTCTCGGAGGACCTTGGGCACCCCTTCATGATCAGGGGTCTTATCGTCCGTGGTGACGGAAGGGGCAGAACGATCGGTTTCCCGACGATAAACCTTTCGCTCCCGGGGATGAAAGTTTTACCCGCCAGAGGCGTCTACGCCGGGGGGGTCGCTTTCGGGAAGGATGCACTCCCCGCTGCCGTCAACATCGGGCTGAACCCCACTTTCCCCGGCGGGGAAGGGATCAGGTGCGAAGCCTATATCCCCGGGTTCAGGGGCGAACTCTACGGAAGAGAGGTTTCGCTTTTCCTTTTCAGGAGGCTCAGGAGGGAAAAGGCCTTCCCCGCCGTCTCCCTGCTTGTGGAGCAGATGAAGATCGACGTGAAGGATACCTTGGCTCAATGGCAGGGAACGTGCGAAGGGACGAAAAGATTCATGGCCTGTTGCGGACTGTGAGGCCCGAAGTGTGCTCCCCAGGTCCCCGGGCGGCATTGAAGTTGTGAAGATCCCATGGTAATATTACGGTCGTTCAACGACGGGCCTGTAGCTCAGAGGATAGAGCAACGGCCTCCTAAGCCGTAGGTCAGGCGTTCGAATCGCCTCAGGCCCGCCAGTCGATTTTCCGTCCCTGGAGAGCAGGGAAGGCTCTTTTTTTTCCAAAAAACCTTGACAGGTCTCGAGGTGGGTTCCTTGGAGGACTGGGAAGCCAGAGCGGAAAGGATGGTCCTTTCCCAGATCGAGGCCAGGGGTATCAGGGACGAGAATATCCTTGAAGCCTTCAGGAACGTCCCGCGCCACCTTTTCGTCCCCGAAGGGCTCAGGAAATGGGCTTACGATGATAATCCCCTCCCTCTGGGAAACGGCCAGACCATATCCCAACCCTACATGGTGGCCCTGATGACGTCCCGACTTGATGTCGTAGCCGGGATGAAGGTCCTTGAAGTTGGCACCGGATCCGGGTACCAGGCCGCTATCCTCGCCAGGATGGGCGCCGAGGTCTATTCCATTGAGAGGATAGCTTCCCTGGCCCGTTCCGCCTCCCTTCTCCTAAAGGAACTCGGCTATCCGGTCAAGGTCCGCTACGGTGATGGAAGGCTCGGTCTTCCCGAAGAGGCTCCTTTCGACCGGATCATAGTGACGGCTGTCGCCCCTTCCGTTCCTTCCGCCCTGATGGAGCAATGCGCCCTTGATGCGAGACTTGTTATCCCCCTGGGTTTCCCCGACGGGACAGAACGGCTCCTGACCAGGATCAAGAAAGGTGAGCGTTTCAAGGATGAATGGGGAGAGTACTGCCGTTTCGTCTCCCTCCTGGAAGGGACCGTTGAATGAAACCCTCAGCCTCCCGACCAGGCGGCAGGTGATGAAGTACAAGGTTCGCACCACTGCGGCGATGATATTTTCCGCCGCCCTGTTCATGGCTTGTGCACCTGTCTGGGTGCTTGAGATCTCGAGCGGTAAAGAGGTGCTGCTTTCAAGACCCACACCGGTGGGATTCCCCTTCATGACGAGGTACATCCACTCCGTCGAAAAGACACCCGTTGAGGACGATTACCGGGTGGTCAGCGGAAGGATCTGGGCCTGGGAGGAGAGGGTGGTCTCCCATAACGCCGGGCTGCCGGTCGTGACGCCAAGAAACGGCCGGCTCATCTCCGATGGTGAATGGTTCCGATTCCGGGGCGGAAGAAGCAGTTGGAGAAAGTATTACTACAGGGTCGGCGACGATAGTATCGGTAGGAACATCCTCCAGTTGCCCGGTGAGCTTCCGACGATCCATGAACTTTTCAGGACTTACCCATCAAAAAGGCTGGAATTTTTCATAGTGGTCAGGTCCCTTTGGGAGGCTATTTCAAAGGCACGGCACCTGTGACGCGCCATTCGGGTGTGGTAGAATCGACCTGATCCGTTGCCTTTACACTCCTTTGCGAATAATCGACCGTAGCATCCGTGACAGGGAGGGATCCTTTTGACCGATAAGACCGAAGAGACCGACCAGGGCAAGCAGGACATCATCGTGACGGGAGAAGAACAGATCGATCTTGACGAACTCAGGAGGCGCTTCGACACCGAGGCGAGGACCAGGATCCTTTCGGGGTGGGAGGCGAAACTGGTCCTCCTGGTGGCCGTCGCCCTGTCCCTTTTCCACTTCTACACCTCGGGGTTCGGGCTTCTGCTGGCTATCAAGCAAAGGGCGGTTCACCTTGCCCTTGTCCTTTTCATGGTCTACATGCTCTACCCCGTTTCAGGGAAAGCACGCAGAGACACGGTCCCCTGGTACGATTATGTCCTGGGCGGCGTCGCCGCTTACGTGGTCTTCTACCATGTGATCTATTTCAATGAGATCGTGATGAGGGCGGGACTCCCGACGACCATGGATATAACCATGGGGTTGCTGGGCATCCTCCTTTTGCTGGAGGCCACCAGAAGGGTTTCCAACCCTGTGCTGCCGGGGATCGCCATATTTTTTCTTTTTTACTGCTACTTCGGCAGGCATTTCCCCTCCCTCTTCGCTCACAGGGGATTCAATATAACGAGGATCATCAACCACATGTACATGGGTACCGAGGGGGTGTTCGGAACACCCCTGGGTGTTTCCTCGACCTTCGTCTTCATGTTCATTCTTTTCGGTTCCTTCCTGGAACAGACGGGTATGGGGCGCTTCATCATTGACCTTTCCATGGCCCTCGCGGGAGGGTCTACCGGGGGCCCGGCAAAGGTGGCCGTTCTGAGTTCGGGGTTGATGGGTACCGTTTCGGGTTCGTCGGTGGCCAACGTCTGTACCACGGGGATGTTCACCATCCCTCTCATGAAAAGCGTCGGCTACGAACCTTACTTTGCCGGAGCCGTTGAGGCCGTAGCCTCCACCGGAGGGCAGATCATGCCGCCCGTCATGGGAGCTGCGGCGTTCATCATGGCGGAGTTCCTCGGTATACCCTATATCCAGGTGGCCCTCGCCGCCGTCGTCCCTGCGCTGCTTTATTATTTCGCGGTCATGGTCCAGGTTCACATTGAAGCGACCCGGCTTGGCTTGAGGGGTCTTCCCCGGGAGAAACTGCCCAAGGTATTTCCATTGCTGAAAAAGAAGGGACACCTGCTGATCCCCCTTGGAGCGATAATTTATTTCCTTCTCGCCGGCTATACCCCCTTGAAGGCGGCCTACTACGGCATTATCGCAACCCTGATCGTGTCCTTTCTGAACAAGGAGACCAGGGTTACCATCCCCAAACTCATCGAGGCTTTGGATTCCGGTGCGAGGGGAGCCTTGGGAGTGGCCTGTGCTTGCGGGACCGTGGGGATAGTGGTGGGGACCGCAACCCTGACCGGGCTAGGCCTTCGGATCGCCAGCGCTATCATCACCCTCTCCGGAGGGATCCTGATCGTCTCGCTGCTGTTGACCATGGTGGCCTGTATCCTGCTCGGGGCAGGGCTCCCGACGACGGCCAACTTCATCGTCACAAGTACGATGGCCGCGCCGGCCCTGCTGCAGCTGGGTGTGGCCCCAATGGCGGCCTACATGTTCGTTCTTTACTTCGGGATCGCCGCAGACCTGAGCCCGCCAGTAGCTTTGGCCGCCTATGCCGGGGCGGGTATCGCGGGGGCAGACCCGATGAAGACGGGCTGGACGGCCATAAAACTGGCCCTGGCGGGTTTTCTAGTGCCTTACATCTATGTCTTCAACCCCATGCTCGTCCTTGTGGACTTTGAGGCGTTTCCTTTTATCATGTCCATAGGCACGGCATTGCTGGGGGTGTTCCTCCTTGGCATGGGCACCATCGGTTTTTACAAGACCAGGATGGTCTTTTGGGTCAGAGCCCTGGCCATGGCAGGGGCCCTCGGCCTCTTGGTGCCGGGGGTAAGATCGGACTCCATAGGACTGGCCGTGCTGCTTTTCGTGCATTTCTTCCAGACGGCCCGGTCAAAGAAAGAGGCGCTGATGACCAAAACTGCCTAGGGCCGGCAAGGCACCGGTGATCCTGGGCCGAGTATCCCGATCGTCGGGGAGGCCGCCGGCTCGAACTGGCGGCCTTTTTGAATAAAGAAGGAGGCGTCCAGCCCTTGTCAACTGATTATAAGAATACCTTGAACCTTCCCGATACTTCTTTCCCCATGCGGGCCAACCTGGTCAGGAAGGAACCCGGGATCATTGCTTTCTGGGAGGAGAAGGGGGTTTACCGTAAACTGATGTCCGAGAGGGAGGGGGCGGTCAAATTTGTCCTTCACGATGGTCCCCCCTATGCCAATGGGAACATCCATATCGGGACGGCCTTTAACAAGATCCTTAAGGACTTCGTCCCGAAATACAAGTGGATGACGGGTTTCCAGTCTCCTTACGTCCCAGGTTGGGACACCCATGGCCTGCCCATAGAACTCAGGGTCCTCAAGGAGATCGGGCGATCGAAGGAGACCATCGACCCCGTGGAATTAAGGCAGCAATGTAAGAGTTACGCCGAGAAGTATATCGATATCCAGAGGTCGGAGTTCAAAAGGCTTGGAGTACTTGGAGACTGGGAAAACCCCTACATAACCTTCAAGCCGGAGTACGAGGCCGCCCAGATAGGCGTCTTCGCCGATATGGTGGAAAAGGGACTCGTGTACAAGGGGCGCAAGCCGGTGTTCTGGTGCATAGATTGCCAAACGGCCCTCGCCGCTGCAGAGATAGAGTACGAGGACGAAACCTCGCCCTCGGTCTACGTGGCCTACCCCTTGATCACATCGGGCAACAGTGCGGTGGAGGAGGCTATCCGCGGGAGGGAAGTCTACGTCGTTGTCTGGACCACCACTCCCTGGACGCTCCCCGCAAGCCTTGCCGTGGCGATCCACCCTGATTTCGACTACGCCTTCGTCCCCGCCCGGGACGGCAAGGTCTTCATCATAGCCAAGGCCCTCAAGGGGAAGGTCGCGTCCGTGACGGGCCTCGAGCTCGGGGAACCTCTCCTCACCGTAAAGGGGCGGGACCTGGCCAAGGCCCGCGCCCTGCATCCTTTCTACGATGACAGGGAGATGATCTTTGCCCTCGCCGAATATGTTGGCCTCGACCAGGGGACCGGCTGTGTACATACAGCGCCGGGCCATGGTGCCGAAGACTTCGAGACGGGTATTCGATATGGCCTGGATATACTCAACCCCGTGGATGACAAGGGTTATTTCCTCCCCGGTACGAAACTCGTGGGGGGCCTTTCCCTTGAAGAGGGTTCCAAAAAGGTCCTGGCCGTCCTGAGAGAAAGAGGTAGGCTTCTCGGGAGCGGCAGGATCACCCACTCCTATCCCCATTGCTGGAGGTGCAAAAAGCCCGTTATTTTCAGGGCTACCGAACAGTGGTTCGTAGCGGTCAACGCTTTCAAGGAGAATGCCCTGGACCAGATCGACCGAGTCAGATGGATACCCGAGTGGGGCAAGGAAAGGATCGCCAACATGGTCAAGGAGCGATCGGACTGGTGCATAAGCCGACAGAGGATCTGGGGGGTCCCGATACCGGCTTTCTACTGCGAAAGCTGCGGCGGCCTGGTAGCCGACCCTCCCAGGATCAGGAAGGTCCAGGACCTGTTCCGCAGGGAGGGTTCCAACAGCTGGTGGCGCCTCTCGCCGGGGCAGATCCTCGGGGAACTGGCTTTTTGCCCGCACTGCGGAAGCCGCGAACTCAGGAAAGAGTCGGACATAATGGACGTCTGGTTTGATTCAGGTTGCAGCCAGGCGGCGGTGCTGGCTTCCCGGAAGGACCTAAAGTGGCCAGCCGATCTCTATCTCGAGGGAAGCGACCAGCACAGGGGCTATTTCCAGACCTCCCTCCTGACCTCGGTGGCCACGACGGGGAGGGCTCCCTACGACATGGTCCTCACCCATGGCTTTATCGTCGACGGTGAGGGGAGAAAGATGTCCAAATCCCTGGGGAATGTCATCGCCCCCCAGGAGATCATTGAGAAATACGGCGCAGATATCCTGCGCCTTTGGGTCGCCTCCACCGATTACAGGAACGATGTCAGGATCTCGGAACAGATATTATCCAACCTCGTGGAGTCCTACAGGAGGATCAGGAACACCGCCCGGTTCCTCCTGGGCAACCTCAAGGATTTTGACCCGGGGAAGGATAAGGTGCCTTTCGCGAAGATGCCGGAACTGGAGCGGTGGATCCTTTCAAGATTGCAGGCGTTGATAAGAAAGGCGACCAGGGGCTACGATGAGTTCGAGTTCCACGTACCCGCCTACATGATCCATCATTTCTGCGTGAACGAGTTGAGTGCCATCTATCTCGACGTCCGCAAGGACCGGCTTTACGCGGAAGACCGCGCAGGAGAAGCGAGGAGAAGCTGCCAGACGGCCCTGTGGGCGATACTTCGTGCCTTGACGGAGATGCTGGCCCCGGTGCTGAGCTTTACCTCGGAGGAGGTATGGCAGGAGATGAGGAGCCTGGACCCCTCCATACCAGAGAGCGTCTTTCTTTCCCACTGGCCCGATGTTGACGAGACCCTTATCGATGAAGAGCTTGACAGCCGATGGGAGAGGATCCTCGAACAAAGGGGGGCCCTATCTAGAGCCCTCGAGGCGGCAAGGACCAACGGGGTGATCGGTCACTCCCTCGACGCTCAGGTCGAGATCCTGAGGGGCGAAACCGTGGAGGATCCGGCGAGGCTTCTGCCCGAAGAGGAATGGGCGACCCTGTCGATAGTATCCTCGTTGCGCGTCGTAGGGTCCTTCGGTGAAGTCGGCTTCTCGTGGAAGGACCTGGAGACGGGGATGGAATTCAATATCAGGAAAGCACCGGGAGGGAAATGCCCGAGGTGCTGGAGATGGGCTCCGGAAGTACCGGAGCGCGGCGTTTGTGAGCGGTGCCAGGGTGTCCTGGAGCGGATGAACGGCTCGAGTTAAGCGAAGGCGCCGGGGTGGATGGGGACATGGACGAAGAGGAGACCCTTTCGCTGGTCGTAGGTGAGGACCTGGATGGCGAGAGGCTCGATGTCTTCCTGACATGGAAGCTCGACAGGACCAGGTCCCAGGTCCAGGCGCTCATCAGGGACGGGAAGGTGAGACTCGAACAGGGCCAGAGAGTCAGGCCGTCGATGGTGGTCCGCAGCGGCATGGGTATCAGCGTATCCTTGGAGCCCAGGCCCGCCCGGGAGCTCATCCCGGAACCGGTCTTTTTCGGGGTGGTATGGGAGGATGAGGACATCCTCGTCGTGGATAAACCCTCGGGCCTTATAGTCCATCCTTCCCCCGGTCATTGGAAGGGTACCCTGGTCCACGGTCTGCTGGACAAATTCCCCGAGATAGCGGAGTCGGGAGCGCCCGGACGGCCTGGAATAGTCCACCGCCTGGACGCGTCTACTTCGGGTCTGATGGTGGTCGCCCGGAACGACCGCTCCTTCGACACCTTGACCAGGGCTTTCCAGGAACGGCGGGTCAGAAAGGAGTACCTGGCCCTGGTCTGGGGTGTTCCCAAAAAAACCCTTGGGAGAATAGACCTTCCCGTCGGGAGAAACCCCAGGAACCGTTACAGGATGGCCGTTATTTCCTCGGGGAAAAGCGCCGTCACCGAATATTCAGTTCTCTGGAGCAGGAGCGGTTTCTCTCTGGTGAGGTGTTGCCTGGTGACAGGGAGGACTCACCAGATAAGGGTCCACATGAAGCACATCGGTTGTCCCCTGGTAGGGGACCAGCTCTATGCCCCAAGGAGAAAGACACCCCACGGGTTGGATCGTCTTTTCCTGCATTCCTGGATCCTCGGCTTCGACCACCCCAGGAACGGAGAGCCCTTGCTGTTCAGGTCTTTTATCCACCAGGAGCTGCGGTCCTTCCTTGGAGAAGTCTTGCCCAGAGGCCGGGAGAGACTATGACGGTGCGGGCCCTCGAATAGGAGACTTCCGAGATCGTCCCCGGGATGGGCCTCACATGTTTACGCCTGGTATAGTCCACGGCAACGGTCAGGGACTCGGAGGAACGGCTGTAATAGGCGGCCAGGGAGGAGGCGAATTCGATGACTTCCCTCGGTGGCGCGTCTTTTCCAGGGAGCCTCACAATTACATGGGCCCCGGGGATGTCCCTGGCGTGGAACCAGAGGTCTTCCGGTGATGAAAGGACGAAGGTCACCTTCCTGTTGGCTTTCCGGTTTGTCCCAGCCACCACCTGGAAACCCCTGTAGTTGAATTCCTTCACGGGGCTGCTTCCCCTCCGCGGCAACGAAGGGTCGGCCGCCGCCTTCAATTCGTCTTTCAAAATACGGATTTCCGCCATCGTCCGGGTTTCGCCCAACCGCGAAAGGAACTCCAACAGCGCTCTTTTTGAGGTTTCCACCTTTTCCGATCGGGCGGCAAGATTCCCCTCGTCGAGACGGCTTTTGCGGTACTTCCGGTAGTAATTCTGGGCGTTGCGGGCGACGGTCAGGGCGGGGTCCAGTTCAATATCGACCTTCTGGTATCCCTCTTCCGTCCAGAAGGGCAGGGTCACCTTCCCCGCCCCCCTGGGAATTTTTTGAGAATGGGCGAGAAGAAGATCGCCGGCCCTCTTGTATTCCTTTGCTTTCAAAGCCAGAGCGGCCCGATCGGCCATACCTTTTTCGATCGTGCTCATCCTCTTGAGCTTCCTTAGGATCTCCTTCTCCAGGATCAGGATCTCCGATCGGAGCCTGGAACGGGTCAGCGGCGAGAGGGAGTGCTCCCTTAAAATAGACAGGATCCCCTTCTCAGCGGAGACATGCTCACCTAGAAGGGTGCCGAAGCAGGATAATTCACCCCCGAGCTCCTGCAAAAGACATCGCGTCTCAAGAGGTTCCCCGCTCCCGGATTCCCTCCCGGGCAAAAGGAAGTCTTCCCACGTGCCGCTGCTGAAAAGGTGCCACTTGTTCCGAAGGGATGCCGACAGTTTTGCGCCCATCTTCGGCATTACCGGCAGGGCATAATAAAGATCGGGACCTTCGGCACCCCGGGCGAGGGGTTCGGAGAAGGGGCGCACTGGAGGTTTATAAGGTGTTCCCGGGAGCCTCGAAGAGCCGGGGGATCCCGAAGAACCGGTGCTGATGATGAGCCCATCACCACCGAGCAGGAGCAGGTCGTTGTGTCTGCCCGTTAATTCGCACAGGAGCACCCTTTCAGCGGTGATACCCGCGGCGATGCCCCTGGAGAAGTTGAGCATTATGATCCTGTCGCCCCCTAACCTTTTTACGCCGGTCAGGGTGGAGCCGACGACATGCTTTTTGAGGAGGGGGGTCAGTGGGGACTTCGCCCGTTCCGAAAGGAGCAACTCGTCGATGTCCTCCCTTCCGGCGGAACAGACCGATGAAAAAGGCTCCTTCCAGCGTATGAAAAGGCCTTCGTTGGCACGAACGAAGAAGAGTGATATCCAGCCGTCGCCGCTTTCGGCCGCGCTGCAACGTTTTCCCAGGAACCCTCCCTTGACGGAATCAATAAGAAGGTCAAATATCTCCGGTTGCAGGATCGTGGAACCTCCCTTCGAAAGGTCTTCATTTTTAGTCCTTCATGATGACGATAATATGCCAGACCGGCTGAGTCCTGTCCACCAGGGCGGCCCTCGCGCCCCGCGCACAGACCCTTCGCCTTGACAACAAGGCGTTCCATCTCTAGAATTGTCGCCGTCACTCGAGGAAGGGGCTGTAGCGCAGCGGGAGCGCGCTTCCTTCGCACGGAAGAGGCCGGGGGTTCGATTCCCCCCAGCTCCACCAGGACGAAAAGGCTTTCCGGCTATTTCGAGGCTTGCTCGGGGCGTAGCGCAGCCTGGTTAGCGCACCTGCTTTGGGAGCAGGGGGTCGAAGGTTCGAATCCTTTCGCCCCGACCATCCGAAATCCGGAAGGCTTCCGCGGGAATAGCTCAGTTGGCAGAGCGACGGCCTTCCAAGCCGTAGGTCGCGGGTTCGAATCCCGTTTCCCGCTCCAGTTTACCAAGAGCGGTAATTTGCGCTTGTAGCTCAGTTGGATAGAGCAACGGACTTCTAATCCGTAGGTCGCGGGTTCGAATCCTGCCAAGCGCGCCATCGTCCCTTTTGGTATGTGGTGGGCGTAGCTCAATCGGTCAGAGCGCTGGACTGTGGCTCCAGAGGTTGGGGGTTCGATTCCCCTCGCTCACCCCATTTTTTCAGGATCGTTGCGCCCGTAGCTCAGTGGACAGAGCGGCGGACTTCGGATCCGCTGGTCGCGGGTTCAAATCCTGCCGGGCGCGCCATTTCAGAGCAAGGGGAGACAAGGCAGGGGCCATTAGCTCAACTGGCAGAGCACCTGACTCTTAATCAGGGGGTTACAGGTTCGATTCCTGTATGGCCCACCAATTTTTTTCATTTCTTGGTTTATAATGTCGGCATGGGGGTCATTAGCTCAACTGGCAGAGCACCTGACTCTTAATCAGGGGGTTACAGGTTCGATTCCTGTATGACCCACCAAGTTTTTTTGCGAGAGTGGTGGAATTGGCATACACGCTGGACTTAGGATCCAGTGCCTTTAAGGCATAGGGGTTCGAGTCCCCTCTCTCGCACCAATTTCTTAACACTGGCGTCGGTTCATCGTATTTCCCTCAGGGAACCCCTTGGAGCGCCAAGGGGTTCCTGTTTTGTAAATTATTGTTCGCCGGATGAGCCGGCAATGGAAGGGGTTGTGTTCCTTTGCGCTCAGAGATCGTGTCCCAGGAGAAAAATATAACCCGGATCAAGGTCGAGATCGATGAAAAAACCTTCCAGGCCAGGATGGAAGAGACCCTGGAGGGAATGAGGGCCAAGGCCGATATTAAAGGCTTCAGGAAAGGGCGGGTCCCTCGAAAAGTCCTCCAAATGCACCTCGGTCCCAGGGCCATTATGGCCGAAACGCTGGACAGCATGATACCCGGAGTTCTCGATACCGTTGTCAAAGAGTATGAATTGGACCTCATCTCGGAACCCTCGGTCGAGGTCGACGACATCAAGGCCGGCGAACCCCTGGCGATGACCTTCGTTTTCGAGACCATGCCCGAGGTCGCCCTGCCCGAGCTGGAAAGCCTTGAGGTCTCCCGGAAGAACGTCGCGGTCACACCAAGCATGGTCGACGAGGCTATATCATCTTTGCGCGATAACGCCTCGGAAAGGGAGCCCGTCACCGACAGGCCATCGGGGGAGGGTGACCTCCTCGAGGTCATGTACGACCTGTCCCTCTTCGAGGAGAAAAACGGTGAAGCACCTCAGGAGAGTGACAGGCAGAAGTCGGTGGTGGAATTGAGCAGGGAGGCCCTCCCCGAAGAGCTATTTTCCGCGCTTTTGGACAGGGTCGCAGGCGACAGGGTCGAGGTCGATGTCAGGGTATCTCCCAAGGATGACGGCGACCAAAGAACGTTGCGCTACAAGATCGAGGTCCTCTCCGTAGCCCGAAAGATACTGCCGGAGTTGTCCGGGCCCTTCTTTGAGAAAGTCGTCGGTGAGTCGGACCTGGATGAAGAGGGCTTCCGCTTGAAGATAAGGGAGAAGCTGCAGGAGAATCTTCTCGCCGAAAGTCTGCAAAGGGCCGAGAGGGAAGCCCTAGACCTTTTGGTCAAGCGATCCCAGGTCGATGTGCCTGACAGCCTTGTCCAGAGACATAAGACCAGGATTCTCAAGGACCTGCATGAAAACG
Organism: Synergistetes bacterium ADurb.Bin155; assembly: GCA_002070395.1. Classification (GTDB taxonomy): domain Bacteria; phylum Synergistota; class Synergistia; order Synergistales; family Thermovirgaceae; genus 58-81. Next base: position 99,500 of record MWDE01000001.1, read on the forward strand.
TAAGGAGAAAGACTGGAAAAACCTTCGAAGAGTACGTCGCCCAAGAGGGGCTGGAAAGGGAAAAGTTGGAGGCGGAAGCGGTCGAAGGGGCAGAAGAAGAGGTCCGGAGATCCTTGGTCATGGACGCCCTGGCTGAAGCTGAGGCGATCCAGGTGGAAGAAGAGGATCTCGACGGGGAGTTCGGTGAAATGGCCCGTTCCTTCAATATTGACAGGGATAAAATAAAAGAATTCTTCTTGAAGAACCCCGATGATCTCGCCGACCTGCAGCACCGGGTAAGAATGAAGAAAGCGGTCAAAAGGCTGATGGAAAAAGTGGCTGTCAGCGAGGAGACTTTGGAGAGCCCCTTCGATGGGACAGGAGAGGCGGAAATCGAAAAGGAGGGATCCTGATGCTGATTCCAATGGTCATTGAACAGACCGGCAGGGGGGAGAGGGCCTATGATATTTATAGCCGCCTCCTGAAGGACAGGATAATTTTCATTGGCGAAACCATCGACGATCACCTTTCAAACCTGGTGGTCGCCCAACTCCTCTTCCTGGAGAGCGACAACCCCGACAAGGACGTCAACGTTTATATCAACAGCCCCGGCGGTATCATCACCTCGGGGCTGGCCATCTACGATACGATGCAGTACATCAAGTGCCCTGTCTCGACAATTTGCGTGGGACAGGCGGCCAGCATGGCGGCGGTCCTGCTGGCTGGAGGCGATGCCGGCAAGAGGATCGCGCTCCCGAGTTCAAGGATCATGCTCCATCAACCTCTGGGCGGAGCCCAGGGACAGGCTATCGATATCCAGATCCACGCCAGGGAGATCATGAGGCTCAAGGACAGGATCCACGAGATCCTTGTAAAGCATACCGGCAGGACCGAGAAGGAGATCGAGGCCGATACGGACCGCGATTTTTACATGTCCGCTGAAGAAGCCCTCAACTACGGGATCATCGATAAAGTCATCGCTGAAAGGTGAAGACCCTTCTTTTTAACGGTTCCGTGATTCACGGTTGAAGGGAGCCCTCTCCAGGCGCTCCCTTCAATGTTCAAAAATGCCATTTTTGCAGTAACATAGAGCTGAAAGGGATAAAGAAGGGGACAGTAGGGCAATGATCAAGGAGGGATATTCGTGTCCCAGAGCGGTGGCAACGGGGTCAAAGGCGCGAGGAGGGAGGCCAAGTGCTCCTTCTGCGGTAAAAGACAGGAAGAGGTCCAAAAGTTGATAGCAGGCCCGGGGGTATACATCTGCAACGAATGCGTCAACCTTTGCAACCTGATAATAAAGGAAGACGACGAGCCCCCCGTCCAGGTCGACGTAGCCAGGGAACTCAAGGATCTGCCCAAACCCAAGGAAATTAAGTTGGCCCTCGACCAGTACATCATCGGCCAGGAGCAGGCAAAAAAAGTGGTCTCCGTGGCCGTCTATAACCACTACAAACGGATCGCCTGTCCGGCCGACGAGGACGATGTGGAGTTGCAGAAAAGCAATGTCCTCCTGATTGGACCGACCGGGTCGGGCAAAACGCTGATCGCCGAGACCCTGGCGAGGACGATCAAGGTCCCCTTCGCCATGGCCGACGCGACGACGCTGACCGAAGCGGGTTACGTCGGGGAGGACGTGGAGAATATACTCGTAAGGCTTCTCCAGGCTGCTGATTACGATGTGCCCGCCGCGGAGAAGGGGATCATCTATGTCGACGAGATAGACAAGATCGGCAGGAAATCCGAATCGGTCTCCATCACGAGGGACGTCTCCGGAGAGGGCGTTCAGCAGGCCCTGTTGAGGATACTTGAGGGCACCGAGGCGAACGTTCCTCCCAAGGGCGGCAGGAAGCACCCACACCAGGAGTTCATACAGATGAACACCGGCAACATTCTGTTCATTTGCGGAGGTGCCTTTGAGGGGCTGGAGTCCATCATTTCGCGGAGGATCAATAGGAAGATCATTGGTTTCGGGGGCCAGGTCCCCAGGAACGATAAGAAAGACCGTTACAAGGTTCTGAAAGAAGTCCAGCCCGACGACCTGATGACCTTTGGGTTCATCCCGGAATTCGTCGGGAGGATACCCGTTACAGCGGCCCTGGAGGGTCTGGATGAAGAGGCCATGGTCAGGATATTGACGGAGCCTAAGAATGCCCTGGTCAAGCAGTACCAGAAGGCCTTCAGGATGGAGAAGGTGGAACTGGAATTCACCTCCGAGGCCCTCAGGGCCATTGCCAGGAAGGCCTGTGAGCGGGATACCGGCGCTCGGGCCCTGAGGACCATCATGGAGTCGACGATGCTGGACCTGATGTACGAACTCCCTTCGCGGACGAACGGCCTTTCCAGGGTGGTCGTCACCCAGGAGATGATTGACGGGAAGGGGCTTCCGATCTTCGATTTTACAAAGGACGGGGAGGTAGCCTAGTTGCCTTTTTTAGGAGAGGGTCCTGATAAGAAGGTGCCGCTTCTCCCTGTCAGGGATTTGGTTCTTTTCCCGGGGGTGATAGTGCCCCTTTTCGTCGGGAGGCCCCGGTCGCTCAAGGCCCTCGAGGAGGCTATGCTTCACGATAAAACCGTCCTCGTGGTGGCCCAGAAGGATATGAACGTGGAAGACCCGGAGCCGGAGGATCTTTTCGAAGTAGGGACCATTACCACGGTCCTGCAGATGTTGAGGCTCCCCGACGGGACAACAAAGGTCCTGGTCGAGGGGGTGTCAAGAGCTTCCATCCTCGAGGTCGGGTTGGAGCGGGACACCTTTTTTGCAAAGACCGAAGCCCTGGAGACCCCCCCACCCCTGAGGGGGCCGGAGATCGAAGCCCTGAAAAGGACTCTCCTGGCGCAGTTCGACAAGTACGTGACCCTTCACCCCAAGATCCCGCTGGAGGTGTTGATGTCGGTAACGGCCGTGGAAGACCCCGGCCAGGTTTCGGACCTGGTGGCATCCCACCTTACGGTCCGCATCCAGGAAAGGCAACAGCTCCTCGAGACCTGGGACGTATCGAAACGCCTGGAGATGATGATCAGGATCCTCCTGAGGGAGATCGAACTGCTCGAGATGGAGAGGTCCATTCACGACAGGGTGAGGCAGGAGCTCGAAAAGGGTCAGAAGGAATATTACCTGAGGGAACAGTTGAAGGTCATCCAGGATGAACTGGGTCAGGGCGACGAGTTCTCGGAGATCGACAACCTCCGTGAAGAGATCCACCGGTCGAAGATGCCCGAGGAGGTCAGGAAAAAGGCCCTCCACGAACTGGACCGGCTGACCAAGATGCCCTCCATGTCGGCGGAAGCCACGGTGGTGAGGACCTATCTCGACTGGATGACGAACCTCCCCTGGGGGAAGAGGACCCGGGAAAGGATGGACGTGACCCTTGCAGAAAGGGTCCTGAACGAAGACCATTATGCCCTCGAAGAAGCGAAGGAGAGGATCCTGGAGTACCTTGCCGTAAGGAAACATGCCAAGGGAAGGTTGAAAGGGCAGGTCCTCTGTTTCGCCGGCCCCCCCGGCGTCGGTAAGACCTCCCTGGGGCGCTCCATCGCCAGGGCGACGGGAAGAAAGTTTGTGAACATGTCCCTGGGAGGGATCAGGGACGAGGCTGAGATCCGCGGACACCGGAGGACCTATATCGGGGCTTTGCCCGGGAGGATAATCCAGAAGCTAAGACAGGCGGGGACGTGCAACCCGGTGATGCTCCTGGATGAGGTCGACAAGATCGGCCAGGATTTCCGCGGTGACCCCGCCGCGGCGCTTCTGGAGGTGCTTGACCCGGAGCAGAACGACAGCTTCACCGACCATTTCCTGGAAGTGCCCTTCGACCTGGGGAATGTCCTTTTCATCACAACGGCGAATACGACCCACACCGTCCCCAAGCCGTTACTGGACCGGATGGAGGTCATCCGGTTACCGGGTTACGTGACGGAGGAGAAACTGCAGATCGCCGAGAAACACCTCATTCCCAAGGTCCTCTACGAGCACGGGCTTAAGGCGGGCCAGGTAAGGTTCACTTCCTCCTCGGTCAAGAGGATCATCTCGGAGTATACGAGGGAGGCCGGGGTCAGGGAACTGGAGAGACAGCTCTCCAAGGTGACCAGGAAGATCACGCGCAAGATCGTGGAATCCGAAGAGAAAAGCGGACGGGCCAAAAAGCAGACCTTCACCGTGACGCCTTCGGACCTGCTGGCCCTTCTCGGCGTACCGCGCCATACCGGGGGAGTGCACCTCCCCACGTCGGACCCGGTAGGGGCCTCGGTCGGCCTGGCGTGGACTGAGACGGGCGGTGACATCCTCGTCATTGAAAGCGTACGCATCCCGGGGAAGGGGGGCATCGTCCTCACGGGAAACCTGGGGGAGATAATGCAGGAATCCGGGCAGACCGCGCTGGGATACCTCAAGTCCCACGGGGAAGAACTTGGCATATCTGATATAGATTGGGACAAGACCGATATCCACGTCCACGTTCCGGAAGGGGCCATACCTAAGGACGGCCCCTCCGCGGGCATCACGCTGGCCGTTTCGATCTATTCCGCTCTTTCGCGGAAACCGGTTCGTAACGATATCGCGATGACCGGGGAGGTTACCTTGAGGGGCGACGTCCTTCCCGTGGGAGGGATCAGGGAGAAGGTCCTGGCCGCCAAACGGTACGGATTCAAGAGGGTGATACTTCCCGAAGGCAACCGCCTTCAGGCGGGGGAGATGCCCCGCTGGGTTCTGAAAGGGCTGGAACTGGTCTTCGTCAGCAGCCTTGAAGAGGTTTTCCGCCGGTCCCTGGTCAGAGAGAAGGACGATGGCAAGCAATAGAAGGAAAAGGTGGGAAGCCGCCCTGACCGCGACCTGTTTCACGGAGCAGCAGTTCCCTCCTGCCCAGGGGCTGGAGGTCGCTTTAGCAGGCAGGTCCAACGTGGGAAAATCCACCTTCATCAACGGGTTGATAAAAAAACCCCTTGCCCGGGTAAGCGGAACGCCAGGTAAGACCCGCAGCGTAAACTTCTACAGGGTAAATCTCGGAAAGGGATTTACCCTCGTAGACTTACCCGGATTCGGCTTTGCAAGCAGGAGCCGCTCCGAAAGGACTTCCTGGGCGAAGCTCATCGAAGAATTCATTGCCCGGAGGGAGAGCCTCGCCCTCCTTATTCACCTTGTTGATTTCAGGCATGGTTTCCTGGAAAATGACAGGATACTCCAGGAGTGGGCTACGGGTCACGGGGTTCCCGTCCAGGTGGTCTTCACAAAGATCGACAAGGTCCCCAAAGGAAGATGGACCCCATTGCTGAAGAAATACTCGGTCCCGCCGGCATCTTCAGTGACCGAACCCTTCCTCGTTTCTATGGAGAAGGGGTGGGGGGTGGAAGAGTTCATTCTCTTTCTTGAGTCCTACCTGGAAGACGCCGGATCCCTCCAATGCGGTAATGACCGTCCCCGCGGCGGGTAAGGGTCCGCTTTTACACGACGCCTGAACGGACAAGGAGGCATCATCATGGCACCATCCAAGGGAACGCTTGACAAAACCTATGACCCCGCGCCGATCGAGGGCAAATGGTACCAGGCCTGGAACAAAAGGGGACTGTTCAAGGGGATCGCGAACAGCGAGAAACCCCATTTCAGCGTGGTGATCCCCCCACCGAACGTGACGGGTTCTCTCCACATGGGCCATGCCCTCAACAACACCCTCCAGGATATTTCCTGCCGCTTCATGAGGATGACCGGTTTCAACGTGCTCTGGCTTCCAGGGACCGACCACGCCGGCATAGCGACCCAGAACGTGGTCGAGAGATCCCTGGCCTCCGAGGGCGTGTCGAGACATGAACTGGGAAGAGAAAAGTTCATTGAAAAGGTCTGGGAATGGAAGAAAGAATACGGCGACCGGATCATAAACCAGCTGAAACGCCTGGGAGCTTCCTGCGATTGGGAAAGGGAGCGCTTCACGATGGACGAGGGGCTGTCAAGGGCGGTCAGGGCCGTTTTCGTAAGGCTTTACAAGGAAAACCTCATCTACAAGGGGAGCTACATAGTGAACTGGTGCCCCCGGTGCCTCACGGCGTTGTCGGACCTGGAGGTCGAACACCGTGATGAAAGGGGCACCCTTTTTTACGTGCGGTATCCCTTCGTTGACGGTAGCGGGTATGTAACAGTCGCCACCACGCGCCCCGAGACGATCCTCGGCGACGTAGCGGTGGCGGTCCACCCCCGCGACGAAAGGCACTGGGGGATCGCGGGGAAGGAAGCGGTGGTCCCCGTGACGGACAGGATCGTGCCCATTATCGAAGATACGATGGTCGACCCGGGTTTCGGCACGGGCCTCGTCAAGATCACGCCGGCCCATGACCCGAACGACTTTCTCGTAGGGCAGAGGCACGGCCTTGAAACGATCCAGGTGATAGACGAAAAAGGCTTCATGAGCCCCGAGGCAGGGCCGCTCTTCGAGGGGTTGGATAGTGTCGAGGCCAGGAAAAAGATGGTCTCCCTGTTGAAGGAAAAGGGCCTTCTCGAGAGGACGGAGGAACACGATCACGCGATCGGGCACTGCTACCGATGCGGGACGGTGATCGAACCCTACCTCTCGGAGCAGTGGTTCGTCAAGATGGCTCCTCTCGCCGCCCCGGGGATAGAAGCGGTTCGGGATGGCAGGATAAGAATAATCCCCGAACAATGGGTGGGGACATACAATAACTGGATGGAAAATATCAGGGACTGGTGCATATCGAGGCAGTTGTGGTGGGGCCACAGGATACCCGCCTGGTACTGTGACGATTGCGGCCATGTCACCGTTTCAGAAGTAGACCCCGACCGGTGCGAGTGCTGCGGGGGCGGCAATATCCACCAGGATGAAGATGTCCTCGACACCTGGTTCAGCAGCGCCCTCTGGCCCTTCTCGACCCTGGGCTGGCCCGACGACACGGAGGACCTGAGAACCTTTTACCCCACGAGCCTGCTCGTAACGGGGTTTGACATCCTTTTCTTCTGGGTCGCCCGGATGATAATGATGGGGCTCAAGTTCATGGGCAAGGAACCCTTCAGCGAGACCTATATTCACGCCCTCGTAAGGGACGAGCAGGGTCAGAAGATGAGCAAGTCCAAGGGCAACGTGATCGATCCCCTGGAGATCATCGACAAGTACGGCGCCGATTCCCTCAGGATGACCCTGGCCAGCCTCACCGTGCAGGGAAGGGACATTTTCCTCAGCCCCGAGAGGATCGAAAGCAACAGGCTCTTCATGAACAAGATCTGGAACGCGAGTAAACTGGCCCTCGCCAATATCGAGGGGGTGGTGCCGGGCTCCCTTCCGGATGAGAGGCACTTAAGGATCCATGACCGGTGGATAATCCGAAGGGTGAACGAGGTGAACGCCCAGGTTAGAAGTGACCTGGAGGGTTACTTCTACGGCGAGGCGGCGAAGGCCCTATACCAGTTTGTCTGGAGTGAACTCTGCGACTGGTACCTCGAGATGGCCAAGCCCGCCCTGAGAGGGCTGGAGGGCGATCGGAGGCAGGAGACCACCAGGACGGTCATGGCCCTGGTTTTTGACAGCACTATAAGGATGCTGCACCCCTTCATACCCTTCCTCACGGAAGAGCTCTGGGACACCTTCGGATTCGGCGAAGGGGCCCTGATCGAGGAAAAGGGATGGCCTGGTATTCTTTCGCTCAGGGAAGCCCTCGCCCCCGGGATCCCGGATCCAATGGAGGTATTCCAGGAACTAGTGAGGAGCATAAGGAACCTGAGGGCCGAGGCCGGGCTTCACCCGCGACAGGAAGCCCTGGAGGCGCGGGTGGTCCTTTCCGACGGTGCCGCCGGTGAGGCGGGCGAGGTCATCGGCTCAAACGCCGATCTCCTGCGCCTCCTTTGCCGCGTTCGTGAGGTCAGCCTCAGCGAAGACCAAGGGAGAAGGACCTTAGGAACCATGATGTCCGTAGCCTCTTTTGGGGAGGTTTCCCTCTTCGTGAACCAAAACCTCGATAGGGGAGCGGAGATGGCCCGGCTCTCGGCGGAACTTGAGAGAGCCCGCAAAGACCTCTCACGTTCAATGGGTAAACTGGGCGACCCTTCCTTCCTTTCGAGGGCGCCTGGCGATATCGTCGAACAGGAGAGGCAAAGGCTCTCGGAGACGGAGGACAAGATCAGGGTGATCGAAAGAAACATGCGAAATCTTTCCGAATGACAGGCCGGCCATGAAGGATGGGTTTCCAGTCTTGTCGGAGACGATCGAGGGCCGACTCCAGGATATGTCCTCTCCCTATATCAGGCCGGGACTGTCCCGTATAGCGGCGCTACTTTCGAAAATGGGACACCCGGAGAGGGCTTTCCCCGCCGTCCACCTGGTTGGGACGAACGGGAAGGGTTCCGTCTCCGCCATGATCGAATCCCTCTTCCTGGAGGCTGGTTATTCCACTTGTCTTTACACCAGCCCGCACCTGATGGATATAACGGAAAGACTACGATTTTCCGGCGTCCCCGTCGACGGGGGCGTGCTGCTTCGCTCCCTTGACCGGGTCGAGTCTGCACTTGGGGGGCGGGGTGACCCGGGATCCAGGCCCACCTACTTTGAAGTACTGACGGCCGCCGCCTTCGACGCGATAGCCGATCGCTCCCCGGATGTGGCGATCATCGAAGCCGGGATGGGGGGAAGGCTGGACGCTACCAACATGGTCAAGAACGTCGCCCTGACAGTCATAACCGCCATAGGGTTTGACCACAGCCAGTACCTGGGCGGCACCCTTGAGGAGATCGCGAATGAAAAGTTCAGCGTCCTGCGCCCCGGAGGCAGGAGCGTTTTTTCGGGCATGCCCCAGACCCTGGAGGAGCTTTACCTCGAACACTGCAAAAGGATCGGCAATACCGGGGAAATCTTGTCCCGCTCCGTAGAAATAAGGGGGTTGAAGGTCTCCCTCGAGGGCAACCATTTCGAAATATCTCTCCGGAGCGGTGAATACTTACCGGTAAAGACCGTCCTCGGTGGAACCTACCAGGTGGAAAACGCCGCGCTGGCCCTGCTTTCGGCCCAGGCTCTCTCCTTTCGATACCCCCGGATGGACCTGAAAACGGTAGCGGGGGGACTGGAAAGAACCAGGTGGAGAGGGAGACTTGAAAGGGTCCGGTACGGGGATTGCGAACTTGTCCTTGACGGGGCCCATAACCCCCAGGGAGTAGACGCCCTGGCCGATACCTTTGAGACCCTCGGGACGGCCAGCGAATACGCCGTCATCTTCACAGCCATGAAGGACAAGGCCCTCGAGCACATGGTCGCCCGGATCTGCGGATCTTTCCCCCTGGTGGCCTTCACTAGGGTGCCTGACATGGGAAGATCCGCCGAGCCGGATTTTCTCCTCAACATGTCCAGGCCCTACGCAAAAAAATGTGTGACCCTTTCCTTCGAGGATCCCATGAGCGCCCTCGAGGAGGTTTCCAGGCGATACAAGAAGATCATCATCTGCGGGAGCCTTTACCTGCTGGGATTCATGATGACCCGGCTCTCCCTCAGGGCGGGAGATGAGTCCCGGTGATGATGGGCCTGGGCTGGGGCTGGGAGAAGGTTTCTCTCCAAGGGCAAGGGATGATCCGGTACCTGATGCCCCCCCAATTAGATGACATTCTGACAGTTACGTTGTTCCTCAAAGGGCCTTTAATGGGAAAAACCGGTGGTTGCCTTTCCGGTATTTCCCAGCGCCTCTTCGGAAGGGATAACGGTATCCCCCTAGTCGCCCCGTCCCAGGTGCACGGTACAAGGATGATCGAAGCCCTGCCATCCAGGTCGCTCCCGGCCAGGCCCGAGGGAGACGCCCTCCTGGTGAGAAGACCGGGTGTGTTCGGCAGCCTGAGGTTTGCCGACTGCATCCCCGTGGTGGGCATCAGCGTTCGGCCACGGCCCTGGGTGCTCCTCGTGCATTCCGGCTTTGTGGGCACCTCCAGGGGAGTGACCGGGGAAGCCCTGAGAGAGACGATGAAGGTCACGGGGTCAGCGTCCCTTGAGGAAGCCCACTTCTGGGTAGGTCCCGGGATAGGACCCTGCTGCTACTCAAGAAAACTTGATGACCCGATGACCCGGGAAGGCCTGAAGCAACTGCCCGGTGACTCCTGGCGTGTGGAGAAGGGAATGGCCTATTTTGACCTCCCCAGCGCGATCATTACAACTTTATATGACATGAATGTCCCCGAAGGGAACATCATCCGTATCGATCAGTGTACCTCTTGTTCTTCCAGCGACTACTATTCTTACAGAAAAGGAGACCGGACCGGAAAATCTTTTCTTCTAGCGGGGTTTCGTGAAGGTTTCCATAAACCGGACCTTTGGTGGGAGAATAAGATTTGAAGGGGTCTTGCAAGAAAGCCAAAGTGTGACGTGGCGGGAGGTTATCGGATGGAACCGGTAAGGGTCGGCGTTATAGGGGTTGGACACCTAGGGTTTCACCACGCTCGGGTCTACACGGAGCTGCTCAATACTGACGTCGTCGGGATAATGGACACCAACCCCGAAAGGGCCGCCGCCGTCGGGGAATTGTTGAGAGTACCTTTCTATTCAGACATCGAACAATTCTACCGCCAGGCCCGCCCCGACGCCGTCAGCGTCGTGGTTCCCACCGTCCAGCACTTCGAGTCGGCGAAGAGGGCTCTCTCCGCCGGGATCCACGTACTGATCGAGAAACCTGTCACGTCCACCGTGGAAGAAGCTGTGGAGCTGCTGCAGCAGGCGGCCGCTCAAAACCTGGTGCTCCAGGTCGGCCATATCGAAAGATTCAACAGTGCGGTGCAGCACGTGAGGAACATCATTAAGGAACCCCTCTTCCTTCAGTCCAGGAGGATCGGGCCCTTCAGCTCCAGGATAAGCGACGTGGGCGTTGTGCTGGACCTGATGATCCATGATATCGATATCATTCTTTCCCTTGTCCATTCCGAGATATCGGCCATTTCAGCCATGGGTAGGTCCGTCAGGTCTTCCCTCGAGGATATAGCCACCGCCCAGATCGCTTTCGAGAACGGAACCCTTGCCCAGATCCTTGTGAGCCGCGTCTCCGAAAGAAGATTGAGACAACTGGAGATAATGGAACCGGAGAGGTTTGTCACGGTCAACTACGAAACCCAGGACGTATCCATCCACCGTTGCGTGCAGGAGAAGGAATGTGGCCTAGTGGAGGTCATAGAGCACCCGGTCTTCCCCAAAAGAGAGCCTCTGAAACTCGAGTTGCAGCACTTCGTCACCTGCGTAAGGGAGGGCAAGCAGCCCCTGGTGGGTATCATGGACGGCAAGAGGGCCCTTGAAGTGGCCATATCCATTCTAAAACAGATCCAGGCGCCGGCCCAAATGGTCGAAAGCACCGCGGGGACGGCCTAGGTCAACGGGTATCTTTCCCACCCCGGCCGCCGAAAGGCGGCCTTTTTGTCGGGAGCCCTTCGGGGCATCCGACCCCTTTTACTGTTACAATACAGAGCCGGGGAGTGGACCTTTCATAATTTGGGGGTAGCGGCATGTCCTCGGTGAATATCCAGGCGCTGGCAGCGCTCTTCCTGTTCGTCCTCTGCCTTTTCCTTTCCAGGATGATCGTGAATATCTCTTCGGGGAAATGGCCTGGAGGGGCGCTTTGGGTCACTTACCTGAGGGTCCTTCTTGGCTTTTTGTTCGCGGCGGCCATAACCTTGGGCATGTACTCCTTCGCCGGGGTCGACATCCTGAAGAGGTGAGCCCCGCGAAAACAGTTCATCGAAAGAAGGGAATGGGTCAACCTTGGACAGGATCATCGAAAAAGCCCTCGGGGGGGATCATCGGTCCATCGCGAGGCTGATCACCGCCGTGGAAAGCGAGGCGGACAGTTCCAGGAAAATCATGCAAAGCGTTTACCCCCACACCGGGAAAGCATATTTTATAGGTGTCACGGGAAGCCCCGGCGCTGGGAAAAGCACCTTCCTGGACAAGCTGATATCCTCCATGATGGCTGCGGGACAAAGCATCGGTGTAATAGCCGTTGACCCCTCCAGTCCCTTTACGGGGGGGGCGGTGCTCGGTGACAGGCTCAGGATGCAGGGACACAGCCTGGACCCGGGGGTTTTCATCCGGAGCATGGGCTCCAGGGGATCCCTGGGTGGATTAAGCCGGGGAACCTACGAGGCGGCGCTCATCCTCGACGCTTGCGGCAAGGATGTGGTTCTGATAGAGACCGTCGGCGTCGGACAGTCGGAGATCGACATCGTCAAGATAGCAGACACCGTCGCTCTGCTCCTCGTTCCAGGCATGGGGGACGATATCCAGATAATGAAAGCGGGTATCATGGAGATCGCCGATGTTTTCATCGTGAACAAGGCTGACAGGGATGGCTCGGAAAGGGTTGTACGAGAGGTCAACATCATGCTCGACCTGCAGAGCGGCAAGGAATGGCGACCTCCGGTGGTCCCCACCATCGCCGAAAGCGGCGAGGGGGTCGAGCTGGCCGCCAGGTCCCTTTCGGACCACAGGCGCTACCTGGCATCGTCCCCCGAGGGGGAGCGGAGAAAGCGCCGGCGTCATCGCCTGGAAGTGGAGGAAATAGTCAAAAGGGAGATCGCCAAGATCGTCGAAAAAACCTGGGACGATCGCATATCCGCCGGCATCCTTGAAGACCTGGAGTATCGCAGGACCGACCCTTACACCGTGGCTGGCGATCTTCTTTCAAAAGTGTTATCGGGCTGATAGGCCCTGGAACGGTACCAGCCCTTTCAACCTGCCCGGGGATGATATGATGATAAAGTGATACCATGACAGGGGGCAATGGAATGCGGATCGCGCTCGGCTCAGACCACGCGGGTTTCAACCTCAAGAGTTGCATTGAAAAGTCTCTCCATGGGTCATCGGTCATAACGGGAGATTTCGGCGCCAAGGGCCCGGAAAATCCCTTTGATTACCCTGACGCGGCCTTCGACGTAGGATCCAGGGTGGCGAGGAAGGAATATGACCTTGGGATCCTGGTTTGCGGCACCGGCATCGGGATGTCCATTGCCGCCAACAAGATCCCGGGTATCCGCGCGGCCCTTGCCTACGATGAGGAGACGGGCAAACTCGCCAGGGAGCATAATGACGCTAACATATTGACCCTTGGCGGAAGGAAGACCGATTGCGAGTCGGGGATCAGGATAGTCAGAGCGTGGCTCTCGGCCGAATTCCAGGGCTCAAGGCATTCAGACCGGATCAGGAAGATCAGCTCCTTCGAGGAGAGAAGTCCTTCTACTGGAAATGAGCCGGAGGGATCCCCAAGGCTTGTCACTTTCGACCACCCCCTGATACAGCACAAGATCGGCATCATCAGGAACAAACACACCTCAGTAAAGGTCTTCCGTGAACTTGTACAGGAGATCGCCGGGCTCATGGTCTACGAGACCACCAGGAACCTGCCCCTGGAGCCCGTCACTGTAGAGACACCGATAACGACAACCACGGTAAGCTCCATTTCCGGCAAGAAGATCGCCATCGTTCCGATATTGAGAGCGGGTTTGGGCATGGTCGACGGCATGCTTCAGCTGATACCCAATGCCAAGGTAGGACATATCGGCATATACAGGGACCCTGGGACGCTGGAGCCCCACGAGTATTATTGCAAGTTGCCCGGGGATATCGGGGAAAGGGATATCATCATCGTCGACCCCATGCTCGCGACTGGGGGGTCCGCCGTCGCCGCCATCGACCTGGTGAAGAGCAAGGGGGGGACGAAGATCTCCCTCCTCAGCCTTATCGCGGCTCCCGAGGGCGTTTCAAGAGTTCAAGACAAGCACCCCGATGTGACCATCTTCACCGCCGCCCTGGACAGCCACCTCGATGATCATGGCTACATAGTCCCGGGGTTGGGGGACGCGGGCGACCGCCTTTTCGGGACCAGGTAGGCTACCCCCGAAGCGTAGGGAGGGTTCTGGGCTTGTGGGAAAAACTGGTCCTTTTCCTGGTATTTCTGGTCTGGTCACTGGCGGTGACACCCCTATCGATATTCCTTTCACGGCAGTACGGCATCGTCGACGAACCGGGCGGAAGGAAAAGACACCCGACGACCACACCAAGGGGCGCCGGGGTGGTCATCTGGGTGGGTTACCTGCTCTACGCCATCCTCGCTCCCAACCCGGGCGGAGAGGTCAGGCTCATTGCCACCGGGGCGACGGCGGTATTCCTTTTTGGTTACATGGATGATATGCACCCCCTTCCCGCCTCGTGGAAGTTGGCGGCCCACCTCGCCGCCGCGGTCACTATCGCCTGGAGCATTCCTGTCCAGCCTGCACTGAAGGCCGCTGTCATACTTTGGGTCACCGGGACCACCAGTGCCTATAACCTGGTGGACGGTATAAACGGTCTTTCTCTCGCCGTTTTCTCCCTGACGGCTCTAACGGGTCTTTTTCTCACCGGGGGGTCATGGTGGGCTGTTGCTCTCGGGCTTTCTCTGGGTGTACTGCCCTGGAATTACCCTTTCGCCAGGACCTTCCTTGGTGATGGTGGAAGCACCCTCCTTGGTTTTCTCTGCGTCTCCCAGTTCGCCAGAGACCTGCCCGCCCTTCTTGAAGGTGAAGGGATCCTGCCCTGGCTCGCGGCCATGCTCCTCGTCGGGGGTGTGCCCGTGGCGGATACCCTTTATTCCCTCCTTCGGAGGGCGATAAAGGGTATCTCGCCGTTCCAGCCGGACCGGGGGCATTTCCACCACTTGCTTGTCGACAGGGGGTTGCCCCTTTCGGTGGTCCTGGCTATTCTGGTCTCCCTCCACTCCCTATCACTGTGGATGGCGATCCTCCTCCTGGGGCGAAGGACGACATGACAAAGGAACGAAGGGATATGCCTGGCAAGGGGGTTGTCTGCTGTGTGATCGGGACCCGGCCGGAAGCGATCAAGATGGCCCCCGTCATACTTGCGCTTAAGAAGAGCGCCCATCTTTCGCCTTACGTGCTCGCCACGGGTCAGCACAGTCGCATGATGAGGCAGCCCCTCGATTTCTTCGGCATCGAGCCCGACCGGGACCTGGCTCTCATGAAGGAGGGCCAGAGCCTGGACTATATTACGACCAGGGTACTCGTGGAGGTTGGGGAAGTTTTGGGGGAAGTAAAGCCCTTTTTTACCCTTGTCCATGGTGATACTACCACGACGATGGCCGCCTCCCTGGCGGCTTTCTACCGTCGGTCCCGGATCGGTCATGTCGAGGCTGGCTTGAGAAGCGGGAATGTGAACCTGCCCTTCCCTGAGGAACTGAACAGGATCATCGCCGATCGCGTGGCGGGTTGGTGGTTCGCCCCGACGGAAGGCGCAAGGGACAACCTACTCAGGGAGGGGTGCGACCCTTCGAGGGTGGTGAAAACGGGGAACACCGTTATCGATGCGTTGCTCCTCGCCACAGAGAAGGTATCTACTCCCTCCTACGAACCACTCTCGTCCATACCGCCCTCTGCGCCAGTGATGCTCCTGACGGCTCACAGGAGGGAATCGTGGGGCGAGCCCCTCAAGGGGATCTGTTCCGCCGTAGCGGGGTTAATTGCGGAGAATCCCGATCTTTGGGCGATAGTCCCCATGCATCGCAACCCGGAGGTCAGGAGGGTCTTCCGCGAAATACTTTCGCAAGAGGAGAGGGTCATCCTCTGCGAGCCGCTGGACTACCCCGACTTTATCTGGTCGATGAAGAGGAGCGATCTCATCCTCACCGATAGCGGGGGGATCCAGGAGGAGACCACCATCCTTGGGACCCCCACGCTGGTCATGAGGGAACTGACCGAACGCCCCGAGGCGATCGAGTTTGGGACCTCTCTTCTCGTCGGGACTGACCCGGACCGTATTCTGGCCTCCGCGAGAAGAGTTCTCATGGGAAACCGGGAAGGGTTTTCCGGTGCCTCGGCCAAGGGAGAACTCCCCTTCGGTTCCGGCGGGGCTTCGGAGAAGATCGTCAAGACCATCGAAGAACTCTTTTTGATCGAGGCCCGGCGTGATTCGAGCAGAGGCGGGCCTGATACAATAGACCCTGAGGAGTGATCTCTTGAACTATAAAATGTTGATCCACGGCGGCAAACCCCTAAAGGGATCCATCGATATACAGGGAGCGAAAAACGCCGCCCTTCCTGTGATAGCCTCCTCCTTGCTCCTGAGAGACAAAACCCTCCGGCTGCGGAGGGTTCCCAAGCTGCAGGACATCTTCACCATGGCCGACCTCCTGAGGCACCTGGGTGCGAGCGTGCACTTCAAGGACAACGAGATGAGCATTTTCGTCCCTGAGGAACTCAACTGGGAGACGCCCAAATCACTGGTCCGGAAGATGAGAGCCTCTTCCCTTGTCCTGGGTCCCCTCCTGGCCCGGACGAAAAGGGCGATACTTCCCCTTCCCGGCGGGTGTGCCATTGGGAGCAGGCCCATCGACCTGCATCTTAAGGGGCTCGCGAGGCTGGGTGCGAATATCGACCTGGTCCACGGGGCGGTGCATGCCAGCGCCGAAACATTGAAGGGATCAAAGATCTACCTCGATTTTCCCTCCGTCGGGGCCACGGAAAACCTTCTCATGGCGGCGGTCTTCGCCGAAGGTGAGACAGTGATAGAAAACGCCGCCCGTGAACCGGAGATCAAGAACCTGATAGAGACGCTTAACCTCATGGGTTGTCCGATAGAAGGGGCCGGCACCGGAACCTTGCACATCCAGGGCATCGGCGACCTCGAGGGTGGAGAGATAGAGATCATCCCCGATAGGATCGAGGCCAGCACCTACCTGATAGCTGGGGCGGCCACGGGAGGCGACGTGACGGTGTCGCGGGTCATTCCTGAACATCTTGACGCCATCACGGCCAAACTCGAGGAAGCGGGAGTAGGCATCGAAGCGGATGAGGACAGGGTCAGGGCCTTCCTGAAGGATCCCATGAAGAGCGTATCCCTGAAGACACTCCCTTACCCCGGTTTTCCTACGGATGTGCAGCCACAGTTCACGGCCCTCATGGCCATCTCCGAGGGGACGAGCATCATCCAGGAGGGTGTATTCGAATCCCGTTTCCTCCACGTGAGCGAACTGAAGAGGATGGGTGCCAATATTGAACTCCAGGGGAACACCGCCGTGGTCTCCGGCGTCCGATCGCTGAATGGGGCCGATGTGAGGGCCACGGACTTGAGAGCAGGAGCGGCCCTAGTCATTGCCGGACTTTCCACGCCGGACGAAACGTCCCTTTTCGGGCTCGGGCATATTTGGCGGGGTTACGAAAGGATGGATGAAAAGATCAGGAGTCTCGGCGGACAGGTCAAGATCGTCGTGTCCGAGGAGAACGGCGACCTCAAATGGTGAGGGCGATCAAAAAGCGAGGTATGAAAATTGGCATGGCTTAGGGATCTGATCAGGAAGGACCTGTCGGGTGTCGACAAGTACCGTTACGGTAAACCGATCAGCGAACTGCAAAGGGAACTGGGGCTGGAAAGGATCGTCCGGTTGAGTTCAAACGAGAACCCATGGCCTCTGCCCGATTCGGTCAAGAGAGCGATCCAGACCAGCCTGGAGAATGTGAACCGCTACCCCGATCCCCGTTCATACAGGCTCAGGCGCCTCCTGGCACGGAAGTGGGGCGTTTCCACGGGGGAGATCATTATCGGGGCCGGCACTGAGAGCATCCTTCATTCCCTATTCCATTCCATAATCGCTTTTGGCGACGGGATAGTCTGCCCCGTGCCGACCTACCCGCTCTATCGGGTGGCGGCGATAGCTTCCGGGGCCGCCTTCGTGGAAGTACCAGTCCGCGAGGGAGGTACCTGGGAGATAAAGGACATCGTTGACGCTTGTACGGGAAGGGTCAAGGCCGTAGTCCTGTCCAACCCCAGCAACCCGCTGGGGACGTTCCTGGAAAGGGAAAGGATGCTGAACCTCGCCCATGAGCTGGACTCCCGGCAGATCCTGCTGGTCGTCGACGAGGCCTACGCCGAGTACGTGGATGACCCCAATTACCTGTCAGGGATCGAATTGTTCAGGGATATAGGCAGGGTCGTGATAACCAGAACCTTCTCAAAGATCTATGGCCTGGCCTCCCTTCGTGTAGGTTACGCAATAGCCCCCAAAACAGTGGCCGATGCCTTCGACAAGATCCACCCCGTCTTCGAAGTCAGCAGGGTAGGGCAATATGCGGCCCATGCCGCCCTGCTCGAGGCGGAATTCATAAATGGAATCCGGTTGAAGACCATCTCTGAGAGGAACAGGATCACCCAGAGCCTGTCCGAGATCGGGGTCCACACGGAGCAGACCCGGACGAACTTCATCCTGGTCAAGCATAGGAAGAGCGATGAGGTCTACGAAGGCCTCTTGCGCGAAGGAGTGATCGTAAGGAAAGCCAGCGACCTGGGGCTGGACGGGTTCTTGAGGGTTACCGTAGGGTTGCCCGAAGAGAACGAGTACTTTCTCTCATCAATAAAAAAGGTGCTGGCAAAACTTGGTTGAGGGGACCGAAGGGATCCTTCTTGATAAGGTCAGGGTCTACGCCTTCGTGGGCCCCGCCGGGACGGGGAAGAGCCAAAGGGCTCAGCTGGTGGCCCAGGAGTTCGGTGTGGATTTCATCATTGACGACGGCCTCCTGATACGGAAGGGGCAGATCGTCCGGGGGAAAAGCGCCAAGACCGAGAAGAATCAAGTCCGGGCCATAAGAAGGGCCCTTTTCGAATACGCTGATCACAGGAGGTCCGTGGCGGAATTTCTTTTCTACTCCCAGCCTTGTTCAGTGATGCTCATAGCCACGTCGTCGGGGATGGTGTCCCGTATACTGGGCAACCTCGGCCTGCCACCCCCTGAGAAGATCACCCGGATCGAGGATGTCTCCTCCCCCCAGGAAATTTCCCGGGCGAAAAAGGAAAGATCCTTTAAGGGACGGCATGTCATTCCCGTCTCCCACATACAGGTCCGTAAACACTTCGCTGGAAAACTGGTGGGAAGGCTAAAGGTCCTTTTCGACAATTCCGACGGCATGGAGGGCGAGAAGACCATCGTGCGCCCGCCCTTCAAATTCTTCGGCAAGGTCAGCATCGATCCCGAGGCTATCAACCAGATGGTCCGCTTTATCGCCGAAAGGACGACCCAGGTCTCTAAGGTGGCCTCGGTACAGACCAGGCCAGCCAACGGGGGGGTATCTATCCTGATGGAACTCGGATTCAGACCCGGCCCAAGGTCGATGGTGATTTTGGGAGAGAGCCTCCGCGACCGTACCTCCCGGGCGGTCTCGGGCATCACAGGATTGGACGTGCACCGGGTGGACATCTCCTTCGTGGGGGTGGATACCCAATGATGCCGGAGAGGGGAGTCCCTCTCGATCACAGGGCCGAAGCCTGGGAGAGACTGACCCGTGCCGTGAACCAGTGTGTGAAGTGCCCCCTGGCTTCGGGGCGGCGAAATGTCGTCTTTGGTGAGGGCGACAGGCTCTCCCGCCTGCTTTTCGTCGGTGAAGCTCCCGGACTAGAAGAGGACGAACAGGGCATTCCTTTCGTGGGAAAGGCGGGCCAGCTTTTGAACAGGATCTTTGAGGCTGCCGATATAGACAGGAAGGATATCTTCATAACGAACGTGGTAAAATGCAGACCTCCAGGAAACCGGGTCCCTTCGATAGAGGAAATGCTCGCCTGCGAGGATTTCCTGAAAGCCCAGATCGCCCTGATAAACCCGTCGATCCTCGTCTGCCTGGGAATGACATCGACCAAGTGGATACTGAAAACGGGTGAAAGTATATCCAGGGTGCGGGGGAAATGGTTCGACTGGAAGGGCATAAAGGTCATGCCCATGTTCCACCCGAGTTTTCTTCTGAGAAACCAGTCGAAGAAGAAGGGGAGCCCCAAGGACTTGACGTGGATGGATATCCAGGAGGTAAGGGATCGTTGGCTGGAGTGCCGATAGAAAGAAAGGCCGAAACACCTTCCCACGTGGCGATCATAATGGATGGTAACGGCCGTTGGGCCCTCAAGAAGGGGCTCCCGCGGCTTGCCGGTCACCGCGAGGGGGCCAAGGCCGTGGAAAGGATCATACGCGCGGCCGCTTCCACTCCAGGCCTGGATTACCTGTCCCTTTTCGCCTTTTCCACGGAAAACTGGAGACGACCCCGGGCGGAGGTCGAGGGCCTCCTTTCGCTGCTGAAGACCTACCTGAGGTCCAAGCGAGACGAACTGGTCGAGAATAGGGTAAGGATGGTCTTCTCGGGCAGGATCGACCAACTAGCCGAGGATCTCCAGGATGAGATCGCCCTTTTCGAGAAAGCCACAGCCCGTGGGGATCAACTCACGGTAGTGGTATGCCTGAATTACGGTGGCAGGCAGGAGATAGTCGATGGGGTCAACAGGCTGCTGCGAAAGGGTTTTGCCGGGGAAGTCACCGAGGAATTGATCTCGGCCAACCTCTACCGGCCCGGTATCCCTGACCCGGACCTGGTGATCAGGACAAGCGGAGAGGTGAGGATAAGCAACTTCCTGCTATGGGGATCGGCTTACGCGGAATTCTTCTTCACCGACACTCTTTGGCCCGATTTCGGCGAGGAAGATCTTAAAAAAGCACTGGATCATTATTCCCTCAGGGAGCGAAGATATGGAGCGGGTTAACCTTTTCCAGAGGGAACTGATCGTGCGTTCAGCCAGCGGTTTAGCACTGGGCCTGGCGATCCTTGGAGGGATCTACCTCGGCAATCCCTACTGGTTCGCCCTTTGCTTGCTCATCTGCATGGCCTCCCTGGGCGAGTATTACAGGATGATCAGCCAGAAAGGGCATGTTTCCAGGGTGGTCGGTTTCGGTGCCGGCATCTCCTCCCTGTTCGCCGCCGTGTACTCCGAAGACCCCGCGGTGTTGTTGCCCCTTCTGGCAGCGGCCCCCATGCTTGTTCTCTTTGTCGAGTTGGCAAGAAAGCATATTCTTGGCGAGAGCCACGGGATCACCAGTTCAGGGGGGACCGCCGCCGGCATACTCTATATCGTCCTCCCCTGGTCCTTCATGGTGGTCCTCCGAGACCATATGTGGGGTACATATCTGCTGGTGACACTCTTCGCGTGCACCTGGTCGTGCGATGTCTTCTCCTACCTCGTGGGTTCCAGGTGGGGTGAAACACCCCTCTGCCCCACGGTCAGTCCGAAAAAGACCGTCGAGGGTTTCCTTGGAGGCTTGACCGGCAGCCTTCTTTGTGGAGGCTGCCTGGCCTATTATTGGGGTATGGCTCCTTTTTCGATCATACTTATCGCCCTTTTCTGCGGTACCTTCGGCCAGGTTGGCGACCTTGCCGAGTCGTTGCTTAAAAGGGAAGCGGGCATCAAGGATACGGGTGACCTGATCCCCGGCCATGGAGGGATGCTGGACAGGTTCGACAGCATCCTCGTTAACTCGGTCCTGGTGTTTTTCGTCTTCGGGGTGCTCTGGTAACCATGAAAGCCAGGAACATCGCCGTCATCGGGGCCACGGGGAGCGTGGGGCGATCTGTCCTTGAAGTCTGTTCCTTCTTCCCCGACCTTTTCCGGGTCCGGGCCCTCGCCGCGGAGAAGGACGCTGAGGGGTTGTTAGGGCTGGGAAGGCGATTCAGCAGTGACCTTTTGATCCTGGCCGACCAAGGCTCTTCAGAAAAACTCCGCAGGATGGCAGGATCGGAGTTCACCTGCCGAGGAGGGGAGGAAGCTCTCCTTTCATTGGTCGAAGAGCCCCTCTGCGAAGAAGTGGTCTTCGCTTCTTCCGGGACAGGAGCCCTTCCCGCCCTTATAAGGGCGCTCCAAAAGGGAAAAAAGGCCTACCTCGCCAACAAGGAGATCCTCGTGGCTGCAGGCGAATGGGTCATGCCGCTGGCCCAGGGGAATATCATACCCCTGGACAGCGAGCATAACGCCGTCTGGCAGTGCCTTAGAGGCGAAGCGGAAGGCTCCGTGGAAAGGGTCTATCTCACCGCGTCCGGTGGGCCTTTCCTTCATAGCACTTTGGAGGAGCTGCGGGAGGTCACCTTTGAAAGGGCCAGCCGTCACCCGGTCTGGCCCATGGGGAAAAAGATCTCCGTCGATAGCGCCACCCTCATGAACAAGGGTATCGAGATGATCGAGGCCCATCACCTTTTTGGGCTGCCCATTGGGAAGATAGAAGCAGTGATCCATCCCCAGGCCCTGATCCACGGCATGGTGGAATTTATCGATGGATCGATCAAAATGCTCTATTCCAAGCCGGATATGAAGCTGGCGATAATGTCCGCCTTTGGAATGGAAGGTCGCCTGGCAAACCCGGACCCGGATCTGTCCCCGCCGGGGTTTCCCGGCATGGACCTGGTGTTCATGGAGCCCGATGAAGACAGATTCCCCTGTCTCGCTCTGGCCAAGGAGGCCTGCCGCCTTGGCGGAGCCTATCCCCCGCTCCTAGTAGGAGCCGACGAGGGGGCCGTGAACCTGTTCATGGAGGGGCGGATCTCTTTTACGGATATCGCCCCGACGATCGAGAGAGTGTTATCCTCCTGTCCCAGGGAGAGACCCCGTTCCTGGATGGATGCCCTTGAGCTCGTGACCTGGGCGAGGGAAAGGGTTTTAAAGGGTTAGGCGGGTTATTCGCTACCCGAAAGGGATGAAATGATGGGCTTGAGTGCGCTGGCTTTTGTACTGGTGATAGCGATCTGCGTTATTTCGCATGAGTTCGGGCACCTCGTGGTCGCAAGGTCCGCAGGTGTCCAGGTTCACGAGTTCTCCTTCGGGATGGGGCCTCTTCTCGTCGGATGGAAAAGAGGCGGCATGATCTGGTCCATCAGAGCGGTGCCGGTCGGAGGATTCGTCCGGCTGGCTGGAATGTCGGAAGAGCAGGGAGAGGAAGAGGTGCTGCCCGGCATGTCCTTCGCCGAGAAGTCACCCTGGAAACGCCTTGCGATCCTCGGCGGCGGCTCGGTTTCAAACATCATCCTGGCGATCCTCTTCACGGCCTTTCTCCTTTGGGGGCACGGGATAATGGACCTGGAGAGCACCCGTATCGGGGAAGTCATGGCGGGATACCCGGCGGAGGAGCTTGGCCTACGGCCGGGGGATGTTGTAAAAGCAGTCTCCGGGGTGACTGTGGGAGACTGGGCCATCCTTTCATCCACCATAAGAGAAAAAGCCGCTCTGGGGCCGGTGGAATTGACCTTTGAACGGGACGGCGTGACCCATGAACTCCAGGGCAAGGTGCCTATGTCTCCGGAATACAAGGTCCCGCTTCTGGGGATAAGACCTTCCATGAAGAGGTACCCTTTCATTAAGGCCCTTTCAGGCTCCCTGGGTTACATAGGGGATTTCAGCATCGATATTGTCAAGGGGATATGGTCGTGGGCGACGGGGAACGGCCAGGTCGAGATCACCGGTCCCCTGGGGATAGCGTCAATGGCGGGAAAAGCGGCCAGGGAGGGATTCTGGACCTTTCTAGCCTTCCTGTCAATGATCAGCCTCCACCTGGGCATCCTGAACCTGCTCCCCTTCCCAGCCCTCGACGGGGGGAGGATCCTCCTTGTCATGGGGGAGATCATGACAGGCAAGAAGCTCCCCGAAAAATGGGAGAGCCTGGTCCACCTCGCGGGTTTCATCCTTTTGATCATTCTGCTCATCTTCGTTTCCTGGAAGGATCTGATCAAACTCCTTCCAGTTGCCCGGTAGGACCGAAGGGAGGTCGAAAAGGGAAATGCCCGGAAGACCTGTGATGGTGGGATCCCTAGGGGTGGGAAATGGTTTCCCCGTCAGGGTGGAAAGCATGCTGAAGACCCCGCTTCAGGACCTTCCCGGGTGCCTTGAGGAAACCCGGTCTTTGGCAGAAGAGGGTTGCGAACTCGTCAGGGTGGCCTTTCCGGCGATGGGACTTTCAGGGGAGCTGTCGCGTTTGATAGAAGGCTCATCGATAGAGGTAATGGCCGACATCCATTTTGACCATCGACTTGCCATCGGGGCGATCGACTCCGGTTGCCGGTCCGTCAGGATCAACCCGGGTAATATGGGCGGTCATCGGGGAATGAGGGAGTTGAGCCGCGCCGTCAACGACAATGGAGTAGTGGTGAGGATTGGGGCGAACTCGGGCTCACTCTCGAGGTCCCAAATGGAAAAAGCCGGCGGAGATGTCGGCAGAGCCTTGTTCGATGCCGTCAGCGAACAGGTAGGGCTCCTGCTGGACTGGGGCGTCGAGGAAATGATCCTTTCCGCGAAATCCTCATCAATAAAAACGACCCTGAGGGCCAATTCGATGATCGCGTCAACCTTCGATGCTCCTATCCATATAGGGCTTACCGAGTCGGGGCCGGACCAAAGGGGTGTGATCAAAAGCTCTGTCGCCGTCGGGTCGCTGCTTGGGAGCGGGATCGGCGATACTATAAGGATCAGCCTCACCGGTACTTCCCGGGAGGAAGTGATCGTGGGCAAAAGGATCCTTCAGTCTTCGGGCATCAGGCGATTCGAGGCGGAACTGGTCTCCTGCCCGGGCTGCGGCAGGAGAAGGGTCGATGTGGATCCCCTGGTGGCCATGATAGAACCCTTCCTGGCTATTCTCAGGAAGGATCTGAAGGTCGCGGTCATGGGTTGCGAAGTGAACGGCCCCGGGGAAGCGGCGGATTCCGACATCGGCATTGCCGGCACGCCGTCGGGGATCATGCTCTTTGCCGGGGGAAAGGTTATAGGATCTTGTGACCCCGATGAATTGCCCTCGAGGTTCATGGCGGCTTGCAGGGAGAGGGGTTTCATTTCTCCCTGACCCGCTCAATTGACACCCCCCCTTCTGACGATATAATGATATGCGCTTTTTTGGGGAATGACCATCGAGGGGAGGTTGCCTTGCAATGTTGCCCGTACCAGAACTTTTCACGCTCGTGGTGGGCCGCGGTGAGGGGAAAAAGAAACTGACGGCCTTCGATTCAGCTCTTCTGGATGCCGGGGTCGGCAATATGAATCTCCTACGCGTGAGCAGCGTCCTCCCGCCTAAATGTGCTTTCAGAACGGAACTGAAGATGCCCTTCGGCTCACTTCTGCCTATCGCCTATGGTTCGATCACGAGCGATGTTCCCGGGGAGACCATCTCCGCCGCGATAGGGGTTGGCCTTCCTGAAGAGCCAGATTCTTTCGGGATGATCTTCGAATTCTCAGGATTTTGCCCAGGGTCGGAAGCTGCGATAAAGGTTGAGGAGATGGTGAGGGAAGCCTTTGCAATGCGCTCACTAGGTCTCAGAGAAGTAAAGGTCAAGGCGATCGATCACGTAGTAAAAGAATGCGGGACCGTGTTCGCCGGTTGCCCGCTTTTCTTTCCCTTTTAGGGGAAGGACTTAGGGCGATGCAAAAGAGACACAATGACATCTGGTTCACGGAGTACCAGACAAGGCATTTAAGGCTGGGCTTGAGCATAACCAAGGTCCTGGCCAATATCCAGACCCCTTTCCAGCACCTCCTCGTGGTGGAAACAGACGAGTATGGGAAGCTGATGGCCCTTGACGGCGCGATACAGGTTACGGAAAAGGATGAATTCACTTACCATGAAATGCTTGCCCATGTCGTCCTCACGGCCCACCCAAACCCGCGACGGGTCCTCATCGTTGGTGGCGGGGATGGGGGGAGCGCCAGGGAAGCGGTCAAACACCCTTCCGTCGAGGAAGTAGTCCTGGTCGATATCGACCAGGAGGTCATAAACGCCTCGAGGCAATTCTTCCCCGCATTGAGCGCCGGCCTGGAAGATCCCAGGGTCACCGTTCTGACGATGGACGCTCTTGAGTATGTCAGGGGGAAAAAAGGTGAATTCGACGTCGTTATCGTCGACAGCACCGACCCCGTCGATTTCGCTGAAGGTCTTTTCCGTGAACCCTTTTACAGAGACGTCCATCGAGCGCTCAATGAGGAAGGTCTCATAGCGGCCCAGACCGAATCTCCCTTTACTGATCCTGACATACTGACGGGGTCCGCCTTGGAAATGAAACGGGTCTTCCCAATCGTCAAGGTTTACTGGGGGGCGATGCCCACCTATCCGACGGGGATGTGGACCTACCTGGCGGGGTCAAAGGTCCATGACCCTGAAGAGCTGAGGAGTCCCCTTCCAGGGAGGACCAGGTACTATTCCGGCCGGATCCACAGAGCCTCTTTTGTTCTCCCTCCTTTCCTGGAAGAACTGCTGGCCGAACGGAACGAATAGCCTTGGAAAGGTTCATCGCGAGCCGAAGGTCCATAAAAGGTGTGACGTGGATCCTCCAGGGAGTCCCCCTCGACATGACCGTATCCCGCTTTCACGGGACCTCGGAGGGGCCTCGTACCATAAGGAGGGAATCCCGGCACCTGGAAACATTCAGCACCCTTCTTCTTGGGGAGCTTCAGGACGTTCCCTTCGCAGATGTCGGGGACATCGAGCTCGTCCCCGGCGACCTGCACCTTTCCCTTGAAACGATCAAGGCGGTTTCCTCAAGTTTTTTCCGTAGAGGCCTCAAGGTCGCTACCCTGGGCGGCGAACACCTTGCGACGCTACCCGTGTTGGAAGCCGCTTCGGAGGTTTACCCCGGTATGGCGGTCATCCACCTCGATGCCCACGCGGACTTAAGGGATCGCTACCGGGGGACGAAAAAAAATCATGCCACCGTCATGCGCCGTGTTGCGGAGAGGTGCCTCGCGAGCCCTTCCCTTCTTTTCCAGTTCGGCATAAGGTCCGCGTCGGCCGATGAGTACCGGTGGGGAAAGGAGAACACCTCCTTCTTCCCCCTCGAACTGTCGGCCCCCTTGAGGGATGTCATTTCCATGCTGGGGCGGAGGCCGGTCTACCTTTCCCTCGATATCGATATCGTTGACCCGGGGGAGGCTCCCGGCACAGGTACCCCGGAGCCTTGCGGTTTTTCGGCCCGAGAGGTCCTTCAAGCCCTGACCCTCATGAAGGACCTCTGCATGATCGGCTTCGACATCGTAGAGGTGAGCCCCCCCAACGACATTAACGGAATAACCTCTGTCCTGGCGGCCGGTCTGACCCGGGAATGCCTGATCATGTGGGGAAGGGGCGACTCCTAAGAGCCTCGCCCTTGTCCGCGTTCCCGCACTCTGACGTGGGGCTGACCGGCCGCCCAGGGGGTCTCTTAGAGGTCCGTGGGCGTCAGGGGAATGGTCCCGTTCCCGTTTTTCTACCGTCGATGGCTTATACTAATCCTCGGGGCAAATTCTAAGAGACGGGGAGGTATCTTTCGTGGCCAATGAGGGCGGTTCTTTCAGCGTATCGTCGGAAGTCGGTAAACTGAAAAGGGTCATGCTTCACAGGCCCGGCAAGGAACTGGAACGCCTCACCATCGATAACAAGGACGAACTTCTCTTCGACGACATACTCTGGCTGGAAGAGGCCCAAAAGGAGCACGACACCTTTGCCGACCTCCTTCGGGATAACGGGGTGGAGGTGGTTTACTTCAGAAATTGTCTTTCCCATGTACTTGGGGAAGACTCTGTCAGGGACTCTCTCCTCGACGAAGTGCTCGCCCTTGAGGCTATCGACATCCCCCTGGTCTCGGCCCTCAAGGGTGTTCTCATGGAAGTGAGCGCCAGCGAACTTGCCGAAATACTCATCGCCGGCCTCACAAAAATGGAAGCCCTGGAGATCCTCCCCCCCTGCAGGAGTCTTGTCCTGAGAGCGATGGGCGACCGGGATTTCTTGATCCACCCTCTCCCCAACCTCTATTTCCAGAGGGATCCCTTCTCATTCATCAATTCGGGCGTAATAATCAGCGTCATGTCCTTCGAGGCCCGGAGGAAGGAACCGCTCTACGCCCGCTATATATTCAAGAACCACCCCTATTTCAAGGGTATAGAATTCCTCTTTGGGGACCACCCCCGCGATACCTACCCTTATCGCATCGAGGGGGGGGATATCCTTGTCCTCTCGGACTCCGTAGTGGCCATCGGGATCAGCCAAAGGACAGCGGCGGGGACCCTGCAGATCGTCGGCAAGAGGATCGCTGAAAAAGCCGGGGTCAAGACCGTTTTGGCGGTAGACATCCCCAAGAGTCGGGCGGCCATGCACCTTGACACGGTCTTCACCATGGTGGACCATGACGCCTTCACCATTTACCCGGAAGTGAAGGAATACATCCGGATATGGCAACTCGAGTACTCCCCCGAGGGGGAGATCACTTCTGTCATTGAACACCAGAACTTGGGGGCTTGCCTGAGGAAAGTGCTCCAGCTTGATGCTATCCGTTTCATTGAGACCGGGGGCGGGGACCCCGTCGCCGCGGCAAGGGATCAGTGGAATGACGGGACCAACACCCTGGCTATCGCTCCCGGGGTCGTCATCACTTATAGAAGGAATGTCGTCTCCAATAGGGTGCTCCAGGCCAACGGGATAAAGGTCTTTGAGGTGAAAGGCGCTGAACTCGGCAGGGGGCGGGGAGGCCCCAGGTGCATGAGCATGCCCCTGACCCGGGATTAGCCAAGGCCGAAGCTTCAACTTACAAGAAAACAGGAGGGGAATGGAATGCCGATCAACCTGAGAGGAAGAAGTTTTCTCACCCTTAAGGATTTCACCACCGGGGAGATCCAGTACCTGCTCGACCTTTCGGTCTCGCTGAAGGAGAAAAAGAGAATGGGGATAAGGGGCAACACCCTTGCCGGAAAGAGTATCGCCCTGATCTTCGAGAAGCCCTCCACCAGGACGAGATGCGCCTTTACCGTGGCCTGCGTCGACGAAGGCGGCCATCCGGAATTCCTGGGAAAGAACGATATTCAGCTGGGCCACAAGGAGTCCGTCAAGGATACCGCCAAGGTCCTGGGCAGGATGTTTGACGGGATACAGTTTCGAGGTTTCAAACAGTCCGTTGTTGAAGACCTGGCCCTTTACTCAGGAGTTCCCGTCTGGAACGGCCTCACCGACCAGTATCACCCCACCCAGATCCTCGCCGATTTCCTGACGATACAGGAGAATTTCGGAAAACTGAAGGGGCTCAGGCTGGTCTACGTTGGGGATGGAAGGAACAATATGGCCAATTCCCTGATGATCGGTTCGGCCAAGATGGGGATCCACTTCGCGATCGCAGCCCCGGGAGACCTCTTCCCCGAAAAGGATCTCGTGGAAGAATGCAGGGTGATCGCTTCCGATACGGGGGCCACGATCGAATTTTTCGAGGACCCGCGGAAGGCCGTCAGCAAGGCCGACGCGATCTACACCGACGTATGGGCCTCGATGGGGGAAGAGGACAAGCTCGCCGAAAGAATGGCCCTGCTGAAGCCTTACCAGGTCAATTCCGACCTTCTGAAAGCCACGGGGAATGCCGACTGCATCTTCCTTCATTGCCTGCCGGCTGTGAAGGGGAACGAGGTGACCGAGGAAGTATTCGAATCCAGGAACTCCAAGGTATTCGATGAGGCTGAGAACAGGCTTCATACGATAAAGGCGATAATGGTGTCCACTATAGGGGATCTTTAGACCGCGTCCCTAAGATCCCGCGTTAGACGAGCAGGAAAGACCCATTTGGAGGAAGTGAGAGATATGGCTGGAAAGATCACTTACCGATGCGCCTCCTGCGGCAAGGAGTTCGACTTGGCCGAGGAAGATCAGGCGCTTCGTTGCCCCGAGTGTCGCGGGCGTACGCTCATCGTCGTCAAGGGCAACCCCAGGAAAAAGAAGGGGAAATGCGCCCCGGCCGGGTGAGGCATCTGACGGTGACGGTCGTCACCGACAAGGACCCCCGACCCTGGTTTCCCGCTTCAGGGGATCGTCGTAATGACCGGGTCGGAACTGGAGACATCCCTTAACCCGCTCAATTGCCGGATGAATTCTTTGACCCTGGACGCCTTGCCGTGAAAAACGACGCTTTCGAAACAATGGTGATGGTCGGCATGGATATGGGTCGAGCAGATTATGAGGTCCCCGAAATCATGCTGCAGGCTGGTTATTTCCCGGGCCGAATCACCGGAGTGATGATCGTAGGTTAGAGTGACGGTCCCGAAGACGGTCTTCTCGCCATCTTCCCAGCATGATTCGGAGATAAAACGCCGGATCAGCTCTCTCAGGGCTTCTGACCTGTTCCGGAAACCCCGCGTATCGACCCAGGAATCGAATTTTTCCAAAAGGGGCGCGGGCAGGGAGACGCTGAACCTTGCCAGTTTGTCCAAAATATCACCTCCGAGCGAGGATCGAGGGGGGAAGGGCCTTGAAAGAACTCACCGTCCATATTATCCAGTCTGATGTCCTGTGGGGCAACCCTTCTGGCAATATCGCCAGGATGGAGAAGCGCCTTGAAGAGATTCCCGGGGGACCCTCGCTGGTAGTGCTGCCCGAACTGTGGACCTGCTCCTACGATAACACCGGGTTAAGGGAGCATGCCCTTTCCAGTCCCTCGGCCCTTGAAATGATGTCCAGGGTATGCGCCGACAAGGGGTTCTTTCTCGTCGGCGGAAGCCTGCCCTGGGTGGAGTCCTCCGGCGAATTGTACAACCGGGCCTTCTTCATAGGAGATTCGGGAGAGATCATGGGATCCTATGACAAGGCCCACTTATTCCCACTGCTGGATGAACCCCTGTTTTTCGAGGCCGGGAAGAGCCCCTTTCTTTTCGACCTCATGGGCATCCCGTCGGCGATCGCCATTTGTTATGACATAAGGTATCCTGAATTCATGCGGTCCTTGGCTCTGACGGGGGCCGAACTGATCGTGGTCCCGGCCGAATGGCCCACGGCGAGGATCGACCACTGGGAAACCCTCCTCCGGGCGAGGGCCATCGAAAACCAGGTCTTCGTGGTCGGCTGCAACCGGAGTGGGGAAGGGGGAGGCCAGGTCTTCGGCGGGAGGTCCCTCGTCTTCGGGCCCGATGGCTCCACGGTCACCCGCTGTCCCGACGAAGGGGAGATGATCGCCAGCGTATCCATCGAGCCAACCTTGGTTGGCAAGATCAGGAAAAAGCTTCCTTTCACGGGAGGTAGGAATCCCCTTCTTTATTCCCCTGTCACCGCCCTGGATGAAAAGCCCTGAGGAAAGCCTGTGCTAGAATTATTCTTGGGATGACCCTTCAAAATAGATCTTATGGAGCGTGGCCTCATGGATTTTTACCGTGATCCTGCTTTCCTCGTGAATACCATCTCTTCCTGGCTGAAGGAAAAAATCCTCGACTCCGGCAGATCCGGAGGGATAGTCGGGCTGAGCGGCGGTGTTGATTCGGCCGTGGTCGCTGCCCTCCTCAAGAGGGTCTGCGGCGAAAGGATGCTCGCGGTCATGATGCCTTGTCACAGCGCGGAGGAAGACCACCTGGATGCCCTGAAGGTGGTGCAAGCCTTCGATCTTCCCTGGATCAGGGTTGATCTTGGCAGGGTCTACGACGACCTCCTGGATTCGCTCCCCGATGAAATAGCCGATGATAACGGGATCCACCTCTCCAACATCAAACCCAGGCTCAGGATGACCACCCTTTATTGTTTGGGCCAGAAAAAGAACCTTCTGGTCTGCGGAACGACCAACAGGGCGGAAATGGCCATGGGTTATTTTACAAAACACGCCGATTCGGGGGTGGACGTGCTCCCCCTGGGTGATCTTCTCAAGGGTGAGGTCAACCAGGTAGCAAAAGAACTCGGGGTGCCTCCAGATATCATAAAAAAACCTCCCTCAGCCGGACTCTGGCCGGGCCAGACCGACGAGGGCGAGATGGGGGTCAGTTATTCCGAGATCGACAGGTATTTGGCTACCGGCATGGCATCGCCCGGAAACCTTGAAGTGATCGAAGGGGCTATCGAGCGAACCTCACACAAGAGGGTTTTCCCGCCGGCCTGCCTGATCGAGAAGGGTAGTCGGGTTGGACAGGGGTGAAAAACAATGTCAGGTCATTCGAAATGGGCGAATATCAAGCATAGGAAATCTGCCCAGGACGCAAAGAGGGGAAAGGAGTTCCAGAAGTACATAAAGGCCGTGATGGTCGCATCCAAAGAGGGCGGCCCCGATCCGGCCATGAACATCCGCCTTAAATCCGCCATCGAGCGCGCCAGGGCGGCCAACGTACCGGTGGATACCATTGACAAGGCGATAAAAAAAGGCTCCGGTGACATGGAGGGCGTCAACTATGACGAGATCACCTACGAAGGGTACGGGGCCGGTGGGGTCGCTGTCCTTGTGGAAGTGCTGACGGACAACAAGAACAGGACCGCCTCGGAGATGCGCTTCCTTTTCAGCCGGTCCGGCGGCTCCCTGGGGGAAGCGGGGTGCGTCTCCTGGATCTTCCAACGCACCGGTGTGATCAGGGTATCGGGGAAGGAGCTGGATGAGGAGCAACTCCTGGCGGCGTGCCTGGAAGCCGGGGCGGACGACCTCGAGGACAACGGAGAGGGTTACTCCGTTTACTGCGAGCCCGCCGCCATGTCCGCGGTCAGGGGATCCCTCGAGGAGGCCGGATACGTGGTCGAAGGTTTCGAGATCGACAACCTTCCGAAGAACACGGTGCCGGTGACGGGGAGACAGGAGGCGGAAAAACTGCTCCGCTTCCTGGAAGCCCTGGAGGAACATGACGACGTGCAGAACGTCTACGCTAATTTCGATATACCCGATGAGATCATGGAAGAGATAGCCGGCTGATCGGGATGCGACGTATCTGTCTCGGGATAGATCCCGGCCTAGGAAGGCTCGGTTACGGGGTTGCCATAGAGGAAAGGAGCATCATTAGGGCCGGCGAGTTCGGGTGCATCACTACGGAACCCGGAACCCCGGTCGAGGCGCGGATCCTCCAGATCCATGAAGGGCTGTGCCCCTTGATCGAGCGGACCAACCCCGAGTTGCTCTCGGTGGAACGCCTTTTTTTCGGAAAAAATTCCACGACGGCGGAGAACGTCTTCCAGGTCAGGGGCGTGGTGCTATTCCTCGCCGCGAGGCACGGGATCCCTGTGGTCCAGCCGAAGCCATCGGAGGTAAAACTGGCCGTCTGCGGGAATGGCAGGGCTGAAAAGGCACAGGTCCAGAAAATGGTCTTCCGGATCCTGCGGCTTGAGAGCGTCCCCCGCCAGGACGACGCGGCCGACGCCCTGGCCATCGCGGTCACCGGACTGGCGATGTCGAGTTTCCGGATGAAGACGAAGAGTGGTGATTGATCTTGCTCCACAGCCTTGAAGGCGTTATCTCCGGCATATCGCCCGATGGTATTGACCTGGAAGTGGGCGGCCTGGGCTTTTTCCTCCTCTGCTCCAAGAGCGTGTTGCGGGATGCCGTCTCGGGTCAAAGGATGAAAGTCCTCACATCCCTCCAGGTCAGCGAGTCGGGTCCCCTGCTGTTCGGTTTCAGCGACGAAGAAGAGAGGGTACTCTTCCAGCTTCTCCTCAAGGTCAGGGGCATCGGTCCCCGACTGGCTACGACGATCTTGAGGACCCTCGACCTCAGCGACATAATAAACGCCATAGCCACCGGAAACAGCCACCTCCTTTGCCAGGTGCCCGGCGTGGGCAAGAAGACGTCAGAGAGGCTCTGTTTTGAACTCCGCCAACAGATCGAACACTCCGGTTTCAAGAGCCTCGTTTCAACGGTCTCCCCCGAGTCGGCCGATACGGTCCAGTTCGTTTACGAGGCCCTCGACTCCCTGGGCTTCACTCGAAGCGAGGTCAGGCCCGCCTTGGCGAAGGTATTGGCGCACAAAGATCCGGAGAGCCCCGAGCAACTGCTGCGCGACGCCCTGGGCGAATTGAGAAAAAGTTGAGGTGTTCCTTTGAGGGATCCCGTCGATAATATCTACCCCGTTATTGAAAGCGAGGGGCCGGAAGAAGAGCTTTCAGGTTTCCGCCCGGCGAGGCTCGACGAGTTCATTGGGCAGAACGAACTCAAAAGCAAACTGGAGATCTACATCCAGGCCGCCCGGAAAAGAGGCGAGCCGCTGGACCATTGCCTGTTCTACGGACCCCCCGGGCTTGGCAAGACAACCCTTGCCGGCATCATCGCCAACGAGATGCAGGGGCAGCTCCGCGTCACGTCAGGGCCCGCCCTTGAAAGGACCGGTGACCTGGCTGCCATCCTTTCAAACCTTCAACCAGGGGATGTCCTTTTTGTCGACGAGATCCACCGCCTCTCGCCGGCTATTGAAGAAGTCCTCTACCCGGGGATGGAGGACTTTTCCCTCGACATCATCGTTGGGAAGGGGCCCCTCGCCAGGAACATCAGGCTCCAGATACCACCCTTTACGCTCATTGGGGCCACGACCCGCCTGGGCCTGCTCACTTCTCCCCTTCGGGCAAGGTTCGGCATTGTCGAACAATTGGAACTCTACACCGCGGAGGATATTTCCCAGATCGTCACCAGGGGATCCAGGCTCCTGTCGGTGGCGATAAAGCCTGACGCCGCCATGGCGATCGCTAGAAGCGCCAGGGGCACCCCCCGGGTGGCGCTCCGGCTTTTGCGGAGAGTTAGGGATGTGGCCGAAGTCAGGTGCGCCCCGGGGATAGACCTGGCGCTCGCCGAAACCGCCCTGGAGATGCTGGGCGTCGACTCTGAAGGCATGGATGAGCGCGACCGGAGGTACCTTCGGGCCCTGATAGACCTGTTCGGGGGAGGCCCGGTCGGGCTTTCCACCCTTTCGGCGGCCCTTAACGAGGAAAGTCAGACCATAGAAGATATCTATGAACCCTTTCTTATCCAGAAGGGGTTTATTGAAAGGACCCCAAGGGGCAGGAGGGCCACGGTCAATGGTTTTTCCTGCCTTGGGAGGAGACCTCCCAGAGAGATCCTGAACGACCAGGGCTTCCTTGCGCTGATCGAGGAAGAGAAGGGTGAACCAAACTGACAGAGAGATCCAGGGGAAAGGAGAAAGCCCTCATGACATGCCCCGGTTCAAGGATGTTCATCGCGCCCTTTTTAGTCACCGTACTTCTCCTACTAATGCCTCTTTCCGCTATGGCTTCACCGGCGGCCGTTTCGGTGGGGCTGTCTGTAGGTGCCTGTAAAGCCGTTTTTTCAGCCCCCGGTGGCCAAATCTCCCTCAAGAGCGCCTCGGGGGGCAAGGCTTCCTTCCGGTCGGGCGTCTCGATAGAAGCCGTTTCCCCGGGCGTTATTCGTGCCGGTTCCGTGAAGCTGAAGCTTCCCGTGAGCATCAGCGGCAACGCCCTGATGAAATGGAATGACAGGCCCTACCGTGGCCACTTCAAGCTGACCCAACAAGGTGGGGCCTTCAACGTGATCAACGTTCTCGGCATCGAGGATTACCTGAAGGGCGTCTTGAAGATGGAGGTGAACCCCGCCTGGCCCCTGGAATCCTTGAAAGCGCAGGCCATAATCGCAAGGACCTACGCATTGCGGAACAAAAACCGGCACGGAAGCAGCGGTTTTGACCTCTGCGCCTTGAACCATTGCCAGGTTTACAGGGGGGTCAATGCCGAGGATCCGGTCCTTTCAAAAGCCGTGGACCTGACCAGGGGCATTGTCCTGAGGTACCAGGGGGCTTACGCCGCCACCTTTTACCATGCTGACAGCGGCGGCCACACCGCCGATGTCTCCTCCGTGTGGGGCTCGAGCATTCCCTACCTGATAGGGAAGCCGGAACCTCAGAAGTACCAGTCCCCTTACTCGAATTGGCAAGTTTCCATGGGACTATCCGAAATACAAAATATCCTGGCCTCGAAGGGAGTCAGGGTGGGGAACCTTACAGGCATCGCCGTTTCCTCCAGGGACAGCGCTGGCCGCGCAGTGAACCTGACCTTGACCGGGACGGGGGGACAGACCACCATAAAGGCAAGCCAGTTTCGAACAATGATCGGCCCCGACAGGGTAAGGAGCACCTTCTTCACCATTGGGGGGAACTCCCCCGGAGATCCGCTCCCCATGCCAACTTGCGCTCCTGGGCCGGCGAATGAAGAAAGCCCCCCTCTAAGTGCTAAGGACGAACAGATGCTCATCGCTTTCACCCAACAGGGTGTATTCAACACTGAGGAGTTAATGGATATGCTCATCAAACCCCAGAGAAGGGGTTTTTACCTGAGAAAAGCCCTTGAAAAACAGAGTGGGGTAGGCGTGCCCGTGAAGGCTACCTCATCCGCGCCATCTTTTGCCGGAGGCAGGGTCACCTTCACCGGCCGGGGGTGGGGTCATGGCGTGGGCCTGTCCCAATGGGGCGCAAAAAGCCTGGCGGAGGCCGGCTGGGATTGCAAAAGGATCCTTAAGCATTACTTCCCCGGCACGGTACTTTCCAGATTGTCCAATTGACATGGATAAGCGGCACCGAAAGTGTTTGACTCCGCCCGAAGGGTCTCCCGTCGGGATCGATAACCCCTTTGATACCAATATTTATAATTATGACCTCCCCAAATCCATGATTGCCCAGACCCCTGCCGAACCCAGGGATTCATCGAGGCTCATGGTGGTGAACCGGAACTCGGGCACGATCCGGCACCAGACCTTCCGGGAGATCGCTTGTTTCCTCCGGGGAACGGATCTTTTGGTACTCAACGACACTAGGGTTGTCAAAGCCCGCTTGCATGCAGTAAAGCCAGGCGGAGGTGCCCGGGTAGAAGTTTTCCTTCTTAGGCCCTTGGAGGGGGAGGGGCCCGTTCTTTGGGAAACCCTCATCAGGCCCGGTAGACGGGTCAAACCAGGACAGCGCCTGATCCTCGATGGCGGGATCGAGGTCGTCATCGGGGAGGGGAGCGGTCAGGGCGCCAGGGTCTGTCGCTTTCCTCCGGGCATCGACGTCTGGAGCCTCATGGAAGAGATCGGCGAGATGCCCTTTCCTCCCTACGTTCACAACCCTTTCATAGATCCCGAGAGGTACCAGACGGTCTACGGAACGCGGCAGGGTTCGGTGGCCGCCCCGACGGCAGGCTTGCACTTCACACCGGACCTGATCGAAGGGATAACGTCCAGAGGGGTCAAGTTGGCCAGTATAACCTTGAATGTGGGGTTGGGAACCTTCAGGCCGGTAGAAGAAGAGGACATCAGGATGCACCGGATGCACATCGAGGAATGTTCTATCCCTGATGATACGGCTTTGTCCGTCAAAGAGACGAGAGAGGCAGGAGGAAGGGTCATAGCCGTGGGGACGACAGTGGTAAGGGCCCTTGAGAGCAGGGCAACGAGAGAGGGCCTGGTGGTGCCTGGTTCATTCAGCACCGATGCTTTTTATTACCCCGGCTACCGGTTCCAGGCCACCGACGCCATGATCACGAACTTCCACCTTCCCCGGAGCACCCTGCTCATGCTGGTCTGCGCTTTCGCCGGGAAGGAACTCGTCATGAGGGCTTACAATGAAGCCATAGAAAGGCGGTACCGCTTCTTTTCCTTCGGGGACGCCATGATGATCCTATGAAGGGCCTATCTTAGGATCTATCTTAACGCAGCCTTCTGGAAAAAATCCCTCGCCCTTTCCCTGGGCTCGTCCCATAACCACCCTGCCGATATCCTGACGCCGCTGCCCGGGGTAACCTGGATCTCAAAGAAGCCCGATCCCTTTATCTCCTTGAGAGCCCTGTAAGCCGTCCTCTCCGAAAGTCCGGATAAAGAAGCGAGTTCGTTGAAGCGGCAATCAACGTCACGTCCGTCGCTTCCCAGGAGGGATGATATCAGAAGGATCCGGGCGGCTTGGGATAGGGGAAGCGATAGGACATTAGCCACTGCCCAGGATACCGGTCTTTTCGGGATCCCTTCCCCCCCGGGTGCCCGTGGCGGGTAACCTAAACTATCGACCATTTCCTCGATCTCGGAGATCATTTCCATTATGGAGGAAGTTCCCTCCTGTTGACCGACCCTTCTCACCAGACCCTCCTGTCTCCCCCGGGACAGCCCCGATATTTCTCTTCGACGGGGGGTACTCCCTGAAAGTGCGGTGCCATGATGGAAAAAACCGGCTCCTGCTGTCATAATACATGAAAAGAGCCTTTTGCAAAACTTTTAGGAGGGATGGCCTTGTGGACGATGGGCTTCCTTCTGCCCCATGCACCGATCCTCATTCCGGAAGTGGCGGCAAGGTCCGGAGCCCAGACCGGAAAAACTCTTGAGGCTTTGATTTCCCTGGGTGAAAGCCTGAAAAGATTCGCACCCGATCTCCTGCTGGTCCTCGACCCTCATGCCGCTTCTGAAAGAATACTTACCTTTGTGAACGCCGACAGGTTCATTGGAGACCTGGGCGAATTCGGCGCCCGGTCGGTATCCCTATCCTTCCGGGGGGCGGGGGAGGAGGGCGACAGGCTTTTTTCATACCTTCACCCTCACTTCCCCACCAAGTACTACAGGCCCGGTGTGCATGATCTGGATTACGCCGCCGTTGTGTCGCTCCACCTCTTACTCCCGCTCCTGGGGGTGGTCCCTTCCATGGTCCTTGTCAACCCCGTGACGATAGGCTTCAGGCAGGCCTTCGAACTGGGGAGGCTCCTCAGGGGGTATCCTTCAGAAAAAAAGTGGGGGCTTCTCGCCAGCGGGGACCTCTCCCACAGGCTGACCAAGAGTGCCCCTTCAGGTTTTCATCCTGATGGACAGGTACTCGACCGGTCGATCGTGGAAGCTCTCCGGGCGTCGTCGCCGGACCCTATTTTCAACCTCCCGGGAACGGTCATTCAGAACGCCGGCGAGTGCGGACTGCGGTCGGTGCTTGCGCTTATCGGGCTTTCCATGGGCGAAAAGATCAGGTTCCTGTCCTACGAGGCACCTTTCGGCGTCGGCTACGCCTCCGCGCTACTGGAGTGTTCGGAGGAGGTTTCCTGATGGGACACCCAGAAGGTGAAAGGCCTAGCCCTCACCCCTACGTCCTCCTGGCGAGAAGAGCGGTTTGCCTGACGGCCTCCCGGCTGGACCCCTTTCTTTATATCGAAAGGGGCCAATACTGCGCGATGCCGGAAATGACCGTAAGGCGGGGTTGCTTCGTATCAATAAAAAAGGGTCCCCAGGGAGAGTTGAGGGGGTGTATTGGGACCATCCGGCCCGTTCGGGAGAACCTTTGGGAAGAGATCGTGGCCAACGCCCGGGCCGCCGCCTCGGAAGACCCAAGATTCCCTCCCCTTGAGCCCGGCGAGACTGCAGAATGCCTCGTTTCGGTGGATATCCTCGATGAACCTGCCCCGATCGAAGACCTTTCCGAACTTGACCCCTTCCTTTACGGGGTGATCGTCGAAAGGGGAGGGAGAAAAGGGGTTCTCCTGCCCGACCTGGAAGGCGTGGATACCGTGGAGCAACAGATCTCCATCGCCATGAGGAAAGCGGGGATTGGACCGGGGGAGAAGATTGTCATATACCGGTTCAAGGTGAGCCGGTTTTCAGAGGTCGACCTGGAGAGGGACGATTAACCATGGAAAGCCCCGCTCTTTTCTGGATGGCTGCGGGTGAAGAAGTCCGTTGTCTTCTCTGTCCCAGGGAATGTCTTATCCGGCCCGGTGACGTTGGCGCCTGCGGCGTCAGGAAGAATGTCGCTGGAAACCTTTTTTCCCTGAATTATGGTTTGGCCTGTGTGGCCGTAGACCCTATCGAGAAAAAGCCACTATTCCACTGGAAGCCCGGCAGCAGGATCCTCTCCCTGGGGACGGTGGGCTGTAACCTTTTCTGTCCTTACTGCCAGAACTACCACCTCTCCCGTTTCGAAACGGTCGCCGGTCTTTCCGAGATCACACCGGAGGAGGTGCTCCGCCTCTCCAGGGAGAGGGGCACCCCATCGGTGGCCTTCACTTACAATGAGCCCACCGTATGGTACGAGTTCGTCCAAGATGCCTCCCAAGTCCTGAAAAAGGCGGGCAAAGGGGTAGTCCTCGTCACCAACGGCTATATCTCCAAAAAACCGTTGGAGGACCTCATCCCCCAGGTCGACGCTATGAACGTGGACCTAAAGGGTTTTTCCGACCGTTCCTACGCCAGGGTCGGCGGCACTCTTGACCCGGTGCTGCGCACGATAAGGATAGCCGTCGAAAGATCGGTCCACATGGAGATAACCCACCTCGTCGTGCCAGGTGTCAACGATTCCCTGGAAGAGTTCGAAAAAATGGTACTTTGGATCGCCGGCGTTTCAAAGAGGATACCCCTTCATATATCGAGGTACTTCCCTGCTTACCACTGGGACCGGCCTCCTACAGCCCTATCCGACATCGAGGCGCGGGAGGAGATCGCCTCGAGGGCTCTCGACCATGTTTACGCCGGGAACCTGCCACGCAGGGAGAATACTTTCTGCCCCGCCTGTGGAACACTTCTCATTGAAAGGGACCGCTCCGGGAGGGTGAAAACTCATTTTACCGATAACGGGGCATGCCCTCGCTGTAATACCTCTACGGGTATTGTCAAGTCGTGATTTACGATATACTCTGTTCGCAGAAGGGTTTTGAACAAATTATGGGGGTGATCCTTTATGGGGTCTTCGGTTATAGAGCTGAACGGCCACTCCTTGAAGCTTGAAGATATCATAAGCGTGGCCCGGGAGGGAAGAAAAGTTGCCCTTGACCGCTCCGCGGTGGCCTTTGTCGAGAGAGGATCCGGTATGGTCCGTACCTGGGCCAAGGAGAGCAGGGTCATCTACGGCGTTACTACCGGCTTCGGAGACCTTTCCAGCCAGTTCATTCCACCGGAACAGAGCGAGCAACTGCAGGCGAACCTCATGACAAGCCATGCCTCCGGGGTGGGAGACCCCTTCCCTGAAGAGATCGTCAGGGCTATTATACTGCTCAGAGTTAACTCCCTGATAAGGGGTTTTTCCGGTATCAGCCTCCAGACCCTTTCCAGGCTTGTCGATTTCCTTAACATCGGCATACACCCTGTTATACCCTGCAAGGGCTCCGTCGGTGCCAGCGGCGACCTGTGCCCGCTGTCCCATCTAGGCATAGCGCTTCTTGGCCTGGGTGAGGTCTTTTACCGGGGCAAGAGGATGGATACCTCCGAGGCCCTCAGAGCCGCCGGTCTGGAGCCGATCGTTCTGGGGCCCAAAGAAGGCCTCGCCATGAACAACGGCACGGCAGGCATGACCGGTGTCGCCTCCATAGCGTTGTGGGAAGCCCTCGCCCTTGTAAAGATGGCGGACATATCCGGGGCCATGTCCCTGGAGGCCCTCCATGGTGTTCCCTTTGCCTTCGATCCCAGGACCCATGACCTGAGACCACACCAGGGGCAGATCATGGTGGCCAGGAACGTAAGAGCCCTTACGAAGAATAGCGAGATCATGGAAAAATACGGAAACGAAAGGGTCCAAGACGCCTACTCCCTTCGCTGTATTCCCCAGGTCCACGGGGCGAGCCGAGATGCTCTCCAGTACGTCCAGGACGTTATCCAAATTGAGATCAATTCCGTCACGGACAACCCCTTGATCTTCCCTTCCGAGGGTGAGGCCATCAGCGGCGGAAACTTCCACGGCCAGCCCGTGGCCCTCGCGATGGACTTTTTCGGTATCGCCATGGCCGAGATCGGGGACATCGCCGAGAGAAGGGCAGCCAGGCTTGTGGACGGAAAGCTTTCAGGGCTCCCCCCCTTCCTGGTGGAACATAGCGGCATCAACAGCGGCTTCATGATCCCCCAGTATGTCGCTGCGGCTCTTGTGTCGGAGAACAAGGTTTTAGCCCACCCCTCTTCGGTGGACTCGATACCGACCTCGGCGAACCAAGAGGACCACGTCTCGATGGGAATGTATTCTGCCAGGAAGGGCCTGGAGATCCTTGACAATGTCAGGAGAGTCCTCGCCATTGAAATTCTTCTCGCCGCCCAGGGACTGGACTTCTCGAAACCCCTTTTTCCCGGTGTCGGCACAAGGGCAGCCTACGAGAAACTCCGGGAGGAAGTGCCCTACCTTGAAAAG
Source organism: Synergistetes bacterium ADurb.Bin155 (assembly GCA_002070395.1). Classification (GTDB taxonomy): domain Bacteria; phylum Synergistota; class Synergistia; order Synergistales; family Thermovirgaceae; genus 58-81. The sequence continues at coordinate 141,052 of MWDE01000001.1, forward strand.
GATGGCATTCTCTATCCCCTGATAGACACGATCATCAACAGGATGAAGGACCGCAGTATCCTCAAGGCCGTGGAGGAGGTCACGGGGGAACTGGAATGACCTCCGGGTGAAAAAATGACCGGAGCCCTCCCTTGGCGGGGCACCGATGAATGATGGAGGCGGAACATGAGAATAGTGGAGTGCGTCCCAAACTTCAGCGAAGGAAGAAGAAAGGAAGTTATCGACAAGATCGTGGAACCCTTCCGCAACGGGAAGGGGTTCAGCTTGCTGGATCACCGGGCCGACGAGAACCACAACAGGCTCGTGGTCAGCCTTGCCGGTGACCCCGAAGCAATAATGGATGCTCTCATGACGTCGGCGGGGGTCGCCTTTTCGCTCATCGATATGAACGCCCATACCGGTGCGCATCCACGGGTCGGTGCCCTTGACGTGGTCCCCTTTACCCCGTTGAGGGGCGTGACCATGGAGGAATGCGTCGACATCGCCAGAGAATTCGGAAAACGGCTGAACGAAAAGTACGAGGTCCCGGTCTACTTCTACGAGGAGGCCGCCACGAGGCCGGAAAGGAAGAACCTGGAGAATGTCCGGAAAGGTCAGTACGAAGGTTTGAAAAAGGCCATAAATGAACCCGAAAGACTCCCCGACGTCGGGCAGGCCCGGTTGCATCCTACGGCGGGGGCGACGGTGGTGGGGGCCAGGAAGTTTTTGGTGGCCTTCAACGTCAACCTGGGTACCACCCGGATCGAGGTCGCCAAGGAGATCGCCAAGTCCATCAGGTTCTCCGGGGGGGGGCTGGCCCACGTCAAGGCCATCGGCCTCGCCCTGGAGGACAAGGGAATGGTACAGGTCAGCGTGAACATCGTGGACCATGAAAAGGACCCCCTCTACAGGGTTCTCGAACTGGTCCGTATGGAGGCTTCAAGGTGGGGCGTCCCCGTCGTCGAGACCGAAATCTACGGTATGGTACCGGCCTCGGCGATCTACCAGAGCGCCGCCCGTTACCTACAGGTGGCCGATTTCGAGCCCGAGCAGATAATCGAGCTCAGACTCCTCGAGATGGCCGGTGACAGATCATGACGATGAAACTTTTCCGCGGGGCCCGGATCTATACCCCCCTTGCGACCGGGAACAGGGTAATGTCCTGGGAAAAAGGGGCGATCCTGGCCAGGAACGGTTTTATTGAGAAGGTCGGCCCCGAGGAGGAGGTCCTGCGCGACCTCGAACCAGCCATGGTCGAGCAGGAAGTCAACTTCGGGGGAAGATGCGTCGTTCCGGGGTTCGTGGATCCCCATACGCACATGTGTTTTTCCGAACTGAGGGAGCAGGAATTTGCCCTGCGCCTCTCCGGGGTGTCCTACATGGAGATACTCGCTTCGGGGGGCGGTATCCTTTCGTCCGTTCGATCCCTGAGAGCCGCGAGCGATGAGAAGATCCTGGAGAGAACGAAGAAAAACGCCCTTACCGCCCTCTCCCATGGAACCACCACCGTGGAGATAAAGAGCGGTTACGGGCTGGACACGGCCTCTGAAACCAGGATGCTCAGGCTCATCGAAAGGGCGGGAAGAGAGATACCCACCACGGTGATCCCTACCTTCATGGGCGCCCATGCCATACCCTCGGAGTTCAGCGGCGACCCCGAGGGTTACGTCGACCTCCTTGTCAGGGAGATGATACCGGCCGTGAGCGCCGAGTGCGATCCTCCTTTTTGCGACGTTTTCTGCGAAGAAGGGGTCTTTACCGTGCCCCAGAGCAGGAGGATCCTGGAAGCCGCTAGGAAGCACGGCATGAAGCTGAAGATCCACGCCGACGAAGTGGTGGACACGGGCGGCGCCGCGCTGGCGGCGGAACTCGGTGCCGTTTCGGCGGAGCATCTACTCGCCGCCAGGGGAGAAAACCTTGCCAAAATGGCTTCGGAGGGAGTGATCGCCGTCCTGCTCCCGGCTACGGCCTTCAGCCTTCGGAAACCCTATGCCGATGCCAGGAAGATGCTTGAACTCGGCCTGACGGTAGCTCTTGCCACAGATTGCAATCCAGGCTCATCCTTTACCCAGTCAATGCCCTTCGTCTTCAGCCTGGCTGTCATGAACATGGGTATGACGGTAGAGGAAGCCCTGGCCGGTTGTACGCTCAATGCCGCCAAGGCCATCGAATCCGATCATTTCTGTGGTAGTCTCGAAAAGAACAAGATGGCTGACTTTGTTGTGCTGGACGGCGAAACTCCTGCCATAATGGCCTATAATAGCGGGGTATCCCCGGTCCTCTCCGTCTACAAGAGAGGGGAGTGCGCAGCCCAAAGACTGGACGACTGGAGGTTTTGCCGATGAAGGATATAGCATCCCTTTCCATCGAGGATTTTCTCGAGGAACTCGGTTCCTCAAGTGCTACCCCAGGGGGTGGATCCGCTTCCGCCCTGTGCGCCTCGATCGCCGCGCGCCTGACCCAGATGGTGGCCAGCCTGACCATTGGGCGCCCCCGCTTCGAAGATGCCTGGAAAGAGATGACCCTGGCCGAGGAAAAAGGGAAAGCCCTATCAGGGGAGTTCCTTGAATTGGCAATGAAGGACAGCGAGGCCTACGACCTATTCATGAAGGCTCTCTCCCTGCCGAAGGACAATGACCAGGAAAAAACCAGGCGAAAGAACTCGATGCAGGAAGCGCTGAAGCAGTCCACCCTTGTTCCGCTGCGGACGCTCGAACTTGCCAGGGAGCTGGTCGCCAACAGCCTCGTCGTGGCAGATAAGGGCAACCCGAACGCCATCACTGACGCGGGCGTTTCGGCACTGCTGGCTGATGCCGCCGCCAGAGGCGCGGCAATGAACGCGAAGATCAACCTGGCCTCCATCGAGGACTCTGCTTTTGTCCAGGACAGCCTTCGCCGCGTCGAGGCCGAACTCAAAGAGCTGGAAACGGAGGTCCAAAAAGTCCTCGCCATCGTTTCTTCGAAGCTCCCCCGTTGAAAATGAAGAGTTCCTTGCCCGGCAAGGTTCTCTACTTTGTCTTCCTGGTGATCTCGCTGACCTTTTTCGGGGCTCTAGCCCAATACCTGCCCCAGCAACTGGTCATTGCCATCCCGATGGGCGGCGGGGAACCCCTGGAGATCCTTGTCAGCCCCGGTATGAATGCCGTGGAGGTCGCCCGTGTTTTTGCCTCGACAGGCCTGACGGACCGGCCGGCTGAACTGTCCCGATGGTTCGCGAAGGTTGGTATAGACCGGAGAATTAGGCCCGGGCTGTACCGGATCCGTAGGGGATCCCCCTGGGAGATCGCCCGGCAGATGGCCCTGGCGGAACCGGAGGTGTCGGGGATCACTCTTTTCCCGGGGGAGACCTTTGAAACCCTCATCGCCAGGCTTGGAGAAGCCTTCCAAGGCGCACTCGGGAAGGACGAACTTTTCCCAAAGAAACTCCGGCCCTCACTGCCTCGGGAACCACGGTCAAGGATCGCTTTTCTTCTACCCGAGACCTACAGCGTGACCCCCTTCGAGGGCAATATGGACGAGCTGGTCATGGTCGCGTCGGCGCTCTGGATGCAGAGGATCGGGAAACTGGTCTCCGACCCAGGGGATGGGGGAGCGCTCCTCCTGAAAAAGGCCATCGTAGCCTCCCTTGTCGAAAGGGAGGCGAAGCAGCGGTGTGAAAGACCCCTGATAGCAGGAGTGATACGGAACCGGTCGGCGGCGGGCATGAAACTCCAGATAGACGCCACCGTCGTTTATGCTTGGTCCTTGAGGGGAGTGGAACTGAAAAGGGTCCTTTTCCGGGACCTCGAGATTGACTCTCCTTACAATACCTATCTATACGCCGGACTCCCCCCGGCCCCGATCTGCATTCCCTCCGAGGGGTCCTGGCTGGCTTCCCTTGAACCCGGGGAAGAACCTTACCTCTTTTATGTTGCCATGCCCGACGGGAGTCACCTTTTCAGCAAAACCTTTTCCGAGCACTCCGAGGCGATCAAGCGTTCGAGGAAAGCTTTCGAGTCGTCTCAAAGATGAGCCGTCAAGAGCCGGGAGGAGGCTCCTTTGTTTGATGGATAAATTGTTCGATGTTGTCGATGCTCTAACGATACCCGGGACCTCCTTCGGGGAAGCCTTCATCCAGAGGGGCCTCGCCAGGTTCTGCCTGATGGACGACGGAAAGTTCGAGGAGGTCTCCTCTACGATCACGGAAGGTTCCGGGATCAGGTTGGTAGTAGGTGACAGGACTTACTTCACGCACTCATCGGGGACAGACCTGTCCTCGGTCGCTCTATCGCTGGCCGAAGGGAAAAGGCGCGCCCGGCTTTCCGGGGGGAAACCGCTCCCGAAGGGGGAAAGACCCCTTTTGCACCTTCCGGTGATGAATGAAGAAGCGCCCTTTGACAGGATCCAGAACCTGGATCGGGTGGTACGGAAATTATCATCCACGATCAAGCAGGCCACTTTCGCCTGGAGCAGCAGCGTTGGGGAAGTGGCTATTGCAGGGAGTGCGAACCCCCTGTGCCGGAGATCGGACTTTTCCACTCGATTCTCGGTGAATATCGTAGTAGAGGCTGATGGCTCTCTCTTCTCGGGAAGGGCTGCAAAGGCTTTCAGCCTACCCCAGGATGAATTCCTAAAAACCGTAGATCTTGAAGATGTAGCCCGTGAAGCCTTCCGTAGGGCTTTGCTGCTCTCACAGGCGAAACCCTGTCCCGCGTCGGCAATGCCAGTTGTTTTGGCCGGCAAAGCGGGAGGAACCATGGTCCATGAGGCCTGCGGCCACAGCCTTGAGGCCGATATCGTTCTGAAGGATCATTCTTCCTTCAGAGATTCCCTGGGGAAAAGGATCGCGTCATCCCTGGTCACCCTGGTCGATGACCCGACCCTTTTCGGGCTTTACGGGAGTTACCCCTTTGACGATGAAGGTACCCCTTCAAGGAGGACCGCTCTTATAAAGGAAGGCGTCCTGGTCTCCTTCCTTACCGATCTGCTCACTTCAAAAGAAGGGTCCTTCCCGGTCACTGGTAATGGGAGGAGAACGTCCTACAGGCACCCACCGATCCCAAGAATGTCCAATACCTTTATAATGAAAGGCGAGGAGTCTGCCGATGAGATCCTTGCCGGCGTGGAAAAAGGGCTCCTCGTGTTGAAGATGGGGGGCGGTGAGGTCAACCCCACATCGGGGGATTTCGTGTTCCACGTCACCGAAGGCTACCTTATCGAGAAGGGTAAACGATCATACCCTGTCAGAAACGCGATCCTGACAGGCAACGGCCCGGAGGTATTACGGGATATCGACGCAGTGGGGGATGATCTTCATTATGAATCGGGGGTATGCGGAAAATCGGGCCAGCATGTCCCGGTAACCGACGGACAACCGACGATAAGGATCAGAAGGCTGGTAGTGGGAGGCAGCGAGGCTTGATATGAAGGTCACCAGGAGGAAACCCAAAGCCCGGGATAAGACCGGCTCGAAAAGCCCGGGCAGGAAGGAAGACATGAAGGGAGGCCGGAAGCGGCCCGGGGTCACCATGGCCGTTTTCGCCTTCCTGCTGGTAGATCTGTACCTTCTGGCCACTCTTTTCCTCTTCAGGACCGGGGAATTCGGCGAGGTGATCCATTCCTGGACCCTGGAGGCCTTCGGCGGAGGCATTATCGTTCCCCTGGTCTTTGGCGCTTATCTTGGTGCCTCCCGGGTCCTGGGGTACCCCATTCCCTTTCCCCTGAAGCAAAGCCTGGCTTCATCGATACTTTACCTATGCTGTGCCCTCTTCCTTGGCCTTTCAGCCCTGAGCGGCATCGAACCGGCGGTCGCGCTTTTGAGGCCAGGCCTTGTGGGGTCCTTCCTGGCCGGTATACTTCTCAGGCACATCGGACCTCTCGGGGCCGTCCTGGCCGGTTTCGGCGGTATCGCTGCAGCCCTGACCCTTTACGGGATCATCAACAAGAAGAGTATGATAAAGGCGGCCTCTTTCCTTTCCCGTGTTCTCAGGGCTTTCGGTAACATCCTCTCGCCCTCGCCGAGAGAGAGGCCGGAAAAATCCGTTTCTCCATCGGCAGAACCGAGAAAAGGCGTAAGCCGCATCGACCCGAGGGCCAACGCGAAAAAACCGGGGATCAGCCCCACGGCATCCCGGGGTCAGATCGATATCCCCGATTCGATAGTGGAAGAAAATGCTCCCGACCAGGCTGGGGCTTTCCCCGAGACTTTCCCCGGGCAGGGACTTGTTTTCCCTGTCCCCTTGGACATCTTTGGCCCGCCCGATGATTTTTCCTTCAGCCTGGACAAGAGGTTGCTTTCAGAACAGGGAGAAAACATCATCGAAACCCTGGATGAATTCGGCATCACGGCCGAACTGGCCGAGACCGTCGTCGGGCCCACGGTCATCCAGTACCGGATCCAGCTCGCGCCCGGCATCAAGGTCAGTCGGGTGTCAAGCCTCGCCAAAGACCTGGCCGTATCCCTGGCCGTCCCCAACCTCAGGATCGAGGCTCCCATACCGGGGAAGACCTTTATCGGCATAGAGGTTCCCAATCCCGACAGGAAACCGGTGAATATCAGGACCGTATTGGATCACCCCTCCTTCCAGGAGGCCGACTGCGACCTAGCCATACCCGTAGGGGTCGGTGTGGACGGTCGCCACTTGACCATCGGCCTTGAAAAAATGCCCCACCTGCTGATCGCCGGGACTACCGGTTCCGGTAAGAGCGTCTTTGTCACCTGCTGCATCGCGGCCCTGGCCTGTCGCATGAAGCCCGAAGAGCTCCGTTTCCTCCTGATAGACCCCAAAAGGGTCGAGATGAAGTCGGCCGCGAGATAGCAGCCTTTGAGGAAAAGCAAGCGTACGTCGCGAACGTCGAACTATATGACTTGAAAGCGAGGTACTACGACACCTACTTCGAACAGCGCATCCCGGGTGTCGAGTTCAAGCTGCGTAACAAAGGCAACCGAAGCCTTCGGAAGGTTGAGGTCACTGTCTACTTTCAGGACGCATCTGGTGCGGTAATCGCGGAGCAAGAGTACAACCCGGTTCTGGTCACAAAGTACTCATTTCGCGGCGATAACAAGCCACTTCGGCCTAACTACGTCTGGCAGTTAGAACGGGGGAAGTTCTACCAAGCGAAGTCAGTCCCTACGGAATGGAAAGAGGGCGCTGTAAGGGCGAAGATCACGGACATCGAATTTGGCGACGGCACTGAGTAACTATGACGCCCAACAGCGCAGTGCACCGGACGCGCGCAAGATCGGCGCGCGCCGGTGACTGCGAACGTTATACGATAGGGAAACGATAATGCTGAATAAAATCAGCCGACTTTTGTTTGGAAAAAAGGATGAGGCGAAGCAAGCTGCTAAATCAAAAACAGAATTGTCTCGCATACCTGAACAATCATCACAGCGGCATGGCTCAAATGCAGTGGACTCTTTCCTCTCCTCGATAAAAGGTGTAGGTCACCCTGAATACCCAATCCTTGATAAACAGTATTCACCAAGCTCTCGGGTTCCATGCACAGATTTGGTTCCATTTATTTCAAAACGGATAATTGAAAGAGACATTACCAGTATCAAGATTATAATGCGAGCTGTATTAGAAGGAAACCCAGGACTTGGCATTGGTCCCGATTGGATTGATGAGAGCATTGACAATATTCTATCGATTCCATTCGAGAAATATGTTTCGTTTTCTTCAGCAAATGCATTCCCTGAATTGAAAGCTTTGTTCATTGTTGCCGCAAAAGGCGGAGGCGGTAGAGAGTTTCTAATCACAGAAGAAATACCACGGCTTATATCGTGGGTTTGCATAGCCCACCACCCTTCATGGTCAACTCAGGTGTATTCTTTGTCCAAAAAGGCGAACTCATGGATAGCCAAGATGGCCAAAGATACCCCGTACTGGAAGGAATACGGAAGATTTGATCTTAGAGATGTTCCGAGTGTATCTATCGAAAATGAGTTGCGGTCAGTCATTTTAACGCTCACA
>MWDE01000002.1 GCA_002070395.1 Synergistetes bacterium ADurb.Bin155
TGGACAAACCAAGGCTATCACAACCATATTTTACTAGGTCAAGGTCCGTTTCTAGAGGACTTTTTCAGAGATTCCTTAAGATTTATGATGCTAAGGGGGAGTGCAAGGAGCACTCCCTTTTTTTACGCTTCGCACCTGATGTACAATACACTTCGGCGACGGAGGCAATTAAGAGCCCCCGCTGCTTTACTGATGCCGAGGAGAGAGAATATGGAAGAGTTTATCAGGGCCGGCGACCTGGTCTTCATCTGGGCCCCGCCCAAGGGCGACAGCTTCATCATCAAGGCGACGCCCGGCGGCAGGCAGGATTCGCGCCTGGGGCAGCTCCTGCATGACGATATCATAGGGATGCCCTTCGGGAGTTGGGCCTATACCAACATGGGCAAGCCCTTCTGCCTTTTGCGCCCGAATATCCAGGAGTACAGCCGAAGGGTCCGGCGAATGACCCAGATCCTTTACCCCAAGGATACGGGTTTCATCCTTGTTTCCCTGAACATCGGCCCGGGGGCGCTGGTCGTGGAATGCGGCACCGGTTCGGGGGGCTTCACTTCAGTGCTGGCCCACTTCGTCGGCGACGCTGGAAGGGTCGTCTCCTACGAGAAAAAAGAGGAGTACTCGTTGCTGGCTCGGCGCAACTGCGAAAAATGGGGAGTCGCCCATCGCGTGGATTTCAAGATCAGGGATATCGCCGAAGGCTTCGACGAGCGCGGAGTTGACGCTCTTTTCCTTGACGTCCCCAACCCCTGGGATTACCTCGGCAGGGTGAAGGAAACCCTTGCACCGGGAAACAGGCTGGGCATCCTGGTCCCCACGGTGAACCAGGTGGAAAAAACCCTGGACGGGCTCAAGGATCACTTTTTCTTCGACGCCCAGGTTTCGGAGATACTCCTCAGGTATTACAAGACCAACAGCAGGAGGATCCGGCCCGAGGACACCATGATCGGCCATACGGGGTACCTGGTTTTCGCCTCGAATGTCCTTGGTCCCCCTGACCTTGATCCCGATGGAGGCGACGACCCCGATTGAGCAGCGATATCCTTCTGCACGTCTGCTGCGCACCTGACGCCACGATACCCTGGCAAAGGCTGATCGAAGAGGGGCACAGGGTGACGGGTTTCTTTTACGGCTCCAATATTCACCCCTACTCCGAGTTCAGAAGAAGGGCGCAAGACGTGGAAACCCTTTCCCGGACCCTGGGGAGCGATCGCGTAATAGGGTCCTACGAACCGCTCCGGTGGCTGGAGGCGGTAAGGGAGCATCTCTTGGCCCCGGAGGGCGGCGAAAGGTGCCCGCTCTGTTTCCGGGCCCAGCTGACCGCCGCCGCTAACCGGGCCCTTTCCCTGGGCATCGGTACCTTGTCGACCACCCTTACGATAAGCCCTCACAAGGATGTAGCCCTCATCGAAAGGATCGGCGCCGAGGTTTGCTGGGAGCACTGCCTTGATTGGGTGTTCAGGGTTTGGAGAAAAAAAAGCGGGTTCAAACTTTCCGTTGAAAGAAGCCGCCGTTTGGGGCTTTACAGGCAACGCTACTGCGGCTGTATCATGAGCATCAGGAACGAAGGATAGGAGTGATAAGGCGATGGCGAACAGGGAGCCCGCGTCGGGGAAGCTTGCGCCGGAGATCCTGGAAAAGACTGTCCTGGCCTACGGCGGTGCCAAAAGGGACGAGGTCCTTGTCGGGCCCGCCGTTGGAGAGGACGCAGCCGTGATCCGGTGGCCCGCCGGCAAGTACCTGGTGGTCGCCTCGGACCCCATTGTAGGGGCCGATCGTGGGGCTGGAAGGCTCCTGGTTGTGGTCAATTCCAACGACATCGCCTCCAAGGGCGGCGACCCGGCCTTCTTGATCTCCACCCTGATCTTCCCCAAGGGGTCAACGCCGAAAGAGATCACTTCCCTCGTTGAGGAGATCCATGAAGCGTGCCAGGAAGCCGGGATCGCCGTGGTAGGGGGGCACACGGAAATAAACGACCGGTACGACCACCCGGTGCTCTGCGCGACCATGATGGGGATGGCTGAGAGGGTCCTTTCCGCGCGGGACATCGCCCCCGGCGATGCAGTGGTAATGACCAAGCATGTTGGCATAGAGGGGATGTGCATCCTTGCCAACGATCGCAGGGAACTCCTCCGCCGGTGCCTCTCGGACAGGGAGATCGACGGAATCCTCCAATGGTCGGACTCGATGGACGTGCTCCCTGAATCAAGGATCCTGAGGAAATGGGCCGTCTTCATGCATGATCCCACCGAGGGGGGATTTCTCGGCGGCCTAGGCGAGGTAGCCCGGCTGAGTGGCCTTGGAGTTTCCCTGGACAGGGAGGCGGTCACCGTTGACCGGCTTACCCTGTCCTGCTCAGAATGTCTCGGTTTTGACCCGCTGAGGCTCATCTCTTCGGGCGTCCTCGTGGCGGTGATCCCCCGAAGGTTCCTGAATGAAGCCCTGGGGGCCCTGGAAGGATCAGGGATAGCCTGCTCGGTGATAGGTGAGATGGTCCGGGGCGAGGGGGACGTCCCCGTCGAGACGAAGGAGGAACTCTGGGGTCTCCTGGCCGAAGGGAGATCCCTACCATGAAAGAGCCCGCCCGTGAACACTTTGAGGAGAGGTTGGCATCCCTGAGGCGGCTTATGAAGCCCAGGGGCGTCGATGCCGCCCTGGTCCTGGTTCGGGAGGGGTACAACTGGGAAACCTGCTTCCACCTCTCCGGTTTCCGGGGTTCGAGCTCCGCCCTTCTCCTTTTGGACGGAGAGGCCCTCTTGGTCACCGACGGTAGGTACCTGGAACAGGCCTCGGAGCAGACGGATCTCACCGTCGTGGACCAGGGACCCGGCTCCATCCTGGAAGCCGTGGAGAGAGAATTGTCGTCCAGGCCCGGCGTAAGGAGCGTGGGCTTCCAGGCGCGGCGGGTCACCTGTGATCTTCACGATGGGCTTAAAGGCCTCGGAAAGGAACTGCTCGACCTCACGGCCGAGTTTTCAGCCATCAGGAGGAAGAAGGACCCCCAAGAGGCGAAGATCTTGGAGGAAGCGGCCCGGATCGCCGCCGACGCCTTCCACGAAACCCTTTCATTCTTCCTTTCCGGCATGACCGAGAGCATGATCGCGGCCAGGCTGGAGTACGAGATGCGCTTGAAAGGGGCCGAAGGGGGGTGGGGCGGGCAGGATTTTATCGTCGCTTCGGGGGCGAGGAGCGCCTTGCCCCACGGGAGACCTGGAGAGAAGGTTATCGAGGTTGGCGAGAACGTGCTCGTCGACTTCGGCGCAAGGCACAGGAGTTACCTAAGCGATATTACCAGGACCTTCTCCCCCGGAGAGCCGCCGCAATGGGTGCGGGATGCCCACGAACTGCTCTCCGAGGCGCAGTCCGAAGCCATCGCACTCCTTGAACCGGGGAGGCCGGCCTCGGAGATCGATGCGGCCGCCAGGAAAGTCATCGAAAGGGCTGGTTTCGGCGGCCTCTTTATCCATGGGCTCGGGCACGGCTTGGGCCTCGAACTTCACGAACCGCCGACGCTGTCGCCCCGCTCGGGCGATGTGATCTCCGCGGGGGATGTGGTTACCGTTGAACCTGGGATTTATTTCCCAGGCAAGGGCGGCGTGAGACTGGAGGACGATTTCTACGTCTCCGCGGAAAGGACCGTGTGCCTGACTTCCTCCCTGGAGAGAAAGTTATTCAAGGCCGGCGCCCACCCTTGAACCTCTTCTGGTGCCATCTCCAGGCCGTCTCTATGATCTCGTCGATGTCGGTGAATCGGCGCTTCCACCCCAACTCCCTTTCGGCCCTGGCGGAGGACGCCACGAGGACGGCCGGGTCGCCGGGTCTCCTCGAGGTGAACTTAAGGGGGAATCCCCTGCCCGTGACGGAGCGTACCGCCGATACGATTTCGAGCACCGAAAAGCCTTTGCCGTTCCCCAGGTTGAAAGCCTCGCACCCCAAGTTTCCCTTTTCCAGGCCTTCCAGCGCCTCTATATGGGCGTCGGCAAGGTCGCTCACGTGGACGTAATCCCTGATGCAGGTCCCGTCGTGGGTGGGGTAGTCGTTGCCGTAGACGGTCAGCGCCTCGACCTTTCCAAGGACGGCGTCCAGGGCCAGTGGCACCAGGTGGGTCTCGGGGTGGTGATCCTCCCCGGTCCTCCCCTTGGGGTCGGCACCCGCTGCGTTGAAGTACCTTAGTGAGACGCTTTTGATCCCGTAGGCTTCGAAGGATCTCCGGAGCATGGATTCGATGAAAAGTTTCGTCTCGCCATAGGGGTTGGTGGGAGCCTTGGGGGCTTCTTCCCTGATCGGCATGACCCTCGGTTCCCCGTAAACGGCGGCGCTGGAGGAGAAAACGATCCTTTCGACGCCGGCCTCGAGCATGGCGGTGATCATGTTCATGGTCCCCCCTATGTTATTACGATAGTAGGAGTGAGGGTCCGACATGGAATCCCCCACCAGGCTGAGGGAAGCGAAGTGAAGCACCCCGTCGATAGGGTACTTACCCAAGACCTTCCTTACCTGGGCCAGGTCTCTCAGATCGCACTCCTCGAAGAGGGCCTTGCCGACCAGATCTTCGTGCCCCCGGCTGAGATTGTCCAGGACCAGTACCTCCCGTCCCCGGTCAAGGAGCCCGAGGACGACATGACTTCCTATGTAGCCAGCACCGCCGGTGATCAGAAGCAAAACTACACCTCCCGATTCTCTGTCTGCGTTGTATTTTACCGTAAGCCCTCTTATAATCGGAAGAACCGCGGTCAAAGAGATTCCGTCAAAGGGGGAAGAATGATGAAGAAATACCTGTGTACTGTCTGTGGTTACGTGTACGACCCCGCAGTCGGAGACCCTGATGGAGGGATCGAGCCAGGTGTCGCCTTCGAAGACCTTCCCGATGATTGGGTCTGCCCGGTCTGTGGTGTCCCAAAGGACATGTTCGAACCCATCGACTAAAAGAGGCCTGATCGGCAGTAATAACCCGGGAGGCCCCTGGGCCTCCCGGGCTTTTGATGGTACCCCCATCGACTGTAACCGCTGCCCCGTCTCCCTTCAAGGGGCTGGACAGGGTTGTAGCGGTTTCTGGTCCAAGACCATGCCGTTAGAAGCGGGCCTTTTGACTCACGAAAGGATCAGAGAGGATCCCATCCGCCGGCTTGGCCGTGTGACGAAACGACGTGGCGGGCTCGCCGGCCGGGGCCCCTTCCCCTGGCGGCCTATTCGGGCCATCTCTTCGGGTGGGGATCGATCCTTACAGGAGGTTTGGTAATAAGATGAGAAAAGCTTCCAAGGTGATGCTGGTCCTTGTTTTGGTACTGTCCCTTTGCTGGCCCGCCGCGGCCTCCGAGGCCCGGGTTGGTGTTTTGCGAATTGGGACCGAATCTTCATTCCCGCCCTTCGCTTTTCGGGACGATACCGGGAACCTGGCTGGTTTTGACGTGGAACTCGCAAAGACCGTGGCTTCGCGGTTGAACAAGGAAGTCGTTTTCGTCGATATGGCCTTTGACGCCTTGCTTCCTGCTCTTTCCGCCGGGAAGATCGATATGATCGCCGCCGGTCTTAGCGTTACCCCGGAGCGTTCGAAAAGGGCCGAATTTTCCAGGCCGTACTTTTTTTCTCACGATGCCATCGTCACCAGGAAGGGGGAGGCTGGGCCGAGGGATGCCGTTGGGCTCAAGGGCAGGAGGGTCACCGTGCAGGCGGGAACGATACAGGATGAGTACCTGACATCTATGGGCGGGCTGGAGGTCCTCAGGTTCCAGAGGTCCGGGGAAGCCCTTAGGAGAGTCCTGGAGGGGGGAGCCGACGCCTCGTTCATGGACGGCGTCTCCGTTGAAAGGTACCTGGCCGATGATCCATCCCTCGGGGAGGGGCTCATGGTGGCCTTCTCCGGACGAATCACCGCTGAAGCGATGGGCTTCGCCGTCAGGAAGATCGACGGGGTGCTCTTGGAGGGGGTCAATGCCGCCCTTGAGGCGCTGTCAGCCGAGGGCTACCTGGATGACCTGGGGAAAAAGTGGTTCGGAAGATCCTAGGGTATCACGCCCTCATCTTTCTCCTCGATCACCAAGGTGTTCCAGGAACACCAGGGCGAAGGCATCCAGTTCGACGTCCGCGAAGGTTGTTTCGAAGGTAAGGGTGAAGTCGGGGGCAATAGCGACCGAAAGGGCTTTCCCCACAAGAGAGTGGCACTCCAGGACCGCCCTGTGACCATCTATGTCCAGGGTGTTGTACGTGGCCCCCGAACCGATGGGTCCATCGTCAGCGTTTATCTCCCCCTCGGGAAATCCTTGCCAGAGGGTGCCGGGTCCTCTCACCCAGACAACGAGGATCGAGTGGTTATCGGCCTGCCTCCTGTAAAGCCTTTCCATCCTGCAGCCGAGCTGTTCCGTGGGCGTTTCATATTCCTCCGTTGCAAGGTCGCCCGAGTCCCATCCAGGAATATCCGGGAGGGGACCGGCGTTTTTCGCGGCCCACCCCGTCGAGGCCGCCATGCTGAAGGCGAGAGACAGTGTCACTAGGACCGTCGCGACCCAGCTTCCTCGATACATGATCCGAACCCCTTTCCCGTTCGTGAGTGCCAAGGTGGTATCATTTCGTGGTGAAGAGCTCCCTCATAGATATTATTGTACATGGAGGCCGCGACTTGTATCGTTTCTGCATCAACGTTTTCGGGTGCCAGATGAATGTCTACGATGCGGACAGGATCAGAACGGCCTTGACGTCACGAGGCTGGGTGGAGGCGCCCGAGGAAGATGCCGAAGTTGTCCTCTTCGTCACCTGCAGCATCCGCGACAAGGCCGAGCAGAAGGTCTGGAGCGACATTGGAAGGCTGGCCTTCCCCTGGCGTGGTCCTGTCATCGCCGTGGTGGGATGCATGGCCCAGAGGGTGGGTCCCCTTTTGCTCAAACGCTTCCCCTCAGTGAGGCTTGTATGCGGGCCCCGGAGCCTGGGGAGGCTCCCGGCCGCGCTGGGGGAGGTCATGGCTACCGGCAAGGCCGCGGTACTCCTCGATGAGGACCCGACCGTCCTCGATGACCTTCCCGAGGCGCCCCTGGCCCGTTCCAACCCATGGAAAGCCTTCATTACGATCGCCCATGGCTGTGATAACTTTTGCACCTATTGTATTGTGCCCCACGTTAGGGGGCGATTCGTCTCAAGAAAGCCCGATGATATCTTGGGTGAGGTGGAATGTCTCGTATCTGACGGGGTCAGGGAGGTAACCCTTGTCGGCCAGAACGTCAATACCTACGGTAGGGATTTCCACAACGGATATGTTTTCTCGAGCCTTCTCAGGGATGTGGCCCTGATCAAGGGAGTGGAAAGGTTAAGGTATGCTACGTCCCATCCGAGGGACCTGACCCGGGACGTAGTGGAGGTCATGGCGGAGCATGAAAATATCTGCCCTGCCATCAACCTCCCCATACAGTCGGGGAGCGACAGGGTACTGCGGGTCATGAACAGAGGCTACACCGTCGAAGAGTACGCCGCGATAATCACTATGATAAGGTCAGGCCTCCCCAATGTGGCCATTACCAGCGACCTCATAGCGGGTTTTCCGGGGGAGACCCTCGAGGACTTTCATGAGTCGGTAAAGGCTGTTGAACGATTCCGGTTCGACCTGGTCCATACCGCGGCCTTCTCACCCCGGGAGGGAACGCCGGCGGCTCGTATGGAAGCCCAGGTGGAAGCGTCGGAGAAACGGCGAAGGCTGAAGGAGATCAACACTGCCCAGGCTGTGATCACTCGGGAGATAAACCAGGGCCAGGTCGGGAAGACCTTCACCGTCCTCGTCGATGGCCCGGCGCCTAAAGGGGAAGGGCTTTTACAGGGCAGGACGCCTTCCGACAAGGTGGTCGTCTTCCCCGGCGACCCCGCCATGATGGGTTTTTTCGTCAAGGTGAAGATCACCGGTGCCGGGAATTGGCACCTGATCGGTGAACTGGAACCGGCTCGACAGGAAGACCTCCGGAGGTGATGTGAGCCCATGGAGATCCCTAGCACCAGGAGAGGTTTGTTCCTTCTGGCAGGAGGGGTCGCGTGCCTGGTCCTGGCGGGGTTGCTGGTTTCATTATTCTCGGGCCGATGGGACAGTAAACCCTCGGGCCAGATGGCAGGACCTGCTCCCCTTTCCGCCACTGGTGCCTCTCCCCCGGGGAACACTCCCAAGCCGGGTCAACCCGGTAAAGATCCCTTGGAAGACCGGTGGGTTATTTATATCACGGGAGCTGTCATGAGGCCGGGCGTTTACAGGCTCCCCGGCGGGACCAGGGTTTACCAGGCGGTCGAGCAGGCCGGGGGTCTAAGCGCGGAAGCCGATCCGGAGGCCTTCAACATGGCGTCCCCCCTTTTTGATGGGATCCATGTCCATGTCCCACGTAAAGGCGATGCCCCGGGTCCTCCCCCCGCCTACCAAGGCGGTGGTTCCCAGAGCCTCCCCGCCGGCCTCATCGATATTAACAAGGCCGGCACCGCCGCCCTGGAATCTCTCCCCGGCATTGGGCCCAAGCTCGCCGGGGAGATCATCAGGCACAGAGAGGAGCGGGGAAGATTTTCCAGCGTGGAGGATCTCCTTTCAGTGAAAGGAATAGGGGAAAAGAAATTGTCAGCCATCAGGGACCTGGTAACGGTCTCCCCCTAGGCCCCTTGGCCGGGGCGCCGGCCTTCTTGGCGCTCGCGGCCAACTGCCTTCTTCTCTTCCTTGACGCAAGGGGGGTTCCTCTCCCGGCCTCGCTCGGGGCGGCTCTTTTGGCCGCGATGTTCATCGTGCTGGCCGGTTCCCTCGATGGGATCCCGCCGCGTTCCGTGGCGGTCTTCCTTTTGGTGATCCTTTTCACCCTCGCCGGCGCCGTGATACTCGTTCCCCGCGTCCACCGCGGAGATCTTGAGCCTTTTCACCTTTCTTCCGCGGGGACGGTGCTCTATGAAAGACCATGGGGGAGGGGAAGGGTTATACTCATCGGAACCCCGCGAGGAAAGTACGTGGTGCACTTGCCGCCTTCCTCATTATTCCTGGAGGGTGATCGGGTCCAGGTTGACGGGGTTGTCCAACCCCTGGAAAAGGCGGCAAAGGAAGGAGACTTCGACGAAGCCAGGTTCTGGAAGGCCAAGGGCGCCGACGGCAAGATCAGGCGCCCCGATATCCGGTTGGACGGTGAAGGCCGGGCCGGGGTCCTGGGCCTCAGGAGGTCCTTGAGGGAAAAGATCCTGATGAACTTGCCTCCGCTGATGAGGGGTCACCTTCTTGCGGCCCTCCTCGGCGGGAGAGACCCCGACCTGGCGGAGAGACACTCCGCCTGGGGCACCTCTCACCTTCTGGCGGTCTCGGGTCTTCATACGGGCATGGTCGTCCTGGTCATCTTCCTCCTCATTCCGGCAGGCCCTTTCAGGATACCGGCGGCGTCGCTGATCATGTGGCTCTATGTCCTTTGTGCGGGGGCCTCGGCCAGCGCCTTACGGGCCGGGCTAATGATTCAGGCCGGTTTCATCGGGAGATGGCTTGGGAGACCTTCCTCGACGCTGAATGCTGTTTCGGCAGCGGGGTTGTTCCTGCTTTTCTGGCGCCCATGGTTCTTCTGGGACCTGGGGTGGAGGCTGTCAATGACGGCGGCGCTTATCCTTTCCTGCCTTTTCAGCGGGAGAGGAAAAGGGAGCCGGGTGACGGCACCGGTCCTGCTTTGGTTGGCCACCGCCGGAATGGTGACGGGGGTTTTCGGTTCAGTGCTGGTAGCGGGCATGATCATCAATTTCCTGGCTGTCCCGGTATTCACTGTCCTTTTACCGCTGTCCTTTTTCCTCGCGGTCCCTTCACTGGCGGGTATACCCGGAGGCTGGATCCTGGCGGAAGCAGGGGAGGGCCTTTATTACGCCTGGGGGCAGTTCGCGGACCTGACCGCTTCATTGGTGCCCTGGGAAGCCCCCTATTCCGGCCTGCTCTCCCTTTCCGGGGTAGCCCTGACGGCTTACCTGGTCCTCGCCGGTCTGGGTTTTCGCAGGCTTCACGCGGTCCTTTTCGCGGTCCCTATTGCCTTATTCCTGGTTTTGCTCTAGAAAGGGGCCAAATCATGCGATACTTCTTCGGGAGGTGATGCCATGCTTCTGGTCGTCGATATCGGGAACACCAACACCGTCCTCGGGATTACCGACGGGGAAAAACTTGTTCAGCGCTGGAGGCTCGTCTCCGAGAGGCATACCTCCGATGAACTGGCGATCTGCCTTTTCAACCTGCTGTCCATCGCCGGGATTAGGCCGGCAGAAGTATCCGGGGCCGCCCTTTGCAGCGTGGTACCCCCCCTCGACGCTCACTGGGAAGAGTGCATCCGGCGCTACCTCTCGGTGGAATGCCTCAAGGTCACCAACCGTTCGGATATCGGCATACCCGTTTTGTACGAGAACATCTCCGAAGTGGGGGCCGACCGCCTGGTCAACGCCGTTGCCGGGATAGAACTTTTCGGGTCCCCCCTCCTGGTCGTCGACTTCGGAACGGCTATTACGGTGGATGCCATTTCGCCCCGCGGCGAGTACCTCGGGGGGGCTATAGCGCCGGGCCTGGTGGTCAGCATGGAGGCCCTGTTCGGGAAAGCGGCGAAGTTGCCCAAGGTGTCCCTTGACCTGCCCGAAAGCGTTATTGGGAGGAACACGAGGGATTCCATGCAGTCCGGATTCCTTTACGGCTTCGCGGGGATGGTGGATTCCCTGGTGGAGAGGATAAGAGATGAACTGGGGGAAGAGGCCAAGGCCATCGCCACCGGTGGCCAAGCCGATATAATAGCGCCCATATCGCGAAGCATAAGCGCGGTCGAACCATGGCTGACTCTAGAGGGCCTCAGGCTGGTCTACGAGAGGGATAGAGGAGTGATCTGAGATCTCCTTCGATGGCGGATCTTTCCCATCCCGGGTGGGCGGGGTAGATGTGAAAAACCCTGTCTGGTTGGCTCCCCTGGCGGGTATCACGACCCCGTCGGTCAGGCTCTTTTTCAAAAGTATGGGCGCCGGCCTGACCCACACCGAGATGATCAGCTGTGCCGGACTCGCCCATGGAAGTCGAAAGACCTTCTCCATGCTCAGAATGATCGAAGGGGAGGGTCCCCTAGTACTCCAGCTCTTCGCGCCGGACGAGGTAACTCTATTTGAAGGCGCCCGGCGAGCTTTGAGTCGCTCCTCCTTTGATGCCATAAGCATCAACATGGCCTGCCCCATGCCTAAGGTGACAAAAAAAGGTGCGGGTTCAAGCCTCCTGGAACGGCCCGAGACCGCGGCCGCCATGGTCAGGGCCTTGACGCCCCTTGGGCTTCCCGTATGGGCGAAGACCAGGAAGCCACCCCCCGCCTCCTCGATGGATACCCTTTCTTTTTCGGGGATGTTGTTGGAGGCTGGTGCTTCCCATGTCTGTATCCACGGTCGAACGCCGGCACAGAAGTACGGGGGCCGGGCGGATAGAGACGCCGTCGTCCGCTCCGCCAAGGCCTTCCCCGGCATGATAGCAGCCAGCGGTGATATCTTTTCTGTCGACGACACCCTGGGATTGTTTGGTGAAGGATGTTCGGCCGTTTTCGTCGCCAGGGGAGCCCTGAAGGACCCCTTCCTGATACCGGCGACCCTCCATCGTTGCGGTTTCCCTGTGGACGAGCGGTTGTTGGCTCCTGAGCTCGATACCAGGTTGGACCTGATTACCTCCCTGGGGGAAAGGATGCTCCAGGAAGAAGGGGAAAAGACGGCCGTCGTCTTGCTCAAGCGTTTACTCTCGGGTATGTTTAAAGGGTTTAGCGGAGCTTCGCGGTTCAGGAAGGCCCTATTCGAGACAACTGACTGGCGAGGGATGAGCGAGGCCTTCGAGGAGTGTAGATCATCAGAAAGGGGCGAGCTTTGTGACAGACGAGAGGTTTCCTGAAGGTACAGAAGTACAGGAGGATGAGATCCTCAGGCAGCGCACGGAAAAATTGCTAAGACTCCGGGATGACGAGGGATATGATCCCTTTGCCCATGAGAAGTGGATAAAAAAACACACCCTCGATTTCGTCCGTGAAAACTTCAACCACCTGACCGAGGACGAGAAGGACGATACGGAGATCGTGACCGCCGGCCGCCTCATGATCATCAGGAGGCACGGCAAGGCCACTTTCGCTGATCTCGCTGACGAGACTTCGAGCATGCAGCTTTACTTCCAGGTGGACGCCATGGGCGAGGAGGAATACGCCTTCTTCAAGAAATGGGTCGATACGGGAGACATGCTGGGTGTGGTGGGGTATCCCTTCAGGACGAAGAGGGGTGAATTGTCCATCCTCGTCACCCGGTGCGTCCTCCTGGCCAAGGCCCTCCGCCCGCTCCCCGAGAAATGGCACGGCCTCAAGGAGACGGAGATCAGGTACCGCCAGAGGTACGTTGACTTGATCGCCAACCCCGAGGTCCGTGAGACCTTTCGGAAGAGAGCCAGGATCGTCTCAACCTTCAGGAGAGTCCTGGAAGACCATGGGACCCTGGAAGTCGAGACACCCATCCTAGCCACCCTCGCCGGTGGGGCCAATGCCCGGCCCTTCCAGACCTTTCATAACGCGCTGGGTATTAA
This sequence comes from Synergistetes bacterium ADurb.Bin155, assembly GCA_002070395.1. Taxonomy (GTDB): domain Bacteria; phylum Synergistota; class Synergistia; order Synergistales; family Thermovirgaceae; genus 58-81. Next base: position 12,530 of record MWDE01000002.1, read on the forward strand.
CATGTACCTGAGGATCGCCACGGAGCTTTACCTCAAGAGACTCATCGTAGGCATGCTGGGGCGGGTCTACGAGATAGGCAAGAACTTCCGCAACGAGGGGATAGATACAATGCATAACCCCGAGTTCACCTCGATGGAGGTTTATTGGGCCTACGCCGATTACCAGGACATAATGGACCTGACGGAGGAACTGATCGTCGCATCAGCCGACGCCGTCGGTTCAAGGGACGTGGTCTACCAGGGCACGCCCATAAGCTTTCACCCACCCTTCAGGCGAGCCACCATGGCCGAACTGGTGAGGGAGGCGACGGGTTTCGACATCGGCGGGTTCGGCCCGGGTGACGATGAGAAGGCCCGTGGATTTGCTAGGGCGAAAGGGGTCGACGTCGAGGGGGGCGAAAGCAGGTTCGTGATTCTGACGAAACTCTTCGAGGAGTTCGTCGAGGGGAACCTCATCCAGCCCACCTTCGTCCTGGGGCTTCCCACGGAGGTTTCTCCCCTCGCCAAGAAAAACCCGGAGAATCCCGATTTCACGAACCGGTTTGAACTTTTTATCAATGGTTCCGAGGTGGCCAACGCTTTCAGCGAACTAAATGACCCCCTCGACCAGAGAGAACGCTTCCAGGATCAATTAAAAAAGAAGGAAGCCGGCGATGACGAGGCCCATGTTTTCGATGAGGATTACATCAACGCCCTGGAATACGGCCTTCCGCCGACGGGGGGGCTTGGGATAGGCATCGACAGGCTCACCATGTTCCTCACCGATTCCCGTTCCATCAGAGACGTGATCCTGTTCCCGACGATGAGGCCCAAGGCTTGAGGGTTGGAAGCGGGGGGAGATACTTTGGACGACAAGGAAATAAGGGAAAGGATCGGCCGGCTGAGGGAGGAATTGAAGCACCACAATTACCTCTACTATGAACTGGACTCTCCCGAGATAGCCGACGCGCAGTACGACCTCCTTGTCCGGGAACTGAAGGAACTGGAATCCCGGCTTGGTGAGGCACCCCCGCCTGATTCTCCTACGGTTACTGTGGGCGGTGCGCCCAGGGCCGACCTTGCCAAGGTGATCCACGGATTGCCCATGCTCAGCCTGGACAACGCCTTCGACAGGGAGGGCGTGGAGGATTTTATCAGGAAGGTCTCGAAAGGGGATACCACCCCGGCCCTTTGCTGCGAACTCAAGATCGACGGCCTGGCCGTCTCTCTTCATTACAAGAACGGAGAGTTCGTCCTCGGCGCGACCCGGGGGGACGGGCACACCGGGGAAGTGATAACCCGGAACCTGCTGACTATCCCCGATGTTCCCAAAAAATTGACGGAAAGGGTCGACGGGGTGCTGGAGGTCCGGGGCGAGGTCCTGATCAAGAGTCTAGATTTCGTGGCCTTGAACGCTGAAAGGGAAGAGCAGGGCCTGCCCCTTTTCGCCAATCCCCGCAATGCGGCGGCGGGCAGCTTGAGGCAGCTGGACCCGGCCGTCACGGCGTCAAGGAAACTCAGCCTTTTCGTTTACCAGGTGGTATCACCGGGTGATCATGGGATCGTAAGCCAGTACCAGTGCCTTTCCTGGCTGCGGGGACAGGGTTTTCCCGTTCAGGGGACTGAATGCCTCTGCCGTGGCAGTGAGGAAGTCTTCGACTATATAGAGCGATGGAGTGACGGCCGGTTTTCGCTCCCCTATGTCACCGACGGCGTCGTCATCAAGGTGGATGATCTCGCCTCGTGGCCGGCGCTGGGCGCCACGGCCAAGGCTCCCCGTTGGGCCGTAGCCTACAAGTTCCCGCCGGAGGAAAAGCTCACGAAGCTCATAAAGATAGAGGTATCGGTGGGCAGGACCGGGGTATTGACCCCGATCGCCGTCCTTGAGCCGGTGAGCCTCTCGGGGACCGTCGTCCGAAGGGCGAGTCTCCACAACGCCGACGAGGTGGCCAAAAGGGACATCCGCGAGGGGGACATGGTGTGGGTGCGCAAGGCCGGTGAGATCATTCCGGAAGTCCTCAGACCCGAACCCCGATCCAGGGAGGCGGGTTCCCGGCCCTTCAGCATGCCCTCCCGATGTCCCGTCTGCGGCTCGGCGGCGGTCTCCCTCCCGGGTGAAGTGGCCCTGCGGTGCGTCAATCGGTCTTGCCCCGCCCAAGTCCTGGAGGGCTTGAGGTATTTCGCTTCCAGGACCGGGATGGATATCGGGGGTTTAGGGGAAAAATTGCTGGCGAAGCTGGTTGAAGAGGGGCTCGTCAAGGACTTCGCGGACATCTACTCTCTGACCCTGGACGACCTGGCCTCGATAAGGCTGACGGGCGACAAGTCATCCAGGATCCTGGGAGAAAAAGCCGCCTCATCCATCCTCGCTTCCATCGATTTATCGAGGGAAAGGCCCTTTCCAGCCCTGCTGTCCGCACTGGGCATCAAGTACGTCGGCCCCAGGGTTGCCGAGATACTGGCGGGTGCCTTCGGGAATATCGAAAGGTTGAGTTCTTCCGGTGAAGATGTCCTGGCATCCATCGAAGGTATCGGCCCGACCATAGCTTCTACCGTGGCGGCTTTCTTCAGTGACCCCCGAAACCGAAGGACCCTTGAACGGTTGAAGGCTGCCGGCCTGACCATGTCCACCCCCGAGGCTCACGGCGGTGAAAAGGGTGGCCCCCTCGGCGGTTTGAGTTTCGTCTTCACCGGAGAACTCGAGGCGATGACCCGGCAGGAAGCGGAGAAGATCGTTAAGGAATTGGGGGGGGCGACACCTACCTCGGTCAGCGGGAGGACTTCTTTCGTAGTGAGAGGGTCCAACCCTGGCGGCAAGCTGGCGAAGGCCGAAAATCTCGGGGTCAGGGTGATCGTTGAAAAGGACTTTCTCGACCTGGTAGCTGAGGCAAGGAGGGGACGGGGGCCGGAGACGGCCGAATGACATGGAGATCGATGACAAGATCGTAAAAAGGGCAGCGGCCCTATCGGGGATCGAAATAGAGGAAGAAAAAACCGAAGCCATGGTCGAATTCTTCAGGGAGCTGGTGGGGCACTTCCAAGGCCTTGAGAGGTGCGACATCGAGGGTATGGACCCCTTTTTCGACCTCGACGGTACGCCCTGCCCCCTTAGGGAAGATGAGCCGGTACGCTGGGAGAACGGTGACGAGGCTCTCGAGGCCGGGTCTTTGAGAGAAGGCCCGTTTTTCATCGTCCCTCCGATCAGCGGAGCGGGGGTCGCCGATGAAATCTGAACCCATGGATGCCGCCGTTATCGCCTCCGCCGTCGCCGGTCGGAAATGTTCGGCTGTGGAAGTCGTGTCGGCCTCGCTGGAGAGGATCGCCGCCCAGGAACCCCGATTGAACGCCCTTATCACCGTCATGGCGGACCGGGCCCTTGAGAGAGCCGCCTTCATCGACCGCCAAGTCGCCTCCGGGGGCGACCCGGGCCCTTTGGCAGGAGTGCCGGTCGTCGTGAAAGACAACCTATGCACTCGGGGTGTCAGGACCACTTGCGGAAGCAGGATGTTGGGAAACTGGAAGCCCCCCTACGATGCCGCCGTGGTAGAGATGCTGGAGGAAGCGGGAGCGGTCATTGTGGGTAAGTCCAACATGGACGAGTTCGCCATGGGCAGTACCTCCGAGCATTCCCGTTTCGGCCCCGTGTCTAACCCACGGGACCCCTCCAGGGTGCCGGGAGGGAGCTCCGGCGGAAGTGCCGCATCGGTCGCGGCCGGGTACGTGCCTATCGCCCTTGGCAGCGATACGGGCGGATCCATCCGCCAGCCGGCGGCCTTCTGTGGTGTCCACGGCCTTAAACCGACCTATGGCGCCGTCAGCCGCTGGGGCCTGGTCGCCTTTGCGTCCTCCCTCGACCAGGTTGGGCCTTTCTCCAGGAGCGTCGCCGATATGGCCCTCACGATGGACGTTATTTACGGCCGTGATCCCCGGGACTCCACCAGCAATGAGAGAGGGCGCCCCCGGTTCGCGGAAGGGGCTCTGAACCCTTCCGTCAGGGGGACGCGGGTCGGTATCGTCCGTGAGTTCCGGGAAGGTGTCCTTGAGCAGCCCCTCGCCAAGGCCATTGAGGACGCGGCCCTGGCGCTGGGTGAGTCGGGTTGTGCCATGGCTGATGTCTCGCTCGAGGAATCGGTGACCTTTGGGTTGCCCTGTTACTATATTATTTCCCCGGCCGAAGCTAGTTCAAACCTAGCCCGGTTTGACGGGGCCAGGTACGGCCTCAGGATGGACGCGCCGGACTTCGTCTCACAGTTGCTACTCACCAGGGGCGCCGGCTTTGGTGACGAGGTAAAAAGAAGGATCCTCACGGGTTCCTTCGTTCTCAGTTCCGGCTATTACGATGCCTTCTACACGACGGCGCTGAAGGTGAGAAAAAAGATCTGTGCCGAGTTCGACCGTGCCTTCACTTCCGCCGACGTGATACTCATGCCAGCCGTTTCTTCTTTCCCTTTCAAAAAGGGGAATTTCGACGATGATCCCGTCGGGATGTACAAAAGCGATCTCTTCACGCTGCCGGTGAATCTCGCGGGGCTCCCCGGCATGACGGTCTTCACCGGACTGGAAAGGTCCGGCTTGCCGACGAGCGTACAGTTAGTGGCCCCCCGTTGGCAGGATCAAAGGCTTATAAAATACGCCGCCGTGATCGAGAAAAAATTCGGGCGTTCCCCTGTCGCCACGGGGGGGTGCTTTTGATGGCCCTTACTTTTGAAACCGTCATAGGCCTGGAGGTACACGTTCAACTTTCAACAAATTCGAAGCTCTTCTGTCCCTGCCCGACCGATTATGTTGGGCAAGAGCCCAACTCTTTCGTCTGTCCCGTTTGCCTGGGTCTCCCCGGATCACTTCCCTCGCTCAACGCCAGGGCGGTTCAACTCGGTGTGAAAATTGCCCTGGCACTGGGTTGTTCTGTTCCGAGGGTATCCAGGTTCGACAGGAAGCACTACTTTTACCCCGACCTCCCCAAGGCCTTCCAGGTAAGCCAGTTTGGGCTGCCCTTGGCCGAAAAAGGCGCCATGCCCATCTTTTTAGGGGGACTGAAAAAAACCGTGGGCGTCACGCGGCTCCATCTCGAGGAGGACGCGGGCAAGTTGCTCCATGGGACCCCCGATGGCAGGCTTTCCGGTGCATCCATTACCCGGGTTGATTATAATCGGGCAGGGATACCCCTCGCTGAGATAGTCTCCGAACCGGACATGTCCACCCCGATGGAGGCCAGGGAGTACGTCCTGTCCCTGCGGAGGCTTGTGAGGTATCTGGGCGCCTCCGATGGCGACATGGAATCGGGATCCCTCAGGGTCGATGTCAACGTCTCCCAGAAGTGTTCCGACGGAAGGGTTGGCGGCAGGGTCGAGGTGAAGAACGTCAACTCGGTCCGGGCCATGGAGAGAGCCCTGGAATATGAGATCTCCCGCCAGAGGGAAGTCCTGCTCTCAGGGGGGCAGGTCTACAGGGAGACGCGCCACTGGGATGACTCGAATGGCTCGACCAGGGGTACCAGGGGTAAGGAAGAGGCTCAGGATTACCGTTACTTTCCCGAGCCGGACCTCCCCCCCCTGGTCATCGATGACAGTTTTATCCGCGCCGTCGAAAAGGATCTCCCTGAACTCCCCTGGGAGAAAAGGGAGCGGTTCCAGGTCGAATGGGGCCTGAGCTCCGAGGATGCGTCAACCCTCTCGGAACGACTCGACCTGGCCGAGTTCCTTGAAGAGACCGTCGCCCATGGCGCGGGCAGGGGATCGGCGGCTAACTGGGTAAAGACCGAGGTCCTCAGGATCCTCAACGAAACCGGTATCGAGACGGATGCGTTGCCCTTCACCCCTCGATCCCTGGGGGCCCTTCTCGCGAAAGTCGACGAGGGGTCCTTGTCCAATACGGCCGCCCGGGGCGTGCTGGAGGTCATGGGTCGCGAGGGTTTGGGGCTCGAAGAAGCGATGAGAAAAGCCGGGATTGTACCGGGGGGAGTCAAGGGTGACCTGCTGACCGAAGCCGTCAGGGAAGTCCTGCAGGGCCACCCGGAAGAGACAGCCCTGGTCCTCTCCGGGTCGGACTCCTCGGGAAAGAAAAGAAAATACCTTCAGGGACTTGTCATGAGGGAGATCAAGGGACAGGCCCTCGTCGGAGATGTGTCGGCCGCTATCGACAGGGAGCTTGACCTGATGAAAGGATTCAGGGAGTGAAGGAGCCCCTGGCGCTCATTGACGACCCGGTCCTGGCCACTTAAGATTATCTCTGCGTGCGATGGAGCCGCTGGAAAATACTTTTTTCTGCTCGAAGCCGGAAGGGTTAGTCAATTTAGTTTTTAAATTGAGGGAGGTATCGTTAAATGGCAGCTCGTGACCCTGGTAAAACACGGACCGTGGCCCTTGCAGGCCATGGCGGTTCCGGCAAGACCGCCCTGGCCGAAGCTATCGCCTTTGATGCGGGTCTTACCACCAGGATGGGCAGGGTGGAGGATGGCAACACGGTTAGCGATTTTGGTAACGAAGAGCACAAGAGGCAGATCTCGATCAATTCCTCGCTTCTTACGATAGAGCACGCCGACAAGCTGATCTATCTCCTTGACTGCCCCGGTTACGCGGATTTCATTGGGGAACTGAGATCTTCCATGAGGGTAGTCGATTCCACCATCGTGGTTATCAGCGGCGTCCACGGCGTCGAAGTGCAGACCGAGATGGCCTGGGAATTCGGTGAGGATATGAAGATGCCCATGGCTTTCTTCATAAGCAAGATGGAGCGCGAAAACGCCGATTTTGAGAGGACCCTCAAGGAGATCCAGGACTACCTCTCGGACAAGGCGGTCCCGCTTTTCCTGCCCGTCGGCAAGGAGGCCGCCTTCAAGGGCGTCGTCGACGTGTTGAGGCAGAAAGCTTTCATGTACAAAGGCGACGGCGGTAAGGAGTACCAGGAGATCGACGTGCCTCCAGAGATGGCCGATGAAGCGGCCGCCGCGAGAGAGACCCTCATCGAAAGGGTTGTCGAGGCCGATGACGACCTGATGATGAGGTACCTGGAGGGTGAACAGCTCTCCACGGAAGAACTGATCCCGGCCCTAAGGTGTTCTATCCGCGAGAGGTCGCTCTTCCCGGTGATCCCGGGAGCCAGCCCTTCCAACGTGGGGATCGGCCAGCTGCTCGACGCTATAGCCGAGGTGTTCCCCAGCCCCCTGGAAGCGCAGCCCAGGGTGGCCCTCCGGGGCGACGATGAAGTTATGGTGGAGCCCGACCCGGCTGGAAAATTTTCAGCCTTCTGTTTTAAGGTCATGGTGGACCCCTACGTTGGTAAACTCTCTTTCATCAGGGTCTTTTCGGGTTCCGCCTCGAACGAGAACCCCCTATATAACGTGTCCAGGGGCGAGGATGAGAGGGTCAGCGCTTTCAAGATCATGCGCGGTAAGGAATCGGCGGATACGAAAGAGGTGGTGGTGGGGGATATCGTGGCCATACCGAAGCTGCACAGCACCGTCGTGGGAGACACCCTCGGCGTCAAGGGAGTTAACTACGAATTCCCGGCCATCCAGTTCCCCAAGCCTGTTTTCAGCGTCGCGGTCAAGCCCAGGAGCAGGGCCGACGAGGACAAGTTGGCCAACGCCCTGAACAAGATGCTCGAAGAGGACCAGACCCTTCACTTTGAGAAGAACCCCGAGACCAACGACAGCATACTCTCCGGCATGGGCGACCTGCACCTGGATGTCATGCTCTCAAAGATAAAGGAGCGGTACGGGGTCGAGCTCGACACCGAGACGCCCAAGGTGCCCTATCGTGAGACCATAAAGAAGTCCTCAAAGGCCCAGGGAAAATACAAGAAGCAGACCGGAGGCAGGGGGCAATACGGTGATGTTCACATCGAGTTCTCCCCCCTCGCCCGCGGAGAGGGCTTCCAGTTCGAGGACAAGATCGTCGGCGGGGTGGTCCCCAAATCCTACATCCCTGCAGTGGAGAAGGGGCTTCGGGAAGCCTTCCTTAAGGGCATCCTCGCCGGCTACCCCGCGGTGGATTTCAAGGCCAGCCTCTTCTTCGGTTCCTACCATGAAGTCGACTCGTCGGAAATGGCCTTCAAGATAGCAGCCTCCCTTGCTTTCAAAAAGGGCATGGCCGAGGCCTCACCCATCCTTCTGGAGCCGATAATGAACGTTGAAGTGGTGGTGCCTGAGGACTATCTCGGGGACGTCATGGGGGATTTCAACAGCCGCAGGGGCAAGATCATGGGGATAGACAGCCGGGGGAGGCTACAGGTCGTGAAGGCCCAGGCCCCCCTGGCCGAGATGTTCCGGTATGCGATAATCCTGAGGTCCATGACTTCCGGCCGCGGGAACTTCACCATGGAGCTCTCCCACTACGAGGAAGTGCCCCACGATATCGCCAAGAAGATCATCGCCGAGGCCGAGGTCCAGGAGGCCGAGGAATAGAATAGCCGGCCCTATAACAGGCCGAAAGAAAAAAGGGGCGCGGGGACTTCCCGCGCCCCTTTTTGATCGTAAGTCCTGGGGCTAATTTCAGGCTTTCTCGACCTTGACGGCGTTAATTTTATACGCCGGTGTCTCCGAAGTATCGTCCCAGACCGAGGCCGTCAGGACGTTGGCGGGTTGTTCCCCGAAGTGGAAAGGTACGAACACCATCCTGGGTGAGACCCTGTCGGTGATCCGTGTTTCACCCACCACGCTCCCGCGCCTTGATGTCACCCTCACGTCGTCCCCTTCTTTTAACCCGATCGCGGCCGCATCCTCGGGGTTGACCTCCACGTAGAGCGACTTAATGTACTCAGCCGAGGGGGTCCTCCTTGTCATCGAACCCGTGTGATAGTGGTAGAGTGTTCTTCCCGTAGTTGCCAGGAAGGGGTACTCGGCATCGGGCCATTCGTGGGGCTGGTTCCATTCGTAGGGCACGAAGGTTGCCTTTCCCCTGGGGAAACCCGTGGTGTAAAGGTTCGGTGTCCCGGGGTGGTCCTTGTCGGGGCAGGGCCACATGAGGGGGCCCTGGTCCAGGCGGTCGTAGGTGATACCGCCGTACTGCGGCACAAACCTGCTTATCTCCTCCATTACGTCCTCGGGGGAGTGGAAGTCCCAGTCCGCTCCGCAGGCCTTGGCCAGGTCAACGATGATCTCCCAATCTGAGCGAGCGTCGCCGGGGGCCTCGACGGCCTTGCGTATCCTTTGCACGGCCCTGCAGGTATTCGTGAAGGTGCCGTCCTTTTCCGCCCAGCAAGCCGCCGGGAGTACCACGTCGGCCAGCTGGGCCGTCTCGGTCATGAAAATGTCCTGGACGACGAGAAATTCCGCCTTTTCGAGAGCGTCCTTGACGTGGTTAGTGTTGGGATCGCTGACCATGGGGTTCTCTCCCATGATGAACAGCCCCTTGACCTCGCCCTTGGCGAGCCCGTCGGTGACTTTGACGATGGTCCTGCCGGGGGAGGTGGGAAGCTCGGCCTTCCAGATCTGCCTCACTTTTTCAGCGGCTTTTTCGGTGTTCTTGGCGATGTCGAGGTAACCCGGGAGCGACGCCGGCAGGCAGCCCATGTCGCAGGCGCCCTGGACGTTGTTCTGGCCCCGCAAGGGGTTGACGCCCGTGCCGGGCCTTCCGAGCATGCCGCAGAGCAGAGCGAGATCGGCCACGGTTTTTACATTATTGGTGCCGTACTGGTGCTGGGTGATGCCCATGGTGTAGAAGATCGCCGAGTTAGGGCCACGGGCATAGAGTCGGGCCGCCTCTTTCAGGGTATCCTCGGGCACCCCGGTGATGGCGCTCACCTTGGCGGGGGTGTATTCCGCGACAAGGGCCTTCAGTTCGTCGAATTTTTCGACGTTCTTGTCGATGAATTCCTTGTCGTGTAACCCTTCGGCGATGATTATGTTCATGAGCCCGTTAAGAAGGGCCACATCGCTGCCCGAACGGTGCCTGACCTTGATGTCGGCATAGTCGTTGAGCTCAATACTTCTAGGGTCGCAGACGATCAGCTTTGTCCGGCCTTTCTTTTGCTGTTCCTTAAGCCATGAGCCGATGACGGGATGGTTCTCCGTCGTGTTGGACCCGATGACCAGGGCCACGTCGGCGTGCTTGATCGACTCGTAATCGTTGGTCATTGCTCCGCTTCCGAGGGTCTCGCCGAGACCCGCAACAGTAGCGGAGTGTCAGAGGTGGGCACAGTGGTCGATGTTGTTTGTGCCCATCACCTCCCTCGCGAATCGCTGGAGCAGGTAGTTCTCCTCGTTGGTGCAGCGCGCCGAGGAGAAGAAGGCCACCGAGTCGGGGCCGCTGGAATCCCTGAAGCCAGTGAACTTCTCGGCCACCAGGCCCAGGGCTTCATCCCACGATGCCTCCCTGAAAGCACCCTTTTCCTTTATCAGGGGCTTTTTGAGCCTGTCATCGCTGTGGACGAAGCTCCAACCGAACCGGCCTTTCACGCAACACCTTCCCGCGTTCATCGAGGTGGTGCTGTCGTAGTCGGTCTTCACGTTCCAGATCTTGCCCGTGAGTTCATCCACGTGGATGTCCAGTTCGCAACCTACCCCGCAGTAGGGGCAGATGGTCTTGACGACCCGAGTTTTGGAAGGGCGGCTGATGCCGTGCACCGAGTTCTCCGTTAGGGCTCCCGTCGGGCATAGTTCCACGCACTGACCGCAGAAGACGCAGGTGGAGTCCTCGATGCTCCGGTCCATGGCAGGCGCTATCAAGGTGTCCATGCCCCTGCGCTGGAAATCTATGGCGCTGTAGATGGCCTGCTGGCTGCAAGTCCTCACGCAGATGCCGCACGCGATGCACTTGTCCATGTCCCTGAGGTAGTACTTGTTGGCCTCGACGGTCCTGTGGGGTCTTGAGTATTCTTCCTTGGAGAAGGTCTCGGGATCGGCCTCGTACTCCGTCCCGTACCGCCTGAGCTTGCATTCATGGACGTCGGGGCATCCGCACTTCATGCAGCGGCTTCCGTCCCTTAGCACCTGTTCCTCCGTGAGCCCCAGGTTGTACTCCTCGAAGGGGCGGGCGAGGCGGACGTTCCCCGGACAGTGAACGGGGTGTTCCTGGGGCTGTTTTTCCTGGTCCAGGAAATCCTCCGGGCCCAGGTCGACCCGAACGACGTCGCACTCGAAGGGCCGGTGGGGGACACCCTCCATGAGGAAGTGGTTGATGGATTCGGCTGCCCAGTGGCCCTCGGCGATGGCGCCGACGGCGATGTCCGGCCCGGTGTTGAGGTCGCCGCAGGCGAAGACTCCTTCCAGGGGTGTTGCGAAGTGCTTGTCCGTGGCGATCCTTCTGCCGTCGTGCATCTCCTTGGGCAGGGCCGAGAAGTCCGCGCCCTGTCCAATGGCGGCGATCACTGAGTCCACTTCAAGGGTGAACTGCTCTCCCGTCGGGACGGGACGTCTTCGGCCCGAGGCATCGGGTTCGCCGAGTTCCATCTTTTCGCATATCAGCCTCTCCACTTTGCCATCGCCCTCGACAGCCACCGGGGCTGCCAGGAAGATGAACTCCACGTCCTCCTCCATGGCTTCGTCGATCTCCAGTTTTTCCGCGGGCATCTCGTCGCGGGTCCTCCGGTAGACCACGTAGACCTTGTGGGCCCCGGAGCGGAGCGCGCAGCGGGCCGCGTCCATGGCGGTGTTGCCGCCGCCGATGACGGCGACCTTGTCTCCTACGTCGACCTTCCTCCCGTTGTTGACCTCGTAAAGGAAGTTGATCCCGCCCAGGACCCCCTTCAGGTCCTCCCCGGGCACCCTCATCGGCAGGGATTTCCAGCAGCCAAAGGCCAGGAGCACCGAATCGTAATCTTTCCTCAGTTCATCGAGGGTCACGTCCTTGCCCAGGGTCATGCCCAGTCTCGTTTCGATCCCGTGGTCGATGATCCAGTCGACCTCTTTCTGGAGGACCGGTTGGGGGAGACGGTAGTCGGGTATGCCGAACCTCATCATCCCGCCGAGAGCCGATTCCTTGTCGAAAAGTGTGATGGCGTAACCCATCCTTCTCAGGTAGTAGGCTGCGGAGAGACCGCCCGGGCCGCCACCAACGATGGCCACCTTTTTCCCGTTCTCCTTTATCTCGGGGATGGTGCCCAGGTCTCCGGTCTTGATGCCCCAATCTCCTATGAACCGCTTGATCTCACGGATCGAGACCGGTTCCTCGTCGACAAAGTTCCTCCTGCACTTTTCCTCGCAGGGGGCGGGACAGATGCGGCCTATGGAGGCCGGAAGGGTGATATTCTCGTGGAGGGCTTCCAGCGAAGCCCGGAACTCCCCTTCGGCGGCGTAGTTGACGTAGCCCTTGACGTCGCCCCTGGCGGGGCAGGCCAGTTGGCACGGCGGGCGGCAGTCGCCCACGTGGTCTGAGAAGAGAAGTTGGAGGGCCAGCTGCCTGGCGCCGAATACCCGGTCGGTCATGGTCTGGATCTCCATGCCGTTGTTGATGGGCATGGCGCAGGCCCTGACCAGATTCTTAGCGCCCTTTACCTCGACCAGGCAGAGAGAACACCCGCCGTGGAGGGTCAAATGCGGGTCGTAGCATAACGTGGGTATCTCTATGCCGTTCTCGGCGCATAGCTCCAGGATCTTTTGGCCCCGATACCCGAAAACCTCTTTCCCGTTAAGGATTACTTTTACGTCACGATCCATTGTCCAAAGATCCTCCTTATTCAACGCTTATCGCCTTGACTGGGCATACGGCCATGCATCGTCCGCACTTGATGCAAAGGTCCTGGTCAATGAGATGCGGTTTCTTTACCTCACCGCTTATCGCCTGGACCGGGCATTCGCGGGCGCACCGGGTGCACCCGATGCACTTGTCGGGGTCGATGGTGTAGTGGATAAGGGCTGTGCAGACCTTGGCCGGGCATTTCTTGTCGACGATGTGCGCGATGTACTCATCACGGAAGTACTTGATAGTTGTCTGGACCGGGTTGGGAGCCGTTCCCCCCAGGGCGCAGAGGGACCCGTCCTTGACTTTTTGGGCGAGGTCTTCCAGCAGATCCAGGTCTTCCAATTTTCCCTTGCCTTCGCAGATCCGCTCCAGGATCTCCAGCATCCTCTTCGTTCCTATCCTGCAGAAGGGGCACTTGCCGCAGGATTCGTTCTGGACGAAGGTGAGGAAGAACTTCGCGAAATCCACGATGCAGGTGTCCTCGTCGGTGACCACCATGCCACCGGAACCCATGATGGCGCCGGTAGCGTTTATTGATTCGTAATCGACGGGGGTGTCGAGCATTGATTCGGGCAAGCAGCCTCCCGAGGGGCCGCCCAGCTGGACGGCTTTGAATTTCTTGTTGTTCGGGATGCCGCCGCCGATGTCGAAGATGACCTCCCTGAGGGTCATACCCATGGGAGCCTCCACGAGGCCCGTATTGTTAACCTTACCGGTAAGGGCGAAGATCTTCGTCCCTTTCGATGTCTCCGTCCCGACGCTGCTGAACCATTCCGCGCCGTTCAGGATTATCTGCGGAATATTAGCCCAGGTTTCGACGTTGTTGATGTTCGTCGGTTTTCCCCAGAGGCCCGAATTGGCCGGGAAGGGTGGGCGGGGGTTGGGCATGCCCCGCTTGCCCTCTATCGAGGCCATGAGGGCGGTTTCCTCGCCGCAGACGAAGGCCCCGGCGCCTTCTTTTATATGGAGGTGGAAGGAGAAATCGGTGCCCATGATGTTGTCGCCGATGAGGCCCAACTCCTCGGCCTGTTCAATGGCGGTGTTTAGGCGCTTGATGGCCAGGGGGTATTCAGCGCGGCAGTAGATGTACCCTTCATCGGAGCCAATAATGTAGGCGCCGATGAGCATCCCCTCAACGACGCTGTGGGGGTCGCCCTCCAGTACCGATCGGTCCATGAAAGCCCCTGGGTCGCCCTCGTCGGCGTTGCACACGATGTACTTCTTGTCACCGGGGGCCATCCTGGCGAACTCCCACTTTCTGCCCGTGGGAAAACCGGCCCCTCCGCGTCCCCTGAGGCCGGACTTCTTCACTATATCGAGCGTCTCCTCGGCCGGCAGTTCGAGAAGGACCTTGGCCAGAGCCTGGTACCCGTCCCTGGCGATGTATTCCTCGATGTTGTCCGGGTTTATGTAGCCGCAATTTCGCAGCACTATCCTGCGCTGCTTGCCGTAAAATGGAATATCCCTGTAATGGGGGATCTTGATCTTTTCTACGTCAGGTGTCGTGTAAAGGAGCCTCTGAAGAATGCGGCCCTTGTAAAGGTGCTCCTCGACGAGTTCCGGGACATCTTCGGGTTTAACGCGGCAGTAGAAGGACCCTTCCGGGTAGACCACGACGATAGGTCCCATTTCGCACATTCCGTGGCAACCCGTCTCGACAAGCATGACCTCTTTGTCGAGCCCCCGTCGAGCCAGTTCTTTCCTAAAGGTTTCATAAAGCGGTCCTGAACCGCTTGCGGTGCAACCAGTCCCCCTGCATACCAGAACGTGGGCGCGATACAAAGCCATCTTTAAAGCCCCCTAGTCAGTTTGTCCGACAACCTTGTCCTCGACAATGTTGCCGTTGACGATGTGTTCAACAATGATCCTGGGAACGTCTCCAGGCCCGACTTCACCATAGGTCGTTCGAGGTTCACCGGGACGGATCACGTCCACCAACGGTTCCTTCTGGCACATCCCGATGCACCCGGTGGTCTCAACGGCTACATCCGTGAGGCCCCTCTTTTCGAGTTCCTGGAGGATGGCAGTCATGACCTCCCTCGCGCCGGCGGCGATACCGCAGGTCCCCATTCCCACGATGATCCTCATCTTTCCCCCGGAACGGGCCGAAGTGAGGTCCTTCGACTGTTCCTTGATCTTCCTAAGGTCCTCAAGGCTGGTTATTTTCTTCAAAATCTTCATTCCCCCCTGTGCGGAGATGGTAGATACCTTGTTCGATATAGCGGGAGATCCACAAAGCGACCTCCGGAGTGACTAATAGTGACCTGTCTTGCAACACCTGCACCAACTCTTCCGTACCGGTCTCGAAAAGCTCATCGTCGAAGTTGAACCGGAACAAAAAATCCCTCTCGGGCCATCCCACCATGAGCGTCATGACCGTGGCGGGTATATCCCCGAGAGGAGGGCAATCGATGCAATCTCTTTTGAAGCTGGCTTCAACAACGGTACCCCTACCCTTAACGGAGCGTATTTCGAATCGGCCGCCGCAGGTATCCGAGGCCTGCTTCAGGAAGGGAATACCAAGCCCGACCCTTCGTTCGGTCCTGGTGGTGAAGAAGGGGTTTTCAATGGCCGATACCTGTTCATCATCCATGCCGTAACCGTTGTCCGTGACCTTGAGCGTTATCAAGTCCCCCCTGGTATCTTCAAAGACCTCGATCTCTACCCGGGATGCTTCGGCCTTGAGAGAGTTCTCTGCGATATCAAGTATGTACTGGGAGAGGTCCTGAAGCATCGCAGCTCTTACTCGTACTTGTCCAGGATGGGCTTTATCCCTTCTGGAGTAAGCCTTCCGTAAGTCGTGTCATCTATCATTACCACGGGTGCGAGGCCACAGGCTCCAAGACAGGCGACAGGCTCGAGGGTAAAGCGAAGATCGTCGGTGGTTTCGTGTTCGCCCACATTAAGGGTCTCCTTGACTCTGTCAAGGATCTTGAGGCTCCCCCTGACATGGCAGGCCGTGCCCCTGCACACCCTGATCACGTGCCTCCCCCTGGGCTTAAGGTGGAATTGGGCGTAGAAGGTCGCGACGCCGTAAGCCTCAGCCATCGGGATCCTGAGTTCCCTGGAAATGACCTCCATCACATCCTCACGGAGATAACCGAACTCATGCTGGACATTTTGAAGGATGGGTATCAGGCTACCCTTTTTGCCCTTCCAGGGTTCAATTATTTCCTTGACCTTTTCCTCGATATCCGCAGTCTGGACCCTTACCACAAAGACCACCACCTGGATGAAATTTTGAGGTTCAAAAATACTATAAAGCCAAGTGAATTGTATCACTTTATAGATAAATTGCAAACATTTTCGAAAAGGAGTCACTTCGGAAAACAAAGCGCTTAGGGCCCGATCCGCCTCATTTCCCGTAGGAACTCAGGGGCTATTGCGGTCCCAGGGCCAGAGCACCTTTCGTCCATCGACGCCCTTGAGCGCCAGGGACAGTTCATGGAAGGATGGTTTCCCCAGTAGCGCCATGGTGGTCCTTTCTTGGCCGATATCCTTCAGGGTATGGGCGTCGGAAGACCTGATCACCGACCTTTTACCGGCTTTCTCGAGCCAAAAGAGCGCCTCCGAACCGGTCAGGCGGCCCGATAATTCCACGGCGTCCACTTCAAGGTTTTCCGGGATCATCCCTAGAACGGCAACGTAGGAGTAGGCCGGCCGGTCAATATGGGCAAGGATGCTCAGGCCTCCGAAGGAACGGGTCTTCTCGATGATCTCGTCGGCGGTGGCGTCGATGCCCTGCACCAGGAGAATTTCGTATTCATCGATGACATGGTTGTCCTCGTCGATCACGAACTGGTCCCCGAATTTGTCGGGTATGTTCCGATAAGGGGGGAGTCGTTTCCTGACCCATTCCTCGAAAGCGCGGGCCTTCTCTAGATCAGGCATAAGGCAGAGGACATGAATATCTTCAGAGGACTGGACCTCCAACCCGCAGATGACCTCAACGCCCGAACCTGTCGAGGCCCTGTTAAGGGCTTCGCAATTCAGAGCGGAGTTGTGGTCGGTTATCGCGATCAGGTCGATGTCCTCTTCCCGGCAGCGGGAAATAATGTCGGGCGCCCCCATATCCAGTTCGGCGCACGGGGAGAGGACGGTATGAATGTGCAGATCCATTCGATAGAGATCCATGGGCTGGGTCAGTTCCTTACCCCCATGGCGAAAAGCCTTCCACAGACCTCAAAGGAGTCCATGTTTACAGAGGCCAGGGCGATCCCTTCCTTGTGGCACTGGTCCTTCAATTCCAGCGATGGGACTCTTCCCGACGCCAGGAGGACCAGGGGGACCTCCTTCAGCAGCGCGACGGCGGCCACATTTACATGGTTCTGGATGGTCACCCACAACGCTTTTTCGGGCGCCGAGCCCATTACAAAACTAAGCAGGTCCCCTACAAACCCCCTGGTGATCTCCACATCTTCGCCGGCGGCCACGTGGGTAGTGACCCCCTCCAGATTTCCCAGAATGTCCCGTATTTTCATTCCTTCCCCTCCGGGGTCATGGTATGGACAAATCTTTTAGAAAGTTCGTTGAGTTCCTGCGAAAGGTCGCCCATCCTTTTCCTCAGCCTGAAGATGCAATCATCCAGCGAAGCTTCACCGCGGACTATATCCTCGGCCATCACCCTGCAGGTCGGTCGGCCGCAGGTCCCGCAGTCGAGGTGGGGCAATTCGGCATAGACCGACTGGAGTTCCGAAAGTTTCTCCATGGCCTTCGCCATATCTTTGCCAAGGGGGATCTGTTCGATCGGGAGGATCTCCTGCTGCAGTTTCCAAACACCGGCCTGGTAAAGATCCTCCAGGATCGCCATTTCCTCCTTGTCGATCTCCCTGGCAAAGGGGTAATCCTCTACTTTGAGTCTGCTGAGGAAGGGGGATTCGGCGTTGGCTATCCCTCCAATGCAGCCCATATCGCACATCCTGGCCTCGATAAAATCGACCCCCTTGAGCCTCCGTAGCTCTATTTCCTGCAAGATCCCAACGACGTTCCTCAAACCGGAAACAGCGAGGGTCTTCAAGGGTCTCTTCTCGAACATCCTGATATGACCGGCCTCACCGCCGGACACGGACCAGTGTACCCAACGGGAATCCCTTCCCGGAATAGTCGATTCCCTGGAAGGGGAACAGTTCTTCGACAGTATCTCCTTCGCCACCCTGGCCGTGGAGACCACGTTGTCTATGGAGCTGGTCTCCCTCCCAACGGGCCTTATAGCCATGGTGATCCGTGCGGGGCACGGGGCCACCAGGGTGGAGGGGATGTCGTACCTGTTATGACGGGTCCTCCAAAGGTCGACGCTGGTCTCCAGGGGGGTTTCGGCGGGCGAAAGGTTGTGTATCAGCTCCGGGAACCTGATCTGTATCAGTCTTACCACGGAAGGGCAATAGGTCGATATCATCGGCAGTTCGCGGGAATCGTGCTCATCAAGGATACGGGCCTGGGCCATGGCGGCGAGGTCGAAGGCGAGAGCAGCATCTTCGAAGATTGGTTCGAACCCAATATCCATAAGGATATCTTTGAGTATACCGGGGTCCGGGGGCCAGGAGAACTGGGTGCAGAGCGCGGGGTCGGTCACAAGGGGCATTGAACGATTATCGGCGGCGATGGAATTCCATTCGGATTCCTCCAGCGAAATGGCCCTGTGGCGGCATATCCTGAGGCATTCGCCACAGGCGATACAGCGTTCGTCGATGATGTGCAACTGACCGTGGATCACCCTCATGGCCTCAGTAGGACAAGCCTTGATGCAATTGACGCACCCCCGGCAGGATTCTCCGGAGATCTTTATACCGTGCGGCAAAGGTCGCTCACCTCCTCCCCGGAAGGGTCTAAGAGGATGACGGCCCTGAGGGTCGTCCCCTTCCCCAATTCGGTTTCGATCTCAAGTTCGTCGGAATACTTCTTGATATTGGGGAGGCCCATCCCAGCGCCAAACCCCAATTCCCTGATGGAATCTGGGGCCGTGGTGTATCCTTCCTGCATCGCCAGGCTTACGTTCTCAATGCCCGGACCTTCGTCACTGGCCACGATGGTGATCCTGTCGCCGGCCAATTCCAGGGCTATTATGCCGCCGCCCCCATGGATCACGGCGTTCATCTCCGCTTCATAGGTCACAATGGAGGCTTTCCGGCAAATCTCGGGGGGGATGCCGAGGGATTTCAAGGTCTCCTTGAAATCCGACGCCGTCTCCCCAGCAGCAAGAAAATCCAGGGGTTTGACCTCCCTTTGGATGACGTAAGGTTCCTGTCGGCTCAAGGGGTTCACCTTTCGACGCAACGGATGGGCTTGATCCCTGCCTGGAATAGCAGGCCACAGGCCTCGAACATTGTCTTGGATGTAATGATGGAGGGGATGCCGAGCTTTTCCGCAAGATCGATCGTCTCCTTGGGCGGCCTTTTCCCCCGGACGAACACGACAGCCGGCGTATCAACCACGCTCGCTGTCCTCATGATCTGGATATTGGTCAACCCGGTGATCATGAGAGTGCCCGGTCTCGCCAGCGCGAGGACATCGCTCATGAGATCGGCGGCAAAAGCCGTATGAAGGTCAACGTCGAGATTTAATGCCCGGCTAAGCGGTTCCGCTTCAAGGATCTTCATGACGTCGCCCAGGATCATTTGTCCCCCTCCTTAATATAATGGAAAAAGTGGCCCTGCTAACTATAACATGTTTCTTTTTGATATGCTCTTCCTGTTAGTGAAAATTTTACCGTTTTGCGGTCCAGAGAGAGCCTGGCCGAGATAGAGGCATTTTCCCGCAGGATAGTACCTTTGGGTTTACTCTTTGTGGGTCCTCTTCCAAGGGCCCCTCAAAGGTGTTAAAGTCAAGGTTGACAAAGCGAGGCCCGAGTGTAAAATACCTGCTGGGGGTATTCAGTTAATCCCTTCGGGTAAAAAAGTTGGGGGTGAAAGGTAGTGACAAAGGTTAAAGTTTATTCGACACCAACCTGTCCGTGGTGCGTAAGGCTCAAGAATTACCTTCAATCAAAGAAAGTTGATTTTGAGAATATTGACGTCAGCGTCGACAGGGCCGCCGCAATGGAAATGGTCAAGAAGACCGGCCAGATGGGGGTACCCGTGGCCCTCATAGGTGATGTCTATATCGTGGGTTTTGACCAGGCCAGGATAGACGAGGAATTGGCCAAACTCGGCGGTTAGACCGGTAGACAAAATAGAACATCTTGGGGCTGCCCCTATCGAGGAGGCAGCCTTTTTTTTCTGTTAAAATAAGACCGCTCTATCGAAAAAAGGCCCACTTGCCGAGGCGGTGATCACTTTGAGGGAGAACATGCTTAGCCTGGGTTTTGGAGCCGGTTTCCCCGGCATCGATGCAGTGGAGGCTCTCCGCGAGATGGAAGGGCGGTTGGAGAAAGGGTTGCAAAGGCTTCTTGAGGGAGCACGGGCGAAAGAAGATGGTTTTGGGTGGCTTGACCTACCCGACAGCCTCCCGGAAGGCCTGTTTGATTCGGTGGCCTGGCTCAGCGGCTTCGATTCGGTGGTCCAGATCGGGATAGGCGGGTCTGCCCTCGGGAACAGGATGATCTCCTCGGCCATCGGTCACCCTTTCTACAACGAACTGACAAGAAAGGAGAGGATGGCACCGAGGTTTTACATAGCCGACAACGCCGACCCTGAAAAAGCCTCCGCCATCCTGGGCATGATCGACCCATCACGGTCAGGTTTTATCGTCGCCAGCAAGTCAGGTTCGACGGCCGAGACCATGGCCAATTTCCTCTTTTTCCTTGGCGAGCTCGAAAGGTCCGGCGTCAAGGATCCTGCCGGGAACATCCTCGTTGTGACTGACGAGAAAAGAGGTGCCCTACGATCTTTCGCGAAGGAGACCGGGTGCCGGTCGCTCTCCGTGCCTGAAGCCGTGGGAGGCCGGTACTCGGTTCTTTCCGCCGTGGGGCTTCTCTCGGCCGGTGCACAGGGGATCGATATCGGTTCCCTCCTCCTTGGAGCCTCGGTGATGAAGAAAAACCTGTCGGGCAAGATGGAGACAGGCGAAGACCCGGCAAGGGTATTGGCGGCTTCGGCGATACGCCACAACGAGGAGGGTAGGAACATTCTCGTCCTCATACCCTATTCGGACAATCTGGCTTCTTTCTCGGAGTGGTTCTGCCAACTCTGGGCCGAGAGCCTGGGAAAGGGGGGGTGGGGCAGCACTCCTCTCAGGGCCCTGGGCGCTACGGACCAACACTCGCTGCTGCAGCTTTTCACCGATGGACCCGACGACAAGTTGTACCTCTTCCTTGTTCCCGCTTCCAGGAGGGACCTGGTCCTGCCAGGGACATCCTGGGAAAGCCTGGAGGAGATCTCTTACCTCGGTGGCAAGACCATGGGCTCCATGCTCTACCAAGAGGCCCTATCGACCGCTTCCGCCCTCGCCAGGAAGGGACGTCCTGTTCTCTGGCTTGAAGTACCTGTCATTGACGCTTTCCACCTGGGCGGGCTTGTGTTCTTTTTTGAATATGTGACTGCCCTTACGGGGTTGTCGTTGGGCCTGAACCCCTTCGATCAGCCGGGGGTCGAACAGGGAAAAAGGTTTACCTACGGCTTGATGGGGAGGTCCTCTTACGAAAGCGACGCCGACGAGGCCAGGATCCAATTCCGTTCCATCATGGCCGACTCGGCCGGCCTTTGAGAGGATTGTCATTCGTGAAGCCCAATATTGCCACAAGGGTGGCCGAAGCTAGGAAATTTTTAAAAAGGAAAAGTGAAGCCGGATTCACCATCGGTCTCGTCCCCACGATGGGATTCCTCCACGAAGGCCACCTCTCCCTGGTCCGGCGAGCGAGGAGGGAGAATGACACCTGCGTGGTCTCCATATTCGTGAACCCTCTTCAGTTCGGTCCTTCAGAGGACTTCGACGCTTACCCCAGGGATATGGACAGGGACCTCGACCTGCTAGCCTCCGAGGGAGTGGAACTGGTCTTTTCACCCGGAGTGAAAGAAGTGTTTTCCTGCGACTGTTCGACGATCGTGTCCGAAAAAAAGCTGAGCGGTTTTCTCTGTGGCTCCGCCCGCCCCGGACATTTCGACGGGGTTTGCACGATCGTCCTCAAACTTTTTAACATTCTTCGCCCCGACAGGGCCTACTTCGGCGAAAAGGATTACCAACAACTCCAGGTCATTAGGCGTATGGTCAGGGACCTGGACATGGAAGTTGAAGTGATCGGGTGTCCCATCGTGCGGGAAGAGGACGGGCTGGCCCTGAGCAGCCGTAACACCTACCTGTCAGAGGCCGAAAGGGAGCAGGCCCTAGCTCTTTCCCGTGCTTTGGGGGAGGTGCGGTCCGTCTTTGCCGACGGGGAGCGTGACTGCCGTTCCATCCTGGCCGTCGTGAGGAAGGTCGTTGGGTCTTATCCCATGGTCAGACTGGAATACGCGGAGGTGTGCGATGCTGAGGACCTGTCTCCTGTCGAAAGGGTGGACCGGAAAGTCGTTGTGGCTCTCGCGGCGAGGGTCGGGAGGGCGAGACTGATCGATAACACGGTTCTGGCACCTTGACCTAGCCCTCCCAGTGGTTCTTCTCTCCTGACCACATCAAGGCATGCAGTACCTGGGAACGGATATCGGGGATCTCTACTTCCAGGGTTCCGACAAGGTTTTTGATCCGCTCCCGTTTACTGTCCCTGGGGAAAGGACATAAAGGTGGGATCAACTCCAGCCCCAGGCGCCGGACCTCATCAGCGATCTCCGATTCAGAGAGGAAAACCAGGGGCCTGATGAGCCATAAACCTGTCCTGCTCCGCCATGACCTAGGATGGAAGCACTTGAACCGCCCGCTGTAAAAAAGGTTAAGCAACGCCGTCTCCACCACGTCATCCATGTTATGACCGAAGGCTACCGTGGTGGAGCCGTTTTCGACAGCCTTGGCGAAGATGGCACCCGCCCTCATTTTTGAGCACAGGCTGCAAGGGGCTTTCTCATTTCTTTCTTTTATTATTTCCAGGACTCGGCAGGGCAGTACCTCGAAGGGGATGCCAAGGGATCCGCAGAGCCTTGACATAGGGCCCGTGTCGCACTCACCGTCGGTTATGTCGATCATGATCGCCCGCAGGGAGTACTTGACGGGGCTTCTCTCTTTAAGCCAGGCCAAACCCAAAAGAAGGAGGGCACTGTCCTTGCCTCCTGAGAGCCCCACGGTTATATGATCTTCGGGCCCGATCATCCCAAAAGTGCAGACGGCTTTACCGATCCCGGAGGCGATCCGGTGTGATATATCCGGAAAAAATTCTCGGTCCACGAGCTGTACCTCCAGGCTGGGATAAAATGATCGCGAGCGTCATTAACGATGATAGGTTATAATTCCCTCTAATGAAGACTGGCCTCTCCTGCGCAACCTTCTTACACTGGGGCCATTTTACACCGACTTTGAGAGGGGACCGGGGCCTTTTCGCGATCCTTCGCAAGGCTATCCCGCCAAAGCCTTTTCCTGGAGGTGGTTTTTGTGGAAAAGACACGGGTTCTACTTACGGCTCCCCAAAAGCTGGTCCGTGAAGCCATCGGTAAGGCCATTGACAACGAAGAGGGCCTACTGCTGGTCGGGTCGACCGACGATGGCCTTGAGGCCTTTCGTCTGGCCAGGGAGGCCCGCCCTGATGTGGTGGTCTTCGACCTGGGATCGGGCAAGATGGACTGGCCTCATTTTGTGAGAGAACTGTCCCTGTCCTGTAGGGGGGTCCGCTTCCTGGCACTCTCTTCCGATGGGAGCCCTGACCGGATCTCCGCCCTTTGTGAAGCCGGCATTCACGGTTGCGTCTCTTTTTCGTCGGGGTTCAGCGAACTGGTGAAGGGCCTTCGCAAGGTTGGGGAGGGCGATCTTTTCTTCGACCAGGAGATCTCTTCAGCGCTGCCAGAGATCCTCGGCAAGGTCAACGAGGGGGCGATTTTGCTCCGGGCGCTCACTGCCAGGGAGAGGGAGGTGGTCCATCTTCTTTCTCAGGGGTACAGCAACCAGCAGATCGCCGAGGAGATGGTCCTGTCGGAAAAGACCGTTAAGAATCACATCAGTCATATTTTGAGAAAACTGGAACTTAAGGACAGGACCCAGGTCGCCATCCTCGCCTGGAAGACGGGGTTGGCCCTGAAGGGGTCCTTATGAATGGGCACGGTAGAAATGATCCATCAGGGGATGAGTGAGCTTGTCTGTTAGAAGGGGACTGGCCGCATTCCTTGCCCTCTCCCTGGGTGTGAGCACCATCGTGCTTGTTTCCAGTTTTGACAGATCTACCATTGATATGATCGCCCATGCCCACAAAACCCGCCTGGCTTGCGCTCTGCTTTTAGTGCTCCTGGTATGGGCCTTTGACGCCCTCAAGCTCTATTTCGTCGTCAAGTCCGCTGGGGAGAGGATCAGCGGGAGACTTGCCATCCTTCTGAACTGGCTTCGCTATTTCGGCTGCGCCATAACCCCTATGCAGAGCGGGGGTGGCCCTTTCCAGGTCTTTTTTCTTTTCAAGAGTGGCATCCCCATTGGCAAAGGGGTCGCCATCACCCTCACAAGCACATTAATGACCCTATTCCAGTTGGGATTCTTTGTACCCCTTGCTCTCCTGCTCCAGCCGGAACTACTACAGGGGAGAAAGCTCCTACAGGGCGTGTTTTCCTACGTCCTGGTCTTCGTCCTGGTCTCCTGGACCGTGGTTGTGATCAGCCTTCTGAGGCCCAGGTTGATCAAGAAGTGGGCCGGCGGCATCACCTTGCTTCTCAAGCGTTGGGGGTTCCTGAAGCCGGTGAAGGTTCTCAGGGTCGTGAGGCGGGTCAACCGTGAGATCGACAACTATAATCGGAACTTCCGCGTCTTTTTCTCCTCAGGCATGCCCCTATTCGCCCTGGGATTCCTTTTTTCCTGCCTCCAGATGGTGGCCATGTTCTCCATTCTCCCCTGCCTGATCTGGTCCCTCGGGATGAACGTCAGTTTCGTCGAGGCCTTTCTGGCCCAGGCCCTTTTCCTTTTCATCCTCTACTTCGTGCCTACCCCGGGAGCCAGCGGAGTCGCAGAAGGAGGGGGAGCGGCTATCTTCAGCCTTCTCGTCCCGTGGAACATAGCCGGTGTCGTGGCCATCACCTGGCGTTTCTTCACTGAATACCTCTCGATCGCGATGGGGGGCATCGTCGCGGTCAGGTTGCTCGGGTGGGGAGTGACCGATGATCTGCTGGTACAAGGCGAGGAAGGGGCAGAAGAGGATACACAATGAACGTGGGAAGAGCCGGCTCCCTGGCATTCAAGTTCCGCGGCGGTGTTTGGACCCTGTTCTTCCTGTTGGTCCTTTTTTCCATGCGTCCCGGTACGCCCGTTCATGCGACGGGGTTGGCATCAGTCGCGCTGGGGCAGGGGATCCGGTTCTGGGCGGCGGGGTCGATCGGGCAATACCGGGGGGAGACCGTCGGCGCGGCCACCCTGGTCACATGGGGACCCTACGCCTTGGCCAGGAACCCGCTCTACCTGGGCAATGCCCTAATCGGGACGGGGTGGTGCGCCCTTACGGGAAAGCCGATGGCCTTCGTGATTTTCCTGGTTGTTTTCATAACCCTTTATGTCCTTCTGGTAATACCCTACGAGGAGGGTTATCTTAAAAAGCGTTTCCCCGGCGAATTCGCCCGTTACTCGGAGCTAGTCGGGAGGTTCTTCCCTTTGAGAGCGCCCTCCCTGGCGAGACTAAAAGGCCCCTTCGACTGGGGCGTTCTCTGGAAAAGCGAACGTCACTCCCTCTGGGTCACCCTCATCGGGACTTTGCTCTTGCTTTCCCGACGCTGGTGGTAGGGCAGACCTTCCGCTTTTATGGGCGCCGGACTACAGAAAGAGCACTCTCGCCAGAACGAAGGGACAACAGCCTTTTTTTTGGAACTCCAGGGTGACCGCCGCAAGAAGGCCGATGCCTCTTATACCTCCCGGGTCAGGATCCCTAAAATCTCGTTATTTGTTCCCCGTAGAGGTTTTGCCATAGATTGTTATAGATCTCGCCCTTGGGTACTTCCTTTGTAGCGAAGCCCTCGGCTATCGCGGCCTGCCCGACGGCCTCGGCGACCCTCGGCGCAGTCTCGTCGCAGAAAATATCGGGGATTATTTTTCCTGGGCCCAGCCTGCGCCTGTCCACCACGTCGGCCAGCGCCCGGGCCGCTGCCAGGAGCATCGTGTGGTTGAGCACTGTTGCCCGTACGTCGAGGAGCCCTCGCATTATCCCCGGCGTGGATATGGAGTTGGGCATGGCGTTCTGGTAACCGGGCCCTCCAGTTGCGACGATGGCGGCCCCCGCTGCGATCGCCTCTTCAGGAAGGATCTCGGGCTCAGGCAGAGCCATGGCCAGGATCACCGGGTCACCGGACATGAGCCTGATGTTTTCTGGAGGAAGGACGCCTCCCTTGGAGAGCCCGACGAAAATGTTGGCCCCTTCCATGGCCTTATCGAGCCCACCGGTTATCTTCCCAGGGTTCGTGATCTCCGCGAGTTCTTCCTGGATGTGATTCATCCTTGGGTTGTCCTCGCCCAGGATCCCGGCGCTGTTCAGCACAACAATATCCTTTGCACCGGCCTTGAGGAGCAGTTCCGCCGTGGCGATCCCCGCGGAACCAGCGCCGTTGATCACGATCCTCATGTCCTCGAGTTTCCTTCCTTGGACTTCGAGAGCGTTGTAGATCCCGGCCAGTACAATGACCGCCGTCCCGTGCTGGTCATCGCAGAGGACGGGGATGTTTATCCTGTTCCTCAGTTCACGGACGATGGTGAACGCCTTGGGGCTCGAGATATCCTCGATATTGATCCCCCCCAGGGTAGGGGCGAGGAGGGCGCAGAAGTGAAGGATATCTTCCGTGTCCTGGGAGCCCACGCTCAGGGGGTAGGCATTCACATCGCCGAAAAGCTTGAAAAGCAGGCATTTTCCCTCAATGACCGGAAGGGCCGCGTAGGGCCCCACATTTCCCAACCCCAGGACGGCGCTTCCATCGGTTACGACGGCGATCCGGTTGCCCCTCCCGGTGTACTCAAAACTCATGCCCTCGTCCTGCTGGATGGCAAGGGCGGGGGGCACACTTCCGGGGATATAGGCAAGGGCCATTTCCTCTTCGTTATGGATGTTGATGGTAGGGTAGATCTTTATCTTCCCCCTTGCCTTTCTGTGCAGTTCGATCGCTCTTGTCCTGTCTATCGGCATTGGTTCCCCTCCCCGAACTTTGATTATCCTCGACCGATCAGGCCTTGAAAAAAGGAAGCATGGTTTTGAACTGTTCCGTACCCGCCCGCCGGATCAACTGGTAAGCCAAAGTCTCAACGGGCGCCACCAGCGCCCCGGCGGCGGTGATGGCCTCGCAAGCCATCCTGTGATGATCCGGGTCGCGGCTTGAGCAGGCATCGGCGGCAACGGCCACGGGATATCCCTGTGACAGCAGGTCCATCACGGTAGCGAGCACACAGATATGGCTCACGACCCCGGATATTATTATCTGGTCTCTTCGGTCGTCTCGAAGGTACTCATCAAAACCCATCTCATCGCAGCAGGAGAAGTGGATCTTCTCGAAGGGCAAGACAACGGGGGGGATCTTCTCCATAATCGGCGGGATGGTTTTTCCGAGCCCTTTGGGATAGTGTTCAGTGAACTTTATTGGAACGCCCATGGTCCTGGCGGCCTCGATGA
Organism: Synergistetes bacterium ADurb.Bin155; assembly: GCA_002070395.1. Lineage (GTDB taxonomy): Bacteria > Synergistota > Synergistia > Synergistales > Thermovirgaceae > 58-81. The sequence goes on from MWDE01000002.1 coordinate 39,761, forward strand.
GAATACCCGCGTTCCGGATAGTCTTTTCCCGGTCAAAAACGGCCTGCAGCATTTTATCCTGGAGGTCGATCAAGAGCAACTGGGCCCTTTCCGGTTCGATCCTGAAAGGTAGCATGGGAACCCACCCCGTTTCCTTCATTATTCACGGCCTTGGGGTTATTATAGGCTAAAGATAACCTGAATGAGCCCGTGCCGGTTTACTCAAAATGTGATATGCTCTGAAAACTTGAGAGCCCGGGGGAGGTGTGTTTCATGGGCGGCAGTATTGACAGAAGAAGCAACGAGGGGGATGGGTTTGATCCCGGTGGGGAATGGACGGTCGGTGATATCCTTAGGGCCATGGCCGGTGGAGATATCCCCCGTTACGTGGAAAGGCTCGCTTCCCAGGTCCAGGAATGGATGATCTTGGCCCTTTCCGGGGAGGGAGAGCTATCGACCGAAGATTACCTGTTCGGTTTTGGGGACAGGAAGCAAGGAGACCCTGAAGCACTGATCTCCCAGCTCGAATGGGTGGAGGAGTTTGCCGATATCCTTCCCGCCACGAGTGAACCCGCGGGACATGAGGAAGCCGTCGCTCTTTGCTTCGGCCCCGTCGATTTCGACGAGGGTATGCGCATGGCTATAGATTACGCCGCTCTCTTCGGCAGGGACCATTGCCGGCGGGTCTGGATGCTCAGCGACAGTTGGGTGATCGGTGAAGTGGTCCGGTACGTGCAGCATTTCAAGGCACTGTCTTCACAGGGGGTTGAGTTGAGGTTCATCATGGTGACCCCCTGGGGTTGGACCGAGATCCCCATCGCCCTTGAGACGGGCGACAATGACAGGCTCCACTGGGAAGCGAGGTCGGCCAGACAGGACCATAACAACAATCCCATGAAGCCAAAAAAGCGAGACGACCCGAACCAGAAGTAACGGCTGGTTCCGTCCGGGAGTGAAAAAAGGGGGCAGGCTTTTCGGCCTGCCCCCTTTTCGTCGCTTCACCCACCGCTGATCATATGAATGATCTGGACGTTGGAACCATCGGGTACAGTGGCATCGTCAAACCTGTCCCTCGGAACGGGAACATGGTCGACCCAGACCGCGAGGAGGGGGAAAACGTACCTCTTCCCGTCAATGATATCCCTGACGGTCATCCCCTCTTCCCATTCCATAGGTTCACCGTTGACGATGATCATGACAAGGGAACTACCACTGGTCCTCCGGCTTGGCGTATTTTTCAACCGTCGCTACGACCTCCGGCAGGTCCATCCCGAGTGATTTCAGCTTTTTGACCGTAGGGATACCGTTTTTATCCCAACCGCGCCGCTTGTAAACGGCATCCACCAGTTCTTCCCATTGTTCCCGGCGTTTCTTGAGAAGCCGGTCGCACTTATCCTGGGAGGAGAGGCCGGCGGGATCGATGCCTGTCGCTTTCAGTTCGTTGTCGTAGTACTCTTCCCTTGCCTCCCACTCGTCGGCCCAGACCGGCCCCAGGGCCCTGTCGGGGATATTGTGGTATTTCCTGGTACCCTTGCCGAGCCTCAGCTGGAACACCCTCTGGAAGTTGTAAACACGCTCGGACTGGAGGACAAGCTCATCCTTGTCAATATTCTTCCCCGTCACGGCGTTGAAAACTTCGACGTAGTTCTGGACATGTTCGGGTACTTTCGCGGCCTCCTGGGGAGGGTAGCTGGTGGCGTTGTCGGCGGGTTCGATATCATTCCAGGGCAGCTTGCAAACACCGGTCAGGGAGAACCACGTCCTGAAGTTGGGGAAATAGTGGAGGGCTTCAGCCTTGTCCTCGAAGGTCGGCAACTGCTTGTTAACCCTGTCCATGAATATCAGCCACGCCTCGTCGTGCTGGGGTCCCTTCAGGGTCAGGAAGTAGCCGCCCCACTGGGCTATTGACTCCTTAGGCACGTACTCGGAGACCTCGATCCCCTGGCCCTCCATGCCGATCCTTTCCATGACATCACGGTCGGCGCCGAAGTGATCGGCGAAGAGATCCTTCATCCTGTGGATACCCTTGCCCACCATGAGGGCGAACTCGTCCTTGCCCTCACCGAGACGGTGGAGCAGTTCCAATATGTCTGCCTTGTTGCCGAAGCGGAGGTCAAGGCCGTTGGTGTGCTCCTTGTTGATGAGCCCCAGTTCATAGCATTCGCAGACGAAAGCGATGCCCGTCCCCAGGGATATGGTGTCGAGTCCGTAGTGGTCGGCGTAGAAGTTGACCTCGGTGGTCCATTCCGGGTCAAAGACACCCACGTTGGGGCCCATGCCGGCGGCGGTCTCGTATTCCGGGCCGTCGACGGTGATCTTCCTGCCCTTCCACGGTCCCGTTTTGAGGGTAAAGCCGTCGACGGCCTTTGCGCAGGCCATGGTGCAGCCGTACCAGCAGCCGTCGGCGATGCCCTGGGTGAACATCTTCCCGTAGACCTCGGAATGGATCTTGTCAGCGTCGGGGTGCTGACCGAATTTGTAGTTCATGGTGGGGAGCAGGTGATATTCGTTCATTATCTCGTTGAGGTGGGTTGTTCCGACGGTGCGCATTCGGCATTGTTCTGCGTCGAGGGTCAGGATCTCGTTGTGGAGTTTTGCCCCGAGCCTGGTGAGGGTTCCCACGTCGGCTGGGTTGTTGGCGGTGCCGCTCAGGTCGTGGGTCTTGACCACAAGAGCGGCGATCTTTTTATCGCGGAGGATGGTCCCACCGCCCCCGCGGCCAGCCTGTTTCAGCCGGGGCAGTTTGCGGTGGCTGTCCCAGAAGCTGCTATTGAGGCAGCCCCAGTAGGAGGTCTCGGCTCCCTTCCCCGCGGTTACCACGGAAACGAAACGGCGATCGTTGATGTCCCCCGGCTTTCCGAAGTATTCGTGAAGGGCCTCGGTCACCGTGTAAGCATTAACGTCATCGAAGGGAGACTCAAGGATCTGGACCTTCTTCTCGTCGGCGTCGACCAGGACGATGACGTCCTTTTCTGCCTTACCCTGCACCTCGATGGCGTCAAAGCCCGCGAACTTAAGGAGAGGACCGAAGTGTCCACCCGCGTTGCTGTCATAGGTCTGATTTGTCAGCGGGGATACAAATACAGCGTAAAACTTCCCCATCCCTGGGTACTGGGTGACTCCGCATAGAGGACCCCCGGAGATGACGATCTCGTTTTCAGGGTCGTCCCACCGGGTGGTATCCTTGACGGAATCCCAGAGGAGTTTCAGGCCGAAACCCCTTCCCCCGGTGAATTTTTCCTTCATTTCCTCGGAGACGTCCTTTGACTGGAATGTCATGTCTCCCACGTTGACCTTCAGGGTCTTGCCGGTGTATCCCCTGAAGGGTTTCGCCGGGACGTAAGTCCATTCGGCGAGGACTTTCATTTTCTCCATTGTGCGATCCCCCCTAGAAAAATTGGATGAACTGTGTCAACGCCCATCACCGGATGAGCGGCTCTCCATTGTACGCAAAACCAGTTTCAGCATTAATGATAACACGTTTGTGCAAGGAGTATCAATTTACCTGGAACTAGCCCGTAGGACCCCTCTCGTTGACGGGCCCAAGGAGATAATGCTACAATGCCCGACGTCCGGGGCGTAGCGCAGCCTGGTTAGCGCGCCTGCTTCGGGAGCAGGAGGTCGGAGGTTCAAATCCTCTCGCCCCGACCAGAAGAGGGAAACGGGACCCGCTCTTTTGGGGTCCCTTTTTTCTTGGGGGCTTTTTGAAGCACGAAAGTCTGACGAAAGTTGACTATTGTCCAAGCTATCCCTATAATTACAGTCACGAGGGGGAAAAATGGAAAGTTCGGTCGTAGCGAGAAATCGCAAGGCCCGTCATGAGTATTTTATTATCGAGACCGTCGAGGCCGGGATGGTGCTCACTGGTACGGAGATAAAATCGGTCAGGGCCGGGAAGATAAATCTGAAGGACGGATACGCTAAGATCCAGGGTTCCGAAATTTGGCTCAACAACGTCCATATTTCTCCTTTTGAGCAGGGGACCTATTTTAATCACGAACCCCTACGGCCACGGAAACTCCTATTGAATTCCGGCGAGATAAGGCGCCTTGGTTCCAGGACAAGGGAAAAGGGCTTGACACTGGTGCCCTTGACGGTTTACCTCAAGCAGAACCGCTGGGCCAAGGTAGAACTGGCTCTGGTCAAGGGAAAGACGGGTTCCGACAAGCGCGAAACGATCGCCGAGAGGGATGCCCGGAGGGATATGGAAAAGGCTGTCAAAGAAAGACGGCGGGGCGAAGTTTGACAATTGAATATGGGGGCGACAGGTTTCGACGGCAGGATGGAGGGCTACGGGCAGCGTGCCGAGTTGCCGGGACTCGCAAAACACGGCGCAAACAATAATCGCCAACAATAATTACGCACTGGCCGCTTAAATAGCGTCCACGTCCCTTGGGGTTTCCGTCGCCAGGACCCCCTGCGGACGTCACTTATGGCGACTGCTCCCCGCGTAACGCTCTCGCGCGCGGGGTCAAGCTCCAGAGGGCTAGGGTGAGGGGATCCCGTCTCCGGGAGCCCTGAACCGACATCAAAACGGGGACTGCGCACGGAGAAACCCGCAGTCGGCCCCTGTCGGACCGGGGTTCGATTCCCCGCGCCTCCACCAAATGAAAAAGGGCAGCCCCGGCGAAGCCGGTTCGGGGCTGCCCTTTTTTTTCTGAATACCTGGGACCTCACCCCCAGGACCGCCCGAGATCATGCCCGGAGGGCTTCGTCATATTGAACCTCCCGCCCGAGGCCGGCCCAAAAGGTGCAAACCCTGGAAGCGGATCCGCCTTGTTTATATTTAAGTGCCTGAAGTGCCACGGCCATCCTCGAAAAGGTATCCCCGGGGCCGACTTTAGGGTAATATAGGTACCGGGTCACTGTATCAAACCAAGAGTCTTAAGGGAGGGTTCCAGGGATGTTCTGTTTTCAATGCCAAGAGACAGCGAAAAACCAGGGTTGCACGGTTAGGGGGGTCTGCGGGAAACCGGAAAGTACCGCCGCGCTCCAGGACCTCTTGATATACCTTTGCAAGGGGATCTCCGTCTTCGGAGAAAAACTGAGAGAGAAGGGGGTTGTGGACAGGGAGGCCGGTCGGTTCATCACGAAGGCTCTTTTCGTAACTATAACGAACGCCGCCTGGGATGACCTTTCCATCACGGAGTGGATAAGGGAAGGTCTCAAGGTCAGGGATGTCGTGGCGAAAAGAGCCGGCGGCGCGGCGGGCCCGCTCCCCGATTGTGCCACCTGGGAAGGGACCTCAGGTGAGGACATCCTCGCCAAAGCGATGTCCGACGAGGTCCGGATCACCGCCGCCGATGATGAGGATGTTCGGTCCCTCCGGGAACTCCTGATAATAGGGTGCAAGGGAATAGCCGCCTACGCGGAGCACGCCGAGGTCCTCGGCTTCGAAAAGGACGATATCTACGGCTCCCTTATGGAGAGCCTCGCTTCAACCACGAGGGACCTTCCCGTCGACGAGATGGTCGACCTGGTCATGAAGGCCGGCGAGACGGCCGTCAAGTCCATGGCTCTCCTCGATGAAGCCAACACCTCCACCTACGGCAATCCGGAGATGACCGAGGTGAACCTTGGGGTCAGGAACAACCCCGGCATCCTAATCTCGGGCCACGACCTTAAAGATATGGAAGAACTCCTGGAACAGACAGAGGGTACCGGGGTGGATGTCTATACCCATGGTGAAATGCTCCCCGCCAATTATTACCCGGCCTTCAAGAAATACGGCCATTTCGTGGGCAACTACGGCGGCTCCTGGTGGCATCAGAATGAGGAGTTTGAGTCCTTCCAGGGTCCGGTCCTGCTCACGACCAACTGCCTGGTCCCCGTGAAAAAGGGAAATACCTATCTTGACAGGCTTTTCACAACTGGTGTGGTCAGTTACCCCGGCGCCAGATATATCCCGGCGAGGCCAAAGGGTGGGAAGAAGGACTTTTCAAGCCTGGTAGAAGCGGCAAAGAAATGCGCCCCCCCGAAGGAGATAGAGAAGGGGAAGATCGTGGGCGGTTTCGCCCATGCCCAGGTCATGGCCCTGGCGGACAAGATCGTCGAAGCCGTCAAGTCCGGGGCGATAAAACGGTTCGTGGTGATGGCCGGATGCGACGGGCGGTTCAACTCCAGGGACTATTACACCGAGGTGGCGAAAAATTTACCCAAGGACACGGTGATCCTGACCGCCGGCTGCGCCAAGTACCGGTACAACAAGCTTGACCTCGGCGATATCGGCGGCATCCCCCGGGTGCTCGACGCCGGTCAATGCAATGACTCCTACTCGTTGGCGATCATAGCCCTGAAGTTGAAGGAAGCCTTCGGGCTGGCCGATATAAACGAACTGCCCATTTCCTACGATATCGCCTGGTACGAACAGAAAGCCGTTGCCGTCCTGCTGGCGCTGCTGTCACTGGGCGTCCAGGGAATAAGGCTTGGCCCGACATTGCCGGCCTTTCTCTCACCCAACGTGGCAAAGGTCCTGGTGGACAAATTTGACATCAAACCCATAGGCACCGTCGAGGGCGATATCGCAGCGATGATGGCGGGTAAGTAACTGTACCTCATGGTTTAAAATAAGGGGGGCCAGGCCCCCCTTATTTTTGAATAGGCCTTCTTTCGTACCCGGTAAGAATTCGATCACCCAGAACATCCAGGCATTGTGCTGCCTCATGAGCACTATTTCAAAAAGGGTACGATCAAAAGCAGGCCTTCATGACCGGAATTCCTGTTTTCAATTCACCCACTGTTCTCAGATGCCCTTAAGAGGGACAGATGCCTTCCGAAGCCTTTATCTTCGTTCGAAAGGAGAGAACCCTGGATGAAAAGGCTGTTCGTTCTGTTCGTTCTGACGGTGATCACGATAGGGGCCGTTACAGGAAGTACGACGGCCGCGGCGATGGGAAAGGAGGTGGTCTTCGGCGACCAGTCCTGGGACAGCATCCAATTCCTGCACCGGGTAATGGGCTATATCCTGGAACACGGTTACGGTTTGAGGCCGGTTTACAATTTTTCCGAGACCATGCCATCCTTGATAGGGCTCGAACGGGGCGATAACCATATCGTCCTGGAGGTGTGGGTCGAGGCAAGGCAGGAATGGTGGGACAACGCCCGGAGGGCGGGGAAGGTGTCGGGCTTCGGAAAAGTCTTCCCCGACTCACCCACGGGTCTCTACATCCCGGCCTACCTTGTAAAGGGAGACCCCGATAGGGGCATTGAACCCCTCGCCCCGGACCTCGTTTCAGTCTTCGACCTGCCCAGGTACCAGCACCTTTTCACCGACCCCGAGGACAAGAGCAAGGGGAGGGTCTATAACGCCGTCTCGGGTTGGGCTGCCAGCGAGAGGTATTTAAAGAAATTCGCCGGGTATAGGGTGGATAACAAACCCCTGGAGCATTACTTCAACCTCTTCGACCCCGGCTCCCAGACCGCGCTTAACGCCGCCATAAGGGGGGCACACGACAGGGGCCGGCCCATCGTTGCTTACTACTGGGAACCGACGCCCCTGCTGGGGGAACTGGACATGATCCTCCTCAAAGAACCTGACTACGATGAAGAGATCTTCACCCGGACCTGTCTTTGTCAGAACCCATCCTTCTCCGTTGAGAAGGCCGTCAACGCTAAATGGGTCCAAGGACACGCCGAGGTCGTACCGCTCCTCGAAAAATTCCACCTCAGTCTCGAGATGACCAACGAGGTACTCGCCTGGATGGAGGCCCACGGGAATGACCCACAGAAGGCGGCCCTCTGGTTCCTCAAAAATAATACCGACTTCTGGCATTCATGGGTCGATGACTCGGAAGAGGTGTCGGAGAAGGTGGATAAGGCTCTGGAGAAGGAGATGCTCCCTTAAGGACGGAACCCGCGCTGGTCCCGCTTTTTTGAAAAGTCCAAACAGGTGCCATGAAAGGGGGACAGCCTGAGGTTAAGCTGTCCCCCCTTATACCATGTTTTTCAAAGTGCCCCTCAACCGGGTGTTTTTTCAGCTGTTTCCCGCGCTTCCCATTTCCTCATCTCTGACCTTAGCATCGTGAGGGCCAGGAGAAACCCGCTCAGGTCCATCAGGGGGAAGGCTAACCAGACTCCGTCGGTGCCCAAGAAATGGGGAAGGATAAGCAGCATAGGGAAGCAGAAGACGATCTGGCGCAGGACCTGGAGGATAAAAGTCGCCCTGGCCCTTCCCAGCGCCTGGAAGGTGTAGCTTGTCACGATATACAAAGACATCAATGGCAGCAACAGGTAACCCAGCCGTAAACCCCTTGCGGCTATCGCTCCCAGTTCCATGTCCCCCCTGGAAAAAAGGTTCACCAGGAGGACGGGGAACGCCTGGACGATCACCCAGAACAAAGTGAAGATACCCGCGGCGGCGAGAATGGCCAGTTTTACTATGCCCCTTACCCTCTCCATTTTGCCCGCCCCGTAGTTGAACCCCACCAGTGGCTGGGCGCCTTCCCCGATCCCTAGGGCGGGGAGGTAAAAGAGGGAGTCGAGGCTGAAGAATATCCCCACGGCCGAGATGGCCAGGTCCCCGCCCAGGCGGCCCATTATCCTGTTTATGATCACCAGGAGTGTCACAAAGGATACTTCCAGCAGGCCCGGTGATATCCCGATGGCCAAGGCGGGCAGTATGATCTTCAACCTGGGACGGATGAGGTTCCTTCGGATCTTGAGGCTGCTGTGACGCAGGTAGAAAAGGATGACCCAGCCCAGTGCCGCGGCCTGGGCCAGGGTGGTCCCCCAGGCGGCTCCCCTGACACCCCACCCTAGGACCGCAATGAAGAGCCAGTCAAGAAAAATGTTGGTCAGGGTGCCGATCAGCATGGTTCCCATGGCCCAGCGGGGAGCGCCTTCGGCCCTCATCAGGCCGTTCATTGAGAAGGTCATCACCAGGAAGGGCATACCCAATGCCACTATCCGTAGATAATCCAGGGCCGAACCAATGACCAGATCGCTCGCGCCGAAAAGGCGGAGCATAGGGTTCCCGCAGCAGAATCCCGCCCACAGGAGTAAAACCCCCCCGGCGAGGGCCATCAAGAAAGCGTTCGCCAGGACTTCTTCCGCCCCGTCGCGGTCTCCCCTGCCCAGGTTTCGTGAGACGATCGATGACGATCCGACCGTTATCAGGATCCCGGCCGTGATGGCAAGGCCGAAATAGGGGAATGCCACGGTAACGGCCGCCAGGCCATTGGAACCCACTATTCGTCCTATGAACATCCGGTCGACGATGTTGTACAAGGCGTTGGAAAGCAATCCGACGATCGCCGGCATGGAGAAGCGAAAAAGAAGGCTGCCGATGGGGTCGCGCCCCATTACGTCCGTGCGTGTATCGTAAGACAAGTCCTCACTCCCTGGCGCACCCTTCCGGAAGGCTGGAGACGGGGTCGAAGGACGGTTCCGACCCGCCGAGATCGCCTCTCCGACCCGGCTTTTCGGCGATTGGCCGGGCCAGGCCGGCAGCTTTTTCTTTTCAAAGACCGGCGACATCATTCGGCGATCCCACCCCGAGGACTCCCGGTGTCGGGCATTTCTGGGCCGCGGGTTATAGTACTCGCAGGGTCCTGTTCTTGACAAGAGCCCGCGAAGCAAATCTCCTGTGATCGTGGGTGCCTCCCGGTCAGCGGCCCTCTCAATAGGCTGGTGACCACCGGGGATGCCGTTCACGCCAACAGCGGGAAGGGACGAGGCAATGCGAAAGCGTCACTTCGCCTACCTTTTCAGGTTATCCCGTTTCCATCGGAAACAGGGCTCAACGGCCCCGTAAAAGGCGGTTTTATCGCCCTTCATGAAGGCCCAGTTCTGGTTGCCGTAGTCGAAGTGCCACCATTCATCGGGGAAGTTTGTGAACCCCGCTCCGGTCATGACGGCAAAAAGCATTCGACGGTTATCCAGGGCTTCGAGGGTCTTTCCCGCCATGGCTCCACCCGAGGATGCCCTTTTTTCATAATAGGCCGTCCCTGACCTGTCGGTGGTCTCGTCGAAATCCGAGCCCATGTAGAGGCAGAATCCCTTGTCGTCGGCTATGGTTAAATCGACGGCGCCACCCGTCAAGTGGGGTGAAGGCCGTTCGGGGTTGCTGGAAGGGGAAGCGATGAAACGGGCCGCCAGCGAGCCCAACTCCTCGTCGTTCTTGAAGGGCATGGCCTCCCGGAGTTCTTCACGATACTTGTTGAAAAGGGCGGTTTGCAACGGTGCCGGTCGCCACCCATCGAGGAGCACCAACCTGAACCCGGGCGGTAGCCGGCCGGCCGCTTCCAAAAGAAGTGTCAGGACTCCTCGCCGGACGTAACATTCCGGCAGGGCGCCTTCGATCCCGTTTAGGAAGTATATGGGGTGTACCAGCAGTTTGTCCGGAACGAGGCTGGCAGGGACCAGTTCCTCACGGCATTCCACTATTGGCAGCGCGAGGGCCTTTTCCCAGTTGAAAAGCCTTTCCTGTGTTACGGGGGCCCATTTCCTTTCTGTTACCATCTTGGTCACCTCCCTAGAGGTTCATCATCCCGGGGATCAGCGTGGTCAGAAAGGGAAAAGTGATAATTATCAACAGGACGATCAGCGACACGCCTATGAAGGGCCAGATGTGCATGAAAACGTCGGTCAACTTCACCTTACCGACGGCCGCTACGACGTAGTTGCAGGCGCCCATCGGCGGCGTGATGAGGGCGATGGTCACGTTCAGCGTCATGACCACGCCGAACTGGAAAGGGTCTATGCCGGCTTTCATGGCAATGGGCGTGAAAATGGGGGTAAGAAGGGTGAGGGTGGATACTTCCTCCATGAACATCCCTATGGGGAATATCACTCCGCTCAGTACCACCATAAGGAGCCAAGGCCTGTCAACAAGGCCGGCCTGGAGCAGTAGCGCGGCAAAGCGCTGGGGGACCTGTTCCCATTTCAGGAGCCAGCCGATGACCGTCGCGGCCCCCATGATGAGGAATATCGAACTGGTAAGGCGGACCGTTTCGTAAAGGGATTCCCAAAGGACCTTCCTGGTCAGCTGCCTTGTATAAAAGACACCTGTTACAAGGCAATAGGCCACGGCCAGGGCCCCGGATTCCGTCGGTGTCACGACACCCGAGATGATCCCCCCCAGGATGATGACGGGGGCGAGAAGGGCCACCGCCGACCTCGCCAGGATCTCCTTTTTTCGCTTGCGGACTTCGGCGAAGTCGGCGACGGGTACGTGGTATTTCATTGAATAAAAGTAGTTCATGATCATGAAGGCCCCTCCCAGGACCAGCCCTGGGAGTATCCCCGCCGCGAAAAGGCCCCCGATGGACGTGTTGGTCATAGTGGCGTAAATGATCATGAAGATACTCGGGGGGATGATCGGTCCGATAAGGGCGCTGCCGGCGGTAAGACCTGCCGAATAGGAGGGGGAAAAGCCGTCCTTGATCATGGCTGGGATGAGGATCGAGCCGAGAGCCGACGCGTCGGCCACAGCGGACCCGTTCACACCCGCAAGGATGATGCTTCCCACCACGTTCACGTAACCGAGCCCGCCGCGTACGGAGCCGACCAGGAGCCGACAGAAGTCAAGCAGGCGGTCCGTCAGTCCCGATCGGTTCATAAGGATCCCCGCCAGGATAAAAAAGGGAATGGCCATGAGGGTAAAGGAATCCATTCCGCCGAAGAACTGCTGGCTCATCACTCTCAGCAGGGAAAGGTCGCCCAGGAGCAATATCCCCACCAGGGCCGCCGAGAGCAGGGATAAAAAGAGGGGCAGCCCCAGGATCATGAGCACGAGGAAGGAAGCCAGCATGAAAAAGCCCAAATCAGTTCCTCCTTCCCTCGAGGTGAAGGAGCACGCTCCCCGCCAGCAGCAGCGCAAACCCGGCGGGCAACGCCATCAGGGGTATGGTTTTCGGGATGTTAAGCGCCAGGGTCCTCATGTACCAGATCCTGGTCGCGTTCACCCAGCCAAGGTAGATCATCAGTAAAAGAATGGCCGACGAAAGGAAAAATTTACCCTGCTTTATCACTCGTTGAAGGAGGGGTGGGAGGTGGGGGACCACGAAATCCACCGCCATGTGGTCCCCCTTTATGGCAGCCCCGAGGGCGCCGAGCATTACGATCCAGATCAAAGAAAAGCGTGCCACCTCCTCTGTCCAGACGAGGGAACTTTTAAGGACGTAGCGACAGAAGACCCCCAGGAGAATATCGCTCACGTTGACGGCGAGCATGAAGCAGGCGGCCCACGCCCCGAAAAGTTCAAGCCTGGAAATCCATTTCGAAAGCCTTCTTCCCGAGTTGGCGCCGGAAAAGGTCATCACGGGTTATTTCGCCTTTTCGTTGGCGTCTTTGGCGCATTGCAAGGCCAGGTCCAGCCAGTCCTGCCCCACCTTTGTCTTCAACCACTCCACGTAGGCAGGCTGCGCCGCCTTCCTAAAGGACTCCATCTCCTCATGGTCGGGCGCGTAGGCGGCCATCCCTTTTTCCACAAGGAATTCGATATCCTTCCTGTCGGCCTCCTGCATCGCCTGCCTGTTCAGCGAATTGGCTTTCTTCGCCGCTTCGGTGAAGGTCGACCTTTGTTCCGCCGTAAGCGAGTCGAGGAGGTCGCCGTTGATGACGAGGAACTGGTCTGAGTATTGGATGTTGGCGAGGGTAAGGTACTTCTGGACTTCGTAAAGGCTGCCCATCTTGATGTACATGGCGGGGTTCATCTGTCCATCAACGACGCCCGACTTCAGGGCCATGTACAGTTCCGTCCAGGGGATGGGCGTGCCGCTGGCGCCGAAGGACTCGAAAAGGATGACCTGTCCCTCGTCCATCCCGCGGAAGCGGAGACCCTTGAAGTCCTCGGCGGTCCTTATCTGCCTCTTGTCATTGGAGAAGGCCAGGAAACCTCCTTCCTCGACGGCTTCCAGCAGGTACGCGCCGGTACGCTGGTGGAACTCCTCCTTCGCCCTCTCCCAGTAGCGGCTCTCATCGAAGAAGAAGTGGGCCGCCTCGAAACTGTCGAACATGAAAGGCACCGCCGAAGCGTAGATCTCCGGGAATACCGGTGCCACGCCCGCGAAGGATGCCACGTTGATAATGGGCTGATTCATTCCCTTTTTCGCGAGAAGTTCCATTCGTTCCTCTTCGTTGCCGAGCTGGCTGTCGGGGAAGAGCTTGATCGCCACAGCCCCCCCGGTTCCTTCCTCGACCAGTTTCTTGAAGTTGACGGCGTAAAGGTGTACCGCGTTGTTCTCCTCGTCGGCCGGGCCGTTGTAGGACATCTTGACCTCCAGGACGGCCGGCGACGGCACTCCCGAAAAAGCGACGCAGAAGAGGGCGAGCAGGATCGCGGCGATCAACCTTCCAGGTCTCATCGTGATCAACCTCCTTCATTAAGATCTAAACCGGGCGCCTCCAATGAAATGTGGGCCGATCCCACCCAAGGCAACCTGGTAAATAAATGATACCAAAAAAGGGGACGACCTCCTAAAAAAATGTTGCCTTTCCAGGAGCGTCCGGACAGAGACAGGTCAGATGTTCCCGAAAGGGTCTACCCCGGTGGCCCTGGTTTTGTTCTTCACGCCCAGCTCTGGCCCCTTAATCCCTGTTCGTATATATTTGGAACGCCCTTGCACAAGAACGAGACAGAAAGGACTTAAAATATTCTCGGTAAGGTTGTGAGACCCATGGCGAAAGTGACGATCCAGCAACTGCAGAAGATGAAGGAGGCGGGGGAGAAGATCTCCATGGTGACGGCCTACGATTATTCCCAGGCCGTCCTGGTGGAGAAAGCCGGCATTGAGGTGATCCTGGTGGGCGATTCTCTCGCCATGACCACCCTGGGACACGAAGGGACGACGGCCCTAACCACCGATGAAATGATCGCCCATATCAGGCCCGTAGTGAAGGGGGCGCCTTCCCCCCTGGTCATAGGGGATCTCGTTTTCGGCTCCTACAACGAGAGTCTTTCCCAGGCTGTCCATTCATCCACCCGCCTCATCAAGGAGGGCGGGTGCGATGCCGTAAAACTCGAGGGCGCGCACCCCGACGTTATCAAGGCCATCGTTGATGGAGGTATAGCCGTCCAGGGGCACCTGGGGCTCACACCCCAGACCGCCGTCCTCCTGGGAGGGTTCAAGGTCCAGGGGAAGGGCAAAGAAGCCGGGCTCCAGTTGCTCGATGATGCGAAGAGGTTGGAGGAGGCGGGAGTTTTCTCCATCGTGCTGGAATGTGTCCCCGAAGAATTGGGGAGGGTCATGTCCGGCCTTGTGGATGTGCCGGTCATCGGCATTGGCGCAGGCAGGTATTGCGACGGGCAGGTTCTGGTGTTGCACGACATGATGGGGCTTTTCGACCGGTTCACGCCCAGGTTCGTCAAGCAGTACAGGCAGATAGGGAAAGAAATGGTGGAGGCCTTCATGGAATTCAAGGCGGACATAAGGAACGGTTCCTTCCCGTCGGAAGAGAACGTATTCACTGGATTCTCCAGGGAAGAGGCCGATGCCCTTTTCGAGGAACTCAAGTCCCACGGGGTGCATCAGGACCGTTGACCGAAAGGAGCCTGGGAGTTGGCAATGCCCAGGTGTCCTTCGCGGTGGCCGGTTTTTTCGAGGTCTGGCCCAGGAAGGCGGGTCAAGGTTGTGTCGAGCCCTATCCCAGTAATATTCCCCAGTCATTCATCTTCTGGGCAAGGCTTTTCGAAGCGTAGGCCGGGCTGGTCGATGGAAGTGTCTGTCTGCGCAAGGCCCTTTTGTCGGCGTCCAGGTCTGGCAGGACGAAGCGTTCATATAGTTCCGCAGCCTTGCGGCCGTTGAAAAAGATCGCTGTGACCGTCGGATGGTCTTGAAAAAACCGTCCAAAGTTGTTTGGGATGACTCCGTCAGCGATGATCGCGCCGTCCATGCTTCCGGGCCTCTCGCAGTAGAGCAGGACGTCCCACAAGGCGACCCTCGCGCCGCGGATCCTTTCAAGCCGGTCTTCATAAGGGAGTTCCGGTCCGGCTTTGAAGAGTCGGCCCATGATCGTCCAGAAAGTGTTCCTGGGGTGAGCGTAATATTGCCTCTCCTGGAGCGACCGTTTCCCCGGGAAACTGCCCAGGATGAGCAAAAGCGGTCCCGGCCCGGACACAAAGGGGAAACCTCTCTGTTCTGCCAACGATCCATCACTCCCGTACCTTTATAATAAGGATGACGCAAGCAAAAGGCAAAGCATTTCAAATCTACTGAAGAGGGTACGATGCTTTGAGAGAATACTTCCGACTTGACCTTTTAGCCGTCCTCACGGCGGGCGTCCTCTGGGGCACCCTGAGCCCCGCTGGTAAACAGCTGAGCCTTTTGGGCGCCGATATGCTCACTGTGGCGGTCCTGAGGGCGGCTTTCATGGCCGGGGGAGTGGCTCTTTTCCTCCTGGCACGCATGCCGCACCGCTTTCGAATCGGAGGCCGCCAACTACTACAGGTCGCGATCCTTGCCGGACCCTGCATGGTGGGCATCTACGCCGGGTTCTTCTTCGCGCTTCATCACCTCTCGGTGCCGGTCACCATTGTCATTTTCTTCACCCATCCCCTGCTCACGACCATCGGTTCGCTGGTGATAACGAAGGATCTCCCCGATCGCCGCCAGGTCGCCGGGGCGTTGCTTACCTTCGTGGGTGTGGCGGTAGGGGTGCTTTCATCGGAGGGGTCCCTTTCGGGAGGGATAGACCCCGTTGGTATCGCCTGGTGTCTTTTCGCCGCCCTAGGCATGTCCTTGTATTCGCTTTTTGGAAGACTCTCAGCTCAGACTGGATTCATACCCCAAGCCACGCTGTTTTTCTATTTGCAGTTTTTCGGCCTGGGCTGGCTCTTCCTGCTCAAGACAATTACCGCCGGGTGGGGCGATCTTCCCTCGATCACCACGGCACAACTGTTATGGATCATGTACGTTGGGCTTGGTGGAGGCATGCTGGGTTACAGTATCTATTTTTACGGCCTCAGGACCTTGCCGGCGTCGACGGCCAGTATTGTCTCATCCATAGAGATAGTAACGGCTTTCACCCTTTCGGCCGTCCTGTTGGGTCAACCCCCGGCCTCCAGGGAGGTAGTGGGGGCGGTCCTCATCGTTCTGGCGATAGTCCTCGTGAGCCGAGGTGGCACCGAACCCTTAAGAATAAAATCCTAAAAATCAGCAAATCTCGAGAGGAGGTTGGATCCCATGTTCAAAGAGTTCAAGGAATTCGCGATGCGGGGGAACGTGGTGGACATGGCCGTGGGTATCATAATAGGCGGAGCCTTCGGCACGATCGTTATGAGCCTTGTCACCGATATACTCATGCCGCCCATAGGCCTTATCCTTGGCGGCGTCGACTTCACTGATCTATTCCTTACGCTTAAGGAAGGGGCCTCGCCTGGTCCCTACGCGACGCTGGCGAGCGCCCAGGAAGCCGGCGCGGTCACCGTGGCCTACGGCCTCTTTTTGAACTCCGTGGTTAGTTTCCTCATCATCGCCCTATCGGTTTTTTTCGTCATTAAAGGGGTCAACGCGATGAAACGCCGGGAAGAAGAGCCTTCCCTGGAGCCGACCACGAAGGATTGCCCTTACTGTCTTTCCTCGGTGCCCCTCAAGGCGACCCGCTGTCCTTTCTGTACCTCCGAGCTCGCCTGAGGGGCGCGTTGCTCGGCGGCAAGAAGGGGACAACCGAAGATGAACAGGGGGGCGGTTCGACCGCCCCCCTGTTCATGTATTCTTCGTCTCTTCAGCTCGCCGTAACTGTTCTTCGGGCGTTGAGGATCTTCAGGGCGATCACCGACGCGCCGATGAAAAGGGCGGCCATCGCCTTTACGCGGTAATCGGGCAGGAAGGCGACGATGGCGGCGACAAAAAGGACCACCCTCACGGGGTAGCTCAGCCTTTCAAACATCCACCCCTGCAAAGCCGACGCCAGGCTGAAGATACTGGCCAGGGAGGCCACGACAATGATGGCAAGGGGGACCCAGGAAAAATTCTCCAGGAGTATCACCGGGTTATAGATGAAAGAGTAGGGTATAAGGTAGGCAACGAGGGCTATCCTGGTCGCCATGAAACCCGTCTGGCTGGGGTTGCCTCCGGCTATCCCGGCGCCGGTGAACGAAGCGAGGCAGACCGGCGGGGTCAGGTCGGCCATGATGCCGAAGTAGAAGACGAAAAGATGGGCAGCCAGGGGCAGGACCCCCATCTTGACCAGCGCGGGGGCGATCATCGTGCTCGTCACGATGTAGTTAGCCGTCGTGGGCAGCCCCATCCCCAGCACCAGGCAGGCCACCATGGAAAGAAGCAGCGTCGGGAACAACAACCCCCTCGAGATGTCGATAATGTTGTTGGAGATCGTCAATCCCAACGCCGTAAGTGATGAGGTCCCCACGATGAAACCCACCAGCGCGCAGGCGAGGGCCACGCCAAGGGCGCACCGGGCCCCCTCTTCGAGGGCGTCGCAGATGTCCCTGATCCCCATCCGTGTGTGCTTGCGGAGGAGACTCACCCCCACGACGCTGACGATCCCCCAGAAAGCCGCCGCGAGGGGGGTATACCTGTTCAGGAGCATGCCGATAATGACCACCAGGGGAACCATGAGGTGGCCGTCCTTTTTCATGACCTGCTTCAGCGAGGGTAGGAGATCCTTGGGCAGGCCCCTGAGGTCCCTCTGACGGGCTCTCAAGTGGACGGCGAAGTAGAGGGCGATGTAGTAGAGCAAGGCCGGTATCGCGGCCGCGGCGGCTATTCTCAGGTAAGAGATCCCCAGGAATTCGCTCATGATGAAAGCACCGGCTCCCATGATGGGTGGCATGAACTGGCCCCCGGTGGAGGCGCTGGCCTCAACGGCACCGGCGAATTCAGGCTTGTAGCCCACTTTTTTCATGAGAGGAATAGTGAAGGCCCCAGTGGTGGCCACGTTGGCCACGGAGGAACCACTGATGGTCCCCAACAGGCCCGAGGCGACTATGGCGACCTTCGCGGGGCCGCCGGGTGAATGACCCGCCATGGCTAAGGCGAGTTCGTTGAAGAACCTGGCCCCCCCGCTCTTCCCAAGAAAGGCCCCAAAAAGGATGAACAAGAATACGAAAGTACTGGAGACCCCGAGGGCCACGCCGAAAATTCCCTCCTGGGTCAGGTACATGTGCTGGATGATCCGGTTGATCGAGTAACCCCTGTGCATGAACATGAAGGGCATGAAGCGGCCGAAGTAGCAGTAAAGGAGGAAAAAGACGCTCAGGAAGGGAAGCACCTTCCCGGCAACCCTTCTCCCGGCTTCCAGGACCATCACAAAGGTGAGTATGCCAAGCCAGACCTCGTGGGGTTGAACCTGGGCTCCCCTTCGGGCGATCTCGTTGAAGAAGAATATTATGTACCCCGTCCCCACACCGGCCACCGCCGCCAGGACCCAGTCAAACCAGGGGATCTTGGTCTTGTCCTCGCCCTCTCTGCCCGGGTAGAGCAGAAACACGGCCACGATGGCGAAGGTGAGGTGGACGGCGCGATGGATCGATGTGGGCAAAAGTCCGATCCCTGCGGTATAGAGGTGGAAAAGGGACATGGCGATCAACCAGGCGGACACGAACATCTTCGGGAAACCTACGGGCCGACGAAAGCGGCTCTCGATGTCGTACTTCTCGACTATGCTCTGGAGGTCTTCCTCCTCGATCTGCTGCACTAGCGGTGTTTTGACGGTTTCGTCCTTACCCATGTCAAACCCCATTCCCGAGAGGGCCCGGGCCGCCAATCGCTCCGACCCGGGCCCTGAAAGATTTTTTGATAATTGAGGACCTTACATTACCTCGTCGTAGTACCTCCTGGCTCCGTAGTGCATCGGGATCAGTATGTACTGGATGTTTTCGGGTTTCATGGTCTCCATCATGGCACGAACGGCGAGAAGGTCATCCTTGTGCTCGAAGAGAGCCTTGGTCATCCGGTAGGCCAGGTCGCCATCGACATCCTTGTTGATGGCCAGGATATTCCAGCTGGCGTAGGTCTTGACCTCGTTGGGCTGGTTTGAGTAGAAATTGGCTGGGATGGTGAAGGGCACCCAGTAGGGGGTCTCGGCAATGACCTTGTCCCGGATGTTGTCGGGGACATCGATGAATTCCACTACGCCCAGGGTGGCGGCCTCGACCACGCCGGCCATCCCGAGGGAACCCACCATCACTGCTGCGTCGATCCGCTTATCGCTGAAGGCGGTCGCCGTATCGCCTACGCCGAGGTTCTCGGCCTGGATATCCTTGTCAGGGTCGATCCCCGCCAGCCTGAGCAGTTGACGGGCCGTGACTTCGGTTCCGCTAGCGACGGCCCCGATGGAGATCCTTTTGCCCTTGAAGTCGTGCAGGGTCTTGATGCCGCTTCCCTTGGCTATCATCAGTTGGGTCGGCTCGGGATAAAGGGGAACAAGGGCCCTGATGTAGTCCTGGGGGTTGCCCTCGAATTTATCCTTCCCCAGGTAGGCGTAGTAATAAAGGCCGTCCATGAAGCCTGTCTCGGCCTCGCCACTGCCCATCAGCTGGATGTTGTTGACGGTGCCGCCGGTGGACTGGGCGCTGGCCTTGATGCCCTCGATATTATCATTCCAGATCTTGGCCATCGCCGCGCCGAGAGGATAGTAAGCACCTCCCGTGCTTCCCGTGGCGATGTTGATGAACGTCACGGCCGAAGCGGCTCCCGCCACAAGGCCCGCCATCACCATCGCAAGGACAAGGATCCTCAAACCTCTTCTCATTTCCGAGAAACCTCCTTAAGGAAAGTCACCTCGTGAGGAAAGGTGCAGATAATATATACCTTATAAACAGGTTCCCTGTCAAAGGATCACATAGCCTTCGAGCAGGGCTCGGGTCCGGGGTGTTGGGGAAAGACCGATCACGGTCACTGGGTATCGCTTTCGGGCGGTATGGAGGTGCTGAACAGTTGGTGTACCCTTGGGGCGAGGAGGATTATAGAGCCGCAGATCAACCTGAAGGCCCAGGCGAAGTTAAAATACCGCGCGATGAAGCCCGTCAACACGGGGGAGACGAAGTAGCACCCGGCCATTAAAAACCACACCAGGGAGGTAGCCTTCGGCCGAAGCCTTGCGGGGACCATGTCTCCGATGAGGGCGAGGTGTAGGGGGAAGCCGTACCCCATTCCGATGCCGTAGACCACTCCCCCGAAGATCATCCAGGCGTTACTGTTCACAAAAGTAACGGCTACCAACGCGAAGGCGGTCACCGAAAAGCTGAGAGCCGCTAACCTGTTCCGCGGAAGGCGGTCCATGAGCCTGAAGCCGAAAAGCCTTATCAAGAGTCCCGTCAGGGCCTGGGAGGAGATGAACGACGAGGCGAGCAAACTTCTCTCCATGGCCAGTCCCGCCAGGGAGACTATGGCGGCGTCGGTCATGGCGAAGAGGATAACCGAAGCAAGGAGGGTCCTGAACTCCTTCCCCTTTAGCACCTCTGAATAGGTCCCCCAGTAGACATTCCCCAGGCTAGGATCCTCTTTCCTAGGTATGGTGAGGGTGACGGCCAGGCAGAGGATGGCGGGAAGGATAGGTGACCAGATGTAGAAATTTTTGTGGCCGTTCCTCAAAAGCCACTCGGCGATGGGAAGCAACGCTATCAGGGGGGCTATGGTGCCGGCGCTGGCAAGGGTGAAGGAAGAGCCCCGGACCTTTTCAGGAACGGTCAGGACCTGGTAAGTGGTCAGACCGACCAGAAAAAGGCTTGAAGAAAAACCCGTGAGGGCTCTGAAGACCAGTATCAGGGGGACCGAAGATCCAGCCAAGGCGACCCCCGTCCCGCTGGCGAGGCAAAGGAGCGAGGCCGCTAGCATCACCCTCCTGAAGGAAAACCTCTCGATGACGAGGCTGGCAAGAGGTCGGGTGACCGCCGAGGCGGCGAAATAGATCCCCAATATCCACCCGAGGGTTCCGGGATCGGTGACCCCCATATTCTGCAGGTACAAGGCAAGGAGGAAATAAAGATCGCCAAAAGCCATTATGGCGAAGTTGCCTGTAAGGAATCGACCGGTGAGGACACTGGTAGAATTCATGGAAGAGACACCTTCTTCGCATCCAAACACGGACCTCATGCAGTGTAGCACGAGAGATCGCTGAGATGTCAACCAGGGTAATTGGCCAGGTCCTTGAGGTGCTGTAGCTCCTCCGCTGTTATCTCGCCCGACACGAAGGGCGAGTAGACGGTGTTGTTCTGCAGGAGGGGTTCGTGCTGCACTTCAGGGTGCCTGCAAAGGACCTCCCTGAAAAGGGGTGTGCCGGGGATCGGTGAATATTGAGCGAGTTTCGCCTTCGCCCCGAGGGATCGGACGAAACGGATGGTCTCGGCGATGTCGGAGGCTTTCTGTCCTGGAAGGCCTACCAACACGTAGGTCTCGACCTGGTCTGGCCGGTAACCCGCTCCCAGGAGGCGGGAAACGGCCGCCCTGTATTCCTCGGAAGTAGCCTTGATCCCCCCTGCCTCGAGGTTGATCTCATCGATGCCTTCAAGGCTGAGGCGGATAGTCTTGAAACCCGCCCGGTGCAACATTGAAGCACAATCACGATCGATCTCGCGTACGTGGAGCCCGTTAGGCGCGTGAAGTCTCAAGCCGGGGTGACGATCGATGATCCCTTGACAGAGAGGGTAGAAGTGATCCTCCTTCGCCGCTAGGAGGGCATCGTCATAAAAAGCAAGGTCTTCCGCCCCGAGGTCGACCTGGAGGTCAACTTCGGCCACCAACCGGCCCAGGTCCCTTCGCCTGAACTCCGGCCATAGGAGAGAAGAGGCGCAGTAGGTACACCTCCTGGGGCAACCGGTGGACGAGAGGGCCACTCCGAAGGTCAACCTCCCGTAAAGGTCCATCGCTGGTGTGGCAGAAGGGAGTGGCAAGGGCACCGTTTGGACCTCGTCCGCCCCGGAGAGGGAGGCGTGCTCTGGACATAGGACGGGATAAATCCCGCCGAGGATCACCGGGACCCCCGGCAACAAATCCTTGAGTTGCTCGATGCACCAGAACACTCCCTTGTACCAGTAAGTCATGACCGATGTGACAAGGATGAGGTCGGGCCGCGGCAGGGAGCGAACCCTTGAAGCGAGCCCTTCAACATCAAGGCCGTAATGCCAGAAACGGCGGGGGATCTGCCGGTAGGCCTCGGGCTTAGGGATCTCCCTCCTGGCGGTGACCCTTCGACCGTACTTTTTATCGGAAGCGGCGGAATCACGGATGCAGTCGATGAGATAAACCTCGTTGCCCCTTTTCCGCAGGAGACCAAGGAGAAAAAGCAGCCCCAATGGTTTAGCCCAAAGGTCGAAGAAAGAGAAGTCCATCACCGGGGGGTTTACGCCCAGAACCCTGCAACCCTCCAAGGAATCCAGGAACCTGGACAGGTCGCTCATTGGAGCTGTTCCTCATCAATGATACCGGGCAACCCACGGGGCTCCGGATCCCAAACTCTCGATGCCATGATCTCCGCCATAACTTCCAATTCCTTCCCCTTTGATCTCCCGGGATCGGGAATAACTTGCCCTTTGGTGTCCATTATATTTCAGATAGATCATAGTAAATCGAGAGCCCTGCCGAAGAAGACCCCCCCATGGGCCGGCCCTTGAAGTAGAATAACAGAAAGATCCGAAAACCATGGCGGTTGGGAGGTGGCAGGGGTGAATTGGAAAAGACTGGTCCTTCCGGTTGCTGTTTTATCAATATTGATTTTCTCCGGCTCAGCTTTTGCCGCGGAGTTCAAGGCAGACATGGCCGTGGAAACCGGGGGTGAGACCATCACGAGCAAGGTTTACGTCAGCGGCAGCCTCATGCGGCATGAGACGAAGATTCCCGGCGGCGGGGTGAATATCAGTATCTTTGATGGGGCCAGGGGGGTAATGTATGTCCTTATGCCCGAAGAAAAAATGTTCATGGAATTTCCCAACGACCAGATCGTCCTAGGTGACGAGGATATTGAAAAGAAGCTTTCCGGCGAGGCGGACCTGAAAAAGTTAGGAACGGAGACCATCGATGGTTACCAGTGCGACAAGTATGAGGTGATCTACAAGGATCCCGACATGAGGGACATGGACAGTTCCGTGGTCTGGGTAGCCCGGAAGCTTAATTTCCCGATCAAGGGAGTCTCCGAGGGGAAAGACGGCACGGTCATCGTGACCTATAAAAACATCGAGGAAGAGGCCATCGACCGGTCCCTGTTCGAAATACCCAAGGATTATAATAAATTCTCTTTCTAGAGCTATGAAGGACGCCCGTCGTTTGGCCGGGCGCCCTTCAGTCCGCACCCGGTCGTCCCGATACCCGTCGCCCTATGTTCAACGGCTAATCGAGAAGGGTATCGAGCGTCGCTGCTAAAAAAAGTTCGAAGGCCTCCCCGAGGTCCCTTATATCCAGTCCGGTCAACCTTTTTATCTTTTCTATCCTGTAACCCAGTGTATTCCGGTGGACATTGAGATCCTTCGCTACGAGTCCGGGGCTGCAGGGGTGACGACACCAGGAATGGAAGGTGTGCAGCATCTCCTCTCCATCAGGGGCCTTCCTGAGCCCTGAAAGGGTTTTGTCGGCGAAAAGGCGCCCCTTTTTCATGTTAACCGTCGTCAAAAGGTCTTCCAGCCGGTAATCGTCAATAGAATGGGTCCCACCCGGATCATTCTTCTTCAACCCTATTGTCAGCGCTTTCCAGGCGTCAAGGTAGGAGTAGTGGAGTTCCTCCAAGACCCGGGCGGGCGAACCCGCCCCCACTGTCAGGATCAACCCCATCCCCTTCATTTTCTCCCTGCATCTTTGGCATCCCGACACAGCATGATCCAGAACGGACCCTCCTCCCACTTCTTTAATAGCGGCGAAGATCGCGAACCTGGCGCCTCCCAGGCTGGAACCGAAATTCAAAGGTTCAGGGAAAACAGATAGGATGATCTCATGGATCTCCTTAAAGAGAGAAATCTGTTCCAGGGGATCAAGCCCTTTTCCGGCCGCCCCGGGCTTGGCCGACCCTGGCTCAAGGACCAGGCAGACTCTTGGGATACCGGGCTCAAAGCCCAATTCCCTGATCCGGGTCGCGAGGATGCCGGAGTCATCATGACCGGGGGCGAAGGAAGCGATATAGGAGATGAGTTCCTGGACCGCCCTGTCCCTGGCCCCTGCGGATTCCTGGATCATCTGTTCCCGGAGGAACAGCTCCGCCTGCTTTTGAACGAGGTAACCGTAACGGGCTACCTCCCTGTGATCGCCGGCGATGGCGATAGATCCCACCACCTCTCCGGCGAGGCAAACCGGCAGGGTTACACCAGGTTTGACGCCTTCAAGGCGAGAGGCCTCTTCACTGTCGGTGAAGGTTTCCGCCCGGGATCTCATGCATTCCAAGGACGGAGTATGTACTGCGCCGAGCCGGGAAAGGTCACTGCTTCCCAGGGTTAGGCCCTTTTCATCAGTTATCAGGACATGATGCCCAATGATGCCATTGGTTATATCGCAAATCTCCTGGGCGAAACGCTTCAACATTGGTTTCCCTCCTCGATCACAAATGAATTATGAATCAATAAAGTCTTTTATTCAAAAGCCCAAAAATTGGACTGCCTGAAGGGCACAAGTCTTTAAGGGTGAACAATATACTGAAGTCGGCCAGGACACTATAATTCTATTTGAAAGTAAAAGCATCCTACGTAAGGAGGGAATGGCCCATGAGGTTGGAATTGCACAAAGTCAGGATTGAAAATGTCTCATGGGGAGAAACGACGGAGGTAAGGCGAGGGACCTTGTCCATCAACCGGGAGGAGATGCTGGCTGTCGCCATGGAGGAACCGCGGTTCGCCCATGCGGAGCTAGAGATCACCCGCCCCGGCGAGAGTGTCAGGATCATCCCTGTAAAGGACGTCATCGAACCCAGGTGCAAGCTTTCCGGCCCCGGGGAGGTGTTCCCGGGCTTTGTGGGTGGCACCTGTACCGTGGGAGAGGGTTCGACCCTAGTCCTCGAAGGCGCCGCCGTGGTCACCAGTGGCTCCATCGTTGCCTTCCAGGAAGGTCTGATAGATATGTCGGGTCCGGCCGCGGTCTACTCCCCTTTTTCCCGGACGAACAACGTGGTGCTCGTGGTCGAACCCGTCCAGGGAATCGACCAGCACTCCTACGAGGCCGCCTTGCGCGAGGCGGGGTTCAGGCTCGCCTGGTATCTGGCGGACAAGAGCAGGGAAGCGGAGGTCGACGAGGTCAAGGTCTACGAAATGGAAGGCCCGGTGAAGGAATCCTTTAAGTATCCACACCTCCCAAGGGTGGCATATTTCTGCATGTCCATAACCCAAGGGCTTCTTCATGACACCTTCCTTTACGGCGCCGACATGAAGCACCTGGTCCCGACCCTGATCCACCCCAACGAGAAGATGGACGGAGCCATGGTCTCGGGGAACTGCGTGTCTTCTTGCGATAAGAACACCACCTGGCACCACCTGAATGACCCGATCGTGGAGGAGCTCTATGAAAGGCATGGGAAGGACCTTGTTTTCCTCGGCGTCATTCCGACCCTGGAGGATACAAGGCTGGCGGGGAAGGAAAGGACCTCCTCCTTCAACGCGAATCTTGCCAGGTCTCTCGGGGCTGATGGCGTGGTCATTTCCGAGGAGGGTTACGGTAACCCTGATACAGACCTATGCATGAACGCCGCCAAGTGCGAAAAACTTGGGATAAAAACGGTGGTAATCTCCGATGAGGCCGCGGGGACCGACGGCAGAAGCCAGGGTCTCGCCGACGCTACCCCTGAGATCACGGCCTTTGTTTCCACCGGCAATGTCAACGAGATGGTGGAGCTCCCCCCCATGGACAGGGTTATCGGCCACGATGGTTCTATTTCCAACCTGTCCGGAGGGGCCGAGGAGAGCCTCCGGGAAGACGGCTCGATGTTCGTCGAACTCCAGGCGATCATCGGATCCACCAACGAACTCGGCTTCAGCAGGATCGGGGCCCGGTGGGTCTAGAAGGGGCGGTGATGAAGATGACGACGAAAACAACAACGCAAACAACAACAACAACAACAACAAAGAGAGTTGTCTGCTATATCAACCAGTTTTTCGCCGGGATGGGAGGAGAGGAACAGGCCCATGTGCCCCCTTTGGTCCGCCCCGGAGCCATCGGTCCCGCAGCCCAGGTTCAAAGCCTCTTTGGCGGCGAAGCCAAGGTCGTCGCGACGGTGATCTGCGGCGACAGTTTTTACGGGGAACACCTGGAAGCGGCCCGGGAGGAATGCGTAAGGATGATCGGTGAGTTCAAGCCGGATGTCCTCATGGCGGGACCGGCCTTCAACGCCGGGCGGTACGGCGTGGCCTGCGGCGATGTCTGTGCGGCTGTAACGGAGGGGTTGGGCATTCCTGCCGTCACGGGGATGTTCAGCGAAAACCCGGGCGTGGAACTCTACAGCCCCCAGGTCTTCATTGTGAAAACCGCTGACAGCGCGAGGGGCATGAAAGATGCCCTGGGCGCGATGACGTCCCTGGCCCGTAAACTTTTGGGAGGCGCCCCTTTGGGAGCCGCCGAGGAGGAGGGCTATTTCTCGAGGGGGACCAGGAGGAATTTCTTCTACGAGACCAGCGGAGCCAGGAGAGCCGTCGATATGCTCCTTAAAAAACTCGCGGGGACTCCCTTCTCTACGGAGTACGAGATGCCCGTCTTTAAGCGCATCACCCCCGCGAAACCACTGGAGAACCTGGAAAAAGCGACTATAGCGCTGGTGAGTTCGGGGGGGATCGTCCCCAGAGGGAACCCGGATCACATAAGGGTTTCCTCCGCCGAGTCCTACGGGATCTATGATATCTCAGGCCTGGATGATCTCACACCCGATGAGTTCGAATCCATCCATGGCGGTTACGACAGGGTATGGGCGAATGAGGACCCTGACACGGTCCTTCCCCTTGACGTCATGAGGGAACTGGAAAAAGAAGGCGTTTTCGGTAAACTGTATGATCATGTGTTCACCACCACCGGAACGGGGACGGCCGTCGCCCATGCCGAACGTTTCGGTCGCGAGATCGGCGAAAGGCTCAAAAGGGATGGTGTTGATGCCGTCATCCTGACCTCTACCTGAGGCACCTGTACACGATGCGGCGCATCGATGGTGCGGGAGATCGAAAACGTGGCGGGGATCCCGGTGGTACAGATAGCCACCATTGTCCCGATCATGCTTACCGTTGGGGCGAACAGGATCGTGCCCGGCGTGGCCATTCCTCACCCCGTGGGGGACCCGACGAGGGAGGGCGAGGGAGACAGGGCCGTAAGAAGGCAACTACTGGAAAGAGCCCTGAAGGCCATCATGACCCCTATCGAGGAACAGACCGTCTTCACCTCCTAGTGTGGCCGGGCAGGCTCAAGAAAACCGCGGAGGCGGGAGGCTGGGTCTCTCCGCCTCCGTTTTTTATGGAAATAAGGGAACGGCGGAGGCTATAATAAACTATTCACCTTTGGCGGGAGGTAAAGTGAGACCCTTGAAGGACCTGTTGATCGTGACCAACAACCATTTGGTGGTTGAGAAATACTCGTATTCTCGAAAAGTTGAAGGGTCCCCCGTCGAAGTTGTAGAGGAGGCCTCCAGGATGCTGCTCGAAGGGTATTGCCTTTTTGGGTCCCCCCTGCCTCCCAATGGAAGGCTGATGAAGAACCCCTACCGGTCGATCGCCTTGATCGGGGAGAAGAAACAAGCAAAAGAAGGCAGGGACTTTCTTCTCCTGGAAAAGGCCAGGCAGCGCCTCACCGTTACCCCCTTTCTCGGCGGGGAGGGGAAACGGGGGGAGGACCTGGCCTTCATGGACTTGGCGCTGCTCGAGGCAAGCCTTGACCGACGATGAAATGAAGAGCCTATCAGTGATAATAAACTATAAGAATGAGATCTCCGGGGCGACCCGTAGGAGAAGAGGGGGAAGCAATGCCAGACCTTGATCGACTCGAAGGGATCATTGCGGAACGACTGGAACAGAATGCTCTTAGTCCGGCGGTATGGTGGAAAGGGTCGTGGATGAAGGGAGCCGAGTTCCTCGAACTCGTGGAGGACACGGAAAGTGCCTTGAGGGTGAGCGGTTTCGGCCCCGGATCAAGGATCGCGGTCTTCCTTCCCAATTCTCCACTTCTATGGTGTATAGCAGTGGCTGCCTGGAAGCTGGGGGGAGCTATCGCCCCTCTCAACGCGAGGAGCGGCGTCAACGCGAGCCTGAAGATAGTGGAACATATTGATCCTGTCGGAGCAGTGCTCGGCGATGGTATGGAGAACCTGGCCGAAGCCCTGGAAAAAGCCGGCATCCCTGCCGTGATCGCGCCCCCCGTGGGGCCTTTGCCTGGATTCAAAGGCCGGGAATATCAAAAGGAAGATAGCGATATCGCCGTCATCTTCGCCACGTCGGGGACTACGGGAGCACCCAAGGCCGTGCAGGTAAGTCACGGTAACCTGATCGACAATTCCCTGAAGGTACACGAGAACATCGAGGGGTTTGACACGGGGAGGATACTGATGAACGTCCTGCCCAATTTCCATTCCTTCGGCTTCACCATTTGCGGGGTGCTTCCCCTTTGCTTCGGGCTCCCCATGGTCATTGTCCCTTCCTTCATACCCCTGAAGGAGACCCTCGAAGCCCTGCGTTCAGCGGAAGTAAGCATCCTCATCGCGGTTCCGACCATGCTCCCCTTCCTCCTGGGCGCCGTATCGAAGGAAGGGATCGCCCTTCCCAAACTTAAGTACATCCTCACCGGTGGCGGCAAGCTGGACCCCACCCTTGAGGGGCGGATCAGGAGGGAGATGGGTGTAATCTGTTTCGAAGGTTACGGCTTGACGGAATGCTCGCCGGTGGTCTCCTGCAACCCTTCTGAGGCAACCAGGAAGCTCGGCACCGTCGGGCCGCCCCTTCCGGGGTACGCCGTCCAGTTGAGGGACCTGGAAGGAAAACTTCTTCCCCCGGGAAGTGAAGGCGTGCTATGGGTCAAGGGCCCCTCGGTGACCTCAGGCTATTTCCGGGCACCAGAACTGACGGCCGAACGTTTCCATGAAGGATGGCTCGATACAGGGGACATTGTGAGCATCGATGAGGACGGTTTTATCACCATCCTGGACCGCGCTACGGATCTCATAATCGTTGGTGGGTTCAACGTCTACCCCCAGGAGGTTGAAACGGTGCTGAACACGCACCCCGCGGTTAAAATGAGCGCCGCCATCGGGATCCACTCGTCGATGAGCGGAGAAGTGGTCAAGGCCTTCGTCGTCCCCCACGAGGGTATGGAAGTGACCCAGCATGAACTGGTCCAGTACGCCAGGGAACACCTCGCCCACTACAAGGTCCCCAGGAAGATCGATATCGTGGAAGAACTGCCTCTTTCCAGCGTAGGGAAGGTGCTCAGGAGGAAACTCAAGGAGGCGGAGGAAGAGGACCTCTAGTGGAGGTGACAGGCCAGGTTAGAGGAAAATAGCATGGAAAAATGGTATATCCCCTTGAACCGCCAGGAACCACGGTCCCCGACTTACTCTAAAAAATTGGCGATGGCGGCCTGCGGACTCGTCGTTTCTCTTGTTCTTTGCGACCTTGCCTCAACAACCGGGTTCGCCGCCTCCGTCCTTTCCTTCAGGGCCGGCCTTCAGCCCGGGGGGGCGAGGTTGGTCATAGACCTGGACGAACCCGCAGAATACACAGTAACTACTGACGCTTCGACGATCCTGTTGCATATTGATGCAATGTCCACGGCGCCGGCCTCGGGGCGCTTCCCCGATAACACCGCCGCCGAGGCTTTCACTTCGAAACCTGCCGAGGGGCGCACCTCTCTGGAGGTTCGCCTCAAGTCGCCCTCTGTCACGGTCAGGCACTTTACCGTTCCCATGCCGGATAGGGTTGTGCTGGATCTATTTCCCTCCCCTCGATCGGGGGGATCGGGTGACGCGAGGCCACAGGTCCAGGCTCTCCACGGGTTGATACCTTCCCAGCCGATCGGAGGCCGCGGAAAGGGTTATAGAGAACTGCGCCTCTTGCCGGAGGTGCTTCTGCTTGAGAAGGGCCTCGCTGTTAAAACCTTTCCCTTTGATCTGCCGGACACGAAAAGCATCGTCGGTGGCGGTTCTTTCAGGCCTGTGCTTCGTTTCCACGGACCCTTGAGGCAGGACCGGGCCAGGGTGACTTTTATCCTGAACGGCGTTCCTCTCAAGGAGATCGTTCTTGACAGCACGGTCGCCGGAAAGCAGGTGACAGATATCGACCTGCCTGCGTCGCTTTTGCGCCCCGGGAAAAACGAGATGACCCTGGCCGCTATAACCGATCCGAAGAACGGGATCAAGGATGGTGAAGGGACCCTCGCCTTTCTAGACGGCAGTATCTTGCGCCTGGACTATCTGGACGCCTCTGACTTCAGCCTGGGAGACATGGCGGCCTTCCTTGAAGGAGGACCGCCTTTCCCGGACCGGGACCTGGTAGTGGTCATACCGGATGAGCCGGAGCCGGAAGAGGCCCAGGCGGCGATGGAACTCTTATTGCAATGGAATGGTGGATCTCCTAGCGGCACGGCATCCGGCAGGGTGCTGTCAGTGCGCTCAGTCACCCCGAGGATAGCGGACTCTTCCCACATGATCTACCTCGGGCGAAGTCGCTCTTTTCCCCGCTCGGTCCTCAAGGCTTTCCACTGGGAACCTCCTTCGCAGGAGAGCAGTTTCCTGTCATGCTTCGTGAACAACTACGGGAGGCTCAGACTCCTGATCACCTCGGAGACGGCCGAGGGGATCCTTGGCGGCGCCACCTCCCTGCTGGACCGCGGGCTTCGTAGTAGTTTGAACGCCAGGAGGATGTACGTATCCCCAATGAAGGTACTTCCGAAACCAGGTGGTGGGTCACGGAAGGACCAGGTCACTTTCAAGGACCTGACCGGCGGGGACCTGGTTTTCAGCGGTCCGGGGAAGTCATCCCGCCTGATCGAGATCATGGTTCCTCCCGGAGACCTGGTTGGAAGCCGGGCGGAGGTTTTGCTGTCCTTCCGCTCCTCTCCCCTCATTGACGGTGACCGATCCACCCTGACCCTCTTTCTCAACGGGACATCGGTCGCCTCGGTCAACTTGGGCAAGTCCAGGATAGGGAAGGATCAGTTGACAACGAGGATTTCCAAGGTGCTCCACGGGGCTAGCGTCCTAGCCGTGGAGATAGAGGCCTACCTTGTGCCGTTCCCGGGAGGGGAAGAAGTGCCCGGAGAGGCCTGCTGGATGATGGTGGACGGCTCATCCCATGTCCGGGTTCCCCTGGCGGACAAGCGGCCGCCGGCTCTTCTGGAGTACCTGCCCTTCTTGATGGGCGACAGGGAGGTCACCCTATTCATTGGCCCCGACCCGGGAGACGGTTTGCTATCGGCCTTGGCCGCTCTTCTTTCGGAGTGGCGGCGGATCTCAGGTGTCGATATCAAGATCACCGTAAAGCCGCTGTCGGCACTGCGTTGGGATAACCTGACCGGTGACGCCGTTATCGCCGGCAGCCTCGATGAGTTGTTCCTCCAGGGGGTCCTCCTGGCTGCGGCACGACAGGGCGGCGAGGTCGTCATTACTGGTGGGAAGAAGGGTGATCCCGCTTTCGACGTGGACAGAGATGCCTTTTTCCAACTCCTTCATCGGAAGGGCGCTTCTTCCGTCCTGGTGGTAGGCTGGCCGGCGGAGGGCTTTGATGAGTCCTTCCCCGGTGAGATCTTGCGGTCGGGAAAGCTGAGGGGCGATGCCTGTGTTATGTCGAGCAAGGGAGAAACCACGCCCCTTTACATCGCGCCTCATAAAAAGCGCGTCGGCCTGTTCTCTTCGGACCTTTCGGGTGGGTCCGGGGGCCGTGTTCTACTTGGGGCTGCCGCCTTGGGCTTGTCCTTGGCCCTGCTGTGGGTACTTGTATTCCTGGGCCGGGGAAGGATAGGTCGATGAAAGGCCCGAGTCCGGCGTTCATGAAGGAACATGAAGCTTTCATGAGGATCGCCATCGAGGAAGCGCGCAAGGGGTATTCCCAAGGGGAAGTGCCGGTAGGCGCCGTCGTGGTTATTGAAGGTTCGGTGAAAGGCAGGGGACATAACCGGAGGGATAACCTGAAGGACCCTACGGCCCATGCCGAAATAACGGCCCTTCGGGAGGCCGCCGAGCACCTTGGGAGCTGGCGCCTCGAAGACGCAACCCTCTATTCGACCCTGGAGCCCTGCCCGATGTGCGCGGCGGCCGCTGTCCTTTCCAGGGTCGGGCGTATCGTTTTTGGCGCGGAGGATCTCCGTTGGGGCGCCTGCGGGACGCTTTACGATATTCCAAGGGACTCCAGGCTCAATCATCGGTGCGAGGTGACGGGTGGCGTTCTCGCTGAAGAATGTGCTAAAATGCTCCGGGAGTTCTTTCTGGCCCTCCGCTGAAGGCGAAGGAAGAAGGGTGGAGAGGTGGCCGAGTGGTCGAAGGCGGGCGACTCGAAATCGTCTAGGCGGTGATGAGCCGTCTCGTGGGTTCAAATCCCACTCTCTCCGCCAAAAATAACAGTGCGATGGAATGGAGAAGTGGCCGAGTGGTCGAAGGCGGGCGCTTGGAGAGCGTCTGGGCGGCGACGTCCCGGGGGTTCGAATCCCTCCTTCTCCGCCAGAAGCTTCAGGGCCCCGTCAGCGGGGCCCTTGTTTTTGTAAAGCCTTCCCCCCGGGAGAAACGGGTCCCTTGGGCCTGGAAGGCAACTTGGGCTTGCAGAAGGGCTGCCCAAAACCGCCGGTGATATACTGGATTTCAGTGAAAGATCCTCTGCAGGGGTTCCAGCCCTGTGCGACGGAAGACCGTAAAACCCCGCCAGGCCCGGAAGGGAGCAACGGTATACGATCAGCCGGGTGCCGCAGGCAAACTGGATCCCCTGCAGGGGACCGTTTCAACCCGGAGGTCGAGGGATGGAGGAAGACGAAGTTTTCAGCGGGTGCATCGAGCCGGCCCATGAGTGGGAAGAGGGCGCTGAAGTGGTTTTACAGCCCGTCTACATGATCCCCGTAGAGGTGTTCAGGACGGGGTTCTTCTCCAGGCCGACCTACAGGACCGTGACAGTCGTCGTGGATGCTTCCGGAGGGAGAGTTCATATTACCCGGGGGGCGTCCTTACCCCGGGTAATGGAAACGGAACCCGAAGGGTTAAGGCTTCCCGTGAACCTCTCCCGCAGGAGAGCGATGATGATCGCCGAGGGGGCCGCTGTGACCGAGGGAAGGGAAGGTTGGAGGTCCCTCGCGGGGTCATGCCATGTTCTGGCACGGGAGGAGAAGGCCCTTGCCTGCTGGAAAGCATGGATCCGATCCGCCAGCTTTCTTATCGATTCGACCAGCGGGAAGAAGGTCACCCTCGGAGAAATGCTTGGCTTGTTGCTGCCCTAGGCGAAGTAACCTTCAGGACCCCTCAATTGTTTCACCGGTGATCGGGGCTATGTCGATCAGTGTGGAAATGAGCCTTTCCAGTTCGTCCATGTCGGGGGTGCCGGACTCGGCGAGGCACTTCCTGACGTAGCCCTTGAGTATCTCGATGCAGGCGTTCTGCATGGCCTTCCTAGCGGCGGATAGCTGCAGCAGGATCTCTTGGCAGGACTTTTCGTTAATGATCATCCTCTGTATCCCGCGAAGCTGGCCCTCGACCCTCTTTAACCTGTTCAGCATGGCTTTTTGCTGGGGGGGCATGTTGTCGATCCTTTCAATCAGTGACATGAATTTCTTCCCCTTTCTCCGCCGCTTTTTTGGACAACAAGTAGACCTGACGGGTATATGGTATTCCACAAATTGTTGTCGGTCAATCGACAACTGTGATATACTCCCCGTTAGCCCTTATCACGCACGCGAACGGGACGGAAACGGTGGTGTCCGCAGGCATGCGGGTCCCGTCTTTCGGATGACCGGCGCGGAGGGAAAACCAAAACCAGGGAGGCGGAAAAGTTGGCAGTGGTAAGCATGAAGCAACTGCTGGAATGCGGGGTGCACTTCGGACACCAGACAAGGCGCTGGAACCCCAAGATGAAGCCTTATATTTTCACAGAAAGGAACGGCGTCTACATTGTGGACCTTCAAAAGACCGTTAAGGGTCTCGAAAAGGCCTATGATTTCCTCCGGGAGGTTTCAAAGAGCGGGGGGAGCGTTCTCTTTGTAGGGACCAAGAAGCAGGCCCAGGAGACCGTAAGGGAGGAGGCTCTCCGCTGCGGGCAGTACTACATAAACCACCGTTGGCTCGGCGGCCTCCTAACCAACTTTCAAACGATCAAGAAAAGAGTCACCCGCATGGTGGAGCTTGGTTCCCCCGAATTCCTGGAGGGATCGACCAAGTGGACCAAGAAAGAGATCGCCGGCTTTGAAAAGGAACGGGCGAAACTTGAAAAGTTCCTGATTGGGATCAAGGAAATGCGCGATGTCCCCGATGCCCTTGTCGTTGTTGATCCCAAGAGGGAGGATATCGCGGTCCTCGAGGCCCGAAAGCTTGGCATCCCCATAACCGGGATAGTGGACACCAACTGTGATCCCGACCTGATCGATTACCCGATCCCCGGTAACGATGACGCCATTAGGGCCATCAAACTGATCGTAGGCCTCCTTGCCTCGGCCGTCATCGAAGGGCGGCAGGGTGTCGACAACCTCGTCGAAGAGAGCGCCGAAGAACCGGGGCCTGTTGTGGAAGAGCCCGATGAGACGCCAAAGGAAGAGATCAGCGAACAGCTCGAGGAGACCTTTACCGCCGTGGAAGAAGTTATTGTCGACAAGGAGCTTCTCGAGAGAAAAGGTTGGAAGGAGGCCTAGCTCGCCATGTCAGTCGATCTAAACGCCGTGAAGGAACTGAGATATCGTTCAGGGGCGGGTGTCCTTGATTGCCGCAAGGCCCTGGAAGAGTGCGCCAACGATCTCGAGAAGGCGGTGGATTACCTCCGCGAAAAAGGCCTTGTCAAGGCCGCGAAGAAAGCGGGAAGGCCCGCCTCCGAGGGGCGCGTCTTCAGTTACATACACACCAACGGAAAGATCGGCACCCTGGTCGAGATCAACTGTGAGACCGATTTCGTCGCCAGGACCGATTTTTTCCAGGGACTAGGCAAGGAGATCGCGATGCAGATCGCCGCGGCCTCCCCGTCATACCTCACACCCGAGGATGTCCCTCAGGAGGATCTCGAAAGGGAGAAGGAGATCTATCGCCAGCAGGCTCTCGACGAGGGGAAACCCGAACATATCCTTGACAAGATCGCCGAGGGACGTATCGCAAAGTTTTTTGAAGAGAGTTGCCTGATGGAGCAGAAGTACATCAGGGATCCCGAAAGGAAAGTCAAGGACCTGGTGGTCGAAGAGATAGCCAGGTTGGGCGAGAATATTGTAGTAAGGAGATTCGCCCGTTTTTCCATAGGGGAATAAGGATCCAGGGCGGGGCGCGAAACCCCGCCCTTTTTTTTCCCAAAGGGAGGTGTTCGCTCCATGGCTTCGTATCACAGGGTACTCCTTAAACTTTCCGGGGAGGTACTGGCCGGCGATTCCACCTTCGGGCTGGATATGAAGGCCATCAGCAAGATCTGTGGCGAGATCGTTTCCCTGACGAAGAATGGCCTGGAGATAGCCATGGTGGTGGGCGGCGGCAATATATTCCGGGGCGCCCGGTCGGACGAAGAGTACCTGGACAGGGCGCAGGGTGATTACATGGGCATGTTAGCCACGGTAATAAATGCACTGGCCCTTCAGAGCGTGCTGGAGCGCCTTGGGGTCCCCACAAGGGTCCAGACGGCCATCGAGATGAGGGAACTGGCCGAACCCTTTATCCGGAGGAAAGCTCTCCGGCACCTCGAAAAGGGGAGGATAGTCATCTTCGCCGCCGGTACGGGCTCTCCCTTCTTTTCCTCCGACACCGCCGCGGCGCTCAGGGCGGCCGAGATATCTGCCGACTGCCTGTTGAAGGCCACTAAGGTCGATGGTATATATGATAAGGACCCGGCGGTCAACCCCGATGCGAGGCTGCTTCCCCGGGTCACCTATGCCGAAGCGCTTCAGAAACAGCTTAAGATCATGGATGCGGCCGCTTTTTCGCTCTGTATGGAGAACCGGATCCCCATCCTGGTAGCAAACATCCTCAAGGAGGGAACACTCCGGGACATCCTGGTCCTTGGCAGAGAAGCCGGTACGGTCGTCCATTTCGAAAAGGAGTGTTGAATATGGCTGATCAAGAGATCAGGAAGATGAAGGAAAGGATGGAAAAAGCCGTCGAGCATCTGAAAAAGGAACTCCTGGGCATCAGGACCGGGAGAGCCCACCCGGCCCTCGTGAGTGATATCAAGGTCGACTATTACGGTAATCCGACACCCATGTCCCAGGTGGGTTCCATTTCGACACCCGACGCGAGGCAGATACTCATAACCCTTTGGGACAAGAACGCAGTGAAAGCCGCGGAGAAGGCGATCCAGGCGTCGCCCTTGGGGATAAACCCATCGGTGGACGGCGAGAACATCAGGCTGGTCATCCCCGAGTTGACCGGCGAAAGGCGCGTTGAGCTCACCAAGCTCGTCAAGAAGTGCGCTGAGGATGCCAGGATCGCCGTTAGGAATCTGAGGCGTGAATCGAACGAAGTACTGAAGAAGATGGAAAAGGACGGCAGTATAAGTGAGGATTCCATGCACGATCACCTGGATAAGATCCAGAAGGCCACCGACGATTTCGTGAAGAGGATAGACGTCATCGCCGCCGAAAAAGAGAAAGAAGTATTGGAAGACTGACGTGATCTATTTTCAGCGAAGGGGGGCGTCCCTCGGGTGGGACGTCCCCTTGTTACTATACTTCAATTGACCCGAGGAATCTTTTCAACCTGGCCATCCCCTCCCGGATCTCAGCCTCGGAGTTGGCGTAACTCAGGCGGATATGCCCGGGGGCCAGGAAAGCAGTCCCCGGCACCGCCGCGACGTACTCCGTTTCAAGGAGAGCCTCGCAAAAGGTGGCATCATCCTCCAGTTTCTTCCCGTTAAAAAGTCCCCCAAGGGCCCCGGCGACGTTCAGGAATACATAGAAAGCCCCCTGGGGTTCACTGAAGGAGACCAGGGGCATCTCCTTAAGGAGGTCTGTAATGATTGCGCGCCGCCGGGCGAACTCATCCCTCATCCTGACGACGTCCTCCTCGGCCCCTTTCAGAGCGCCCAGAGAGGCCCACTGTGCAATGGTGCAGGCGTTGGATGTGAGGTGTCCCTGAATAGCCCCGATCTTCGGTGACAGCCACTTTGGGGCGAGGGCGTAGCCTATCCTCCAGCCGGTCATGGCGAAGGCCTTGCTCACCCCATTGATCTGGATTGTGCGATCGGCGACCTCCGGGACCAACGTTGCGATGTTGAGATGAGTAGAATTTCCGTAGACGAGCCTTTCGTAGATCTCATCGTTGATGATCCATAGGTCGTGCTCCAGGGCTATTTCGGCGATCTCCCTCAGGGTTTCCTCGCCGTATACCGCTCCAGTCGGGTTGTTAGGCGTATTTATGAGCATACCCACCGTCCGGGGGGTTACCGCTTCAGCGACCTTGGAGGCAAGGGGTACATTCCCTGTCGTGACGGTATCGACGATGCTCGCTCTCCCATCCAAAAGCCGGATCTGTTCAACGTAACTCACCCATGCCGGCGAAAAGACCAGTACTTCGTCCTCGGGGTCCACCAGGGAAGCCAGGGAGCCGTATATCAGTGGTTTCGCCCCCGGTCCAATGATGACCTGGTCAGCCGGGTAATCCAATCCGAAGCGGTCCGAGTAGTAGGAAGCGACCGCCTCTCGGAGTTCGAGGATGCCATTGGACTGCGTGTAGTGCGTCTTTCCCTCTTTTATGGCACTCTCGGCGCAACTCGCCGCCGCCGCGGGGGAGTCGAAGTCGGGTTCGCCGGCGCCGAAGGAAATGACCGGTTTTCCTTCGTATTTAAGTGCTTTAGCCTTGTTCACGACCGCCAGGGTCGCCGACGGCTCCATCCTGGATGCTCTCACCGAGGTCTTCATCATCTACCATCGCCGTTCCTTTCGTGATCAGGGGTGTAAATGCCTTTGGGTCATTATAGGGCAAGGAGAGAAGGATCGATACTATCATTAGATTAGGATGTCATAGGGATGAAGAGGTAGGATCATTGTTTGGCCGCCCCTTCGATGGTAAAATCTGAACTATGTCGTCCCTGAAGATATCGCGGATTGGGGGGAACACGATGGATGTCAGGTTTGTCACGCGTAACGTAGACCTTCAGGACGAACTTCGGGATTACATGGAGAAAAAAC
Organism: Synergistetes bacterium ADurb.Bin155; assembly: GCA_002070395.1. GTDB lineage: Bacteria > Synergistota > Synergistia > Synergistales > Thermovirgaceae > 58-81. Next base: position 77,854 of record MWDE01000002.1, read on the forward strand.
TGGCCAAGCTGGAAAAATTTTTTGACAGGATCCTCGATACACAAGTTGAGGTCAGTTTCAACCGGGGCATGAAAGTAGTGGAGATAACCGCCGACGTGAATGGCGTGATCATGAGAGGCGAGGACTATGCCTCTGATGTCAGGAAGGCTTTTGATAAGTGCCTGAAGAATATCGAACGCCAGATCAAGAAGCACAAATCCTTCCTGAAGGAAAAAGCCAGGATGAAGACGGCCGAGGTGTCCTTCGAGATCGAGGGTTTTGTCAACGAGATCGCCGAACCGGAGGAGAAAAAGGAAGGGATCGTGAAGACCAAGAAGTTTCCCTTCCGACCCATGACCCCCGAGGAGGCGACCATGCAGATGGGTCTGCTGGGGCATACTTTCTTCGTGTTCAGAAACGCCGACGATGGGAAAGTGAACGTGGTCTACAGGAGGAAAGATGGAGGTTTCGGGCTCCTTATTCCCGAAGAGTGATCGGTCGACCCAAGAAAGAGAACGGACCCGACGGGTGGGGTCTTAGCCGACCCCACCCTTTCGCTCCCCCCCTCGGTTATCCCCGCGAATGATCAAAAGGCGGCCTTTTGATAGCGTCCGATCGACCCGTTTGCCCCGCTCAGTTCATCGATCGATGTGCCATGGCCGAAGGGTTATGGTTCGACGGTATAAGTTCTGAGTGACCGAGGGGTCATCCCTGGCTAGCGGGAAAACTCCCGCCTCGAGGGGCTTCAATGATCCGGGATCTGTCGGGAATGAGGCTCCCTTGAGGGATCCCGATAGATAAGGATCCCTGAAGGGTTATACTACAAAAGAAGATCCAGTGTCCGCCCGGTGTAAGGCCATGCCTGGGCTCGTTCCGGATAGTATTCCAGTCACCCTTTGTTCAACGGGATCGAAAAGAGGTTCCAAATGCACGAGTTGTCCTTGGTCGGAGCTGTGGTCGAATCCTTGGAGGAGATGGCCATGGAAAAGGGATGGAAGAAAGTGACGAAGGTCACCTTGAGGATCGGCCGGATGAGACAGGTCATCCCCGAGGTAATGATCTTTTCCTTTTCCGTGGTCACCGAGGGCACTATTATGGAGGGGTCCTCGCTGGAGATCCTTGAAGTACCCCTCATGAGCCGGTGCTCTTTTTGCGGGGAGGAATGGGAGGGCCTATCATTTCAATGTCCCCGCTGCGGGAGCGATCAAGTCGAGACCGTGAGCGGCATGGAGATGGACCTGGAGTCGGTGGAGGTGGAAGAGTAATATGCCACGAAGGATAGCGATTCAGCGGTCAGTCATGGCCGCCGACGAAAAAATTGCCGAAAAGATCAGGAAGGATCTCTCAAAAAGAGGGGTACTTATGCTCAACCTGATCGGATCCCCGGGATCAGGCAAGACCTCCCTCCTTGAATGGACCCTGAAGGACACCCTTTTCCGTTCGGTGGTCCTCGAAGGCGATGTGGCCACATCGAGGGACGCCGAGAGGATTGCCCGTACCGGGACCCCGGTGGTGCAGATCAACACCAGGGGAGGGTGTCACCTGGAGGCCAACCTCGTTGAAAAAGCACTTGAGGGCCTCGAGATGGATGGCGTGGACGTCGTCTTCGTCGAGAACGTGGGAAACCTCGTATGCCCCGCAGAATTCGATCTCGGCGAGGATCACAAGGTTGCCCTTTGCAGCGTTCCGGAAGGACCGGACAAGCCCCTCAAGTACCCTCATCTGTTCATGCGGGCCGAGGCAGTTTTGCTCACCAAGGTTGACCTGCTCGAACTCCTGGGTTTTGACAGGGACCTTTTCTGGAAGGATGTCAAGGAATTGAACCCTCGGGCTGAAAGGTTGGAAGTATCGGCCCTCAGGGGAGATGGCATGTCCGATTGGGTTTCATTGGTCCAAAGCTGGGTCAGGGCAAAGAGGCCATGAACCAGAAAAGTGGCCCTAACCTGATAGCGACACTCAACGATAGCCAGGCGGAGGCCGTCCGCTATTGTTCGGGGCCGCTGCTCGTCCTGGCCGGGGCGGGGAGCGGCAAGACCCGCGTCCTGGCCCATAAGTTCGCGTGGCTTGTATCCGAACAGGGCCTCGATCCCCGTTCCATCATGGCCGTGACCTTTACAAACAAGGCCGCCCGGGAGATGCGGGAGAGGATAAACAGGCTCATGGGGGTAGACCTTGACGGGTTGGAGATCGGGACCTTCCACTCCTGGGGCCTTCGCTTTCTCATAAGAAACTACCGTGACCTTGAAAGGATCACCGGGCGAAGGGCCGCGACTGTCTTTGACCGGGCCGACACGAGGTCCCTGGTAAAGGGCATCATGAAAGAACTAGATATTGACCCGAGACAGTACGAACCGGGCTGGGTGGTGGAACGCCTTTGCAGGGCCAAGAGCGAGGGAGACCCCAGGACCCTCGACATCGGGGAACTGGACTTCCCGATCGGGCCGATCTACTCAAAGTACCAGGAAGGGCTGGCCAGGCAGGGTGCTGTAGATTTTGAGGACCTGCTTGTTTTACCCTTGCACCTCCTGGTCAATGATAGCAATGTGCGCGAAAGAGAGAGGGAGCGCATCGACTGGATCCTGGTGGATGAATACCAGGACGTAAACCGTCCCCAGTACCTGCTCCTAAAGGCCCTCTCCTCGGGGCGGGAAAGGATCATGGTCGTCGGCGACCCGGACCAGTCGATATACGGGTGGCGAGGGGCCGATATGAATATGATCCTTAATTTCGAAAAGGACTTCCCCGACGCCAGGGTTTTCGTCCTGGAGCAAAACTACCGTTCCACGCCGAATATTCTCGGCGGTGCCAACGGCGTCATCAGGAACAACTTCCGCAGAAAACCGAAAAAGCTCTGGACTTCGAGGAGCGGCGGCGAGAAGATCCACGTCCTGCTGGCGGGTAACGAGAGGGTCGAGGCGAACTTCATCACTGAAGAGGTACTGAGGCTAAGGGGGCTCGGTTTTAGATTTGGGGACATGGCCATTCTATACAGGATAAACGCCATGAGCCGGCTTTACGAGGAGGTTTTTCTCCGCAACGATATCCCCTACAGGATAGTACGGGGGACGGCTTTTTACGAGAGGCGAGAGGTCAAGGACGCCCTCTCCTTCATGAGACTCGCCGTCAACCCCTTCGATGAGGCCGCGCTGGAGAGGATAGGGAACATGCCCTCTCGAAGTCTCGGCCAAAAATCCCTGGAAAGATTGAAGGACCATATCCACGCTTCGGGAGAGCAGGGGATCGCGTTATGGGCAAAACTGTCCAAAAACGGGGCCGAACTCCCCGGTAAGGCCGGCAAGGGGGTCATGGAACTGGGGGCCCACATGGTTGAGATCAATAGGCGAAGCGGTGATATCCCCTCTGTAATAGATTATATCTTGGCGGGGATCGGTTACCAGGCGGAATTGACCAGGATGGACCCCGAAGGCTGGGGGGAGAGGGTGGACAACATACGGGAACTCCTGTCGGTCACTTCTTCCGCCGAAGGGCTCGAGAGGATGCTTGCGGAGATAGCCCTGGTGACCGACCTGGATCTTGCGCCCGACGAGGCGGAGTCGGTGAACCTGATGAGCCTCCACGCCGCTAAGGGGCTGGAGTTCCCGGTGGTTTTCATGGTAGGCCTTGAGGAAGCACTGTTCCCCCATTACCGATGCCTCGATGACCCGGACGATCTTGAAGAGGAAAGACGCCTTTGCTACGTGGGCATGACCAGGGCCGAGGAGAGGCTCTACTTGACCGGCGCAGGTAGCAGGGTCCTTTTCGGGACCATCCAGAGGAACGGTTTTTCCAGGTTCCTCTGGGAGATCCCCGACGAATTCAAAGAAACCGGGGAGATGAGCGGGGAGGAAGCATCCTATGCTGGTGATAGGTCTTACGGGAGACGTTGGGGCTGGTAAATCGACGGTTTCATCCGCCTGGGGATCCCAGGGGGCCCGGGTGATCAGTGCGGACCCGATAGTGGCTGAACTCTGGAAGAGAGAAGACCTGGTGACTCTGGCAGTCGAAAGGTGGGGGAGGAGTGTCCTCACCGCCGCGGGGACCCTGGATCATGGGGCCGTCTCCCGGGTGATCTTCAGCGACGCGAAGGAGTACCGCTGGGCGTGCGGGATCATTCACCCCCTCGTCCGGGAGGAGATGGAAAGGCGGATCGAGGACCTAGACGGCTGGATTGTCGCGGAGATCCCCCTTTTGTTCGAAAACGGGGTACCGGAATGGGTCGACCTCACCGTTTACGTCGAGGCGTCGGAGGAAGATAGAGTGCGCCGCAACGCCTTCCGTGGTTGGGACAGGGAAGAACTCCACAGGCGTGAACGCTGGCTTCTTGAATCGGGAAGCAAGAAAACCAGGGCCGACCTGATCATTAGTAATGACGGCACCCTGGATGAACTGGAAGAAAAGACCAGAGACCTGGGATCGCGGTTTTACTTTCTTTCCTCCCTCGCAAGGGTATGTTTCGGTTCGGTCACGCCGGTGGTATCCTGTCGCCTGTTCAGGGAGTTGTCCAGAGACGAAAGGGTCATCGAGGTGGGGATCGCTTCCCGGGAGGAGTGCGAGGTCGCGGGCACTGACCGAGACGGTCCTGATCTTATCGTCACGGCTTTCGTGGGATCCTGCGACTTGGAGGGGATCAAGGCCCTGGCTGAAAAGATCGGCGGCGTTGGTATCTTTGTCCGATCGAGCCAACCTGAGGGGCGGCGGTTCCCCAAGGAGGTTTTGTTACGAGCTATGAAGGTAGATAAGTGTTGAAGGTCATCACCACCCACATCGGTGCTGATTTCGATTCCTTGGCCAGCATGGTGGCCGCAGCGAAGCTCTACCCAGGAGCACGGGCCTGCTTCTCCGGGTCGGCGGGGAGAAATGTCAGGGAATTCCTCAAGAGGACGCCGGGAAGATGGGAGATCCTGACACCCAGCCAGATCGATATGGAAGAGATCACGATGCTGATCGTCGTGGATGCGCGCTCTCCCGCCAGGATCGCTTCCTTCGCGGGTATCCTTGGCCGCCCTGGACTCGAGGTTCATGTTTACGACCACCATGCGGCAGTGCAGGATGAGATCGAGGCCTCTTTTTCGCTGATTGAACCCGTGGGGGCCACGACCACCATCCTCGTAGCGAAACTGCTTGAAAAAGGGATCCCCATATCGCCCCAGGAAGCCACCCTTTTCGCTATGGGCATATACGAGGATACCGGAGCGCTGACCTTCGGAGCCACAACCGAAAAGGACTTCCGGGCTATCCTCAACCTGAAGAACCTGGGGGCGGACATGACCGCCATCCCCGCCCATATTGAACTCTCCCTTGACAGTTCCGAGAGAAAGATACAGGACAAAATGATCGAAAACGCACGTGAGAGGTACATCAACGGGGCCAAGGTGGTCCTGTCGTCTATGACCAGCTCGACCTATGTCGAGGGACTCTCGCTCTTCGTCCATCGTCTCAGGGATTATTTCGACGCTGATGTGGCCCTGGCGGCCGTTCAGATGGAAAAAAGAGTGTACGTCGTGGCCCGGGGACGGGAGGAGGTCCTCGATGTCGCCGGCCTGCTTTCCCCCCTTGGGGGAGGGGGGCATTCCCAGGCCGCGGCGGTGACCTTGACCGGGGTCACTCCCCAGGAGGTGCTGGCTGACCTGGAGATGAGGCTTGAAAGGTCCATCCAACCCCTCGTGACCGTTGGTGAGGTCATGACCAGCCCGGTGATGGTTATATCACCGGAAAAATCAGTGGAAGACGCTTACCGGCTGATGATCAGGTATGGGCACTCCGCTCTTCCCGTTGCACTTGAGGGCAGGGTCAGGGGGATCATTACGAGAAAGGACCTCGACAGGGCTACGACCCACGGCCTAGGCGCGGCCAAGGTTGAAGATTACATGACGGAGGATCCTCTCTCCATCGGTCCTGGGGCCGCCGTTGCCGAAGCGCACAGGATCATGGTCTCCCGAAACATCGGCAGGTTGATGGTGACAAGGGACAGACGATTGATGGGGATCGTCACCAGGACCGATATCCTCAGGGCCCTCTTCCCCAGGTCCCTGCCCGCCGAGACAAGGGCGGTGGCACCGGAGATGCCATGGGTTGAGAATATTTCGGGCCTGATGGCATCCCTTCTCAATGACCCGGTCTCCTCCCTCCTGAAAAGGATGGGAGAAAGGGCCACCTCCATGGGGATGAAAGCCTACGTTGTCGGCGGTTTCGTGCGAGACCTGCTCCTTGGGAGACTTAACGAGGACCTGGATATTGTTGTCGAAGGGGATGCTGTGGCTTTCCTCGAATCGTGGGTAAGAAATGGGGCGCGAGTGGCGATCCACCAGAGATTCCGGACGGGGACCGTCATTTTCCCCGACGGCCGGAAGGTTGACGTGGCCACCGCCAGAAGGGAGTTCTATGAATACCCCGTCGCACAACCCCAGGTATCCATCGACTCGATAAAGCACGACCTTTACCGTCGGGATTTCTCGGTTAACGCGATGGCCCTTTCGATAAACGCCGAGGATTGGGGAACCCTGGTCGACTATTTCGGCGGCAGGCGGGATATCAAGGACAGACTTTTGAGGGTCCTCCACAACCTGAGCTTCGTCGAGGACCCGACAAGGGTTATAAGGGGGATACGCCTGGAACAAAGACTGGGTCTCCGGATCGAGGACAACACCCTCAGGCTTTTAGAAAACTGCATCCATGGGGGTTTGCTTACCCTGCTGTCGGGTGTGCGCCTCAGGAGCGAGATAGAGCCTCTTTTCCAGGAGAAGAACGTCCTGGCGCAGATCAAAAGGCTTAACTCCGTCGGTTTCTGGGGGGCGGTCTTTCCCGGCGTCGTCGTTGATAAGGGGGCTCTCAGGGCAACCAGGCGCCTTGAGGTTTTCAAGAAGAGGCTTACCAGGGATATTCCCGACATGGGCAACAGGCAGTGGCTTTTCTTTTTGATGGCGCTCCTCACCGACTCAACCGATACGGTTGCCCTGCAAGTCCTGGACAGGCTCAACCTTTCGCCCGCCGAAAGAGACTTGATCATGAAGGGGCTCTTTGAACTTGGACCGGCTGAACACAGACTCGGCGGGAGGGGACAAAAGAAACCTTCGAACATTTTTATGTTCCTGAAGGAGTTTAACCCCATAACGGCTTTCTACTGGGCCGCCGCCACGGAACGCTGGCGGGTGAGGAGGAGGATACTCCTTTACCTGACCCGTCTCCAAAAGGTCGAGCCCATGCTGGTTGGCCGTGAACTGCTGGAGATGGGATACGAGGAAGGCCCTCTCATCGGGAGTATCCTTTCCCGGCTGCAGATGGCCCGGCTGGATGGGGAAGTGGAAACCCGCGAAGATGAAATAGAATGGGTCAGGGATAATTTCCACCTCTCCCTTTTGGGGCCGGAACGGGCTAAAGTTTAGGAGGTGTGAAGATTTGGGCAACATGCCCGCCCTAGGGGACTTGCTTCTGAGCTTACCGGCGGTCCTCTGGGCTATAACTTTTCATGAATTCTGTCACGGCTACGCCGCCGATCTTCTCGGCGACCCTACTCCGGCGAGGATGGGGCGGCTCACGCTCAACCCCTTGGCCCATCTTGACCCTATAGGAGCCCTGATGCTGCTAGTTTTCCGTTTTGGCTGGGCGAAGCCGGTACCCATCGACCCCAGGTTCTTCAGGCACCCGGGACGCGACATGGCGATCGTATCCCTGGCCGGTTCGGCCGGCAACCTGGTCACCGCTGTCGCCTGTGGGGTCGTGGTGAGACTTCTCCCTGGCCCCTTCATTTCAATCCCGGCCCTGGGAAGATTCGTGGCCCTCATGATCCTGATCAATCTTGGGCTGGGTGTTTTCAACCTTGTCCCCATTCCGCCCCTTGACGGCTCGAAACTGCTATCCCTATTCCTGCCTCCGTCATGGTTGAGGGGTTTTTTCTGGCTTGAAAGGTACGGCATCTTCATCCTGATGATCCTTCTGGCCCTCGGGGTGGTCCAGATGTTGATCACTCCCATGATAATGACCCTGTTCCACTTGATACTTTGATGACCGGAAGGAGTGAAAGGGCCCCTTGAGAATTCTTGTCTCCAACGACGATGGTGCATTCGCCCCGGGGATCGTTACCCTGGTCAGAAAGCTTCACGACCAAGGCTACCGACCCTGCGTGGTGGCCCCGGACAGGGAGCGCAGCAGCGTGGGTCACGCGATAACGCTACACAGGCCCCTCAGGCTGAGGTCGATCCAGGGAGGAGGGTACCCTGAACATCTGGAAGCCTTTTCCTGCGACGGCACCCCTTCCGACTGCGTGGTCCTTGGCCTGGAGGCTGTAGCCCCTGATTCAGAGATGGTGCTCTCGGGGATCAACAAGGGCCCCAACCTCGCCGACGACCTGACCTACTCTGGGACCGTTTCGGCGGCCATGGAAGGATTGTTCCTTGGCAAGCCATCCATCGCTGTATCCCTTGATTGCAGGCCTGACGATGAAGAGGAACATTACTGTACGGCCGCTGAGGCAGTGGTCTATATCCTTGGCAGGGTAAGGGAGCACCCCCTGCCAAAGAACATTCTTTTGAATGTGAATGTACCCAATGTCCCGGTGAGTGAAGTTCAGGGCTACAGGATCACGAGGAAAGGAGTCCGGGTCTATAAGGAAAAGGTCACCCCTCTCAAGGACCCTAAAGGCCGGTCCTGTTACTGGATATCCGGCAAGCCGGAGGACGTCAGCGAGGACGGGAGTGATATCGGGGCGGTTGCCGAAGGGTATGTGTCGATAACCCCCATCCACATGGACATGACCCATTATCCCTCCATAACGGCCCTTCGCGAAGCCGGGTTCGAGGATTATTGAGCCAATGGGGTCCGCTTCGGCATCAATGGACCCGGATTGAACTCGCTTTGGAGCAGCCTCCTTCCTGCCTTTTCAGGAAAGGAACCAAAATGAAGTTTTTCATCGCCTCTCGAAGGTATCCAAGTTGACATTTCCTGAGAGCGGTGTATTATATTCGGCAATTATTGAAAGGATTGGGGAGGCTTTTGTGGTTATGACCCTTAACCGCTTAAGACGAGCTGGACGAATAAGACCTGGTCTGTCTGCGTCGGAATTCGCGGATTACGCGGTGATGACGGGGAAGAGTAGGTTGTGTGCTCGTCGACAGAGAGGGGATGCAAACCGCTGAAAGCGTTCCTCGCCGAGACCGACCGAATAGAGCCCCTGAACCGACCCCCGAAGAAAGTCCTTAAAAAAGGCAATTAGGGGGTAAACGGTTTCAAACCGTGAGAGTAGGCCAAAGAGGCCGAAAAGTAGGGTGGCACCGCGGGCAAGGCTCGCCCCTTCGTAAGAAGGGGCGAGCCTTTTTGTTATTTTAAGGAGGGAACCAGGATGGAATACAAGGGAAAGGTAATTCTTGCTTACAGTGGGGGCCTGGACACATCGGTGGCGATAAAGTGGTTGAGCGACAAGGGTTACGATGTGGTGACCCTGACGGCCGATGTGGGGCAGATCCTCGATACGGAAGAGGTCAAGGAGAAGGCACTCAAGGTGGGAGCCGTCAACGCCTACGTCATGGATCTCAGGCAGGAGTTTGTGGAGACCATGGTGTGGCCGGCACTGAAGGCCAACGCCCTCTACCAGGGCAAATATCCCCTGAATTCAGCTCTTTCCAGGCCGATCATCGCGAAGTATCTTGTGTGGGTGGCCGGGATGGAAGGGGCCGTCGCCGTCGCCCATGGTTGTACCGGGAAAGGTCAGGACCAGGTCAGGATAGAGGTCTGTTCCAATGCCCTGGACCCGGAACTAAAGGTTATAGCGCCGGTCAGGGAATGGCATTTCTCCAGGGATGCAGAGATCGCTTATGCCAAGGAAAACGGTATCCCCGTCCCTGTAACGGCGGAAAGCCCTTACTCCATTGACGGGAACTTGTGGGGCAGGTCCATTGAATGCGGTCCCCTTGAGGATCCCTGGACGGAGCCTCCCAGTGATGCTTTCGCCCTTACGGTGGATCCCTGGGAAGCTCCGGATGGGCAGGAATACATCGAGATCACCTTTAAAAAGGGTATTCCGGTGGCGATCAACAGCACCGTTATGGACGGTGTTACGTTGATCGCTGAACTGAACAGGATCGCTGGAGCGCATGGGGTGGGCAGGATCGACATGATCGAAGACCGGCTGGTGGGATTCAAAAGCAGGGAGGTTTATGAATGCCCCGCTACGGTATGCCTCCTCCAGGCCCACCAGGCGCTGGAGAGCATGACCCTGACGAAGGACGTCATAGCGGCCAAGGCGGACCTCTCGCTAAAATACGCGGAACTCACCTACACCGGTTTCTGGTTTTCGCCACTGAAAAAGGCTCTCGATGCCTTCTTCGATTCCATCCAGGAGAACGTGTCCGGCACTGTCAGGGTGCGACTTTTCAAGGGCGCGTCGGTGGTGGTGGGGATAAAGGCCGAAAAGTCACTTTACGTCGAATCCATGGCCACCTATTCTGAGGGGGATGCCTTCGACCACGAGGCTGCGGCCGGGTTCATAAAGATCTGGGGGCTCCCCGTCAAACTCTGGAGGCAGGTCCACCCTGAAGTCGAAACGAAGGTGCCCGAGCTTAAGGTAGTAGGTGGTGCCAAGTGACGGTAACCGTGTCAGTTAAGTGGATCTCAGGATGAGGAAGTCGGATCGGCCAAGGTCCGGGTCACAGTGGAGGTACATGACCTCCCTCACTACGGCTCCGGGGGGTCCAACCCGGACCCACTCGATCATTTGATCCACCGATTCTGGAGGACCCTGGAAAACCGCCTCGACCCCTCCGTCGAGGCGGTTTTTTATCCATCCGGATAGTCCCAGCGAAAGGGCGGTCTGCCTTGCCCTCCACCGGAAACCTACTCCCTGGACCGTCCCTGTTATAATGACCCTGACACACTTTTCTTGGCCCATTAAGTGATCCTCCGCGGGTGTAAACAAGTTTACCATCCAGCGAAGGATCATTTGGGAGTGTTCCCATGGGGAGGTTGGTCAATGAAATGAATGAAAAGATTCAGATAGAAGAGGTTCTGGAACGGAAAGGGGAAAAAGCAAAAATAAGGGTTTCGGGTAGAGTTTTTCACCCATCCGGAGGGGGCCAGCCCGGCGACAGCGGTCGCCTCGAAAGCGAGAGTTTCAAGGCCAGGGTTCTCGATTGCCGCACCAGCAATGAAGGTGATGTCCTGGATATAGTGGTCAAGGAGGGTGACATCCCCCTGGGCCGCCCGATCGACGCCACAGTCGATTTTGAAAGGAACCGACGTTTTTCGAGAATGCACACTGCCGAACACATCCTTTCCAGGACGCTCGAAAACCAGCTACCCGGGCTGGACGTGCAAAAAGTCTCCATAGGTGAAAAGGAGAGCGTGGTTTTCATGACCTATCCTGGGGATATCGCTTGGGATGACCTGTTCAGGGCGGAGGAGGCCGCCAACAGGGTTATCGCGGCGGACCTCCCGGTCGGTGTTAAAAGGGTCTCGAGGGAAAGAGACGATAGTTTCGAAGGAGTAAAGATCAAGTGGGACAGGATCGACGAAAGAGAAGTGACTATTGTCACCATCGGTGAATTCGACAGCATGGCTTGCTCGGGGAGCCACGTCGGATCCACATCGGAGGTCGGGGGGGTGGTTGTCACCGGCTTCAAGGGTGGCAATGGGCAATGGGAGGTCAAGTTCACCGTTGATCGCCAGGAGACATTACAGAGGCACAGCAGGATAACGAGGGTGCTTTCAAGGGAGATCGGCTGCGAAGAGGAAAACCTCCCCTCGGTGGTCGCCAGACTCAGGGAGGAGCGGAGGGAAGCAACCAGAAAACTGGACAAGGTCAGGAAATATATCGAGATCCCCTGGGAGGATATCGGCGAGACTCCGGGGAAGTTGTTCTTCTTCGCCATAGAGAATTTCCCCCCGGAGTTGGCTTCTTCGGGAGTTAAAAGAAAAATTGAAAAGGAAACCGGTTGCGTCGTCGGCTTTCTCTCCCCGGATCAAAGCGGGGGGGCTGTGTTCATACTCGGTGCCGGGAAGGATCTCAAGGTGGACCTTAAGGGCTTGTTAGAGGAAGCCGATACGTTGCAGGCAAGGGGTGGAGGTGCGGCCGATTGGGTCCAGGGAAGGGCCGGGAATGGATCGCCCTCTGAATGGAGGAGATTCCTTCTTTCAATAGTTGACAAATAGTTTACACAATGTCACTATTGATCTCATGAAATGACTTGGGATGCTCCGCCGGGGTCCAAGTGTCAGCGAACCCAGGGAAGCTGAAGGGAGGAATTATCCTTGATCATTCGGAAGGCATCTTCAGTTACGGAAAATAGTACCCGGGGAACGGGAGGCTTCCTCCAAGGGTTGCCGCTGGAAGTCCTTTTTGACGGCAACAGGGCTCCTTCGAACGTCCAGTTGAGAAAGATGATACTCCTTCACGACCTGGCCACGAAAGACGAGGTCAAAAAAATGGGAGAGCCGTAGTCTCCCCTTTTTGAGATATAGTATCCTTCAGGGCATTTTCCCAGTGAAACCCGAGGAGGTCCTTCATGCGCATTCTTTTCTTTTTGTCCATGAGCGGTGCGGCGATCACTTTCGCCCTTTTTTACACCTGGTGCATTCAAAAGCCGGTCATGACAGTCATGCGGTTTTTCCAAGGTGAAGACCTGCCCGAGGAGGCGCCCTACGGCGAGACCGAAAAGTTGCCGCCGGCCGTTCTCCCCCTGGTGTGGTATCCCCTGAGGATTGTTTTCTTTTTCGGGGAGACTTATATACTGGCGGCCTGGGGGGCCTATTGCATCCTCCGGACCTTAGAGGCGATGCAAAAGGCAGGCATCGAAAAAGGGCCGGCCTTCCACGTACCAGCCTTTATAGCTTGTGTCGGAGCCCTGGGGTACCTGGCAAGGAAAGAGCCCCGAAAGGACATTTTGACCATTATCCAGTCCTGCATCGGGATGGGGAGCTATCTTGTCTTTGTCCTGAACCGGGCTGCCTTGATGACCTATTACCCCTGGCTGGTCGATTTCTTTGCGAAGTAAGCCATTAATGCCTTTCCGCGGCATCAGGCCCAACGGATCGAATTCGACTTGAAGACCAGGATCACCGTTGACCCTGGAACGATGCCAAGCCTGGAGAGCGATCCCTTCGTGATCCTGGAGGTGAGGACCGTATCCTGGATATTCACCGTAACAAGAATGCTTCGTCCCTCGTCCTCCAGGTTCATCCTGGTGACTGTTCCCCTCAGGGTGTTCCTTGCCGAAGAATTTCCGGGGTAGTCCAAGGAAAGGATAATATCACCAGGGTCCAGTAAGCCCATGGAATATTCGTTCCCTGGTTTTCCCGCCGCCGTTATGATCTGGCCATCCTCTAGGTACCTGAGGACGGTACCATCGTTTCCCTCTTCCCAGGGACCCTGGATGATGTTTTCGATATTTTTGGATCTGATCTTGCCTGAAAACATGGAGATCACTTCGTCGGCGGCGCTGTAGGACCATTCAATATCATGACTTACAAGAACGATGGACGCGCCGAACTTTTCCCTGGCGTCCACGATTGCACGGGCGATGATCCTCGCGCTGTTGGCATCGATACTGGCCGTAGGTTCATCGAGGATCAATACTTCCGGCCTTAAAACCAGCCTTGAAGCCAAGGCCACCCTTTGTGACTCTCCACCGGATAGCTGGAACCAGTGCCTGCCGGCGAAATCCTCTGGATCGAGCCCGACCATCTCGAGAGCCGAATGCACTTTTCGGGTAAGACCCTCCTTGATGGCCCTGGCCTTGAGGCCGTAAACCACGTTTTCAAAAACCGTCCTCTTTAGAAGCCTGGTTTCCTGGAGAAGGAGCGTGGCCTCTCTTCTCAACTGTTCATTAATGTCATGCACCGGTATGCTCTTGAAAAGAAGCCGCCCGCTCCGGGGCCTTTCAAGAAAAGCCAGTATTCTCAAGAGTGTACTTTTCCCACAACCGTTGGGACCGGTAATCCCCAGGATGGAGCCTCTTTCTATTTTCAGCTCTGAGACCTCAAGTACGGTGCGTCCGGCGTAGGACTGGGTGATATTCTCTAGTTCGTAGATGTAGGTCAACTGGCGGCCCTCTTCCTTGCCACCGAAACGGCCCCGTTGACGATAAAGGCTATGGACAGCAGAACGATTCCCAGGGCTATCCCCTCGGCGAACTGGCCCTTACCCGTCTCAAGGGCGATGGCGGTGGTGATCGTCCGGGTTCTCCATTTAATGTTGCCTCCGATCATCATGGAGACACCCACCTCGGAGATGATCCTGCTGTACGCCGTCATGGCCGCTGCCACGACGGCGTATCGACCCTCCCAGAGGGAGCTGGCAGCCAGTTGCCCGGGAGAAGCCCCCAGCGTCATCAAAGTGAGGCGGGTTGAATCCTCCATCTGTTCCGTGGCCGACGCGGTCAGGGACACCACCACCGGGAGCCCGAGGAAAAATTGGCCGATGGCGACCCCTCGCAATGTGAAAAGGAGACCCAGCCCCCCGAAGGGTCCGCTCCTGGAGATGAAGGCGTAGATCAGCAACCCCACGACTACTGTGGGTATCGCCATCAAGGTATCTGATATAGCCCTGCAGGCGTGTTTGCCGGGGAAGGAATAGTATCCCAGAATGAATCCCAAGGGTATCCCCGCCGCCAGGGTGAGGAGGATCGAAAAGGTCGATACCTTCAGGGTCGTGAAAATGGCGTTGAAGGTCTCCTCTTGTCCTGAAAGAAGGATGGTAAAAGCCGCTTTAAACCCGTCGGACAGATAATGCATTGCCGCCTCCAGTTTTCTTCTCCTTGTATCCTACCTTGGAAGCCTCCGACGAGCCTTGGCCGGCCTCCTGGTTCTTGTAAAAAGGAACCCCGCAAGATCCCCAGGGGGGTGGGGAGGATGCGGGGTCCCCTGCTGATTGGCAAAGCCCGGTTACTTCGCGTTAGGGACAAACAGGGGTTTGCCTAGAAGGCTGAACTCCCCGATCATCTTCTGGACCTTGTCGGAGCGCATCCAGTCGGAAAATTTCAAGGCCAGGTCGTAACGGAGATGGTCTCCCCTTACCGGGTTGACGGCGATAACGCTGTACTGGTTGAAGAGCGCTTCATCGCCCTCGACCAGTATCACCAGGGGGGGATTGCCCTTGTAATTGTCCTCGTACTTAATGAAGGTGCCCCTGTCGGTCAAGGTGTAGCCGACCTTCTCGGCAGCTATGTTGATCGTATCGAGCATGCCCTGCCCGGTTTGGATGTACCAGTTCTCCTTCTCGGGTTGACCGTATCCAAATCTCTCCCAAAGGTCTAGTTCCAGAACGTGGGTTCCGGATTTATCGCCCCGGCTGGCGAAGGGAGCCCCCTTGGTAGCGATAGAGATAAACGCCTCTTTGACGGTTTTGCCCTTGATCTTCGCGGGGTCGGAAGGGGGACCTATTATTATAAAATCGTTGTACATGACCTGCCGGCGGTTGACCCCAAAGCCGTCCTGGACGTACTGCTTTTCCACTTCGGGAGCGTGGACAAGGAGGACGTCCACATCGAGATTTTTACCCAATTCGAGGGCCTTCCCGGTCCCAACTGAAACCCACTGGAGTTCGATCCCTGTATCCTTGAGAAACTCCGGGGCCAGGTAATCCAGGAGTCCCGTGTTGTCCGTGCTGGTCGTAGTGGCCATGCGCAATACTTCGGCGGAAAAAGCGGAATAAGCTGCGATGGACAGAACGAGAACTGAAAAGAAGAGGATCCTCAAAGAACGTTTCATTGCAACAACCTCCTTTAGTTGAAGTGGGGTCATTTTTCATAAAAAAACCGTCTCCCCGCGTTGAGGGGAGACGGTCTACAAGGCCGACCACTCCTTCCTCCTTTCCAAACGCGGGAGGCGTTCCTGTTTCCGGGAACGCCCTTCGGCCCGCCGCCGTGGGAAAACCTTTAGGCGGTAGGGCTCGGAGGTTTTGTAACGGAAATATATCATGTAAAGAAAGGAAGGTAAAGGGGTCCGGTAATTAGGGTGGAGTAATGAAGCCCAGGTCGTTGAAGAAAGAAAAGAGAGGATCCGGCGATGGTGCCTCCTGGTGAGGCCGGAGGGAAGGACAGCCGCCGCCCGAGCCGGTAGGTCTTCGCAGTAACAGGGGATATAATATTTTCACAAGCGAAAAGAGAAACGGGGGAGTTGAAGGTGGAAGGCAAAAAGACCGGCATCGATGCTGTCCACTCGGGGGACCGTGTTCACGAAGGGGTGGCGAGGCCGAAGGTTCCTCCAATCTATGCCAGTTCAGTTTATTCTTTTGAATCCTTTTCAGACCTGGAGGATGTGTTCGACGGCAAAAAAACGGGGTACATCTACGCCAGGATGGGCCACCCCAATGCCTCCCTCCTGGAGGAAACCCTGTCAGCCCTGGAGAAGACCGAAGCCGCCCTGGTTTTTTCCTCGGGGATGGCGGCTATTACCACCGCTTTCCTTTCGGCGGTGGAGCCGGGGGACCACGTGGTGGCCGACCGCGTGCTTTACGGGGGGACCTTCTCATTTATCGATGGATTCTTAAGAAATTGGGGGGTTGAGGTAACCCTTGTGGATACCCTTGACCCCGACCAGGTAAGGAAAGCCCTCCTCCCCAGGACCAAGGTGATCTACCTTGAGACCATCTCAAACCCCCTCATGAGAGTCGCCGATATCCCAACCCTCGCGGAGATCGCTTCTTCCTCTAGGGCGATGCTCTTCGTCGATAACACCTTTGCCAGCCCCATCCTCTGCAAGCCGGCCACGATGGGCGCCGATGTGGTCATTCACAGCCTTACCAAGTACATCAATGGGCACAGTGACGTGACCGGGGGGAGTATTGCCGGGGGGAGGCAATTTATGGAAAAGGCCTCCCGGTTGCGCTCCATGATGGGCGGGAGCATGAGTCCTTTCGATGCCTGGCTTGTGCAGAGAGGGGCGAGAACCCTGCACCTGAGAATGGTGGCTCATTCTGCTAACGCACTTCATATCGCAAGAGCCCTTGAGAAGCACCCGCAGGTTATCAGGGTCGAGTACCCAGGGCTGGAGAGGCATCCCAGTTATGGTATGGCCCGAAGGATCCTCGAAGGGGGATTCGGGGGGATGTTGAGCTTCGAGCTAAAGGGAGGCGAAAAAGCCGCGGCCAGGTTCGTTGACGCCCTGGGGCTTGTTGACCTGGTCCCAAGCCTGGCTTCCACGTCGACGATCGTTTCCTACCCGGCTAAGACATCCCACCGGTCCCTTTCCGATGACCAGCGTGCGGCGGCGGGTATCTCAGGAGGCCTGTTAAGGCTCTCCGCGGGCGTCGAGCCCGTGGAGCCCATCCTTGAGGATGTCCTTCGAGCCCTGGACCCGATGGCCGGGGAAAAGGGAGAGGGGAGCGCCCGGTGAAAAAAGTGCTGGTCACCTTCCCTGACGACCAGGCCGCCGACCTCGCCGTGGCGGAGGCCCTCCGCGGTGTCGCGGAGTGTCTGAGGATCCCGAAGGCCGGCGATCCTTCCCGATCCGACGCCTTGAAGGGGGCCGACGCGGTCATAACGTTCATTACGCAAAAAGAGATGGACCAGGAAGAGCTCGCCCTTCTTAAGGAAGGGTGCCTGCTGCAATCCATGCAGGCCGGGGTCGATGCCCTCCCTTTCGACGATATACCCGAAAGGGTGATCATCTGCGCCAATACCGGGGCCTGGGCTGACCCCATGGGCGAACATATTCTTGGCATGATCCTTTCCCTGGGCAAACACCTTCAAAAGTGCCACGATCGGCTTTCGAAAGGAATTTTCGACCGCGGCATCATCAATACTTGGTTCCGGGGGAAGACCTGTGGGTTCGTCGGTTTCGGGGGCATCGCCAAGGCAGTCGCCAGGCTTGTCCGCCCCATCGGGATGAAAGTGATCGCGGTGAATACCAGCGGCAGTACCGATGAAGAGGTCGAATTTATCGGGACCTTGCAGGACCTTCCGAGGGTACTGGAGGGATCGGACGTGCTGGTGATCGCCGTCCCCCTGACTAGGAAGACCAGGGGGCTCATCGGGCAGAAGGAATTGGCCTTGATGAAGGACGACGCGATCCTGATAAACCCCGCCCGCGGTGCGATCATTGATCAAAAGGCTCTCTACGAACGGATGAAGGCCTTTCCGGAGTTCCGGGTCGGGATCGACGCATGGTGGGAAGAGCCCCTCGTCCAGGGAGAATTCAGGCTGGATCATCCCTTCTTCGAACTGGACAACCTGCTCGGGTCGCCCCATAACACCAACCTCGTGGGGGGGATCTTCCCCGTAGCGGCTGGGATAGCAGCGAAGAACGTCAGGATCTTCCTGGAGGGGGGAGAACCTAAGAGCGTTGTGGACAGGAAGGATTACCAGTTCTAGCGGGGAGGCACGTTAAGTCTCAATTCCGCGTCTCGCCGTCACCCCAAATGTTTTCCCTGTCGGCGACCTCGTAGAGGTGGTCGAGGATCTCGGCGAAGAGGGGGTCGGTTTCGCGGGGCGGATCGGTCCTGAGAAAGGTCCTCTCCCTGGAGATCCCGTTCTCCTTCCAGGATTTTCCCTTGGAAATGCAGTTCTGGGTGAAACCCTGCAAGTGGTCCAGGGCCTTGGCGAAGCGGGCCTCGGGTGTTCGGGCCTCCTCGAATTCGTCCCATAGGCCTCGGAATTTACCGGCCAGGTCGTTGGGGAGGGAAGAGAACAGGGCCTCCGCCGCCTCTTCCTCCCTTGCCCTTTGCCCTGCCACGGCCGCCTCGTCGAAGGCGTAGGTGTCGCCGGCGTAGATCTCGACCAGGTCATGGGTCAGGACCAGTTCCAGGGTCCTCAGGAGGTCCGCCTTGAACCCGATCTCGTCCCGGAGGAGCATGGCCCACAGGGCCAGGTGCCACATATGTTCTGCTATGCTTTCACGGCGGCTGCCGTTACCGAGGTAACCCTTCCTCAGGATGGTCTTGGCCTTGTCCAGAGTAAAAAGGAATTCCAGGATCATGCCAGTGCGTTCATTCATCAAAAACCCTCCAGTGTAAGATGTCGGCCCAGGAAAGTCTGAAACGGTCATTGGCCTTTGGGGTCGGATGCATTATATATAAAGGGTCGTGCAGCCTATCCAGCTCCCCCAGTTTTTTTGGGGGGGATAATTCCAAGGAGGTGCTATTTCGGATGATCGATACCAGGTACAGGGATATACCCCAGCGAAGGGAAGATTTTCCCGCCCTCGCCAGGGTCCACAACGGCTACCCGCTGGCTTTCTTCGATGGCCCTGGAGGCACCCAGGTCCCCCAGGCGGTGATAGATGCCGTAACATCTTACTACCATACGTGCAATTCCAATACCCACGGTTTTTTCGTGACCACCAACGAGACGGACAAGATCATCGAGGACACGAGGGAAAGGGTGGCCGAATTCCTGGGCGCTGACAGCGGCAGGCTTATCTCCTTCGGCCACAACATGACCAGCCTGAACTTCGCCCTGAGCCGTGGTATAGGCAAGATGCTTATGCCGGGCGAGGAAGTCCTTATCACCCAACTGGACCATGAGGCCAACAGGGGTCCATGGCTCTCCCTAAGGGAGGAGGGGGTGGTCGTCAGGGAGGTGTCTCTCCTTCCCGACGGAACGCTGGACTATGATGATCTCGCCGCCAAGATCAACGAGAACACGCGGCTCGTGGCGATGGGTTTTTCTTCAAACGCTCTCGGTACCGTCAACGATGTGGCCCTTGCCAGGGAATTGACTCACAAGGTAGGAGCCCTGCTCCTCGTCGATGCCGTCCATTACGTCCCGCACTTTCCCGTCGACGTCAAGGCCCTCGGCATGGACTTCCTGCTTTGCTCGGCTTACAAGTTCTACGGGACCCACATAGGCATCCTCTACTCGAGGGAGGGGCTCCTTGACCGGGTACCTGTGCAAAACCTAAGGACCCAGGAACAACAGGCGCCCTACCGGATCGAGACGGGCACCCTCAACCACGCAGCCATCGCCGGCGTCAAATCAGCGGTGGAATACCTTTCCACCTTCGGCGCGGGGAATGATCTGCGTTCGAGGATCGTAACCGGGATGGAAAGGATCGGCGAGTACGAACACATCCTTGGCAAGGAGATCTACCTGGGCCTAAGAGAAATTAAGGGGGTAGAGGTCGTCGGTCCGGCCTTCACTTCAGAGAGGAGGGCCCCGACGGTCTCCTTCACCATGGAAGGCATGAACCCCATCGAAGTATGCCGGCTGCTCGACAGGCGGGGTATCTGCGCTTGGGATGGGCACTTCTACGCGGTGCGCCCCATCGAGGTCCTCGGCCTTCTGGAAAAGGGTGGGGTCACCAGGGTGGGTGTATCGCTCTACA
Source organism: Synergistetes bacterium ADurb.Bin155 (assembly GCA_002070395.1). Classification (GTDB taxonomy): domain Bacteria; phylum Synergistota; class Synergistia; order Synergistales; family Thermovirgaceae; genus 58-81. Next base: position 98,080 of record MWDE01000002.1, read on the forward strand.
ACACCTCCGAGGAAGTCAAGAGGCTGCTGGAAGCCGTCAGCGATATCGCCGGAGGAAGGCTCCGGGGGGATTGAAGATGAGGGTCCTCTTCATCGGGTTCGGCAACGTGGGGAGAAGGATGGCCAGGATCCTCACCGTTGAGAGATCGAAATTCCCAGGGATGAAACCCCTTGACGATCTCGTCACGGTGGGAATAGTCACAAGGAAGAGCGGGGCCCTGATCTCTCCTTTCGGGGTGGACCTTGAGGGAGCCCTGAAGGAGATGGAAAGCCACGGCTCTTTCAATGAAAAGAACAGGGGTTTCTGCCCTCTCACTGCCGAGGAGGCTGTATCCAGCCTGGATTTCGATGTTTTGCTGGAATTATCGACCCTTTCGATCGAAAACAGGGGCGAACCGGCGATATCCCATGTCAGGAAGGCCCTTGAAAGAGGCCGTCACGTGGTCTCCGCCAATAAGGGCCCCGTGGCTTTCGCGTACAGGGAATTATCGCAATTAGCCGACCTTGCCGGAAGACGATTCCTTTTCGAGACGACCGTTATGGACGGTGCGCCGGTTTTCAATCTTTACAGGTCTTGCCTGAAGGGTTGTGTTGTTCGATCGGTCGACGGGATACTGAACTCCACGACCAACTACATCCTGGGAAGAATGGAAGAAGGCACGGAGTTCGCCCAGGCTGTGCGCGAGGCACAGGATATAGGGGTGGCGGAAGCAGACCCTGGTCACGATATCGACGGGTGGGACGCGGCGGCGAAGGTGGCCGCCCTGGCAAACGTCCTGCTCGGAGGCGATGTGAACCCTTACGATGTTCAAAGGGAAGGGATCGGCGCTGTCGATAGGAGGCGGGTGGGGGAGGCGATACGGTCGGGCAGAAGGCTGAAGCTTGTCTGCCGGGCATGGCGTGATGAAAAGGGCGTCCAGGGAAAGGTCGGCCTGGAAGAGTTGCCGATGGATCACCCCTTTTCGATGATCGGCGGAGGCGGTGCGGTACTGAGGATCCACACGGACCTCATGGGTCCCATCCTCGTGACCCAGGAGAACCCCGACCTTTACGACACGGCCTATGGGGTCCTGGCGGACCTGCTAAGCCTGAAGCATGGGTAACAATGGTCCCCCTGAAGGGGCTTGCACCAAGCGGGTTTGAAAGGTATATTTAAAATAGTTTTGAAAAAGGAGGGATGGATTTGGCCAGGGAGAAAACGAAGAAGAACCTGGAGGAAGCTTTTTGCGGAGAATCACAGGCAAATCGAAAGTACCTTGCTTTTGCGAAAAAGGCTGACGATGAGGGTAACCATCAGGTAGGAAAGCTTTTCAGGGCAGTCGCCGAGGCTGAGACGATCCATGCCCATTCGCATATGAGGTCTTTGGGTATGATCGGTTCTACCGTCGAGAACCTGGATGCCGCCATCGCCGGCGAGACCTACGAGTTCACGAGCATGTACCCTTCGTTTATTGAAGATGCGGTGATGGAAGGTGAGAAGCAGTCCGAGAGGTCCTTCCACTTTGCCAATGAAGCGGAAAAGGTCCATGCCAACCTGTTCCGGAAGGCCAGGGAGAACCTGCTTTCCGCAAGGGACGTCGATTATTTTGTATGTTCCGTCTGTGGCTACATAGCCGAGGAGGAAGCACCCGACACCTGCCCTATATGCGGGGCCAAAAAAGAGGCTTTCAAACTGGTCGAGTAAGGTCGACCTTTTCAAAGGAGGTTGCCGTCTTGGAAAGGAAAGGGGTTGTGACCATGAAAGGAGCTCCGGTGACGCTGCTGGGCCCGGAGCTGGACGTCGGGGAGAAGGTGCCCGGTTTTACAGTCCTTGACCGGTCACTCAAGGAAGTGACCCTTGATGATTTTGAGGGAAAGATAAAGGTCATTTCGGTCACACCTTCTCTCGACACCCCGGTCTGTGATCTCCAAGCCCACTGGTTCAACGAGGAAGCGTCATCCCTCCCCGGCGACGTCGCCGTACTCAACGTCAGCATGGACCTCCCCTTCGCCATCGACAGGTTCTGCATTGCCGGCGGCATCGATTCCATCGAGGTCCTATCGGACCACCGGGATGCGTCCTTCGGGCAGGGGTGGGGTGTTCTCATCAAGGAACTTCGCCTGCTCGCTAGGTCCGTGTTCATCATCGACAGGAACAACATTCTCCGGTACAAGGAGATCGTGCCCGAGGCCACGACGCCCCCCGACTACGATTCCGCCCTGGCCGCGTTGAAAGTGCTTCGATAAAGCCGATCTTCGAGTTTGAAGGGCCCCCTGGGGCCCTTTTTTGTTGGTGGGGATGGGGTATATTATCAGGGGAGAGCGATCCTGGAAGGGGTTGAAAGAATGTACAAGATCAGGGTCCTGAACAGCGAAGATCTGAAAAAACTTCTGGACATCAAGGACGTTATCTCCGCCGTAGAGACCGCTTATGAGCAGTATTCCAGGGGCGAGGCTGAACTTTTTCCCGTTATTGCCCATGAATTCGAGCGGGGGTCACGGGAGTTGGATATCAAGTCGGGGTTCCTCTCAGGGACGGGCCTCGCGGGACTCAAGGTGATCGGATACGTGGCCGACAACCCGGAGAAGCGGAGGATACCGGCGATATCAGGGATCGTCATCGTGCTCAGCCTTGAGACGGGGAGACCGGTGGGCATGCTGGACGGCATGGTCATCACCAATATCAGGACTGGAGCCGCTGGTGCCATAGGCGCGAAGCATCTGGCCAGGGAGGGATCCAGCAATATCCTGGTGGTCGGCACCGGTGCCCAGGGGAGGGTTCAGGTGCAAGGCCTGACCAAGGTCCTCCCGGGGATCGAGGTTATACGGGCAGCAGGGAGGGATCCCGAGAAACTCTCACGGTTCGTGGGCGAAATGTCAGTTCTCTACCCCCAGATACACTTCCAGGAAGTCCCGATGGGTGGGCTTCCGGAGGCCGTCTCCTTGTCCGATGTCGTCGTGAGCTGCACACCTTCTCACGAACCCTTGATCAGGGCGGAATGGGTCCGTCCCGGGACCCATATTAACGCGATCGGCGCTGACTTCCCAGGTAAACAGGAGTTGGACGAGCACCTGCTGCCCCTTGCCCGGCTCGTCGCCGACAGTAAGGCTCAATCGTTGGAGATAGGCGAGTTCCAGACGGCCTTCAAAAAGGGGCTCATTGGGGAGTCCGACGTGATCGAGATCGGGAGCATCCTATCCGGCGAAGCCCGAGGGAGGGTAAACGATGAGGAGATCACCATCTTTGACACCTCCGGCATGGCTCTTCAGGATATAGTCACCGCCAATCTCGCACTGGTCAGGGCCCTGGAACGCGGGATCGGTTCGCTGGTGAACCTGTAACGTCGGGGGTGGTTCTTCATGGTGATAGCTCCAGAGATGAAAGATGTGCTTAAAGCGGCGAGATTTCTCGTGGGCAGGATAAGAAAAACCCCCGTCGAGAAGTCTTACTCCCTTTCGGATATGGCGGGCTCCGAGGTATTCCTCAAGTGGGAGAATCAACAGCTTTGCGGTTCCTTCAAGATAAGAGGAGCCCTTAACAAGATGTATTCCCTCACCTCTCTGGAAAGGGGTAGGGGAGTCATTACCGCCTCGTCGGGGAATCACGCCCAGGGTGTGGCCATGGCGGCAAGCCTTCTCGGGGTCAGGGCGGTCATCTGTGTCCCCGGTTCGTGTCCCGAAACGAAGAGGGAAGCGATCCTCTCGAGGGGCTCAGGGTTGGTTGACCTCAGGGTCATCGGGCGCTTTTACGATGAAGCCGAGGCCGAAGCCAAGGCAGTTGCCGAAAGAGATGGGCTCGTCTATGTCTCGGCCTATGAAGATCACCATATCGTCAGCGGCCAGGGGACCCTGGGCCTTGAGTTCCTTATGGAGGTGCCCGACCTGGACCTATTGATCGTTCCCATCAGCGGTGGGGGGTTGATCTCGGGGGTTGCCACGGCGGCCAGGGCCCTGAGGCCCGGCATAGAGGTCATAGGAGTCCATGCCTCGGCCAACCCCTCCTGGAAGGTAGCCTGGGAGAACGGTGCCGTGATGCCGGTGGCAGAGAATGACACCTATGCCGATGCCCTTTCGGGAGCGGCTTCGGGGATACTTTTCCCGTTGGTCAGGAAGATAGTGTCGGGTCTTTCCGACGTTTCGGAGCGTGAGATAGCAAAGGCGATCGTTTTTTTACACTCAAACCATCACCAGGTGGTTGAGGGCGCCGGTTCCATCGGCGTGGCCGCGCTTATGGCGCGGCGGATCGTAACCAGTGGCCGGAAGACGGGCATAGTGATAAGCGGGGGCAATATAAGCGACAGAACGATCCTCAAGGCTTACAAGGAAGCAGGTGATTTCAAATGAGCGGTAAGGATGGGAAGGATGGGGATGAAAAAGGCAAGGAGGGTGGGAGGAAGCATTCACCCTTGACAGCGCTCCTTTTCCTGACCGTTACGTTGGCCCTGGCCGTCAAGTTCCTGATCAACGTTCCCTTTTTTCGGCAATTTTTTTCGGGTTACGGGAAGTTTGCCCTCCTTCCGGTACTGTTCTACCTGGGGTACATTGGTATCCACCGTAAAAGCTGAAGGACCCTCCTTTTATGCTTTATGCCCCCGACCCTTACGTTTTTGGGGGCGCCGGGGTTCATAGTCTTTACCTCGGGAGCCCGGCATCCTCGCGGCCCTTCCGTGGGTCCCATCTTTCTTCTTGTCGAGGTCAAAGGTCGCGGTCCGATTGAAGATTCCTGCAGGCTACACTTCCCGGAAAGCGGATGAAGGGGGCGATGGGAGGTCCCTGATCTCCTCCCTGGACTCGACCACTTTCAGCTTGGCCGCCGCCGAATCCTCCCAGACCTTTTCATGGACCGCTTCGTCGAAAAGGGCGATGATCCTGGCCGCGAAAAGAGCCGCATTCCGGGCAGCCGCTATCCCCACTGCCCCCACGGGGACGCCCGGCGGCATCTGGGCCACCGAAAGCAGCGCATCCATGCCTCCCAGGGTTCCCGCCGGCGCGGGGACCCCAATGACCGGGAGGGTGGTATGGGCTGCCAGCGCCCCGGGAAGAGCGGCCGAAAGACCTGCCACGGCGATGATGACCTTGAGACCCCTCGCCCTGGCGTTCCTCGCGTAGTTGGCCACGTCGTCGGGGGTGCGGTGGGCTGAAGCCACCGTCATCTCAAAGGGTATCCCCAGGGTCCCGAGGACTTCCTTGGCTTTGACCCCCAGCTCGAGGTCCGAAATAGAGCCCAGGACTATCCCGACAACCGGTCCTTCCAAGGCGTTCCACCACCTTTCAGCGCGATGTCGCTTCTGAACCTGGCCCCCTGAAAACTGATCCTGTCAACAGTCCTATAGGCCTTTGAACGGGCATCGGCTATGTTTTTCCCCGTTCCGACCACTGTAAGGACCCTTCCCCCGGAGGTGACCATCCTCCCGGCTTGATCTCGTGCGGTCCCTGAGTGGAAGATGAACGTGTCCTCTTCACCTTGGAGTGCGGTGAGTCCCGACAAGGGGTGCCCCTTCTCGTAAGGGCCAGGGTAACCTCCCGAGGCGAGGACCACGCCCACGGCGGTCCTGGACGATCCTTGGTGGGGGAGGTCGTCGAGGGCGCCGCCGGCGCAGGCTTCGGCCAGGAGCGCGAAGTCGCCGTCGTAAGCGGGCAATACCACTTGAGTTTCGGGGTCGCCCATCCGGACGTTATATTCAAGGACCTTCGCGTCCCCGGCCCGGTCAACCATCAGGCCGAAATACAGCACCCCCCTGAATGGGATGGATTCTTTTTTCAGTCCCGACACGGTGGGCCCGATAACCCTGTCGATGACTCTCTCCATGAAAGGCCCGTCCGCCCAGGGGACGGGGGCGAAGGCACCCATGCCTCCCGTGTTAGGACCCTTGTCACCGTCAAAGGCCCTCTTATGGTCCTGGCTCGTGGGCAGGACGTGAAAAGAGTCTCCGTCGGTTACCACCAGCACGGTCAGTTCTTCCCCGGGAAGATGGTCCTCGATCACGATCTTTTTCCCCGCCCGGCCCAGGAACCCCTTGACCAGGAGGCCGGCGCAGGTGTCCCTTGCCTCCAGGAATGATCCAATTATGAAGGCGCCCTTACCAGCCGCGAGCCCGTCGGCTTTTACCACGTAGGGCGGTCGCCTCTTGAGGAGGGCCTTTTCAGCCTGGTCCAGGTTTTCACAGATGTCGAAATGCGCAGTGGGTATCCCATGATTGGACATGAAGAGTTTCGCGAAGGCCTTGCTTCCTTCGAGGTTGGCTCCCTTTTTCCCGGGACCGAAGACGGAGAGGCCCTCTTCCCGTAAAATATCGGCCAACCCCGCCACTAGGGGAGCTTCCGGCCCGATGATTACCAGGTCCGGAGAGAGGGAGCGCGCCAAGTCGAGGGTCATCACCGGGTCGGAAATATCCAGCCGGTGGACCGTGGCGTTCTTTTCGATGCCGGCGTTGCCGGGAGCGCAATGGACGGCACTGACCGAAGGAGACCTCGATAGGGCCCAGCAAAGGGCGTGTTCCCTGCCGCCGCCGCCCAGGACAAGGGTTCTCATGGTTCGATCACTCCCTCAGTGGCGGAAGGTTCTCCACCCGCTGATGAACATGCTGATACCAAGTTTCGCGGCGACGTCCCGGATGTCACTGTCCCTTATGGAGCCTCCCGGCTGTATCACCGCGGCGATCCCGGCTTCGGCGGCCGCCTCGATGCTGTCGGGGAAGGGGAAGAACCCGTCGGAACCCAAGACCGCGCCGGCCGCCTTCCCCCCCGCTTGCATGCAAGCCCACTTAACAGCGTCCACTCGGCTGGTGAACCCTCGCCCCAGTCCAACGGTCATGCCCTCACGGACGATCGATATGGAGTTGCTCTTGCCTAGGGCGGCCGCCTTCCAAGCCAGGAGCAGGTCGGCCCAGAGGTCGCCCCGGGGTTCACCCACCCATTCCCCCGAATCGGGGTCCGGCAGCGGGGGAGTGATGTCCTCCTGGACAAGGGTACCGCTCCAAGTCCTCAAAAGTGAAGTGCCGCCTGAATGATCACCGTCCCATTCCAAGAGGCGCAAGTTGGGCCTTTCGGAAGCCAGCGCCCCGACCGCCTCTTCCGTGAAAGACGGGGCCACCAGTACTTCGGAGAACTGCTCCGCCACGCGCCGCGCGACGCGGAGATCCACCTCCCTGGTGAAGGCGATCACGCCGCCGAAGGCCGAAACCGGGTCGCAATCAAAGGCTTTAAGGTAAGCTTCGACGGCATCTTCCGATAGGCCTATCCCGCAGGGCGTCGTGTGCTTGATGATCACGCAGGCGCAATCGTCGTGGAGAATGTCCATTGCTCTCATGGCGCAGTCGATATCGAGCAGGTTGTTGTATGAAAGGGGTTTCCCGGACACCAGCCTCCAGGGTATGTCCTCGAGGGGGTTCCCGTAAAGTGATGCCCGTTGGTGAGAGTTTTCGCCGTAGCGCAGATCCAGTCTCTTGGAGAGGGGTAGTACGCGAAGGGGTGCGAAGGGTTCTTCCCTGCCGCAGGATCTCGAGAGGCCTCCATGGATGACGGCGTCGTAGTAGGAGGTTTTCAGGAAAGCCCTGGCAGCGAGCCTTTCCCTCGTGGGGAGTGTGACGTTGCCCTCGGACCTGATCTCTTCCACCACGGCGGCGTAGTCCTCAGGGTCCGTAACGGGAACCACGTGGCGGAAATTTTTCGCGGCGGCCCGGATCAGGGTGACCCCCCCGATATCGATATTCTCCAGCAGTTCATCCAGGGCGGCGCCCTTTTTCAGGGTTTCCTCGAAGGGGTAAAGGTTGCACACGACCATATCGATCATGGGAATCCCATATTTTTCAACATCGGCCTTGTCACCCTCGAAATGTCTTCGCGCCAGGATCCCGCCGAAGACCGAGGGGTGAAGGGTTTTGACCCTGCCGCCAAGCAAATGAGGGTACCCGGTAAGGTCTTCCACCTCCTTGACGGGCACACCCCCCTCCCTGATGTGCTTCGCGGTCCCGGAACTGGAGACGATCTCCCAACCCAGGTCGGCCAGGTCCTTCGCCAGGCCGGCCACATTTCTCTTGTCGAAGACCGAGATAAGAGCTCGCTTCTGGCCCATGACAGGTTCTCCTTTCAGCGCCTGGAACTCAGCAGGTCGATCAGGGTCCTGGTATAGAGGACATGCTCCACCCGGTGGATGCGGTCCTCCAGCATTTCAAGTGTATCACCTGGGTGGATCCTTACGGGCTCCTGGGCGAGTATCTCTCCGTGGTCAACTTCCTCATCGACGAGATGGACTGTGACACCGGTCACCTTCACCCCTTTCTCATAGGCCGCCCTTATGGAGTCCCTGCCGGGGAAGGAGGGAAGCAGCGAGGGGTGAATGTTGACGATCCTCCCCATCCTGGGGGCGACGAACCGTGGGGAAAGGATCCTCATGAACCCGGCGAGGACCACCCATCCGGCGGAGTACTCTTCAAGAAGTCCTTCCAGGTGTTTTTCGGCCCCCTCCCAGTCCCTTTCGGGGTTGGGGAGGATATGGGTGGCGATCTTCTTCTGGACCGCGAATAAGAGCCCTTCGGCGTCGGGTTTGTCGCTCGCAACGAAGGCCACTTCAGCGTTTAGAAGGCCCGATCGACAGTTATCCACGATGGAGGCCATGTTTGTCCCCTTGCCGGAAATGAGGATGGCCAGCCGGGGTTTCATCAGGAGACCTGCCCCAGGACGATCGCCTTTTCACCCAACGCGGCCAGTAGTGAAATGACCCTTTGCTCATCGCGGGGTTTAACCGCCATGACAAAACCTATACCGAGGTTGAATACCCTTCTCATCTCCACCTCGTCTACTCCCCGCTCCTTGATGAGATCGAAGATCGGCGGCCGTTCCCAGGAGGCGTAGTCGATCGAAGGTTTGAGGGTCGCGGGGAGCATCCTGGCGATGTTCTCTTCCAGGCCGCCACCGGTGATGTGGGCCATGCCGCCGATCGCCCCTGACGATGCCGCTTTCAGCGCCTGGGTGACGTAGAGCCTGGTAGGCTCCATCAGGACTTCCGAAAGGGGCTTCCCGTAGCCGGCGGTGTTATGGTCCAGGGCGAGAGCCCTTCGGCCATTGAGGAGGCATTTTCTCACCAGGGAGAAGCCGTTGCTGTGCAAGCCGGAACTCGGCAGGCCGAGGAGAAGGTCCCCCTTTGAAATGTCCCTTCCGTCGATGATCTTGTCCTCCTCAACGATCCCTACGGCGAACCCGGCCAGGTCGAACATGCCCCGGTCATAAACGCCGGGCATCTCGGCCGTCTCCCCGCCAAGCAGGTCGCACCCGCAGGACGAACAGGCCTCGGCGATGCCCTCCATCACGGGGCCGAAGATGCCCGCATCCAGTTGGCCGCAGGCGATGTAGTCCAGGAAAATAAGAGGTTTCGCCCCACAGGTGACGAGGTCATTAACATTCATGGCCACCAGGTCCTGGCCCAGGCCGCGGTACCGCCCCGTGAGACGAGCGACATCCAGTTTTGTCCCCACACCGTCGGTGCAGGCCGCAAGGGCTTTCCCCCCGCCGATCCTGTAAAGACCGGAAAAACCTCCGACGCCTGAGATCACTCGGGAGGAGGAAGCACCCGAGGCGATCTTCTTGACAAGACCGATCCAGGTATCGCTCCTCTCCAGGCTGACGCCGGCTTTTTCATAGGTCCACGCCATTATCCTCTCCTCCGTCAAGGTATTCCCCGCTGAAGCAGGCGGTGCAGATATCCGACGGCGGGAGACCGATCGATGAGACAAGGTCTTCGATGCCCAGGTAGTGCAGCGAGTCAGCCCCTACCGTCGCGCGCAGGGTATCGATATCCAGTTTGGCGGCGGCCAATTCTTCGCAGGAAAGCATATCTATGCCATAGTAACAGGGGAAACGGACGGGCGGGGAGGCGATCCTGATATGGACCCTGGCGGCCCCGTCCTGCCTGATCATTGAAATGGCCCGTTCCGCCGTGGTGCCCCTCACGATCGAATCATCGACGACGGCCAGTTCCTTGCCGGCGACGAGCTTCTTGATCGGGTTGAGCTTGATCTTCACTCCGAGGGCCCTGACTCTCTGGGTGGGCTGGATAAAAGTCCTCCCGACGAACCTGTTCCTCACGATGGCCGCCTCGTAACGCTGACCGGCACAACCGGCATAACCGATCGCCGCGATGGTCCCGCTGTCGGGCATGCCCGTGACGATGTCCGCGGTGGGGCAGGGAGCGCTGGCCGACAATTTGCAACCCAGGGTTTTTCTCACTTCGTAGACGGATTTCCCGTCGACCACGCTGTCAGGCCTTGCGAAATAGACGTACTCGAAGGCGCAGGAGTAAAGCCGGGAAGCCTCGACGGGGATCCTGATGCTCTTGATCCCGGCCTCATCAATTACGATGATCTCGCCGGGTTTCACGTCCCGGACCAGTGAGGCGCCCACTATGTCAAGGGCGCAGCTCTCGGAGGCCACGTAAAAGGTGTCCTCCCGCCTCCCCAGGACGAGGGGTCGAAAACCCCAGGGGTCGCGGGCCGCGACAAGCCGGTTCCCCAGCAACACCGCGAGGCTGTAGGCTCCCTTGAGGCGCCTGAGGGCGTCCACCAGCGCGTCCAGGGGCGGTTTGTGCGACTGGTGCGCCATCAGGTGGATGATGGTCTCCGTGTCGGTGGTCGACTGGAATATGGCGCCCCTCGACTCGAGCATGTGCCTTATCCCCATGGCGTTGGTGATGTTGCCGTTATGGGCGACGGCCACAGAGCCCATGGAATAGTTGGCTGTGATCGGGTGTACGTTGGCCAGGCCGGAAGGGCCGGCGGCAGAGTACCTGACGTGCCCGATGGCAGAGTTTGCCCTCAGGCCGGCCAGGTATTTCTGATCGAGGGCTATATGGACCAGCCCCATCCCCTTTACGGAGTTGACTTCGCCTCCTTCGTTGGAGTTCCAGGCAATGCCCGCTGATTCCTGTCCCCGGTGCTGAAGGGCGTAAAGCCCCAGGTAGACATCCTCCAACACGGAATGGCCGTTTTTGCAAAAGGCGCCGAAAACCCCAGCCATGGCTCTAGGCCTCCTTGACCTTTTCTTGGGGTGTCTTTCCGGGGTATATTTCCCGCTCCTCGAGAGCGAGCACGCCGCCGGTTATCTTACCGATCCTCCGGGCGGGGAAACCCTCCCAGCAAGAAAGGAAAAGGTCGGTCGATCCTTCCGGGACGAGGTAAACCGCCCTCGCGCCCCATTCTCCGAAGAGGCGGTCGGTGGAAAGGTCGAGATTCCCGGCATCGAGACTGATCCCTATCCCCGTGTCCCGGCAGATCTTCGCGAGGGCGACCAACAGCCCACCGCCGGCCAGCGCTCGTCCCGCCGCGGCGGCCTCCTCGCGGGCGGTGCGATGGGCCCTTTCCATGAAGGCCCTTTCCTTCGAGGGGTTATAGGGTCCCGCCGTGTAGGTACCGGCCGGGTCAACGATCCTCGAGTAGGCGCTTCCCCCTAAAAATCCTTGTTCTTCTCCCACCAGGAAGACCGAGCCGGCTTCCAGCTCGGCGGCATCAGCCAGGGGGGCCTTTCCCTCTTCAAGGAGCCCCACAACGGCGACAAGAGGGCTGGCAAGGATCTTCCCATCAGGGCTTTCATTGTAGAGGCTGACATTACCCGAAACAACGGGGCAGGCGAGGTCACCGCCCACGACTGACAGGCCCAAGACAGACCGCTCCAGCACCCAGAAGTTCTCCGGGTCTTCCGGCGACGGGAAGTTCAGGCAGTTCGTCATGCCCAGGTGAGCGGCACCGCTCACCCAAAGGGGTCTCAGGCACTTGAGGAAGGTTTCGGCCGTTCCCAGGAAGGGCTCAAGTTGACATTTCCAGGGGTCCGCCTCCATGGTCACCACCACGAGGTTCCCATTCTCCCGGACCCGGAAGATGGATACGCTTTTCCCGGGAGGGGTGACAGTGTTGGACTGGGCCCCGGAGTCGAAACGGCCGAAAATACCGGATTTGTCAGCCAGGTTCGGATCTTCAAGGATAGCCGCCAGGGAGCGCGAGACCTCTTCCGGGTCGAGGGAACCCTTGCTTTTGGCCTCAAGGGTCTTCTCCGCGGAGGGCTTTTTCGAAGGCCAGTGGATCGGGGGAGAGCCGCCCCCGACCATCTCCGCCGGAAGGTTGACCACGGTCCTCCCCTCCCGGGTCATGACGAAGTCGCCGTCGCCGGTGATCTCGCCGATCACCGACCAATCCAGCCGCCACTTGGCGGCTATGGCACCGATCTCACCCAGGTCTTCTTTCTTAACGATAAGGAGCATCCTTTCCTGGGTTTCCGAAAGGGCTATCTCCCAGGGCTCCATCTTTTCCTTGAGGGGAACCAGGTCGACGTTAACCAGGATCCCGGTGCCGCTTTTCGAGGCTATTTCGCTCGAGGATGAAACGATCCCCGCGGCTCCCATGTCCTGCATGGCGACTATCAAGCCCTTCGAATGGATCTCGAGGCAGCCTTCGATCAGTCTTTTTTCCAGGAGGGGATCCCCTTTTGGGACCCGGGGAAGGTTCGGGGCCTTGGTGCCGATCAACTCGGAAGAAGCGAAGGCGGCGCCAGCGACCCCTTCTTTCCCGGTCCTTGAACCTATCAGCACAGCCCGGTGTCCCGGTTTTGCCGTCTTGGAGCTGACGATACCGCCCAGCGGCACCAGCCCGAGGCACATCGCATTGACCAGGGGATTGAAGTCGAAGCATTCATCGTAAACGGTCTTGCCACCTATGGTGGGCACACCGAGGGTGTTCCCGTACCCTGCGATGCCCTCCACGATCCCATCGGCGGTCTCCGCGGCTTGGGGTGAATCCTTCCTCCCCAGGCAGAGTCCATTCAACAGGGCCACCGGCCTGGCTCCCATGGCCAAGACGTCCCTGACGATACCGCCCACACCGGTGGCGGCGCCGTCGTAGGGAGCCACTGCGGAGGGGTGGTTGTGACTCTCCAGCTTGAAAGCTACCCCCCAACCTCCGCCGATATCGACGACGCCGGCATTCTCCCCGGGTCCCAGCACCACGAAGTCCCCCTTGGTGGGCAAGCCGGCCAGGAGCCTTCTTGTGGACTTGTAACTGCAGTGCTCGGACCACATGACACCAAGGATCCTGAGTTCCGCCTGGTTCGGTTGCCGCCCCAGGGCTTCGACGATCGCGCTGTATTCGGAGTCGCTGAGTCCTACCGATCGGTGGTCCATTTCCATATTCGCAACCTCCCTTGATCCCGGCTGTCAACCCATCTCAACAAGGGGTCGCCGCCATTGGAGGCAATCACCCCAGTGACGGTCCGTCCCTTTGATCCTACCTGCCCCGGTGACCATCTCCGCCGGGCGGAAGCTCTACCATCAGGGTGGCCCCTCGCCGACAACACCGTGGTCTGGGGCCCTTGAGCCACAGAGCACCATTCTTTGATAAAAAATGATCCTCAATCTACTTACATTATTCGCACTTCGAGCATAAATGTCAATATTTTCGAGAGTCATGTGAAAGGATGAGTGGAAAGTAGGGTCTATTAGTGTAAAAAATAACATTCCATGTTAGAATACCAGGCGTGCCGCTGGGGGTCTCTGATCATCCCCACAGGAATGAGGGTTTTATCACCGGCCCCCTCGGGGGGACTAATATTCATGAGGAGGAATCGCTTTAATGGAAGGTTTCAAGACTCCTGTTGAATTGGCCAAGTCAGCATGTCTTGCAGCAAAGGCCAAGGTGGCCTGGAGCATTCCCCAGATGCTTCTGTTGGGGGTCATGGCCGGGGCCTACATTGCTTTCGGGGGATGGCTGATGACCGTCGTGACCCACGACCTTGCAGCTCATATGGGCCTGGGTTTCTCGAAGTTTCTCGGCGGCGCGATATTCAGCGTCGGCCTGATGCTAGTGGTCATTGCCGGGGCGGAACTTTTCACGGGGAACTGCATGATGCCCCTTGGCGTCATGGCGGGCTGCATCCCCATGAGCGGAGTCGTCAGGAATTGGTTCTGGGTCTACGTGGCCAACTTGCTCGGGAGTGTTATTGTAGCGTTACTGATCTTTTATTCCGGCCTCTGGAAGGGACCGATCGGCATCAACGCCTTCAAGATCGCGGCCGGCAAGATGAGCCTCCCCATAGGCGAGGCCATTTTCCGAGGCATCCTCTGTAACTGGCTCGTAGTGCTTGCCGTGTGGATGAGCATGGCGGCCACCGACATCATCGGGAAGATCTGGGCTATATTCTTCCCCATCATGGCCTTCGTCGCCTCCGGTTACGAACACTCCATCGCCAACATGTACTTTATGGCCCTGGGGATCCTCCTCAAGGGCGACCCCACGACCGTAAGCGGCGCCGGCCTTTCCCAGGAGGTGCTATCCCAGGTCTCTATAGGGGGTTACTTCCATAACCTGATCCCTGTGACTATCGGCAACTTGGTCGGAGGGATCCTGTTCGTTGCAATATTCTACTACCTGGTCTTCAGGACGCATCTTGAGGACATTGTGTAAAGGCATCAAAAGCCGATCCTGTTCTAATAACCTAGATACCTGCGGCGGCAGCGGGGTGATCGACGCTGCCGCCGTCATTCTTGCCGGCGGCAGGGGCAAAAGGGCTGGAGGGGCCAAGGTGTTCCTCACCGTCGAAGGGCGCTGCCTCATCCTGGTGGTTCTGGAAAGGGTCCTGTCTCTTTTCAGCCAGGTCATCATTTCCTGCCGAAGAGAAGATAGCGAGCCGCTCAGCAGGATCATCCAGTCCTTGCCGGAAAGGGACCGTGTTAAGACCGTATCTGACCGGGTGGAGGGCCTGGGCCCCCTGGAAGGGATGGCCATGAGCCTTAAGGCTTCCGAAAGGGAATGGGCCTTTGTGATGGGGTGCGATATGCCCCTCGTCGACCCTGCCGTGGTGAGGTTGATGTGGTCGAAGAAGGGGGAGGAAGAGGATGCCGTCATCGCGAGGATAGGGGGCTTCCTTGAGCCTCTTCATGCCTTTTACCACAAAAGGTGCGCCGACGCTGTGGAAAGGGCTATTTCTAGATCCAGGCACAAGATAACCTCCTTTTTATCGGACATTAGCACCCATGTCATCGAAGAGCGGGAGCTCGCCCACATCCCAGGTTACCGCCGCTCTTTCCTGAACGTTAATACCCCGGAAGACATTCGATCCTGGCTCGAGGAAAGGCACCGGTGCCCCTGAATTCTCCGGCGCCGGCCATCAGTGTTCCTTCAAACGCCCGCCACCGATGACATTTCCCCTCCTGTTGGTTAGAATTGGTTTCGTTTCTCAAGCCAGAGGTGTCTCATAATGAAGGTACCCATAGAACGAATCAGGAACTTCTGCATCATAGCCCACGTTGACCACGGGAAATCGACCCTCGCCGATCGCCTGCTCGAGGCTACGACCACTGTCAGTGCCAGAGAGATGCGCGAACAGATCCTCGATACCCTCGAGCTTGAACGCGAGCGGGGGATCACGATCAAGCTCGTGCCGGTGCAGATGAAGTACAGGGCTTCCGATGGCCTGGATTACGTCCTGAACCTCATCGACACCCCTGGCCATGTGGATTTCACCTACGAGGTCTCCAGGTCCCTTGCTGCCTGCGAAGGGGCTCTCCTTATCGTGGATGCCGCCCAGGGAGTTGAAGCCCAGACCGTGGCCAACGCCTATCTTGCCGTTGATCAGGGCCTCGAGATCATTCCTGTAATAAATAAGATCGACCTACCCTCGGCCCAGCCCGAGCAGGCAGCGAAAGAAATCGAGGAAGTGGTCGGACTCGACAGCTCGGAGGCGATCCTGGCCAGCGCCAAGGAGGGCATCGGGGTAAAGGAGATCCTGGAAGCGGTGATCAAGAAGATCCCCCCTCCCTTTAAAGATCGCGTGGGCCCCCTCCAGGCCCTTGTCTTCGACTCCACCTACAACAACTTCAGGGGGGTCATCTGCTACATAAAGGTGGCCAACGGCACCCTCAGGACCGGCGACATGGTGACCTTCATGGCGACCAGGAGAAGTTTCCAGGTGGAGGAGATAGGGATCTTCGGGCCCGAGATGCGCCCCGTCGACGAGTTGGGGCCCGGGGAGGTCGGGTACCTTATCTGCAATATCAAGTCCGTGGAAGAGGCCAGGGTCGGCGATACGGTAACTAGCCAGAGGAACCCGGCTTCTACACCTTTACCTGGTTATCGGAAGGTCAAGCCCGTAGTCTTCTGCGGTTTTTTCCCCATAGAAAGGGATGAGTATCCCCAGCTGAGAGATTCCCTCGAAAAATTGCAGATGAACGATGCGGCCCTGTTTTTCGAACCGGAGACTTCGACGGCCCTTGGATTTGGCTTCCGGTGCGGGTTCCTTGGGCTTTTGCACATGGAGATCGCGAAGGAACGGCTGAACAGGGAGTTCGGTGTGGACTTGGTCGCCACGGTACCCAACGTGGTATACCAGGTCAAGACCACGAGCGGAGAGATCATTGAAGCGCACCGTCCTTCGGACTTTCCCGAAGCCTCTCTCATCGAGGAGGTCCTCGAACCCTTCATAAAGGTCACCGGCTTCGTCCCGGCGGAATACGTGGGCAAGGTGATGCAGCTCTGCCAGGACCGCAGGGGCGTCTTCCTGGGGATGGACTACATCACCCCCCAGAGAACCCGCCTGGTCTATGAGCTCCCTCTGGCGGAATTCATAATAGACTTCCATGACAGGCTCAAGTCAGTGACGAGGGGATTCGCCTCGATAGACTACGAGCATTCCGGTTTCAAGGTTTCCAACCTTGTCAAGGTTGATATCCTGATCGGCGGTGAGCCCGTCGATGCTTTCTGCTTCGTATCCCACGCTGACCAGGCGTATCACCGCGGCCAGGATGTGGTCCGGAAGCTCAAGGAGATCATCCCGAGGCAGCTCTTCGAGGTCTCCCTCCAGGCCGCGATAGGCAAAAGGGTGATCGTCCGCCAGAACGTCAAGCCTTTACGCAAGGACGTCCTCGCCAAGTGCTATGGCGGAGACATCACCAGGAAGAGGAAATTGCTCGAAAAGCAGAAGGAGGGGAAAAAGAGGATGAAACAGATCGGCAGGATCTCCTTGCCCCAGGAGGCTTTCCTCGCCTTTCTCAAGTCCGGCGATGAGGAGGAGGAATAACACGCGCCTCGAGCCTACATCGCCGGTTTCTCTTTACGTTCACATTCCTTTCTGCCGGAGCAAATGCCCCTACTGTGCTTTTTACAGCGTTATCCCCACGCCGGTCGAAGTGACGGCCTTTCTTGAGGCTCTTGAAGGTGAGATAGGCTTTCTCTCGAAAAGTTCAGATCGTCCGCTTTTAAGGACGGCCTACATAGGCGGTGGGACTCCTACGCTCCTGTCCCCTGCCGACTGGGAAAGACTTATAACTGTCCTCGAAAGTGCCTTTTCCTTTCTACCTACCGCCGAAGTGACCGTGGAGGCCAACCCCGGGTCCCTGGCGAGGGAGCATCTCGCCCTCTGGAAGGACTGGAGGGTTTCCAGGGTCAGCCTCGGTGTCCAGAGCCTCCAGGACGAAGACCTCCTGGCGATGGGCAGGCCCCATGATAGCAGGCAGGCCCTTGAATCCATGGCGGAGATCAAAGGAAA
Organism: Synergistetes bacterium ADurb.Bin155; assembly: GCA_002070395.1. Taxonomy (GTDB): domain Bacteria; phylum Synergistota; class Synergistia; order Synergistales; family Thermovirgaceae; genus 58-81. Next base: position 115,578 of record MWDE01000002.1, read on the forward strand.
GGGCCTTAGCCTTTCGGTGGACCTGCTCTTCGGCCTGCCGGCCCAAAAGCTCCAGGGGTGGTCCGATACTCTCAGGAGAGTACTCGATGAAGGTGCGGAACACCTTTCGATCTACGAACTGACCCTCGAAGATGGAACACCCTGGGGTAGTCACCCCCCGCGGGACCTCGCCGCGGGCTATCCCTTTTACCGCTGGGCCCAGTACTATCTGGAGAAGAAGGGCTTGCTGCAATACGAGATAGCCAGTTTTTCCAAACCCCGTCGGTGGTGCAGGCACAACGTGGCCTACTGGTCCGGTGCCCCCTTCCTTGGGATCGGGCCTTCGGCCTGGGGGTACGACGGAACCGTAAGGACAGGTAACGTGGCTGACCTGGAGCGCTACCGATGGTTGATAGAAAAGGGGATAAGGCCGACCCTGTTTTCAGAGAGGCTTGAAGGCAAGCGCCGGGCCTTCGAGTTGTCGGTCCTGGCCCTGAGGACCCGCTGGGGCATAAGGATACAGGAGTACCGGCGCCTATGGGGCGATCAAATGCTGAAGGACCTTCAAGATTCCCTGGAAGGTCTACCCCCGTGTCTTTTCAGAAAAGCGCCCGGAAGGATCGCCCTGAGCAAGCAGGGCATGAGGGTGGGGAATACTATCTGGGAAAGGCTCGTACCGTGACGAACTAGAGAGGCCTGTGCCGGGCGGGGGCGTCTTCTCCGGTAGCCCTTGTCGCGTGTGCTCTCTCGAAGACCGCCCCTCGTCATGGTATACGCCCAGGTCTACCTTTCACCCGTTATACTGATATGAAGGGTGGGGCAAAACCCCTGTCCACCGCTTTGGTATGATCCTGTCAGGTTCAGTGAATACGGGGTTCGGTCCGGGGCGTGACCGATCCCCCTTGAGGGAAGGTGCGAAGATGCGGGATGAGATCAAGTCGATGCTTAAGGACCTGCCCCCTATGGACGAACTACTCCAGAAACCTTGGACAAGCCGGTACCAGGAAATTCTTGGGCGCGAAGCCGTCAGATCGACCTTCGCCGATGTGATCGGCGAGGTCAGGAGGGACCTGCTCAAGGGGCTCATCCATTCCTTCGACCCCACCCTCATCGAATCGGAGACCAGGGTCCGGTTGGAAAAACGCTCCAGGAAGAGCCTCAGGAGAGTGGTGAACGCCACCGGGGTCGTCATCCACACGAACCTGGGAAGGTCCTGCCTTGGGAGTGAGGTCCTGGATAATGTGAGGACGGTTTCGGCTTCTTACAGCAACCTGGAATACGACCTCGAAGAGGGGGCAAGGGGACAAAGGCACTCCCATGTCGAATGGCTCCTGTCAAGCGTCACCGGAGCCGACGCGGCCCTGGTCGTAAATAACAACGCCGGCGCCGTCCTGCTTTGCCTGGCTGCTTTGGGGCGGAGCAAGGAAGTCATCGTCTCCAGGGGAGAACTGGTGGAGATAGGAGGTTCCTTCAGGATCCCCGACATTATGGATTTTTCCGGAGCCATCTTAAGAGAGGTTGGGACGACCAACAGGACACACCTATCCGATTATCTCAAAGCCATAAACACCCAGACCGCCATGATCCTCAAGGTGCACCCTTCCAACTTCAGGGTGGTGGGTTTTCATTCGGAAGCCTCGAGGGAGGAGCTGGCGGCCCTGGCTAGGGAGAAGGAACTCATCTTCATGGAGGATCTTGGGAGCGGGGTGGTGGCGGATCTATCACCCTGGGGACTCCAGGGCGAACCGACGGTTAGACAATGCGTCGAGTCAGGAGTGGACCTGGTGACCTTCTCCGGTGACAAACTGCTCGGCGGACCCCAGATAGGTGTTATCGTCGGGAGAAGCCAGCTGGTGGACAGGATCCGGCATTATCCCCTGTTGAGGGCGATCAGGGTTGACAAGATGACCTTGGCCGCTTTTGAGGCGACCCTGAGGCTTTACTTGGAAGGCAGAACGGGCGAGATCCCCACATTGAGTATGATCTCCCAGCCGGGGGAAACCTTGAGGAAAAGGGCCCGCAACCTGGCCTCCATGATCAGGCGAGTGACTGGCTTGCAGGCAAGGGTGGTCATGACCCAGGATGCGGTCGGCGGGGGAGCTTACCCTGCCGCGGTCCTCGAGGGTTTCGGGGTCGAGGTGGAACCGCCGGAAGGGGTTTCTGACGGTTCGGCCCTTGAACGGCTTAGAAATGCCCCTGTCCCCGTGATCGCCTCGGCAAAAGAGGGGAAGATCCTCCTCCATGTCAGGACCATGCTTGACGGGGACGGGATGGATGTGATCGGGGCGCTAAAAGACCTGTCGCCCAGGGAGGCCGGCAATGATGGAGAAGACTGAGGTCTCCATCGTGCTCGGTACCGCCGGCCATATCGATCACGGTAAGACCACCCTGGTACGGGCGCTCAGTGGGGTCGACTGCGACAGGTTGAGGGACGAGAAACGGCGCGGGATCACCATCGAACTGGGGTTCGCCCCCCTCACACTTCCGAGCGGCAAAACTATTAGCATTGTCGATGTCCCCGGCCATGAGAAGTTCATAAGGCAGATGGTCGCCGGTGCAGTCGGGGTTGACGGCATCATCCTGGTCGTGGCCTCCGACGAGGGAGTGAGGCCCCAGACAAGGGAACACCTAGAGATCCTCGGGTTAATAGGGATCGAGCACGGACTGATAGCCTTAACGAAGGCCGATCTTGTGGAAGAAGAATTCCTGGAACTGGCCATAGAGGAAGTGAAGGAAGAGATCAGGGGGACCTTTCTTGAGGGGGCTGAAGTGATACCTGTCTCATCGGTGACGGGGTTCAACCTGGACGTCCTCCTCGAATCACTGGAAAAGCTTGTGGCGGGGATATCCCCAAGGGGTTCCGAAGGCCCCTTTTTCATGCCCATTGACAGGGCTTTTCCCGTGAAGGGTTTCGGCGCCGTCGTCACCGGTACCGCTTACCGGGGCAGGGTAAGGAAGGACGACGTACTGTCGGTCCTGCCCCGGGGGATCAAAACGGATATTCGTTCGGTCCAAGTCCATGACAACCCGGTGGATGAGGCTCGAAGCGGCCAGAGAGTCGCCTTGAGCCTTGGCGGGGTTTCGCTTTCGGACCTGGAAAGGGGCGACGTCCTATGTACCCCTGGAATATTCGTCCCTTCAGGCAGGCTTGACGTCGATCTCAAGATACTGGCTTCCTCTCCGGATCCTCTGCGCCACTGGCAGAGAGTGCGGATCCATCTCGGGACTACCGATACGGTCGGCCGGATCGCCCTGCTTGGTGGAGATAGGATCGAACCCGGCGAGAGGGCCTTCGCCCAGATCGTTACCGAAACACCGGTTGTGGCCGTCAGGGGGGAACCCTTCATCATCCGCTTTTACAGCCCCTTGACCACGATCGGCGGCGGGAAGGTACTGATGCCCATCGCCAGAAGGCCGAAGGGACCACGGGGTCGAAAGGGTCACCAAGAACTGCTGGATAAGGTCTCCAGGGCGGAAGACCCCGGCGAGCTCCTCCTGGCGGTCACTTTGGACCAACCGGTGGTCACCGTCGACGAGGCTTCTATCCTGATGCAGGAACAAACAGGGGTTATCGTCTCCCTGGCCGGTGAGCTGGACAGGTCCGGACGGTTGCTCCTGGTTGACTCGGGGGAAGGGTTGATAGTCAATGGCGATATGGCAAGGAAAAAACTGGGTCAGGTCCTGTCGTTTTTGAAAGAGTACCACCAGGAAGAGCCGGACAGTCCGGGAGCGCCGGCGGATGCTCTCACCAGAAGGATCCTCCCCGAAATGGAGCTCCGCCACGCGAAAAAGGTGGTAGAACGATGGGCACGAGAAGGGGAGATCGAAGTTGAGGACCAGAGGGTCAGGCTTCCCGGTTTTTCCCCTGGAGACGCGGCCAGGAGAGGTGCCGCCGGGGCCGTCATTTTGGATCTCTGTTCGAGCCGATCCTTCCAGTTGCCGGAGATAGCCGATGTTTTGGAAGGTACAGGACTCCGTCAGAACGAGGTGGAGAAAGCACTGGAAGCCCTGAGATCCCAGGGGCAGATCTTCTTCGCGGGCAGCGGGTTCATCGTATCCAGGGAAGTCCTGGAGGGACTCATCGGTATCCTTGAAGGTTTCAAGGACGATATCACCGTCGCTTCCGTCAGGGATGCTACCGGGAGCAGTCGGAAGTATATCCTGCCTCTACTGGAGATGCTCGATTCGATGGGGGTGACCAGGAGAGTCCAGGATAAACGTATCCTCAGGAAAGGCAAGCTTGGCCAGGATTAGCTCTTTCTAAAGAGGAAGGAAACTCTCAAACCTGAAGACATAGGTTCGTCAAGGCGAAAGACCACCGCAATTGCGGAAAGGCACGATGCTGAGAAGGCTGGTCCATCCGTTAAAATAACCGTATGTCACCCGTGCGCCGGCTAACCTGTGTTCTCCGGGACCTTGGGCGGAACCTGGAAAACAAGGCAAGGGCTTCCTCGGAACTCCTGATGAAGCTCCAAGCTCACAGGGACAATTAACTATTATCCCCCCACCGGTTACCCAGGGGCCGCGCTACCTGTCAAAGGCCCGTCGTCCCTTACCCTGTTGGGCAGCCAAGCTTTGCCCCGGTTTTCAATACTTTAGACTTCGGCTAAGGGCTCGATGGTGCCTCCGAAATCTGAAATGAAACAACAACGGCCAAGATTGTGATAATGGGGGTAGCGGTGCGGTGAAGGGAGAAATGATATTCCTATTTAATTTTCCTTCCCGCCACATTGAAAGATGTGAACATTTGTGGTAAAATCTTAGGAAACCAACTACAGGAGTGAACCTGAGATGAGTCCTAACCTAGCCACGATCAGGGACCGGGTGAACGAGTTCAAGGGCTCCAAGGTGCGGTACAAGGCTCTCAAGGGCAGAAGAAAGATGGAAGAACGGATGGCTGTGATCGTTGAGACTTACCCGCACCTTTTCACGTTGTATGTCGAGTCCCAGAGAAGCACAGTTTCCTTCAGTTACGCCGAACTGCTCACCCGCGAGGTCGAAATGGAGATCCTTCCCGGAAACAAGAAACTTATCCCTTACTGACCCTGCCCCCTCGCACTTTTCCCCGGTGCTCGACGCACCGGGGTTTCTTTTTAAGAGGTGTCCGTCATGACCCATGAGATCAACTCCCCCGGAAAAATTAACCTGACATTGAGGATAACTGGCATCAGGAGCGACGGCATGCACGACATCGCCTCTTTATTTATGAGGCTGCCTGCCTTGGAAAAGTTGACACTGGAGATCCGCCGTGAAGATAATGGCGACAAAGATCTCGTAAGGGTCCACGGCCAGAGGATCAAAGGCAGGAATATCCTCCAGGCGGTCCTTGAAGTCGCCAGGAAGAAGGACCCGAATATGCCGCCCGTCATTGTAGACATTTGGAAAGAGGTGCCCCCAGGGAGCGGGCTCGGTGCGGGAAGCGGTAACGCCGCTGCGTTGGCTTCATGGCTTTCCAGGGATCTGGGCGTAAGGTTTTCGCTCGAAGAATTGGTTGGGATCGGTTCCGACGTTCCCTTCCTTTTTCAAGGCGGGGACCTTTCCTGGATGACCGGTGCCGGGGAAAAGCTCCTCCATAGGATCAACGGGGTCGCCGATCTTTTTAGGGTGGTTATTGCCATTCCTGGGTGGTCCTGTTCTACCCCGGTTATGTACAGGAGGGCCGACGGGTTTTACCGAAAAGAAGGGTGGAAATACTGCGAGGAGGAAGCCTGTGAAGAGGCCGTGGGCATCCTCGGGTCTCTGAAAAGGCGACGGAGGGTCGGTCTTCTCCCCAATGACTTCCTTCCGGTGCTTTTACAAATGCATCCGGGGTACCGATCCCTCTTCGAAGCCGCGGAAAACAGCGGCGCGCTGGCCTGGGGTATAAGCGGGAGCGGAAGCGCTTTTTTTTGCCTTTTCAACCACGAAAATGGCGATGCCTCTCCCTTGGGTTTGTTTGAAGAAGCTGACTTCGTGCGGAAAATCCTTGTCTTGGGGTGATGGCCTTATGAAAAGTACCAGGACCGAGAGGTTGATCAGGATCGCATCGCGTTTTTTGGCCTTGCCCTCGAGGCAGATCTCCATGACCGAGATGTCGGAACAGTTCAAAGTGTCCAAGACGGTCATCAGCGAAGACATGGCCATCATTGATAAAGCCTTCCGCGAAGAGGGTGTCGGAACCTTGAAGATAGGAAGAGGCCGAAGCGGTGGAGCAGCGATGAAACCAGGTTTTTCAGGAAATGACCGCTCATCCTTTCTCGGGAAGGTTGCCGCTGTGCTTTCATCCAATGACAGGATCCTACCCGGCATGCTCATCCATTACTCGGACATCCTTTTTAACCCCGCTTTTGCCCGGCCCCTGGGTTATGCCCTGGCTTCGGATTTCGCCGGCAAGGAACCTGATGTGGTCATGACCTCCGAGGTCAAGGGGATACCCCTGGCGATCTTTACCGCCCATGCCCTGGGGGTGCCTATGGCAGTGTGCCGTTTCCGGAACAGGCCGGGAGATGGTCCGGCCGTGGCGGTCCACTACCCCTCCGGCAGCGGTGAGGTGAGGACCATGTTCATGGGGACGAGGTTCCTTACTTCGGGGAAGAGGGCCCTCATCATCGATGACTTCATGAGAGGCGGCAGCACCGCAGCAGGCATGCTTCTCGTCGCCAAGGAATTCGGAGCCCAGGTGATCGGGATAGGGATCTTCATCGCAGCATCGGAACCGGAAAAGAAAGCTGTTTCGGAATACCGATCCCTGCTCAGGCTGGAGAGGGGACCCGATGGTACGCCCGTAGTGAAGGTACGGCGATGATGGCCGTGTTTCGGACTTACGGCTCTTGACCCTGTTGTTTGACGTGGGCTCTCAAGTGGGATAGAATCACCCAATGGGAGGAGGTGGCTCGTCTCCATGAAGGTGAAGATCAATACTGAAGAGTGTATCGGTTGCGGTGTATGTGCTCAGATATGTCCCGAGGTTTTTGAACTTGATGAGGACGCCGGAAAGGCCAGGGTGATCCGTCCCGAAGGGGCGGAGTGTGCCCCAGAAGCCGCTGACAGCTGCCCTGTAAGTTGTATAACCGTCGAAGAATAAGAGACCTGTCGGCGGTAGAACGGATCCTCCCGTCTTGCGGTTTTTCCAAGAATGGGCCCATAGCTCAACTGGTCAGAGCCACCGGCTCATAACCGGAAGGTTCCTGGTTCGAGTCCAGGTGGGCCCACCACGCTAAATGATGATAAAGCCACCTGCGGTGGCTTTATTTTTTAGGCGGTGAGCACGTTGCTTCGGGTCAGGGATATCATTGATGGGATCGATACCTTCGCCCCCTTTTCCTCATGCCGCGATTGGGACAACTCGGGCCTGCAGGTAGGTAGCCTCGATTGGGAAGTTAGCCGATTGGCGGTATCGCTGGACTTGACCGACAGGGCCATCGACGAATCCCTGGAAAAGGGATGTTCCTGCATCGTCACCCATCACCCCGTTATTTTTGAGCCCCTCAGAAATATCGAGACCGGGACGACCCTGGGAAGAAAGATCCTGACATGCCTTGAAAGGCATCTTTCGGTGATCTCGGTCCACACGAACTGGGATACATGCACCGGTGGAGTCAACTGCACCCTGGCCGGATTGATCGGCCTGGAGCCGATCTCTTCTCTGGATGGAGGCGACGGCGCGACCGGGTGGATGGGGGTTCACGGTGCTTTTACGATCCCGGTAAAGGGAACCGCCCTCCCCGCCGTACTCCGGGAAAAGTGGGGTCTATCCTGGTCCCGGGATTACCGCATACCCGATACCGTGTCCTATCTCGCCCTTGCGGGTGGGGCAGGCGGGGATCTATGGCCGGAGGCGAAGTCGAGGGGCTCGGAAGTGTTCGTCACCGCCGATATGAAGTACCATCAGGTCATGGAAGCCGTCGAAAGCAGCCTTGGGGTGATCGTCGTGGACCATGGAGAAATGGAGAGGACCACCCTCCCCGCCCTTGGGTCCCTTCTGTCCGCAACTCTCCACCTGGAAGTCCTCCAGGTCGATGCCCAGGGCTTCGAGGCTGGGAATATCGCGACGGAATGACCGTTTTTCGCCAAATCTTCAAACGGGGTGAGCATTGATGAAAAAACGCGTTTTCAGCGGCATGAGGCCGACCGGGAGGCTCCATCTCGGGCACCTTGCTGGGGCTCTGTCCAACTGGATCAGGTTCCAGGACGAGTATGATTGTTTTTATTGTATTGTGGATTGGCATGCCATGATGTCGGACTATTCCGACACGCGCTTCATGAAAGACAATTGCCGCGAAGTGCTTCTTGACTGGCTTGGTGTGGGCCTCGATCCCGACCGGAGCACTCTATTTCTGCAGTCCCATGTGCCTCATCACGCCGAACTCCATCTGGCCCTTTCCATGATAACGCCCCTTGGCTGGCTCGAAAGGTGCCCCACCTACAAGGACCAGATCCTCAATATCCAGAACAAGGATCTCAGCACCTACGCTTTCCTCGGTTACCCCGTGCTGATGGCGGGGGATATAATGCTCTACAAGGCCGAACTGGTTCCCGTGGGGGAGGACCAGTCGGCCCACCTGGAACTGACGAGGGAGGTCGTCCGGCGGTTCAACCACTTTTTTGGGGAGGTATTCCAGGAGCCCCAGACCATTCTCACGAAGACCCCCAAGATCCCTGGTACTGACGGCCGAAAAATGAGCAAGTCCTATGGAAATGCTATCAATATCGCCGATGATCCGGAGGAGATATGGGAAAAGTTGAGGACCATGGTCACCGATACCGCTAGGGAGAGGCGGAGTGACCCGGGCAACCCGGACAAGTGTCCCGTCTGGGACCTGCACAAGGCCTTCAACCAAGATATGGAACAGAGAGCCTTCATCGACAAGGGATGCCGTACCGCCGGTATCGGCTGCATCGAATGTAAACAAGCACTTTATTCGCATCTGATGGCCATCCTGGAGCCGATCCAATCCAGGCGCAGGGCCTTTGAGGCCAATGAGGAGGACCTTCTTGAGGTCCTGAAAAAGGGAGCGATGAAAGCCGAGAAGGTATCAGAAGTGACCATAGAGGAAGTAATAAAGGCTATCGGTTTTATCAGTCGATGAAGGGCGAACTTACCAAGATGGAGGCCTGAATGAGACTCGATGTAGAGCTTGAGGGTTTTTCAGGGCCGCTCGATGTGCTCTGCCATCTTGTCGAGTCAGGGGGCATAAGCGCCTCAGGAATAAGCGTCAGCCAATTGATCAGGGTGTATTCCGAATTTTTGATCGAGAACGAGAGGGCGACTATCAACGAGATGGCCGCCTTTTTCTCCCTTATCGCCCGGCTTTTGCTTGGTAAACTCAAGGCCCTTCTGCCTCCTTCCCCCGGGAATGAGCAAGCCGAGTTTGAAAGAGGATCCGAGGCCGAGTTGATCGAAAGCGTCCTGGAAAGGTACAGACCTTACAGGGCGGCGGCGGCCGGCCTGGCGGGAATGATGCAAGCCCGGGGGCGCAGTTTCACCAGGGGCGGTTCTGAGGAAGGTCCCCCCTGGTTCGACCTGGGCGACCTCTATTCGCTTTGCATGGTGTGGTGGGAGATGGTTCGCCGGAGACGAGAAGGCGCCGGTGCCGCGCCCGCGGTTCTCGAAGAGGAATGGGACGGCATTCCAACGGTGACCCCGGAGGAGGAGCAGGTAGAGAAAAGAATGGTGGAGATCGAAATACTGCTCTCGAGCAAAGGGAGCCTTCAAATGAGCGAGGTCTTCGGGACCGTTTTTTCAAGGCAGGCTTTCGTGGTGACCTTCCTGGCTATCCTTGAAATGGCCAGGCTGGGGAGAGTCCACCTGGTCCAGGAGGTTCTTTTTGGTGACGTCCGGTTATCGCGGTGAAAATCCCCTTTCTCCGATAGCAAGGGCCGTTGAGGCCGTCCTCTTCGTCGCTGTCCAGCCCGTGGGCGTAAAGGAACTGGCTTCAGTCACGGGATCGACGGAGGAGGTCGTGGCCGGAGCTCTCGAGGAGATAAAGGAAAGGTATCGAGATTGCCATGGACTCCGCCTTTTGAATATAGCCGGCGGGTGGTCGATGGCCACTTCCCCTGAACAGGAGGAAGTGGTCACACTGTTTCGTGACGTGGCGCTCTCCCAGAGGGTGCGGTTAAGCAAGGCGGCCCTAGAAACCCTCGCCGTTGTCGCCTACTCGCAGCCTACAACACGGTCGGAGATCGAAGAGATCAGGGGGGTCAGGTCCGAAAGGGTACTCGATACACTTCTCGGCCATGGTCTAATAAAGGTGGCCGGGAGGAGGAAAGGTTCGGGAACACCGCTGCTTTATCGAACTACTGATTCGTTCCTCTCACTCTTCGGGCTCAACTCGATATCGGACCTACCAACCCTCGAGGAGATGCAGGATATTCTTCCTGTAGACGAAATGTCCGATGACGGGGGAAGGGATATATGATCGAGAAGCAACGGATAAACAGATTTTTGGCCTCCTGCGGCGTATGTTCAAGAAGGAAGGCGGACCTGCTGGTTAAAGAGGGGAGGGTCACGGTGAACGGGGAGACCTGTGTCGATCCTTCCCGAGTCATCGATCCCGACAGGGATGCCGTAAGTGTCGATGGGGAAAAACTCGCCCTCCAGGAGAAATTGTACCTTGCCCTGAATAAACCGAAGGGGTGCGTCTGTTCCGTTTCTGACCGGTTCACCCGGACGATCTTGGAATTGCTGCCCCCAGACTACCGCGCAAAGGGCCTTTATCCGGTCGGCAGGCTGGATAAGGAAAGCGAAGGTCTCTTGATACTGACCAACGATGGCGCCTTGGCCCAGAGGATACTCCATCCCGGGAAGCACGTCCCAAAAACTTACCAGGTCCTGCTGGACACCGCTGTTTCCGAAGATTTTATTGATTCCCTTTCGAGGGGGACCGTGATCGCAGGAAGGCTGGTGACGCCGGTGGAGGTCGCACTCATGGAGAAAACGCCCAAAGGGCGCTGGGTTTCTATCACCCTTTCGGAGGGTTTGAAGAGAGAGATCAGGATCATGGCGTCCACCAGGGGCTTCAGGGTGGAAAGGCTTGTCCGGACCAGGATCGGACAGCTCGAATTGAAGTGGCTAAAACCGGGGAAATTTGTCTCCCTCGAGGGAGAGACGCTCCTGGACATGATCATTCACGGCGGTGCCGTGTAGGGTAGAGGGGATTTTCGATGAGAATCTACTGTCATTATGGCAGCAATGTCATCACCCTTGACGGCCCCGCCGGTGCCGGGAAGAGCACCATCGCAAGGCTGCTGGCCGATAGGCTGGGTTGCGAATACCTGGACACCGGCGCCTTGTATCGGGCGGTGACACTTTTTCTCTTAACGAGGTCCATTGGAACCACCGAGGAAGAAAAGATCTCCATGGCTTTGAAGGAATGCGTCGTCTCCCTTGAGGGAGGTAAGGTGTTCATAGACGACCGGGACGTCACGCAGAAGATCCGTTCCCCGGAAGTGGATCGGGCCGTTTCCGCCTACTCCGCGCTCTCCGCTGTGAGGGATTTCCTGTTGGAGACCCAGAGGAGGACCGCCAAGGGCAGAAAGGTCGTCGCCGAGGGAAGAGACATGGGGAGCGTGGTCTTTCCCGAGGCGTCCTTCAAGTTCTTCCTGGATGCCAGGGTTGAAGTCAGGGCCGCCAGGAGGTGGGAAGAACTGAAGGCTAGGGGTGAAGTGATAACCTTTGAAGAGGTTAAGACTCAGCTTTCCAGGCGGGACGAGCTGGATAGCGGGAGGGAGCTCTCACCCTTGAGAGTCCCTGAAGAAGCCAAAGTCATCGATACTTCGGAAAAAACGGTCGACGAAGTCATAGGTGAGATCCTGGCTGTAATGGCAGGCAGAAGGAGCTGTTGAACATAGAATGACCCCGGGAGGTCCCAACTTGAGAGTGCTTTTTTACTGGATCGTAGCCTTTTTTTTCAGGATAGTGATGAAGGTCTATAACAGGGTAACGGTGAGGGGTCTCGATAGGGCGCTGACCGTTGCCCCCCCGGTCATTATTGCGGCAAACCACTGCAGCAACCTGGATCCCATCGTGATCGGCGCTTTTTTCCCGAGGAGGCTAAGGTACTTGGCGAAATCAGAACTATTCCGGTTCCTGCCCCTAGGACTTGCCATCAAGGCCCTGGGGGCCGTCCCAGCCAACAGGGAGGACCTGCAGGGTTCCGCAGGGGCCGTGAAGTTCCTGATCGAAAGGCTCCAGGCCGGTGAAGATATTCTGCTCTTTCCTGAAGGTCAGAGGAGTACGGACGGAAGGATCCAGCCCCTGGAACAGGGAGTGGGACTCCTTGCGGCAAGGACCGGTGCCCCCGTGATCCCCGCCTATATCCATGGGACCTTTGAGGCGATGCCTCGTGGTTCCCGGGCTTGCAGGCCCGTAAAGATCTTCCTCTCCTTCGGAGAGCCCCTTTACCCGGCATCGCTGGGATCGAAGGAGGTTTCCTCAAAGGACCTGAGGAGGGCCGTAACCGACCTCCTTGAAGCTTCACTCAAGGAACTGGAGGCGGTTAATCTTTGATCGAACTACAGCGATCACCTTTCCAAAAAGCTTTTCTGGTCGGACTGGACATGGGCTGCAAGGAAGCCGGCCCCGGCACCCTGGAAGAAATGACCCTTCTCCTGGAAAATCTCGGGATAACCTGCGCGGGCAAAACCATCCAGCGCCGTTCGGAGCCGGATCCCGGTTACTTCGTGGGGCCAGGCAAGGCGGAACTGATTGGGACCGAGGCCAAGGATCTCCAAGCGGGGCTCGTTGTCGTGGACGGAATCCTCTCTCCCGGCCAGGCGGGGGCCCTGGCCCGAGTGGTGGGACTCCCCGTCTGGGACAGGCCCTTGGTCATCATGAAGATCTTCGAGGACAGGGCCCAGACGGAAGAGGCTAAACTCCAGGTAGAACTGGCCCGATGCAGATACGAGATACCCCTGCTTAAAGGGCTTGGGCTGCAGATGTCGCGACCCGGGGGTGGAATAGGGACCAGGGGGCCGGGTGAGACGGAGTTTGAGAGGCACAGGAGAAAGCTGGCAAGAAGGATCCGTGAGATAAACAAGAAGATCGAGGCCATAAGAGATAGGAGGGAAAGCCAGCGGAAACGAAGGACGAGGGCTGGTCTCGCCACCATAGCCCTCGCGGGTTACACAAACAGCGGCAAATCAACGCTCCTCAGGAGGCTTTCGGGAGACCATGACCTTCAAGTCGCCGATAAGCTTTTTTCAACCCTCGACCCTTTCGTCCGAAGGGTTAGGCTCGCTGGGGGCGCTGCCGTCCTTTTCACCGACACCGTAGGTTTCATAAGAAACCTGCCGCCCGTGCTGGTGACAGCCTTCCGTGCCACCCTGGAGGAGATCACGGCGGCGGACCTTATCGTCCTCTTGGCGGACGCCACCTCCGGGAGATTTGAGGAAGACCTGGCCGTGGTGGAGGAGACGCTGGCCTCCATAGGGGCAGGGACTATCCCAAGAATAATAGCCATAAACAAGGCGGATAGGGTTGACACCGATACAATGATAAACCTCAGGACCCTGGCCGGGAGGTCGGGTGACAGGGTCGTTACCATCAGCGCCCTTACGGGTGAGAACACCCCGGAACTCCTCGATGTTGTGGGGGAGATGCTTTTTCCGGGCCGAAAGGAGGAGTGAGGAGATCGATGAAAAGCATGACAGGATTCAGCAGGACGGTGGTGAAGGGAGACCTTTTCTCGATCAACCTGGAGATATCGAGCTTGAATCACAGGAACCAGGAGATAACCGTGAGACTCCCAAGGGAGTTGTCCCTTCTGGAGCCCCAGATCCAGCAGAGCATGAGGGCCGCCTCTAGGAGGGGCAAAATACAGGTGAGGATTGACATCACCTGGGACTCTGCCGCCAACTCCTCGAGAATAGAACCCGAGATACTGAAAGGCTATGTAAAAGAACTGGACCATATCAGGCGGGAACTGGGGTTGAAGGGAGAGCTGGATTTGGGGTCCCTTTTGTCACTCCCCGGCGTCCTTTCCTCCCGAGAGCTGGATACCCCCGAACTTGAGGATATTCTCGGCGATGCGGTGAGGAACGCCCTGGAAAAGGGTATCCAGGAATGGGATTCCATGAGGGCGAAGGAAGGGGATCATCTCAAGGAAGCGGTCCTCGATTCGCTGGAGACGTACCAGGAGACGGCCGAGGCGATCAGGGAAAAGTGGAGCCTTTCCCGTGACAGGGCTCTTAATGCCCAAAAAGACAGGATCAGACAGATCCTCGAAACTGACGGAGCCTGTGTTGATGAGAACCGTATAGCCCAGGAGATAGTCCTCGCCGCCGACAAATGGGATGTAACGGAGGAACTCGCCAGGTCTTCGAGCCACGTGGATAAATTCCTCGGCTTGGTCCATAATAATGAAGTCTCCGGGAAAACCCTCGATTTCCTGCTCCAGGAGATGAACCGGGAGGTCAACACGATCGCCTCGAAGGTGCAGGATTCGGAAGTAAGATGGTTGGTCGTTGAAGCCAAGGGCTTCCTGGAAAGGATCAGGGAACTGGTCCAGAACGTGGAGTGAGGCCATGGGTTATAACCTTTTACACATAGGTTTCGGTAATATGCTAGTGGTCGAGAGGGTCGTGGCCATTGTCCATCCCTCGTCGGCACCCATCAAGCGTCTGAAGGACGAGGCAAGAAGCCAGGGCAAGCTTATCGATGCCACCGAGGGAAGGAAGACCAGGGCCATCCTTATCACCGACAGCGATCACGTGGTCCTGTCGGCGATACAGCCTGAGACCATCGTCGTCAGGTTTGAGGGCAAGGAAAAGGAGGGTGACCCCGATCGCTAAGGGACGACTTTTCGTGATCTCGGGGCCGAGCGGTGTAGGGAAGGGCACCCTCAGGAAAGCCCTTTTCAAGTCAGTTCAGGGATTGGAGTACTCCGTCTCCTGTACTACCAGGGAGCCAAGGAACAGGGAGATCGACGGGGTGGACTATCAATTCATCGACCTCGATCACTTCAAGGATCTTGTCAAAGAGGGACGCTTCCTTGAGTGGGCCGAAGTACACGGGAACTTTTACGGTACCCTGAAGGAAAACGTGAAAAGGATCCTTGAGAGCGGCCGCGACGCGATCTTGGAGATCGATGTCCAGGGGGCACTCCAGGTCAAGGAGTCGGAGCCGGGGGCGGTGTTGATCTTTATTATGCCCCCATCGGAGAAAGAGCTTAGGAGCAGGCTTAAAAGGAGGGGGACCGAGAAAGAGGAAGACCTGAGGAACCGTATCAGTGGGTCCAGGGACGAGATGCTCCTCTCGGCAAGATACGACCACCTGGTCGTCAATGACGATCTCGGTCGGGCCCTTGAATCATTGAGGAAAATAATAGAGGGCTACCGGGACCCCCAACGATCCCCCAAATCCTTTTCGTGAGGTGATAACCCGTGACTAATAAAGCCGAAAGGGCAAATGACCCGTCCATATTGTCCAACAAGTATCTTTTAGCCTGTATCATCGCGAAACGGGCAAGACAACTGAGCGAAAAGAAGGGGCGTCTGAACCTGGAGGAGGGAGATCTGTATTTTAACCCCATCCAGCAGGCGCTTAGGGAGATCGGCGAGGGCAAGATCATCCTCGAGTTCCCCGAAACTGACCCCGCGACCACTCCTGAAGGAGACGATAAGGATGACCCTGGGGTGGAAAAAGGATCGTAGACTTCTCCTCGGGATCTGCGGCGGGATCTCGGCCTACAAGACTCCCGAACTCGTCCGGGAGTTCAAGAAGCTCGGTTGGGAAGTCGAAACAGTCCTTACAACTGCAGCGGAAAGGTTCGTTTCACCACTGGTCATTTCGACCCTTTCCGGCAGGCGGGCTTGGCTTGAAGAGGACTTCCTCTCCCGCGAAGAGGGTTGGAAGATCCCTCACATCAACCTCGTGGAATGGGCGGACGTTACGCTGATCGCACCGGCGACAGCCTCCTTTCTCCACAAGGCCGCGTGGGGGGATGCCTCGGACATCCTCTCGGCATCTATCCTGGCGTCTAAAAAACCGGTTTTAATCTTCCCGGCCATGAACGTTTTCATGTGGGGGCACTGCGCCGTAAGGGAGAACGTTCACCGCTGCAGGGAACTTGGGTATGGGGTTTTCGAACCCGAGGAAGGCTTCCTTGCTTGCGGTTATGAGGGGAAGGGCCGGCTACCCTCTCCAGGGGTTATAAGGGAAGAGGTTTTAAGGACGCTTGAACCGACAAAAGACATGAAGGGGACCAGGGTTCTGATCACTTCAGGCCCGACAAGAGAGGCTATCGATCCCGTCAGGTTCATCAGCAACTACAGCTCCGGAAAAATGGGGGCCTCCCTGGCCAGGACTTCCTGGTACCGTGGAGCCGAAGTTACGATGATCACCGGACCCTCCCAGGAACCTCCGCCCCACGGTTCGAGGGTCATAAATGTTGTATCGGCCGAAGAGATGTACGAAACCGCCATGTCGGAAGCGCCCTCCCAGGACATAATCGTCATGGCGGCGGCCGTGGGGGACTTCCGCCCCTCTTCATTTTCGAAGGACAAGATCAAGCGAAAAGGGGAAAAGTCTTTTATTCTGGAAATGAAACAGAACAGGGACATAGCGGCCGCCCTTGGAGCAGCCAGAAAACCAGGGCAGTTCCTCGTCGGTTTTGCGGCGGAGACCGGCAACGCTATGGAGAACGCCCGCGAAAAATTGGAGAAAAAAAAGCTTGACCAGATCGTGGTCAACGAAGTCAGTGGCCCAGAGGGAGCCTTTGGGTCCGATAGGAATTCCGTCAGGATCCTCGATAGCGGAGGAGAACTTTTCTCCTCCGAGGGCTCTAAGGATGAGGTGGCTGAAGCGATCTGGGACGCCGTGGCCCAGGGGCGCAAGGACCACGGCCAGTGACAGTGTTCCTGGAGGCGATAGTTCCCGGGCCTTGGTGGCATCCCCTGACCTTTGAATCGGAAAGACCCGCTGAACGCGGCACCAGGCTGTCGGTCCCCGTCGCAGGAAAGTCAAGGATCGGTTTCGCGACGGGGGTAATGGCGGATTCCCCCCCCCAGGGCGACTTCAAGATCCTGAAAGTGAAGGAGATCATCGATCCCCTCCCCCCGCTGGGCTGGGAGCTTTTTGAGACGGCCCTCCGAGTGGGTCGGCATTTTCTTTGCGGCCCCGGCGAGGCACTCAAGGTCATCGCTCCGGCGCATATCCTTTCGGGAGAGTTCCGTGGGGAACTTCCGAAGATGGCCGCGCCCGGTGCGGCCTTCAGTGAGAACTATTGCTTCCTCCCCTTCCTTGGAGACAGGGTGGAAGAGTACAAGAGCCTTCTTCTTTCCCGAGGGGGCGGGGCTCTTGTCCTTTTCCCAGATCGGGAGGGAGCTTCCACCTTTTGGAAAGGACTCCCGCCGGAGGTAAAAAAAGACGGGGTCTTGTGGACCGATAATTCGGGTCCTGGCGCCAGGAAGAGGTGGGATCGGGTCAGGATGGGAGACTTCCACCTCGTAGTGGGGTCTCCTTCCGCCGTATTCGCTCCCTTGGTCTCCCTGCAGACGGTCATTATCGAGGATGAGGGCAACCCCTCTTATTATTCGGAAAGGTTCCCCTTCTTCAATGCCCGGAGCGTAGCCGGTTCCAGGGCCCGCCTCTGGAAGGGGAATGTCGTCTATGGCGGGAGCATTCCATCGGCTAGGAGCTACCTAAAGGGTCTTTCGCAACCTGCCCCGCCCCAGTCAGAGAAGTACCTGTTCATCTCGATGAGGGATGCCAGGAATATGATCGTTCCCGGCGTGAAGGACCCCTTGCCTGTCAGCGACGCGATACTGAACCGCACCTTGGAGGTTGTGCGCGACAAGGGGACAACAATCTGGGTGCTGGACAGGAAGGGTTATTCCAGCGGTGTCACCTGTGGTGAATGCGGAAGACCCCTGACCTGCGGAAGTTGCGGCCTCCCGCTACGCTGGGACGACAACCGTGGGATATTCCGCTGTGGCTTTTGCGGCGAAGAAAAACCCGTCACTGACCTCTGTCCTTTTTGCGGGGGGCGCTCCCTCCAGGGGTCCAGGCCGGGCCTGGAAGGGGCGAAGATCATAGCGGAAACCGTGCTGGGCAGGGACCTCCCTGTTCACCTGTGGCACGCCGACATCCCTCGTACTGCCTCCTCCAGGAAAAAGATGATTGAGGACCTGGCGGGTGGGGGCATCGTGGTAGGGTCAAGGAAATCGTTGGAACTGTGCGATCACCTTACCGTTCCACTGGTATGCTGGCTCGACGCGGATTCTCTCGCGTTGGCTCCCTTTATCGACTCCTCGGTGCGAGCCTTCAGGGCTGTTTGGGAATCGGCCTGGAGGGGGTGGGGGCACCCGGGAAGGAAGGTCCTCATCCAGAGCCGGCGACCGAGGGCCGGATGGCAGGTTGGCCTTGTGGCGGGTTGGGATCATTTTTGGCCAAGAGAGCTTGAAGAAAGAAAAAAGCTGGACCTGCCCCCCTGGAAATACCTTGTTGAGATCACCAACCTCGCCGGGAACAAGGAAAGGATCAAGACCGCCCTGCTTAAGAAGGGCTATGAAGCCCTTGACCCAGGCGGGCCAGAGGGTATGGTCTGGCTCAAGTGCGACGAATTGGATGAATTAAGGGGAACACTGGCACCCTTTTTCCAGATTTCGGGTTCTCCCAGGGGGTTTCCCAGGATATCCCTCCGGTCTGAATAGGAGACAAGGAAAGGAAGAGATCGTTCATGGCTATCGTGGCCATCGTGGGGAGGCCCAACGTCGGTAAGTCATCCCTCTTCAACCGCATCGTCGGTAAGAGAAAGGCCATCGTCGACGACCAGCCCGGCGTGACTCGGGATAGGATCTATGGTGAGGCTGAACATAGGGGGGAGATGTTCCTGCTGGTCGACACGGGAGGGCTTCTTCCCGAAGGGGGCGACCCCATGTCGGAGAGCATTAAGAAACAGGTTCTTCTGGCCGTCCAGGAGAGCGACCTCCTGGTGCTCGTCGTTGACGGCAAGACCGGGTTGACGACGCTCGACAGGGAGGTAGCACTATTCCTTAGGAAAAAGGACAAACCCGTCATCGTCGCCGTGAACAAGATCGACGATCTCGTGCATGAAAACAGGGAAGCCGAGGGTTATGCCCTGGGTTTTCCAAACGTAATAGGGGTCAGCGCCGCTCACAACCGGAATATAGAAGAACTGTTGGACCGGATCAAAGACCTGATCATTGGAAGGGGTCGCCCCGGACCCGAAGAGCAACCCGGGGGAGAGATCTCGGTGGCGATAGTGGGTCGGCCTAACGTAGGTAAATCGACCCTTCTCAACCACCTTTCGGGTTCTGAAAGATCCCTGGTGACCTCTGTGCCCGGAACAACGAGGGATTCGGTGGACTCCCAAGTCGTTATCGGCGGTAAACCTTTCCGTTTCATTGATACGGCCGGCCTGAGGAAAAAAAGCAGGATGGACTCCGATGTGGAATTTTACTCCCTGGTCAGGACCCATGAAAGCATCGGGAGGGCGGATGTGGTCGTCCTGTTGATGGAAGGGACCCAGGTTTGTACCGACCAGGACAAGAAGATCGTCGGACTCGTGGAAGATAAAGGCAAGGGACTGATCCTCGCAGTCAACAAATGGGACTTGCTCGAGAAGGACCCTGGACTGGGGGACAGGATCTCCCGCCAGGTCAGGGAAGAAATGCCCTTCGCCAGCTTCGCCCCCCTGGTCTTCATCTCAGGCCTGACAGGCAGAGGGCTACACAAGTTGCCCGAAAAGATAGCCATGGTCCAGTCCAACCGCTCACGATGGCTGGATGCCTCAAAGACGGCAACCCTTGTCCGGGATGTGCTGGCCTTTGAAAGGATGCCCAGCGACCCTCGGGGCAGGCCCCTGCATATCAGGGGCTGCAAGCAAGTGGCAGTGAACCCCCCGGCCTTTGCCTTCTATGTCAATGACAGGGATATTGTTAATCGTTCCTTTGAGAGGACCACGGTCAGAAAGATCAGGGAGATGGCGGATTTCGAGGGCACTCCTGTCAAAGTATTCTGGAGATCGATGAGAAAGGGTAATTGATCTTCATTTAGCACTTGACCGCTTCTTCGGCAGATGATATTAGTGTATCTGGCCGTCAGCTAGAGGTCCGACGGCCTTGCTAACAACCTGAAGAGTTGGAGGTGCGGGCAAAGTGACTAAGGCGGATCTGATCAGCGCGGTCGCGAAATCTGCGGGCATCACCAAGAAACAGGCGCATGAGGCTGTGGGTTCCACGTTCCAGGCGATCGTTAAGGCTCTTTCCAAGGGGGAGAAAGTCCAATTGGTAGGCTTCGGTACTTTCGAGGTCAGGAAAAGAGCCCCCAGGAAGGGGAGAAACCCTCAGGATCCCACCAAGGTCATCAACATCCCAGGGAAGA
Organism: Synergistetes bacterium ADurb.Bin155; assembly: GCA_002070395.1. Classification (GTDB taxonomy): domain Bacteria; phylum Synergistota; class Synergistia; order Synergistales; family Thermovirgaceae; genus 58-81. The sequence goes on from MWDE01000002.1 coordinate 135,883, forward strand.
AGGTTCCGGCCTTCCGTCCTGGGAAAGCGCTGAAAGAAAAAGTTCGCTAACCCTTCCGATCTTATTCATCCGGATCTGCCGGCGGGAGCCATCGGTCTCCTGCCGGCTCTTTTTTTGCTTGGAGAAGTGGACCAAGTATCTCGTAAAGGGAGTACCATTGCTCCAGTTCCAATTCTTCACCCCTGGCGGTCCCTGAAAGGCCGGCCTGCGCCATCCTGTCGGCGATTTCCCGGCGCATCCCCGGCAAGAACGCGGCGAGGTTGTTCAAAAGGGTCTTTCTTCTTTGGGAGAAGGCGGCGCGGACAAGGGTTCGCCATATCCTGTCGCGGGGTAGGGAGCGGTTTTTCTGGATTGAAACCTCCAAAAGAGCGGAGTCCACCCTGGGGGAAGGAGAAAATGCTTCGGGTGGGACCTTCCTGATAATCCGCGGTTTTCCCATCGCCTGGATGGTTATCCCCAAGGGGTAACGGTCTTTTGACCGTGCCGGGGCGCAGATCCTCTCAGCTGCTTCTTTTTGCACCATAAGGAGCATGTAATTCAAGCCGGCGGGAGCGTACAGCTCGAGAACCCTCCATAAAAGGGGGGTAGTGATGTGGTAAGGAATGTTGGCCACCATTTTGTTGGGGGGCGGTTCAAGCCGCTCCGGGAGTCCACCCTTCAAGGCGTCGCCCCAAAGCATCCTGAGGTTCGGGTAACGGGTTCGAAGGTTTTCCAGGTAGGGCTCGAATCTGCGGTCGATCTCCGATGAATAGATCAGCAAGGGGTTCTCCCCCAAAAGCCCCTCGGTCAGGAAGCCCTTGCCCGCCCCGACTTCCAGCAATATGTCGTGGGACCTTACATCGCAGCGACCCAGGATGAACCCCAGGATATTCCTGTCGATGAGAAAGTTCTGTCCGATACGGGTATTAGGCCTACTGAATCGTCCTTGCATTCCTTTCGTCTCCCGGCCCCGGGACCGCACTTAAGGTTGTGAAGAAGGAAAAGCGGGAGAACCAGAAGGTCTCCCGCTTTTGATATCTGGTCGGGACGAGAGGATTTGAACCTCCGACCCCTTGACCCCCAGTCAAGTGCGCTAACCAGGCTGCGCTACGTCCCGTAGGCGACGAATATTGTATCCTCGGTGTGTTTATCGGTCAAGAATGAATATGCTTATGGGCCGCCCCTTATCACGCCTGGGGTTCCCAGGTTTCACCGCACATCTTGAGCAAGTACTCCCATCCTTCATCGACGTCCTTCTGGAAGGCCTCGATGACGGATTGCCCGGCCTCACCCTTGAAAAGGTGTCGGAACCTGCCCTGGGGCTTGAAGAACTCCTCCACGGGGACCCTTTTTCTGGGCTTGTAGCCCAGTTTCCACTGGCCGTCGATCACTTCGTAAACGGGCCAGATCCGGGTTTCAACGGCCAGTTTGCAGATCTCCCTCTGGAGAGAGGGTTCGAGCCTCCAGAAGAGGACGCAGGGGGTCAGGATGTTTACAAAAGCCGGCCCCGGCGTCTCCACGGCCCTTTTGACCTTTTCAATTACCTCCATCGGGTTGTGGATCGTTGTTTGGGCTACGTAGGGGATGTGATGGGCCGCCATTATGGCTGTCAGGTCCTTGGGTTTCTGGATCTTTCCGGGGATGACCTTCCCAGCCGGGGCCGTGGACGTATTGGCGCCCTTGGGGGTAGCACTGCTTCTCTGGGCGCCGGTATTCATGTAGCCCTGGTTGTTGTAGCAAATATAGGTAAAGTCGTGTCCCCTCTCTGCCGCGCCGGAAAGGGCCTGGAGCCCTATGTCATAGGTGCCCCCGTCGCCGCCGAAAGCGACGAACTTGATATCCTTCGTTACCTTGCCCTTTTTCTTAAGTGCCACATAGGCAGCCTCGATGCCCGAGACGCTTGCACCGGCGTTCTCAAAGGCGGAGTGGAGGAAGGGCACCCCCCAAGCGTTGAAGGGGTATATAGTCGTGGAGACCTCCAGGCAACCGGTCGCCGCTGTGATGACGACGGGCTGTTCAACTGCGAGAAGAGCCTGCTGGACAGCGGTAGGAGCGCCACAACCGGGGCACATCCTGTGACCCTGCCGCATGGCTTTTTCTTTTGTAACAAGATCTTTAATTCTGATAGCCATCCTGGTGCACCCCCTATTCCCTAAGGCCGAGATATCTTTCCTCGGGGCTCATTTTATTGTTGATTAGGTCCATGAAGGCTTCCTCGGCGTTGTGAGGGAAGAAATCCCTTCCGCCCAGCCCGTAAACGTAAGTATTGGTCGGTATGTGGATGCCGGCATCGTAAAGCGCCCCCTTGATCTCTGTGAAGAGAGGAGCGGGGGCTCCCAGGCTGGCAGCCCTGTCAAGCACCGCGATGGATCTTGCGTCTTTCAGGGCATCCACTATCGCTGCCGCTGGGAAAGGACGGAAAAGCCTGATCCTCATGCACCCCACCTTGTGCCCCCTTTCCCTGAGGCTGTCGACGGTATCCTTGGCGGCTCCGGCGGCGGAGGACATGATCACGATTATGTGATCCGCATCGTCGGTCCTGTAGGTGTCCACGACGGGATAATCCCGCCCTGTTTTCTTCGCGAACTCCTGGGCCACTTCCTTGTAGACCCTTTCAACATGCTTCATGGCTTCGACCTGTTGACGCTTGATCTCGAAGTAGTAATCCGTCAACGCCAGGGAGCCGTAAGCGACAGGGTTATCGATATCGAGAAGGGGGAAAAGAGGATCTCTTTCGCCGATGAACGCCTGGACCTCATCGTCCTCCATGAACTCCACCGGCTCGAAGCAATGGCTCGTGATGAACCCGTCCTGGCACACGAAGACCGGCAGGAGAACATCCTTGTGTTCCGCTATCCTGACTCCCATGATCATGGTGTCGTATACTTCCTGACCGTCCTCGCAGTAAATATGGATCCACCCGGAATCCCGCTCGGCCATGCTGTCGCTATGGTCGCAGTGGATGTTGATGGGCGCGCCGAGGGACCGGTTGACAAGGCCGAAGACGATCGGCGCCCTGTAGGAAGCGGCGATCGGGAATATTTCATGCATCAGTGCCACGCCGTTGGCGCTTGAAGCCGTCATGACCCTCGCCCCGGATACGGAAGCGGCAAGACAGGCGCTGATGGCCGAGTGTTCACTCTCGACGGTGACGAGGTTGGTATCGACCAGGCCATCGGCGACGAACTCCGAGAATCTCATCGGGATATCGGTAGAGGGAGTGATGGGGTAGGCGGCAACCACGTCAGGGTTGATCTGCCTCATCGCCTCGGCCACTGCCCAGTTACCAGAAGTGATATCCTTCCTAGACATCCTGTTCACATCCTTTCTTCAGGCAGGGCTACTGCTCGATGAATTCAGACTCAGGCCGCATATCGATGGCCTTTTTGGGGCAAACGGCGGCGCAGATGCCGCAGCCCTTGCAGAAAAAGTATTCTATTCCCGTCATTTTGCCTTCAGGAGAGGCCTTGATCGAATTGTCGGGGCACTGGACCCAGCACTGGAGGCAGTGAATGCACTCAGCCTCGTTCCAGACGGGCCGCATGCTCCGCCACTGTCCGGTCTGGACCTCCTCGGAGGTCGAAGCCGGCACCGTTGTCGCGAGAGGCAGGTCTTTCCAGCCCTTTAATGAACTCATCCCTGCTGCACCTCCTCGTATCCGCGTCGGATAGATTCCTGGTTGGCCTTGAGGACCTTCTCGGGGAGCTTGCCCCCCATCTTGTGGGTGAAGTGATCAATAAACGCCTCAAGGGGTACGTCCTTGAAAAAGTGGGCCAGCGCGCCGAGGATGGGGGTGTTCGGTCTGTTCTGGCCGAACTCCTCGAGGGTGATCTTGGTGGCGTCGACGGTCATGACCTTTACAGAATCCTTCAGCCCCAGTTTTTTCTTTAGGTTTGCTGGAGAATCCGGCGAGTTGATCAGGTAGACAGTGGAATCTTTGCCGCCCACCGTCGGCTTGACCGCATCGATCAGCGTTGGATCGATGAGGACCACTACATCCGGCGTGAGGACCCCGGATCTGTCCCTGATCGGTTCGTCTCCCACCCTATTGAAGGCCTTCATTGGCGCCCCCTGACGTTCTGCTCCGTACTCGGGGAAGGACTGGGTGTGCTTGCCGGCCTCGAAAAGCACCTCAGCCAGGATCGCGGACCCCGTTTTGGCTCCCTGTCCCCCTCTTCCGTGCCATCGGACTTCGATGACTTGTGACATTAGTACCCCTCCTTCTTGGAAGATACGTTGAACGGTTAATTGCGGCTAATTCCGAAGACGCCTAAAATAATAACATGGAAAGGAAAGAAACCCTCACCCTACCGCATCCAGCTCCCTGGGTCATCGAAGCCGCCGGGAATGAACTGGACCCTCATGGCTTATAATTCCCCAGGGACAAACAGGTAGAATGGGCTCTTCAGAATTATCTGTCTATTGCATGTATATTGTATGTAGGCGGAACCTTGTGTCAAGCCTGAAGAATATTTTCAAACTGCCACCGCCTTTATCCGTGAAAGGATGTGCCGGTTTTGATGCCCCTGGGAGAGATTCTGGTAAAAAGCGATCCCCACAACCTGGTCTCAATGATCTCCGGGGAGCATGCCCCTTATAAGGCGGTTGAAATCGGGTTCGGTAACGGCGAGTTCCTGCTTCAAAGGGCTTCCGAAAGGCCTGACGGACTTTTTTACGGCATCGAGGTTTCCCGTAATTCCATAATGAAGGCGACGAAACGGGCGAAACGATCCTCCTCCCGCAACGTCCGTTTTTTCTATGGCGATGCTCGGTTTCTCCTGGACGAATGCTTCCCCGAAGCATGGTTGGACGCTGTCTATATGAACTTTCCCTGCCCCTGGCCTAAGAACAGGCACGCCAAGAGGAGGGTGACCACAAGGTATTTCGTTAACAGTCTGGCGGGAGTTCTCAAGGTAGGGGGATCCTTCGAACTGGTGACCGACGACCCGCAATACGCCGAAGAAGCAGCGGCGATGATACCTTCCCACCCCGCCATCGTGATCGATCTTTTTGAACCGGACCCTTTCAGAAGTCTGCGCACCAAGTACGAAAAGAAGTGGCTGGAAGCGGGCAAAAGGATCTTTCTGTTGCGCTTCATAAAGGAAAAACCTTTCGGAAAGAAAGACCCGAAAAAGGGAGTGATCGGGTTGCACAAATCTTTGGGAAGGCCCTGCCCGGCATTATCGGAATTGGCCCCCCTGGTGGGGAAAAGGGCTGGACAAAGGGAAGCTCGCTGGGTCTTCAGGGACTGCTTTGTCAACCCTTCGGGAGTGATCCTGGTGGAGACCCTTACCTCCGATGAGGGATTCGAACAGACATTCTTTTTTCGGATCGTCCCGAGAAGTGACGGGTGTCTGATCAAAACGGATCCCGCGACGCGGCCTTTCACGACCCCCTCGGTGGCGGGAGCGTTCAAGGATGTGACTTCCTTGCTGGAGGATGGGGCACAATGAATGGTTTTCCCCTTTACCCCGTGGGTTTCGTGCGCTCGCCCTTCAAGAAACCTATGCCGCCGGAGGATTTCCGCGGGACCCTTTCAAGGATCGAACTGAGACCCGAATTCGAAGAAGCCTTGGAAGGGCTGCAAGAGGGTGAACTGCTACTGGTACTTTTCAGGTTCCACCTTTGTCGGGGCTTCCCCATGAAAGTCCACCCGAGGGGGGATCCCGCCAATCCCATCAGGGGGGTGTTCTCGACCTGCAGTCCTTACAGGCCTAACCACATCGGCGCCAGCATCGTACGGTTGAAGGAGGTAACTGGACCGGCCCTGACGGTGGAGAGCCTTGACGCGGTGGACGGAACGCCCGTGATGGACATAAAACCTTTCAGGAGGATAAACTGGGAAGGGATGGGACAGACAAGCCTTCCAAGGAGCCCTTTTTTGTGAAAAAGGCCCGCCCGACCTCCGGCCTTGTGTTACAGGCCCTTTTCAATATCCTAGGGCCCGGTGCGGGGAAGTCCTTTCTTGATCTCTTCTCCGGGACAGGGAGGGTCGGCCTGGAGGCCTTGACAAAAGGGTTCGCCCCGGTGGTCCTGGTCGAGTCATCGAAAAAAAGGCCGACCGAGTTGGCAGGGTCTACAAGTCGGCGGGAGTTAGAGATCCTGGCGATGGATGTCCGAAAGGCCCTCTCCCTCCTGGAAAACCAGGGCCGCCTTTTTGACGTGGTGTTCGCTGATCCCCCCTATGGGATGGGTTGGGTCACTAGGATAGCTTCCACGAGGTTTCGCCTAGAGGCTGTCATGAAGGATAAAGGTATCTTCGTCATGGAGCATTCGAAGAGGGAAGTGGTCGTCCCGGCCCAATGGGATGGGTGGTCTTTCCGGACGAGGGCCTACGGAGACACGTTGTTGACTTTTTTCCAAAAAAACAATTGAAGGGAGGGAACCACCATATTAGTAAGAGCCATGTACCCCGGATCCTTTGACCCCATTACAAACGGGCACATTTACATAGCCGAAAGGGCCGCCGCCATATTCGGCGACCTCACCGTGGGGGTGCTTAACAACAGCCAGAAGAAGTACACCTTCTCCAAGGAAGAAAGGGAGACCATGACAAGGGAAGCCCTGAGCCACCTTCCCAATATACGGATCAAGCATTTCGAAGGTCTCCTGGTTGATTTCATGAGGGCCGAACAATGCCGTGTCATCATCCGGGGGTTGAGAGCCCTTTCGGATTTCGAATATGAGTTCCAGTTGGCCCTGATGAACCGACAGCTGGCACCGGAGATAGAGACCTTTTTCATCGTCACCGAAGCCAAGTATTCCTACCTTTCGAGCCGAGCGGTGAAGGAAGTCTTCCATTTCGGGGGAGCCATCCATGATATGGTCCCTCCGGGGGTTTTCCGGAGGCTGAGGGAGAGATTCCCGCCCGTGCCCGGCTTTAGACAAGCCTGAGAGGGCCCTTCTTCGATTCGCTCAACGGTTCAGGGTTCGGGACGAGGCTTTCCCAAAGGGCCGTGGCCCTATATTCGATATCGGCGATCATTCGCTGGTATGTCCCGGGTCTCCCTTTGGGGCGGAATAGAACGGGGAGTTTCGAAGAGGTTTTCATCATCCTCAGGATCTCCTGCCCTTTCGCATCCCAACCGAGGACCCTGATGTAAGGGGGACCCAGCCTTTGGGCCTCCCTGTTGGCCCGGTGTTCATACCCGATCAGGGAGTGACAGGCCGATCGCCGTATCCTGCTCCCGGGATACCGGCGGCTGGTACAAAGGCTTGTGAATTCCTCGAAGGATTGGGCCTTCACTGCGTTGGCCCAAAGAAGATTCTCGATCCCCTCCCTCATCTCGGCGTACTTCGAGATCCCTGAGGGTCCCTCCCTCAACAGGACGGCCCGCAGGATCCTCCAGAATAGGTCAAGAGAGAGTGCACACCTGCCCCGGGAGATCTCTTCCCTTAGCGAAGAAAGGGCGTGAGGCGGCATCACCTTCGCCACGGAGTCGGTTATACCTTCGGTTCTTACGGCATCCCTGATCCACCCTGCGCCGGCGAAGGATCCTGAGGGGCCTGAGTGGTAACCAGTCCCGGTCCTTTTGACGGGAGTGGTTTCCAGGGGGTAACCCCGTTCGACGATCCTCAGGATGTACTCCTGGGCCAGGATATTATTGGGAGATGAAAGGATCGCGCCCGCCCCGGGCAGCATCTGTTCCATGGCCGCGGTCCTGGCCTCGGCGTAAGAAAAGCCGCTGTCAAGGCGTTCCCTTAGGATCTTCCTGAAGGGGGAGGGTTCTTCGACGAGGATCCTCGCTATCGCCCCAAGGGGGGCATCGGGGTCTTCCATACCGAAGGAGAGGTGGGTCACGATACCGGTCATGGCCATCAGGTCAACCGCGGCCGAGCCGAAGACCCCTGCGTTGTGACAGGAGAAGGCCGTTGGGAGTTCTATCACAAGATCGGCACCGGAATGAAGGGCCATTTTGGCACGGCTCCACTTGTCCAGGAACGCCGGTTCACCTCTCTGGACAAAGTTCGATGAAAGCACCACGACCACGGCGTCAGCGCCGCTTGTTTCCAGAGACCGGTTGATATGGTATAAATGTCCATTGTGGATGGGGTTATACTCGGCAATGATCCCTACTATATTCTTTTTGAACAAGGGCCCGGACCTTCCTTCCTGGTCGATCAAGAATACGATAGATCTGTGGAACGGTTCCGGTCAATACCGAAGGAGGTCTGGACGAGCATGAAAGTACTGGTTCTCAACTGCGGCAGCTCTTCTTTGAAGTACCAGCTTTTCGATATGACGACGGAAGCCGTTCTGGCAAAGGGGCTGGTGGAGAGGATCGGCATCGAGGGTTCAAGGGTTCGGCACGAAAAAACAGGTCTCGAGCCCCTGAAGTTCGATACTCCTATCCCCGACCATAAAGTGGGGATCAAGGTTGTCTTAGATACCCTTCTTGATGGGGACCAGGGAGTGATCAAGAACCTCGAGGAACTCAGGGCCGTAGGCCACAGGGTGGTCCACGGTGGTGAAAAATTCGCCCGCTCCGTAGTGGTGAATCCCGAGGTACTGAAGGTCGTCGAGGAATGCTGCCCCCTGGCACCGCTACATAACCCGGCCAACCTCATGGGGATAAAGGCTATGATGGAGGTCCTGCCGAACGTTCCCCAGGTCGCGGTTTTCGATACAGCCTTCCACCAGACTATGCCGGATTATGCCTACACCTACGGCCTTCCCTATCATTACTATGAAAAGCACAGGGTCAGGCGTTACGGGTTCCATGGTACCAGTCACTTTTACGTTGCCCATAGGGCTGCCGAGATGATGGGCCGGCCGATCGAGGACCTGAAGATAGTAACATGCCATCTTGGCAATGGTAGCTCCATTTCGGCTGTCAAGAGAGGCAAGTCCATTGACACCAGCCTTGGGTTCGGAACCGTCCCTGGTGTCCTGATGGGGACCCGGTGCGGGGACATCGATCCCACCGTTATCCTTTATATCATGGAACATGAAGAGATCGATCCCAAGTCGATGAGCCATATTATCCACAAGGAGAGCGGTTTCAAAGGCATTACGGGCATCAGCAGTGATCTCAGGGATGTGGAGGAGGCCGCCGTCCAGGGAAATAGCAAAGCCCGACTCGCCCTGGACATCCTTTTTTACGGTATTCGAAAGCATATTTGTGCCTATGCCGGGGCCATGGGTGGTATTGACGCCATCGTATTCACCGCCGGCATTGGAGAGAACAGCATCACCGTAAGGAAAATGGTCTGTGAAGGCCTCGAGTTCCTTGGGGCGAAGATCGACCTCGAAAAGAACAAGGTTAGAAGTAAAGAGGCCTTTATTAACGTTCCTGACTCCAGGGTGAGCATCCTGGTCATACCCACCAATGAGGAACTCGTCATTGCGAGGGATACAAAGGAGCTCGCCATAGACAAGGCGTGAAACGATGAAAAGGGGTAATGGAGATCCTGGAACGGATATCGGGGGAAAACCCCCTGGATGGTCCTGCGCCTTCGACGGCGCGGCAGTGATCGAGGAGGGAGGGACCCTGTCCTTCAGGTGCGAACTCCCTATATCAGGATGCATCGATCATTGGGGACAAAAGTACAGGTTCAACGAACCCGTCGTGGTAGATGCCAGGGTAGCAGGTGATATCTCGGGACTCGGCATGGACCTCGCTTTAGAGGCAAGGGCTGAAGTTGACTGTGCCCGGTGCCTGGAGCCTACCCTTTTCCAAGTCTCTGAAAAGGGGCATATTTTCTTCAAACCGCTGCCCGAGGACAAGGGCGATCAGGATAAGGCGGACAGCGCGGGCGATGGCGATGATCTGGTCTTTGTCCCCTCCATCGAGGGGGAGATAGACATTTCAGATCAGGTGTGGGAATATCTGGTAGTTTCGCTCCCCGAGAAGGTTCTCTGTTCCGAGGGTTGCCTGGGTTTATGTCCCTCCTGTGGCAAGAACAGGAACAGGGGCGAATGTTCGTGCCCCACTTCCGGGCCCGACCCGAGGCTCGGAGTTCTGGCGGATTTAATGAAAGATGGAAACGATGAAGCTCCCGGGAAAGGAGGGAACAGTAATGGCAACGCCAAAGAGTAGAACGTCCCATACGAGGACCAGGCAGAGAAAAGCCCACTGGCTGGGGTCTTTAAAGAACCCGGGAACCACGGTCTGCCCCAACTGCGGTGAAACGGCCCAGATGCACAGGGTTTGTCCCGAGTGCGGTCAATATCGCGGGCGGCAGGTCGTAAAACAGAAGGCAGAAGGCGAAGGGAAGAGTTCCTGACCCGTTTTTTTAGGGGTTCATTGAGGCTGATCCTAAGAGGTCAGGGGGGTTCCTGAACCCCCCTGACCTCTTCATATTTCATACGCCACGGCCTTGTCCCCGCCGTACTTTATTTTATACTTAATTTTTCAATTTTATTTCCGTATGTCAACGGACAGGGAAAATGTCATGGGTTAGGTACTAAAACGGGACAGGGAAAATGTCATCCCCCCTAGGGTATCTGCTCAAGACAATGCTCACGGCTCCTCTTTCTGCTAGCCATCCTTTCGTACTCCCTTTTCCATGGATGGTCAGGTCCCGGAGTCCAGGGCTTTCTCATTCCTTCTTCCGTGGATGATGCTGTCGTGTTCTCTTTCGCCAGGGTCTTCTTCGTCTCCTCTTCCTCGACCCTAACCATTTCGTAGAAGGTCCCCTGGCGGTGCAAAACCGTCCTCCTGTCCAGGAGGTCCAGGACCTCCACCTCAACCCCTTTGCGGAATAGGACCTTTCTGCCCTGGGAGTCCAGGGCGGACCACTTCCGGCCCTTCCACGAGACCGTGGAGTCGCCGGTCATCTTCCGGAAGACCCTGCGGCACAGTATGAGGGCGAGGTCCTCCTTGGAAGGCGCCGGCATGAAGGCCGTCGCTTCATCCTTAGGCGGGACGGCAAAGAGATCGTTATGTCTGGCCCTGTAGGAAGCGAGGAAGGCATTGGCCTCCTCCAGGGTAGATACCCCCGCCACCCTCAGGTCGACCACCAGGCG
>MWDE01000003.1 GCA_002070395.1 Synergistetes bacterium ADurb.Bin155
AGCGATCTGCCATCCACGGCTCCTGTCCGATGCCGTTCGAGCCTGTATCTCAAGGTGCTTTCGTCCACGCAAAAGGTGGACGCTATATCCCTGATGCTTTTGTGGTTTGCTAGTTCTTCCGCGCACATGATGTGATGCTCCTTTAGCTTAGCCACGGCCGGCACCCCCGTCCAGGTTCTTCCTGAACAAAGAATGCCATATCCGTTTACAAGACTTCACCTCAAAATTGTATCCATGTGCGGGAATCTGGATGTAAATTTAGATCCATCATATGAGTGTTGGTGACAGTCCCCCCCGACTTCGCTGAATACGTGGAGTTCTACAAAACGGGGATACCCTTCGTTTACAGGATACTTTTCATTAAAATCGGTGATAGCCTTTTCAACCTGTGATCTTGAGGAGGGCAGGCACCCCATATTCGCCTTTTATCTTGATAGACCCGGGATGACTCCAACCAGGGGGCAAAGACCGGCGCCTTTTTGTCCAAACCATCGAAAAAAGGCGATCCAGAATTTTACCCTCTTTATAGAATAGGAATAGGCCGTGGGTAAAAACTCTAAGAAAAACACCTGGTCCTTTAGGAACTGGATGTAAATTGATAACAGCGCTTGTCCATTGACATGTTTTTTGCAAGTCGAAATTCTCCACTTTTGCAAAACTTTTTCCCCAGTGCGTGGTTCGCAAGTTCTTCCGCACACATGATGTGATGCTCCTTTAGCTTTGTCGCGGCCGGCACCCCCGTCCAGGTTGGTCCTGAACAAAGAATGCCACGTCCGTTAACAAGACTTCACCTCAGGATAATATCCACGTGCGGGAATCTGAATGTAAATTTAGAATCATCATATGGGTGTTGGTGACAGGGCGAGCAGCCCAGGCGAAGAGAGCAAGCTTTTAAAGGAACCCTATCTCATAAACATCATGTCATACCAGCGCTTTAACTCATATACATTTTCTTGCAAGCCAAAATAGTCCCCCAGGTTACCCTGGGGGACTTCCGACTATTCCTAAAAATTTAGCAAGGTGGCTAAACTTGGAAACAAAATCAATACGATGACAGAGAAAAGGAAAGAAAGCCAATAGGGTAAACATCCTCTGGCAATTTCTTTAATGCTGTCTCCCGAAATGGATTGTACAGCAAACAAAGTAACTCCAACGGGAGGTGTGATATTCCCAAATTGCACACTCAACATTAAAAATATTCCGAACCAAACTGGATGGAAACCCAATTTTACAGCGAAGGGCAACAAAATGGGAGTCATGACCATTATAATGCCCGCGCTATCCATAAACATCCCCAAAATAAAGAGGAACAAGAATATTATGTGCATTTGAATCACAGGCGGTCCTGGCAAAACCTCCAAAGCGCTCAAAAGGAAATCACGCAATCCCAGAGCCGTTAGGGCAAAACCATAAGTCGAAGCCATCGCAATTATCAAAAGCAAACCTCCGCTTACCTTGCAAGTCAACAGGAGAGATTTGCTTAACATTTCCCAGGTAAGCTTCCTATTTGCAACACTAAGGACAATAGCCCCTACTACACCAAAACATCCAGCCTCAGTTGGTGTGCCAAAACCGAAATAAATCACACCTAGAATTATTGCAATTAAAAGAATCAGCGCCCATAGATTTTTGAAGGCAAAGAAAAAATCTTCCGTTATAGCTTTTTCCTTTTCTGACTTAGGCGGAACAACACTAGGATCTAATATAACCCAAAAGTAACTGACTAAAATGAAGAAAGCTGCCAAAATCAACCCCGGTACAATGCCAGCTATGAATAAACTGCCTAATGATACTGTTGTGATTGAGCAAAAAAGAATCATTCCTACCGAGGGAGGGATCAAAGCGGACAAACATCCTCCCGATGCTAATGAACCGTAAGAAATGCTTTTTTTATAACCCCGTTTGGATAATTCAGGGATTGCAACGGTAGACATGGCACTCGTAGCTGCAATTGTTGAACCACAGCAGGCACCAAGAATAACGTTTGCCACTATATTGGAATAAATTAATCCTCCGGTTAATCGTTCCATCAGTGGCGTAATACCATTGTACAGTTTATCGGTTGACCCTCCATAAATTAGCAAATATCCCATTAATACGAAAATCGGCAATGCTAACAAGTTGTAGTTAAACATCGCATTGTATGTAAGTATCGCGAAGTTTCCCCACAAACTTCCCCCCGAGAACAAGTACGCTACTACTGCTGCGGTACCCATGGAAAAAGCGATGGGCCAGCCAATAAAAAGTAAAACGAGGAAGAAAACTACGAAAATAAGGAACAAAATCAATGGCGACAATGCCATGTCTCTTCACCCCTTTTGTTAATTCGGGTAAATTTCTCTGTTTGTCACCACGCCTGAAATAAACTTTTCCGACGCGGTCAATACAAGCATGCCCCAGCTGATCAAGGCAAGAAGATGAAAAGGCCACTCCAGAATTCCTGTCATTCTGTACGCCTTGCCCAATTTGAAAGACGAGAAAAAAAGAAACCTATACCAGATATAGAAGCAAAAGGTCGCAAATATAATTGTCAAGAGGTGGTTTAGTATTTTCGTTTTTTCCCGGACATTTTCAGGCAACATGTTTACTACAAAATCACAGGATAGATGAGCATCGATTTCGTAAAGATAACTTATGCTCAAAACAACAAACAAATACATACCCATTCCGCCATATTCGTTCACCGTAAAAAGAGAAACCCCAATAAATTTTCTTACTATACTTTCAATAAACAACATCGCAATTAATATAACCATCGCAGCTATGGATATTTCCCTAAGTATTTGCCTCATTCTCTTTAGTGATTTAGAAAACGAATTCACCATGATCACTCCTTTCACTAACTTCTCAGAAAAAGTCAAAACCTTCGGAAATCACGCTATTCCTTGTTAATTTCCTCTTCAATCTCACAAAAATCCTTTTTTAAGTAACTTCTGAAAAAGGCCTCTTGAAACGGACCTGGGTCTAGTAAAATATGGTTGTGACAGCCTTGGTTTGTCCATTCCAGTCTTTTGTTCGGACATACCATTCTCCGGGGAGCTGATCCTGCTTGAAGGGTCAGAAAAGACTTGCCAACGCCATGACCTTCGAGAAGTACAAAAAGCCCATAAGGCGGGAGCAGTTTCTGGCCGAGATGGAACAGGTCGGCCCCTGGAAGGAACTCTGCGCCCTCGTAGAACCCTACTATCTCAAGTCGGGAAGGGGCAGATCTCCCCTAGGGCTGGAACGGATGCTTCGGATCCATTTCCTGCAGAGTTCACTTCAACTTCAGCGACCCCGGAGCCGAAGAAGCGTCCTACGACATGGGGTCCATAGGACGGTTTGTTGGGATAGACCTCGGCAAAGAGGTGAGTTCCGGACGAAAGGGCGATCTGCAAGTTCCGCTACCTTCTCAAGGCCCATGACCTTGGCGGGAGAATCTTCAGGGAGGTCAACGCCCACCTTGAATCCAGCGGTATGAGACTCTCCGAGGGTAGCATCGTTGACGCCACCGCCATCAATACCCCGGCTTCGACGAAGAACGCGGATAACACGAACAGAAGGCCCACCAGAAACAGGAAGCTCACGGAAGATGAGAAAGAAAGGAACAGCATGTTTTCCAAGACCTGCGTCAGGGTGGAGCACGTCTTCGGTGTGGCAAGAACATATCCCGATACAGGAAGGTTCGCTACAAGGGTCTTGCGAAGAACACCAACGGCATCCATGTTCTTTTTGCATTGTCGAACCTTTACATGTTCAGGAGGGTGCTACTCTTGCTCCTTGAGGGGCATAGCATCCCAGAATATAGGGGAAAAAACCGAAGATAAGGCAACGGGACGAAACTGCTTTCCGAAGTCCTTGTTACAATCGTCAAAAGGCCATAAAAGCCTGATTTATCCACAGGAAACAGATACGACTGTCAAGGTCCTGATATTGTTACTATCAAGTACTATCGTCCGAAGTTTACTTAAATTTACGAATCCTGCTCACATTTAATGGCATAAAAAACATTTCAAGATCTTGATTGACAGAGTGAATTATATTAGAAGCAATAACATTAAAAACTCTTTTAAGATAATATTATTGTTCCTTCATAAGTAAATCTTGAACTTTTCTAAATTCTGCTGTTCCCCTTTGTATATTTCTGTTCATGCAATTGATGATAATTAAGAAAGGCCACGGCAACAAAGTATGGTCATGCGAGTATGTCCATGTTGCCGTGGCTCTCAAATCAAAACAGGTTTCTTTTTTTCCCCTTATTTCTATTCCAGGAGTAATTATTTATCCTCAATAACCCATTCATCCAGAGACATGAACGCAGGTTGATTCAACCCCGGATAGTCCTGTTTTGCTTTCAGCAGGGTTTCCAGCATCAAATTGGCCTTTTCGGCGTTATACCCGTCAAGGCTATCTATCCACTTCTTAAGTCCTATCATGTTCTGATCCTGGATCTTTTTCATGAGGAGGGGAACCCGGACAATTACATTTCCCTTACTCTGGAAAAACTTTATGCAATCTTTTGCCGATAAGATCCCACCAGGTCCGGGGCAGAAATCGGACTGATTCAGCCATACTTCTTCCTCAAGGAACCTTTTATGCTCTTGACTTGCCCTAATTAAACCCGCCTGGACATCTTCCGGCAAAGCGTCGAAAGCTTTTTGGCTGCAGAGTAATCCCCACCAACTGCCAATGATGGGTTCAAATGCATAGAAATATTTGGCTATTTCATAGTAATTGTTGGTGTAGCCAGCTTGCTCACTCTGGATAGCGCCATCCACGAGTCCTGTCTGCAAACCCTGATAGGTCTCAGGACCAGGCAAAAACATTGTGGCAAATCCCAATTCATCAAAAACGTAGCGCCTAGCCAGGTCGAAAAAGATCCTTATTTTTGTGCCCTTAAAATCGCTCCACTTTTTAATTTCCTTGTTCATCCAAATTCCTTCAAATCCGACCTTGGGACCACAAGGGAAAAAGGCCAGCGGAACCACACCGCCGAACTCCTTTATTTCTTGTTCCATGATCGGGTTAGCCACTTTGTCGACAGCTAGAAGTTGTTCCCAATTATCAAACAAAGCGTAAAAGTCGTTAAAACTCCACCACTCTCTTCCAGTTTCCACTTTATTCAAAGCGGCGGAAAACTCGGCGGATTCCAGAAGCCCGTCACGCAGGGCAGCCATTATTTCGTCGCCCCTATAACCCAGGGTACCATTATAATAAATATTGATTTTCAATTGCCCATTAGTTTCTTCCCACACCCTGTCCGCCCAGGCCTGTACATGGCTACCGCCGTTGAAATAGCTTTTGTCATAGGCGGTATGGTAATTCCAAGTTATAACCTTTTTGGCAGCCAAAGCAGATTGTGCAAACAGGCCAACCAAAAGAGACAAGGCTATTAGCGCGACGAAAACACCCTTACTCCTTTTCCACTGAAACATTCACATTCCCTCCCTTTTCTCACCAGGTCTTTAATTACGTGATAAAGGACAAAGAGAGAAACCTGTTACCAAAAAGCCTTCATGAGTCCCCTTTCTGAATAAAATTTTTTTAAAGGATTATTCGATTTGCTGCTAGTAAAAAAATTATCCTAATACATCCTGTAGAACCCTCATAAAATTAAGGCCTAAAATCTTTTTGATATCCTGTTCTGAATAACCGCGATCAAGCAATAGCTCGGTAATAGTAAACACCTGATCATATTCGACAATGCCATCATCATTTACGAAAATATTTCTCCAGGTCCAGCCATCCTGGGGGCCAGCCGGTTTCAGGTTCGGGTTACCGACAAGCCAAGCGTCATATTCCTCTTTGGTCCAAAGGGAAAAGTCCGATCCAATGGCCACGTGGTCAACGCCTACGAGGTTCACTACATAATCGATGCAATTGACAAATTCATCCCAAGTCGGCCTGGTGTCTTTCGTAAGAAGAGGCATGTAAGAACAAATGCCCATTACTCCTCCTTTTGCAGCCATTGCCTTTATCTGTTCATCGGTTTTGTTCCTGGCATGGTCGCATAAAGCTCTCGGATTTGTATGGGTAAACACCACTGGCGCCTTCGAATACTTGATGGCATCCATGGTGACCTGGTAGGCACAGTGAGAAAGATCAATTAGCATCCCCTGATTGTTCATTTCCTCGATTACTTTTATACCGAAAGAGCTAAGGCCTCCGTCGGTCCTCTCCCCACATCCCTCGCCAATGAGGTTCTGCCATGTATAAGTGGGTTGGAAAATGGTCATCCCTAATTTCTTGTAAATTCCAAGAAAGTTGACATCATCCCCGATAATGGTTCCATCTTGGGTTCCCATCATTATTCCGACTTTCTTTTCCCTTTTTGCTCTTTCGATATCTTTTACGTTTCTGACCAAAAGCATTTTGTCATTGCGTTTTTCTATCATCTTGTTCCATTCTTCCACTTTCACTAAACCGACAGCTGGTGTGTCATTAGAACCCACAACCGTCATATTAACCGCTGCCACACCAACAGAAATCATACTGTCAACAAAATTTTCAAAATAATATGATCTCTGAGAATAACCCAGTCCATCAACAATTATCGATTCCTGGTGAATTTTCCTTGCTTTTTCCTTAGACACTGTCATCCGCTCCCTTTCCTTTAAATTTGTCGAGCTGGAACCGTAACGTATTTACCTTTCACTTGCCCCCTTTGAATAGGATTTCTTTCCACTAGGTAATTTAGCCCTAAATGATAATCAAAAATTAAAACTTAGGGATCTTTCAAAATAAATCCTAATTGGGATTTTTCCATATTTTGTGGAGCGAGGGAATTCACACTTTTCCGTTGTTTGTTTTCTCGGAAAGAATGAGGGGGCAACTAGAATCTCACTAAAATTTCCCAGAGATGGGTTGTTTTTGCGGAGTAATTGACAACATGAATTTCGGCCCGGATCGGATGTTCTCTCAAAATTTTTCATTTTTCGCCTCAGAAAAAGAATATTGAAATTCAGTAAATCAAGGATGTCCAATACCCTTTATGTTAGCCAACAGAGAACACATTTCTCCTCTATAGAACATCAAACAACATTTTTTCCTACTGGATCGCTTTTGTCAAGTTCAAGTTTGAAATTCATGGGGAGAGGAAATGCCCTAAGAAGCGAAGAAATCGCGAAATATTGGCTTTCGACATACTTCTTCGATTTTCTCCCCGAATTCTTCTCCTGAGATCGCCCATAGAGTATGCAGGTTTTTTGATATGATACTTCCTAATAATCGAATGTGCTCCGGCGAAAACCGTATCTCGCCACATATGAATGGATTTGCCAAATAAAAGGAGGTTGCTTGATGTCTTTCTGGAAGGGCAAGAGGATTTGGGTAGATCTAACCAGAGGGGAGACTACCTCGGAAACGCTTTCAGAATCGTACGCCCGTAAATGGGGCGGCATGAGAGGGCTCGCACTTCCTGTCATGCTCGAAAAAATCAATCGGGACACAGACCCTCTCGGCCCTGAGAATGTAATGATTGTGGCCTCTGGCCTCTTAAACGGACTCGGATTTCCCGGAGTATGCCGTTACGGAGTGTATGCAAAGAGCCCTCTTACAGGAGGGTTCGGCGGGAGTGATGCCGGTGGATACTTCGGTCCCGGAATCAGGAAACAGGGAGTTGAAGCTATAGTCACAACTGGCTCTTCAGATAAACCTGTCTACCTCTGGATCGAAAACGGCAGAGTGGCAATCTATGACGCCTCGAACATCTGGAATCTCGAGACTGGACCAACCCTCGAAAAACTTAAAGAAAAACATGGAAATATCACAGCTATTTTGATTGGCCCTGCTGGTGAAAACCTCGTGAGGTATGCCTGTATTCTCAACGACCTTCATCATGCAAACGGCAGAACAGGCATGGGAGCCGTAATGGGATCCAAGAAAATTAAGGCCTTTGTTACGCCTTATCCCAAAGCTATTGATGCCACCGAAACCGAACTTCTCCGTGAGATGCAGAAAGCTTTTTCTGGATGGAAGGACGAACCCCTTTCCTGGAACCTCCATCTTTTTGGAACCTCCGTCGGTGTAGAAGCAAACAACAAGGATGGATTACTACCCACACGGAATTTTAAAAGGTCCTCCTTCGAAGGCGCTTCCAGAATCGGTGGCAAAACCATGACAGAGACAATGCTTCAAGGCCAATTTGGATGTTTCGCTTGTCCTATACGATGCAAAAGAATTGTCGGAGGAGGAAAATATGATACTGATCCCGCCTATGGCGGACCAGAATACGAGACTCTTGGGGCTTTGGGATCGGTCTGCTGCATTGATGACCTCCACGCGATCACCAAGGGCCACGAAATCTGTAACCGTCACGGGATAGACACCATTTCCGCTGGGATGACCATAGCCTGGCTCATGGAATGTGTCGAAGAGGGTGTAATCACCAAGGAAGAGTCCGGCATCAATGGTTTTGGCGATGCGGAAGGAATGTTGGATTTACTTGACAAGATCGCAAGTCGCCAAGGTATTGGAGACCTTCTAGCCGAAGGATCCGTCAGAGCTGCCCAAAAATTGGGAAAAGGAAGCAATAACTTTACCCTTGCCGTTAAAGGCCAAGAACTTCCTATGCATGATCCAAGGGGGAAAAAGGGGGTTGCTTTAGGATATGCTTTTTCCCCGACTGGAGCCGACCATATGCAATTTGCCCACGATCCGCTTTTTGTTTACCCTGAAGGCCTACCCATGCAAAATCTCAAATCTTTAGGAGTCCTAGATCCGATGAACCCCTTAAGCCTGAATGCAGACAAGGTAAGAGCAGTAATTTATTTATGGTTTTCATGGGCGGTTTTAAATCATCTTGGGGGCTGTTACTTTGTTTTTGGACCAAGGAGCTATTTCCCCGTATTCAAGATGCATTATTTGGTAAAGTCCGCATTGGGCTGGGAAACAAGCCTTTGGGAACTCATGAAAATGGGTGAGCGCGGCTTGAATGCTGCTCGCCTTTTCAACCTTAAAATGGGGCTTGAAGCGACTGATGACGTTCTACCGAAGAGATTGTCTGAGCCACTCTCGGAGGGTGCTTTCAAAGGTAGTTCCATCAGCGAGAATGAATTTTCAATTGTCAAATCTCTCCATTACGGGATGATGGGATGGGACCAAACTGGAATTCCTCGCAAGGAGAAACTTATGGAGCTAGGTATTAGCGAATTAAAAAATTTGTGATAACGTAAAAAAATAAATTCGAGCCAGGTAATGTAAACAAATTTAAAAAAATGCCTCTTTATATTATTAAAATATAAAATACAATCGCGACTGCCGCTTTAGGTTTCAAGGTCCCGTTGGATAAATGCATAACGATAAGGTTGGTCCTATGGACTCAGGAACCAATCTGCAAGAGGAAAAAGGAAAGAAGTCTTACTTCTATCCACCCAACGGGTGGAAGATTATCTTTGCAGCTTCCTTAAATTATCTCAATTCAAGCATTCCTTAAAAATCGACTCAAATCTTTTTATTTTTAAAAACTTTACAATAATTCCCACTGTCAGTCTTGCACTGGTTACAAGAAAGACATTTTGACTTTGAATAATCTCCGGACCGCCATCTTGCAATTAATTTAGGTTCCGCAAGGAATGGCCTTGACATGGCGAAACAGTCTATTTTTGTATCATTTA
Organism: Synergistetes bacterium ADurb.Bin155; assembly: GCA_002070395.1. GTDB lineage: Bacteria > Synergistota > Synergistia > Synergistales > Thermovirgaceae > 58-81. Next base: position 9,594 of record MWDE01000003.1, read on the forward strand.
ACAACCGTTGCATTACATTCAGTGAACGCAATCCACCCACGAGAATAACTGGAATATCAAGTTCTTCCGCTATTGCTGTTGCTTCCTTAGCGAAATAGGCTTCTTCTGCTTCCGAAGCAACGAAACGCACGGGGGAGTAGGGATTCCCTGCCAATTTTACTCCTCCACTTAATTCTATGGCATCTATCCCCATCTTGACCAATTCCCTACAGGTGTACAAACAATCCTGGAGCGTGGATCCTTCAGATATACAATCACTTGAATTGATCTTAATCAGAACCGGAAAGGAAAAACCCACTCTAGATCTAATTTCGGAATATACGTCGAGAATAAGGCGCGCGCGGTTAGAAATGGTACCGCCATATTGATCAAGGCGCCGGTTATGATAAGGGCTTAAAAATTGTCCTAAAAGGTATCCATGGGCACCATGAACTTGAACTCCATCGAACCCGGCTTTTTTGACCCTGCCTGCTGCATCTCCAAATGCCTGTATCAGGGTGGTAATGTCTTCCAAGGACATTTCCTTTGCAACAACCCCAGTATTCAATTCTGGTATTTCTGAAGGACCCCAAATAATTCTTTTTTCGGTTTGAAAATGGGTCCTTGTCCCCCCATAACCGATCTGCATTGCTATTTGGCCGCCCAGTTCGTGAACTCTCTCGGTCAGCCTTTTGTATGTCCCATGGAAACGATCATTATAAATGCCCATCATACCGGGATGCGGCTGTTCTCCTTCAATAATTGAAGAGAGTCCCGTTATTATTAAACCGATATCCCCTATCGCAAGATCCTCGTAAACCCTAAAAAGATCTCCTTTTGGTTCTCCCTTCTCATTGGCGAGTCTTTCCCATGTAGCACTCCTAACAAAACGGTTTTTTAGTACTATTTCCCCTATTTGAGTTTCATCAAAAAGATTTTTCATTTATGCCCTCCCAAAAAGAAATGGTAGATTTAAACCAAAGAATTGATAAAAATTGTGGAGAATTCACTTATATTTTTCTTATCTCTAAAATAAGAGAAGGCACGTTCCTTTTTAGAGACAGCTTAAAAGGAACGTCCGGTAAAATATTTTCTTTCTTGGATTCGAATTTCAGGCAGACCGATTAATTTATTAAAATCCTCGAAGGTAATCATATCTTTTACGCATCCTGCGGTAGTCCCTTCATTTTTCAATGTTTTCATTAGTTCATGAATAGATTTAGCTGCAACAAAAGTCGAAGAAACACAAAAAATAACCAGATCATATCCAATTTTTTCAAGTGCTGGAGCATCCATAAGCGGAGTTCTTCCATGCTCAATCATATTAGCCAATACTGGAACATCAAAAGATGAAGTAATTTTTTTCATTTCATGGATACTTTCGGGTGACTCAATAAAAATAATATCGGCCCCAGCTTCTTCGTAAGCCTTCCCTCTTTCAATCGCGTAGTCAATACCATATTGTGTTCTGGCATCAGTTCGGGCCATTATCATAAAATCTGTATTATTCCTGGCATCTACCGCAGCGTGGATTTTGCCTATCATTTCTTGCGGTGGAATAATCTCACGTCCTAACATATGGCCACATTTTTTGGGGGAAACTTGATCTTCAATTTGAAGGCAGGCCACACCTGCTCTTTCATACAACCTAACCGTTCGTTGGACATTAATGGCATTACCAAAGCCATCATCACCATCGGCAATTACTGGTATTTTAACGGATTCAACAATATTGAGAGCTCGTTGTACCATTTCTGTTTGAGTGAGCAATCCTACATCAGGTTGTCCAATTATGCTCGCCGAAGTACCATACCCTGTCATATAAACAGCATCAAATCCTGTTAATTCAATAATTCGCGCAGTAAGCACATCATGGGCACCCGGGGCAATCAAAATTTCCTGTTTCTTTAGTCGATTCTTTAATCTCAAGCCTGCATTTGATTCCATAATGCTTCCTCCCTTTCTTTTTTAAAGAATTTAAAAATCTATTGAGGTGGATTTTATTCATACAGCCAAGTGATATATTAGTCATATCAACTTGAAATGCTCTCCATCACAGTAATAACCCGCATCTACGCATGAAATTTTTTGATAACAAGCGGAATAGAACACCAATATTAGAGGTTACGGACTTATGCAGTCAAACTATAGTTTGACTGCATGTTGCAAAACAGGTAAGGGATCACTTTCCCGGCGGAAAAGGTAATGTAAGCACTTTTGAGGACCAAGCCCCTGTCCGATCCAGTAAAATAAGGAAACCGTTGGTTTCCAACTGACTTATGGTATGATTTATTCGAACCTTAACAACTGAAACTCTTATCCAGAGCGGCTGAGGGACTGGCCCGATGAAGCCCGGCAACCTGCAGTTTTACGCAAGGTGCCAATACCAGAAAACCCTAAAAAAGGGTTGGGATGATAAGGGGAGAAGGTATTCCGGAGGTTCATATCCGGAGTCCGGGCTTGTGTGTTTTGGCCTCTCCCTTGGAGAGGCCTTTTTTTATCCTCCAAGGTGAGCGAGGTGAGGCCGACAAAAACAGAAAGATCCTTGAGTTTAGGTACCTAGGGAGCTTACCAGGAAAAAGGAGGTGCCGACATGAACGAGCCAGAAGTGACCTGGAAAAGGAAAAAATTCTCTATCGAACCTGCCCCGCCCGACCACCCGATCTACACCCGGGGTTACATGGTCGGTTTCAGGCGCGCGAGGAAACCCGCCGACCCGGAGAAGGAACAAGAGCCGGAGAAACCTTAACATCCTCTCGCTCGTACCTGGATATTCGAGGGCACCTGAGCATTTCAACCTGTAAGATCGGGGGGAGCGGAGCATTCTCCGCTCCCCTCAATACGAACACGGCGGAAGGTCCCAGGTCTTACCGGTGGTACTCCTTGTTAACGAGCCAGAAAGCCACAGACCCGTCTTTTTCCCTATAAAGGAAGGCTTTGTACCGATCTCTCTCCCACAAACTATTTACATTCGGCGAATAGGTATCGACCGGGCCGAGAAAGCTCTCAAAAAATGCTTTCAGCCCCTCAAAGGCCTCCCTGTCCTTGTACAGGGCCGTACCTCTCAGCATGGAGAAGGTGGAGTTTATGAAACCGTACAGGAAAGCGCCCTTCTTCATGGGGATCCCGCCCAATTCTGAAACTTCGAGGTCCCTTTGTCCAAGGTAGTAACTTATATTCAGGTCGTGATCCCGAGAGATGAACTGGATATTGACCGTTCCGTAGGACTTGGCCCCCCACTTGAGGCCCTTGAACCCATTTTCGAAGGGATCCTCCGGGGCCAGCGGGCATGACTCCCCGCCATCCAGCCCCTCCAGGTACGCCCCGGCGGAGACCAGGTTGCTCTCGTCGTCAGGGTTGTGGACTATCTCCACCCAATGGCGGTCACTTTCCCATCTCACGTAGTTCAACTCGTCCGAGCCTCGAGACGGGGTCCCCAGCTCCCTCTCCAGGACTTCGCACCAGGTCTCCCATTCAGCCCGCCCGGGGCGTCCCTCGGCCAGGAAACCCTCAAACCTGAGCTGCCTGAAGAGAAAAAGGGGGCTTTCAATGAATTTGAGGCCCTTCCAGGTCCTGGCGACACTGTCGGCGCGGGCCGAGGTCAGTTGCCCCTCTTCCTCGTCACTCCCCTCGTGGTCCGACAGGTCCTGGAACTCCGAAAAGGGCTGACCCCACCGGTAATCGTCGTAACCCTCCGGTTCATTGAAGGAAAAAGCCGGCGAGGCCGCCAACAATGTCAACAGGGTGAAAAATACCAGGGCCTTTTTCAAAACCATCCCTCCCTTGCCCAGGTTATGGGGCGCTCTGGAACTCCTCTTTGAACAGCACTATTAAAAGCGGGGTCAGGGACCCTGTCAAGCGGACCCAAGGCTTCATGAAGGGCTTTGAGTCAGATGAATGGGGCCGGTTCCGCCTTGAGACCGATCCCGTCCGTTCCACGCCGCCCAAGCATGCCCGGGGTCGGCCGGCGGTGAGAATAGCCCTCGGATAGGTCATTCCGCCCGATGAAGATCATCGCCCTGTCACGGTTCGTGAGGGGCTTGGCGGGCAACTTGAACAGGGGGCACGGACCGGATCAGCGTGACCACCAGGTCGCAGGGCTGGTCCTGTTCGTTGGAGAGGCGGTAACGGCTATCCATGAGGCCGTGGTCGATCGCCAGGACATCGCCCTGGTCGAGGCGCTCCTCGGTTTCGCCGTACCGGAAGGTGAGCCTGCCCGCGGCGCAGTAGATTATTTCCAGTTCCAACCCGGCCCCGTAGTTGCCCTTGCGGGGGTATAGGACGCTGCCCCTTGCCAGGGTCATGGCCGTGATTTCCCCGCGGCAGGTTTTCCTGTCCATGATGCAGTTGAAGTCGCGGACCTTCCCCCGGCTCCTGGTCTCGGCCCCGCCGTCGAAAAGGTGGGGCTCGAACTTTTTCAGGGTGACCTCTTCGCCGCCGTCATGGGACAGGGCGAGGTCATTGTCGATGGTCATGATGATCCGGTCGAAGCCCTCGAAGGGGGTGAAGGTCGATCTCTCGACATCCACCGAGGCCGTGGAGACCCGGAAGGTGAAGTCCCTTTTCCCCAGGTCGGCGTCCCCGGGGAGAATGAAGAGTTGACTGGTGGTCCCGCCGGGCCAGGAGGTCTTTTTGACCTCTCCTTTCCTGGTGACTCTGTAGGGCCTGTCGCCTGGAAAAGCCCTCATTTCCATGGTTTTCGCCTCCCCGTTCGACCCCGGTAATTGAAATGATTGTATACTATTCTTGCCTTTCGCGGATTTGTGTCTATAATACCCGCGTCAGTATAAAAGCACCCCGAAAGCTCATAGGGGTGACCCTATTTTGAAGGGGGCGGGTTTTTGACCCGAAGACTCCTGAGGGATATTGTCCCGGCGGTCGCCATGGTGTGCGCAGCTTTAGCCCTGGTCCACACCTTCCAAGGAGAGCGCCCGGAGAATTCCCCGGTGGATGCCGTCTCCGAATGGAGCCGGGAGCGTGCCGTAGCCGACCGTGTTTCTCAGCTCGACGGCACCGTCACCTCAACGCTAGAGGAAATGAACCTTAAACCCGAAGATCTTGTTCAATGGCAAATGGAAAACCCCGAGTCGGTCCTTCGCAGGCTCTGGCGCATGGACCCTGCCAACCAGAAAAACGCCTCCGTCATCGCCCTTTACATCCTTCACCAGAACCGTAACATCCAGCCCCTTACCGCCTGGCGGGAAGCGGTCTCCTTCGTGCACTACAGCCACAAGTACGACGTCCCCCTCACGCTCGCCGTGGCCGTGGGCAACGCCGAGAGCCACTTTGACCCCAAGGCGAGGAGCTCCTACGGCGCCGCCGGGGTCATGCAGGTGGTATGGAGGGTCCATTCATACCTCCTCATGGCTCACGCCGGGCTCGAGGCCGAAGAGGACCTCTGTCACCCGGAGAAGGGCGTGTCCGCCGGCATCCTGCTGCTTTCAAGGTACATGAAGACTTACGGCAGCACGAAGAAGGCCCTGGGGAGATACTGCGGCGGCGGCATCGAGCGGTACTGGTCCAGGGTCTCCAGGGGCATGAAGCAGGTCGCCAGTTACGGCCTGGACCCCGAGATCTGATCTCTCTTTGTCCACAAGATCTTCCCCACCCTGTGGATGCCCGCCGGTGAGGCGCGGCGTTCCGAGGGCCTGTGCGCTGTGCAGGCCATGGAAGGCCTTCGAGTCCCTACAGCCTGAATTCGGCGACGACCACGGTGTGGTCCGAGGGCCTTTCCCAGGCTCGGGGTTCCCTGTCGGCGTAACTGTCGACGGAACGCTCGGCCAGCGGGGCCGTGGCAAGAATGTGGTCGATCCTCCAGCCGATGTTCCTCTCGAGGGAGTTAGGGACCCTGTAATCCCAGAAAGAGTACTCCCCCTCTCCGGGGCGGTGCTTCCTGAAGACGTCCACCAGGCCCAGGGAGCAGAGGCTCCAGAAGGCCTTCCTGACGTCCTCGTGGTAGCAGACATGGTTCTTCTTGTTCTCAGGGTGGGTCACGTCGATCTCCGTGGGCGCCACGTTGAGGTCGCCTACCAGGGCAACCTGCTCCCCCGGGACTCCCTTGGAACGAAGCAGTTCCTCGAGCCTCCTGAAGAACCTAAGTTTCATGGGGTAGTCGGGGTTGTCTATGGTTTTACCCTGGGGGACGTAGGCGTTGACCACCCGGAGTTCGCCGAAGCGGCACCAGGCGATCCGGGTCTTGCCCGAAGGCTCCTCGCCGTCACCAAGGCCGAAGCCGTGCTCGTCGGGGGGGACCGTCGACGCGATGGCCACGCCGTTGTAGGACTTCTCGCCGCTGAAGCAAAGGTGGAAGCCCAGGTCCTCGAAGAAGGAGGCCGGGAACGAACCGTCCTCCACCTTCGTCTCCTGGAGGCAGAGGCAGTCCACCCTGTTACCGGCTAGCCACCTTTCGAGGATGGGCAGCCGGCTCCTGACGGAATTCACGTTGAACGTGGCGATCTTGAAATTGCCCATGCTTCAACCCCCTTCCCCTTCATGATGACCGTTCACGACCTGGGGACCCGCGCCTCATTCTTCACAGGCTTATGGAGTACTGGATCGTGACGACAGCCTTCACGGCTTTTTCTATCGTCGACGTGTCGTACCTCCCCCAGTCCTCCACGTCGGTGGAGAAAAGAGGAGTGATCTGGAATACCCCCTGGCTCGCCGCCCTCAGGGGCCCCACCTTCCCCCCGCTGTTGACGGCCAGCTGCTCCGCCCTCTGGCGGGCGTTCTTCGTCGCCTCACCCAGCAGCTGGATCTTTATATCCTCGATCCCCGAGTAGTAGTACTCCGGCGAGAAGGAGAAGAACTCCACCCCTTCCCTTATCAGGGTGGTGGACTCCCTCGAGAGGGACGCCACCAGGTCGACTTCCTTTGACCTCACCGTGACGGTCTGGTCCAGTACGTACTGCTCGATCTCGTTCGTGTCGTATCCCTGGGAGGTCTTGCGGTACTGGATCATGGTGGTGACGGCCGAGACTTCGATCTCCTCCCTGGGGATGCCACTCCGGCCCAGGAAACCCAGCACTTTCTCCAGGTCCGACTCGAGCTTGGAGTAGGCCTTGACCAGGTCCGCGTCCCTGGCGGTGAAGCGCCCCGCCCAAAGGGCTATGTCCGACCGGACGTCCACCTGGGCGGTTCCCTTGACGGCGATCGTCTGGTTGGCCAGTTTTACGCTCTTAACCGTGTCCGACACGAGCCACGACGAAAGGACCATTCCCACTGCAAGGGCGACGCCCAGAACGACGAGTCCCCCGTTGATGGACCTCTTCCCGCTCTCCTCCATGGCGATCAGCCTTCCTTTCCCGTTTTGTGGCGGGGCAGTCCGCCTTCGGAACCGAACTTCTTCCTGTAAAGCGCCATGAGCCTCGCCAGGTCCGCCGCGACGTCGTCCCTGCCCACCGCGGGACGGACCTCCTCCAGGCAGGCGGCGACCTCACCGGCGACGGGCCTCAGGGGTTTGGGTTCTCCCCTTCTTTTCTCAGAGGATCTCCTGCCGCGGGGTCTTCCTACCCTGGGGAGGACCCCCGAGACCTCGAGGCCCCATTTTTCCTTCACCCTGAAGGCGATGTCCCCGCCTCTCATGGCTATCTCCTGGCACAGGAGGGGATCGGAGGCCACGACGACAAGGGTGCCGTCGATCAGGTGCCCCGGGGAACTCCTCCCGGCGAGCTTCGGCCCCACCACCTCGCACCACCGGGAGCAGAGGTCGGCGAAGAGGAGCATCGAAGCCTGCTCCCGGGAGAGGGAGGCCATGAGGAGCGATCCGACCTTCGAAAGACCCTGCCGGCTACACCTCGCCCTTTTCCTGGCCGCCATTGCCCCTCCCCCTCCGGAGACGTTCGATGAAGACCTCCAGCAACATTATATCCGCTGGCGTCACCCCCGATATCCTCCCCGCCTGCCCAAGGTTCCTGGGGCGGATCGCCTCCAGTTTCTGCCTGCTCTCGTCGAGGAGGCCTGTGACGGAAGAGTAGTCCAGCCCCTCGGGTACGCGCACCAGTTCCATCCTCTTCATCCTCTCCACCTGGGAGAGCTGCCGTGCCACGTACCCCTCGTACTTTATCTCCACCTGGGCCCGTTCCGTGATCTCCCGGCCAAGGGGCTCCGGCGGCGGCGCGGCCCTGGCCACCATCTCCCAGGTCACACCGGGCCTCTTCAGCAATTCCGCGGCGGTGACGCCTGGCTGGGAAGAACCGCTGTCGTGCCCGCCCAGGACCGTCTCCACCAGCCCCGCGTCGCGGATCCTGGTATTTTTCAGCCTATCGATCTCCCCGTCGAGGGCGGCCCACCGGGCCTTTAGGACCTTCCAGCGGCCGTCGTCCAGCAGGCCGAGCCTCCTCGCGACAGGGGCCAACCGCCTGTCGGCGTTGTCGTGCCTCAGGAGGAGCCTGTACTCGCAGCGGCTGGTGAGCATCCTGTAGGGTTCGTCGGTCCCCCGGGTGACGAGGTCATCCACGAGCACTCCCAGGTACCCCCGGGACCTCTCTATCACCAGCGGCTCCTCCCCCCGGATCGAAAGGGCGGCGTTGATGCCGGCCAGGATCCCTTGGGCGGCGGCTTCCTCGTAGCCCGAGGTGCCGTTCACCTGCCCCGCGCAGAAGAGACCCCTGATGGCCTTCACTTCCAGCCAGGGCTCCAGCTGGGTGGGGGGGATGAAGTCGTACTCGATACCGTAGCCGGGCCTCATTATCCTGGCCTTCCCGCATCCGGGGAGGGACCGGACCATCTTCAACTGGGCGTCGAGGGGGAGGCCGGTGGTGAAGTTCTGCATGTAGATCTCGACGCTCTCCCTGCCGACGGGTTCGAGGAAGACCGGGTGGCTTTCCTTCTCGGGGAAACGGGCGACCCTTTCCTCGATGGAGGTGCAGTACCTGGGCCCCTTGACCTCGCCCATCTCGAGGGTGCCGGGCGACCTTTCCAGGCAGTCCCTGATGATCCGGTGGGTCTCCTCGCCGGTCCTGGTCGAGTAGCAGGCGTGGCCGCTGTAGACCCTCGGGGTCCCCCAGTGGCTGAAGCAGTGGGGTTCGGCGTCGCTCTCCTGCCTGGTTAGGGAGCCCCAGTCGACGCTGCCGGCGTGGATCCTGGGGGTAGTCCCTGTCCTCAGCCTCCCGACCTGGAGGCCCGCCTCGCGGAGATTCGCGCCCAGGGCTTCGGCGGAGACCTGTCCCAGCGGCCCCGACGGGAAGGAGACCTGCCCGATATGGACCCTCCCGCCCAGGAAAGTCCCCGTGGCGATGACGACCGCCCGGGCTTCGTAGAGGGTGCCAACCCTGGTCCTCAGGCCCCTGACCCTACCCCCGTCGACCCAAAGACCGGTTACCTCGTCCTGCATGACCTCGAGCCCGGCCTGGCCGTCGCAGGCTCTTCTATACCAGCGGTGGTAGTCGCCCAGGTCGCACTGGGCCCTCAGGGCCCTGACGGCGGCGCCCTTGGAGGTGTTGAGCATCCTGATGTGAAGGGTGGAGGCGTCGGCGGCGGCGCCCTGTTCACCGCCGAGGGCGTCCACCTCCCGGGTGAGGTGCCCCTTGGCAGGCCCCCCGATGGAGGGGTTGCAGGGCATCATGGCCACGTTGTCCAGCAGGAGGTTGAGCAGGAGGGTCCTCGCCCCCATCCTGGCCGAGGCCAGGGCGGCCTCGCACCCGGCGTGGCCTCCGCCCACCACTATGACATCGAAGGGACCGTCAAGCCGCATCGACCCGCCCCCCTTCCACGGACCAGATCTTTCCAGGCCATTCGGGGGTGCAGGCCTCCGCCGTGGCGGCGAAGACCTGCCACCCCGTGCTGAGAAGGACCTCGATGAGCCGCTCTCTCCCCTCGAGGTCCAGTTCGGCCATGACCTCGTCAAGGAGGAGGATGGGCTTCCTCCTCATCTTCCTCTCCACGGCCCAGCCCGAGGAGATCAAGAGGGCTATGGCGACCCTCCTCCTGTAGCCGCGGCTGAAACACCGGGCCACCTCCTTTTGGCCGTAGCGGATGAGGAGGTCGTCCCTGTGGGGCCCGACGGGACAGGCCCCCATACCTCTCTCCTGACCCTGGCAGGCCTCGAGGGACTCCCAGAAGTCAAGGTGAAGGTCCTCGAGCCCCTTGCTTCCCCTCTTGAGCTCCACCGTGACGCCCCGGGGAAGCAGCATACCGGCGCTCTCGAGGCCGTTTCGGAGCAGGTCCGTGGCGGTGAGCCGGCAGGCCCATACCCAGGCAGCGAGGGGGGCCATGACCCGGGCGGTGGCGGCCAAGTTCCTGCCCTGCCGGAGGGCGGCGTTCCTCTGCCTCAGGGCCTTACCGTACTCGTGAAGCCTCAGGGCGTAAACAGGGAAAAGGAGGGCGCAAAGACGGTCCACGAGCCGCCTTCTCGTCGCCGGAGAACCCTCCACCAGGGAGAGGTCGTTGGGAAGGAAGATCAGCGAGGGGACCAAGGGCCTGAGCTGGGAGGACCGTATGGAAGAGCCCCCCTTCTTCGCGACGATGCGGGCGCCGATGCCAACCCTCACGTCCAGGGCCTCTTCCCCCTCGAAGCCGGCCGAAAGAAAAGTCCCCCTCCCGGGGTCGGACCAGCTGCGAAGGTCGGAGGTCCTTTCCCCCTTGAGGGACCCCCACCCTGTCAGCACGTGGAGCGCCTCGAGAATATTGGTCTTTCCCGAACCGTTCGGACCCAGAAGCAGGTGAAGCCCCTCCGCCCATTGCAGGCGCCGGGGCTTCAGGTTTCTGAATCCTTCCCACTGGGTGACCGAGATTTTCATGCCGTTTCTTGCCCGCTCTCCTCCTCGGGAAGGGTTATGGGCATCAGAACGTAGAGGAAGCTGTCCTCCCTCGGCCTGGAGAGGGTCATCTGTCCGTTGGGGCCGTTGAAGGACAGGTGCGCCACGGTGCCGTGGAGGGCCTTCAGCCCCTCAAGCAGGTACTTCACGTTGAAGGCTATCCTGATGGGCTCCCCGTCGCAGTCGCCGGGAATCTCCTCGAAGGCCTCGCCCACTTCCGGGGCCTTGGCCCGCATCTTGAGGTTGCCGGCGGGGGTGAGCTCGAGGACGACCATCCGGCTGAAATCGCGCACCACCACCTCGGCCCTCTCCAGGGCTTCGATGAAAAGATCCCGGTCTATGGTCAACCAGGATGTCCTGTCCGTGGAAAGGACCTTCTCGTAGGGAGGGAACCTCGATTCCACCCTCCTCACGGAAAACTCGATGCTCTTCGTCTTGAAATAGACCTGGGCGTCGTCTTTCAGGACGGCGACTTCCTCATCACCCTCGACGGTTGAAAGGGCTCTCTGGAGTTCCCTCAGCCCGGCGAGGGGAAGCAGTACCTGGTCCGGTTCACCTTCCACGGTGACGACTCCCTGGGAGAGGGAAAGCCTCCTGCCGTCGGTGGATACCACCCTCACCTTGTCCTCTGCGGTCTGAACCAGGCCGGCGCTAAGGTACTGGGGAAACTCCTCCCCCGGTGATCCGGAGAAGGATCCCTCCTCGATGAGCCTCTTCAGGTCTACGCACTCCACCCGGAAAAAAGGCTGGGCCTTGTCCGAGGTCGGCAACTTCGGGAATTCGGTGACAGGATAGGTGGCGAAGGAATAAACACTGGCGCCGGAGACGACCGTAGCCTTCCCCTTGTCCACCTCGACGGTGAAATTCTCCCCGGGGGCTTTCTTGAAGAACTCGCCGATGTTCTTGACGGGAAAAATGGCCCCCCCCTCCAGGAGTACCTCCACCCCGTCGGCGGCGCAGCTTATCGAGGTCTTGAGGTCCGTCGCCTTCAGGAACACCCCTTCGGCCGAAGCCTCGCACTTGACGCCGGTCAGGACCGAGATGGTGCTCCTCTGGCCTGCGCTCCTTTCCGCCAGGTTCCAGCTTTTCAGGAACTTCGCCTTGTCCACGAGGAGCTTCAAGGTGGCATCACTCCCTTCTTCTTATCTCTTATATATGAAATAAATAAGTAGGTCTAGTAGTAAGGGTGTGATTCATGGGGATAACCCCCAAAACCCGTGGGGCTCCCGGCTTTTCCTTGTGGGTATCATCGCCTGGGATTGTGGAGGCCCTTCCACAAGGCCGCTTATTTCCGGGTCTGAGGAAAAGGTCCTGTGGAGTACTTCTCCAGGAACACACCAGGTTCACAACTTTTCCCTAAGGTTGTCCACCATGCCCTTCATGTTCGGGTCTTTCCTGATGGACTCCTCTATCTTCCGGCAGGCGTGGATCACGGTGGTATGGTCCTTCCTGTTGAAGGCGTAGCCTATCTGCTGGAGAGTGGTACCCGTCAGGTCCCTGCTGAGGTACATGGCCACCTGCCGGGCCAGGGCTATCTCGGAGGTCCTCTTGTTGCCCGAAAGGGAGGAGACGGGTATGCCGAAGGACTCCGCCGTCACCTGCTGGATGAGGTCAATGGTCACCTGGCCCCGGGAGGACCGACGGATGAGGTCCTTGAGCCATCGGGAGGCGTTCTCCACGGTCACCGATTCGTTGTTTAATTCGGCAAAGAACATAACGCTGTTCAGGGAACCCTCCAGCTCACGGATGTTGCTGGGTATATTCTGGGCCAGGAAGTCGATCACGTCGTCGGGGATGAAGTAGTTCTTCAGTGCCGCCTTCTTTTTGAGGATGGCGATCCTGGTCTCCAGGTCGGGGGGCTGTATGTCGGTGACCAGGCCCCACTCGAAACGGCTCACCAGCCGCTCCTCGATGTTGTGTATGTCCTTGGGGGGTTTGTCGGAGGTGAGGACGATCTGCTTCTTGGCGTCGTGGAGGCTGTTGAAGGTGTGGAAGAACTCCTCCTGGGTGCTCTCCTTGTTGGCGAGGAAGTGAATGTCGTCGATGAGAAGGACATCCACGCCACGGTACTTCTGCTTGAATTCGTGGGTCTTGTTGTTCTGGATGGAAAGGATGAACTCGTTGATGAACTTCTCGGAACTGATATAGGCGATCTTTATCCCCTCGTTGTGCCGGGCGACGAAGTTGCCTATGGCGTGAAGGAGGTGGGTCTTACCGAGGCCGACGCCCCCCCAGAAAAAAAGGGGGTTGTAAGCGACTCCGGGGGATTCGGCCACGGCGAGGCTTGCGGCGTGGGCGAGTCGGTTGGACTTGCCCACCACGAAGGAGTCGAACTGGTAATCGGGGTTGAGGCCGTTCCTGGGCCTCTCCGCTTCCCGGGAGATCCGCTCGGCCCGCTTGATCTCGTCCTTCTTGGCGCCCCCCACTTCCAGGACGATCTTGTCGGCCAGCCCCCTCTGGGAGGAGAGGGCGGTGAGTTTTTCGATGAACCTCGACTGGATCTGCTCTCTCACGAAGACGTTAGGGACGTCCAGCGTGAGGACCTTGCCCTCCAGGGATACGGGGAGGCACGTCTTGAGCCAGATGTCCGCGGCACCCTTGGGCAGACTCTCCTCGGCTATCCCGAGGATCTCTCTCCAGACCTGATCGGTTTTTTCCTGCAAGGGGGCTCACCTCACGACCTTTTTGGACCGATGGCGAAGTCAATATTACCATATTTGAATCCACAAGTTTTATCCACATATCCACATTTAGTTCATAATGAAGAGATAAGAGGGAAAACCCGTCGGTTGATGGGTGTTTTCAAAGTGGTCGTAAAAAAGTACTATTTGACCAACCGTAACGAAACCGCTCCTTTCGGGCAAAAAAAGTTGTTCGCATTCCTGTTCACATGGGGTGTGGATTTCTGGCCTATACTATAATACCGGTAGCCCAACGCAGCCCCTTGGGGCGTCAACCCCGGGGCTTGGAAGGAGACACCTCGATGAGCTGTGCCGGCCTTCACGTGATAAGTCATACCGACCTCGACGGCGTGACGTCGGCCCTCGTGGCGTGGACTTACGCCCGCCCCAGGATGAGTCCCGTCAGGGTCTCCCTGGCAGGTTACGGCGAGGTGGACCTCCTGGTGATGGATTCCCTCTCCAGGGGCGAGCCCTTCGTTGTGCTGGATCTCTTCTGCCAGAGGCCCCAGACGGTGGACGAGATCGACCGTGCCTTCGTTCAGGGGGATCCTCCCCTGTTTTTCGATCACCACCAGAGCACGCTGGAACGGTACGGGAACAGGCCCTGGGTCCAGGTTGACGTGAAAAGCTGCGCGGCCCTGGTCTATTACCGGTGGCTCATGGAGAAGGCCACCGAGGAGGACCGGCGGCGGCTGGCCCGACTGGAGGGGATCGTGGAGACCGCCAACGACCGCGACCTCTGGCTTAACCGGATCCCCGAGAGCAGGCTGTGGCAGGCCCTGGTCACCCTCTGCGGCCCGTGGGCCGTCCTGGCCCGCCTGATCGAGGACCCCTCTCCGGGGCTTGAGCCCGACGAGAGGGCCTTCACCGAGGACTTCGTCCGGGAGCAGGAAGCGCGATTCGGCCTCGCCCTCGAAAAGGCGCTGCGATCCGGTGAGGACCTGCTCTTCGTCGGACCGGGTTCCCTCGAGTTCGGCGACGTCTCGGACTTCTGCGGCCTCGTCCTGGACCGGATGGCGTCGCCCCCCAGGCTCGTGGCGGTCCTCAGCCGGCGCCCCGCAGGCGACTGGAGCGTCTCCCTCAGGAGCAGGGAGGGCTTCGCGGGAAGGGTGACGGGGCTGCTCCGGGACGGCAAAAAGGTCCGGGGGGGCGGTCACGACGACTCGGCGGGGCTTTACTTCCCGCCCCAGTACAGACCCGAGGAGATCCGCGATTCGCTCTTATCGGCGGTGAGGTCCGCCCTGGAGTCCGACGCGCCCTCAGGTCTGACGCTGGGCGACCTGCTTAAACAGGCCATGAAGGAAAAGGAGTGAGATCCGGGGAGGGTGAGGCCCTTGTCATTTCGAGCGGCTCTTCTGTACGCCTCGGTCGGGACCGGCCACAGGAGTGCGGCCCTGGCCCTGGAGAAATGGTTCGGCCGGGAGGTGCCCGACTCGCGGGTCCTCTGCCTGGACACACTCTCCTTCGCCCTGCCTATAGTGAGGGGCGTCTACACCAGATCCTACCTCGAGATGGTGAGGCACATGCCCCACCTCTGGGGTTACTTTTACGAGACCACCGACGACCTCCAGACGAGGAACGGCGTTATAGCCACCCTGGGGGAACTGACGGAAAAACTGAACCTCCAGGGGCTCAAAAAGGCCCTCTCCACCTTTTCACCTGATGTCATCATCTTCACTCACTTCTTCGGGGCCGCCGCCATAGCCGAATCCTTCGCCCCGAGTGTACCCGTCTGCTACGTCAATACCGACTTCCTGAGCCACGTCTTCCACCGGAACCCCTCTTTTTCGGCCTGGTTTGTCTCCAGCGACGAGACCCTTCGCCAGTACCTGGCCGACGGCCTTCCCCCCGACAGGGTCTTCCCGACGGGTATCCCCGTGGACCCCGTCTACACCGAGCCCCCGGGGAAAGAAGAGTCCCGCCGGCGCCTTGGCCTGGCCGCCGACGACAGGGTCGCCCTGGTAATGGGAGGGGGGATAGGGGTAGGCCCCATCGAGGAAGTGGTGGCCTCCCTCGTGGGGGGCGGCTTCGCCACGGAGGTCATCTGCGGGATAAACGAGAAGGTCCGGGAGACCATCCTGGAAAGGTTCGCCAAACGGCCGGGTCTGCGGGTCCATGGTTTCGTGGATGACATGCCCTACCGCTACGCGTCGGCGGACATCATCTTCATGAAACCGGGCGGGCTCTCCACCTCGGAAGCCCTCTGTGTGGGTACACCCATAGTGATCACCGACCCCATACCGGGGCAGGAGCAGCGCAACAGCGATTTCCTGCTCGATCGAGGGGCAGCGAGGACCCTCTTCGACTACCGGCTTGCCGCCGGGAAGGCCGAGAGCCTCCTTTCGGCCACGGACGAGAGGGACCGCCTCCGGCAGGCGGCGGCAGGGATCGCCCGGCCGCTGGCGGGGAGGGACATCATCAGGGAGGTGCTGAAGCTCGAAGGTTAGTGAAGGTCAAAGGTTCCATCCTCTTATTTTTCCTTTTCATCGCCCTCCCGCACTGCCGGAACCCCTCCCTCACCGCGGCAGGCCGCCGGGGCGCCGCGACGGATCCGACTCGCGCCTGAAGGGGAAGTCCCTTTTCGTGTATCATCGGTCCAGATAAGTCTTTTAGGAGGTGTTGATCGTGAAGATAGATCCCGGGATAACCGACGTCCTTCTGGCCTCCCGCTTCCTCCAGGGGAGAGTCCGCCACACCCCGACGGAGCGGTCGGAGCCCTTGAGCAGGCTCACGGGGGGCGAGGTTTTCCTGAAATGGGAGAACCAGCAACTCTGCGGTTCCTTCAAGATCCGGGGGGCGCTGAACAGGATGTACAGCCTCACCGCCGAGGAGAGGGCCCGGGGGGTTGTGACGGCCTCCAGCGGGAACCACGCCCAGGGCGTCGCCCTGGCAGCCAGGGCACTTTCGACCAGGGCGGTGATATGCGTGCCCGGTGTCTGTCCCGAGACGAAGAGGGAAGCCATCAGGAGGCTGGGCGGCGACATGGTGGAACTCAAGGTCACGGGCCATTTCTATGACGACGCCGAGGAGGCGGCCCACCGCCTCCAGGAAGAGGAAGGCATGACCTACATATCATCCTATGCCGACCCCTTCATTATCAGCGGTGCCGGGACCCTGGGGTTGGAGATGATCATGGACGAGCCGGAACTGGACATGGTCATCGTGCCGGCCGGTGGCGGCGGGCTGATAAACGGTGTAGCTATCGCCGTAAAGGCCCTCAGCCCCGAAACCCGGGTATGGGGGGTCCAGTCGGTGGCATCCAACCCCTTCGTGGTTTCCTGGCCCGGCGGCAAGGTCCTCGAGGTGGAATACCAGGACTCCCTGGCCGACGGCCTCACGGGGCTGATACCCCAGAGCCTCCTGGACCTGGCGAAAAAAAGGGTGACGGGCTTCGTGGATGTCGAGGAGAGGGACGTCGCGAGGGCCATAGCTTTCCTCCATTCCAGCCATCACCAGGTGGTCGAAGGTTCGGGGGCCGTGGGTGTGGCGGCCATGGCGAGCGGCAGGGTTGCTGTAAAGGGTTTGCGGGTAGGCGTGGTCATCTCCGGCGGCAATATCGATCATCCCCGCCTCATGAAGATCCTGGAAGAATACTCCCGTTGAAGGGACCGATGTTTCACGTGAAACAGGGGCGGCCCGGGCCGCCCCTGTTTTTTATTCCCCGGCGCTCTCCCCGGTCGGGATGCTGATTGTCACCTTGTGTCCCCTGTCGTCCTGCAAGGTCTGACCCGTGCTGTTGGTGTCCGGTTGGGGCCGGGAGGCGTCCCGGGGCGGTGCCACCCTGAAGTTGGTGAAGAGGGGGTTGGACCACGTTCCTTCCACCCGGAAGCTGGTGTCCCGGAAGTCCTGCTTCCCCATGCCCCCCACGATTCCGCCGATGAGGCCCTCCAGGATGGCTCCGGGGGAGGCTGTCCCCGACACGGCCAGGCCCTGGATGGCCCCGAGCAGGGTGTTCAGGGCCTGCACGTTGACGAGCCCCGAACAGTAGAGGTTGAGGTTGCCGCCGGGACCGGCCGCCCCGTCGACGGTGAGGTAGCGATAAAAAGTGTCGTCGGTCTGGGCGGTGGCCCGGCTGCCGGGGAGGAGGGTCACCACGTTGCCGTCGACCTTGAAGTTAGCGTCGATCCTCCCGTAGCGAAGGGCGGACATGCCGTAGGTAGAGGAAATTGCCTTGAGGGCCTCGAAACCCGACACCTCCCCCTCGGTGGCGGTGAAGTTCCCGCCGCCAGTCACGAGGAGGTGCTTCCCGAAGGCCCCCGAAAGGGTCAGGTCGAGGTCGCCCTTCCCGGTGATCCTGCCATCGATGTCGGTGACGGCCTCGACGACCCTCTCCATGTCGGCGCCCCGGAGGGCGGCCTTGATGTTCCACCGGCCCGTGGACGTCTCTAGGTCGCCGCCGCCATCGAGGCTCCCCTCGCAGAACCGCGCCGAGGCGTTCTCGGCCCTCACGCCCCCCTCCTCGAGTGTCAGGGGGAGCGAGACTTCATCAAAGTCGAGGCCGAAGGCCCTCACCCTTTCGGAATGTAGTTCTCCCCTGCCGGCCCAGGCACCGCCTTTCAGGGAACCCGAGAGGGTCACGTCCGCCGTGCCCGACAGGGCTGGAGACCCGTTGCGCTTGAGTTCTTTCGTGACCCGGGCGAGGTCGAGGCCGGAACCTTCCAGGCTGAAGCCCAGCTCCACGCCGCCGGGCAGAAGGTCGATCGTCCCCGTCGCCGTCAGGGCGCCCTGGCCGGCATAACCCTTCAGTTTCTCCAGGGTCATGCGAGAGCCGTCGCCCCTGGCGGTGAAGTCGAGGTCCGACAGGTGGAGACCGGCGAGGACAATGGAGGGGGAGCGCCCCGTGAGGGTGATCGTGGGGCCCGGTAGCGCACCCTTGATGGCGAAGTCCGTCTCCAGGGGGCCGTATATCTCGAAGGGAGCCCTGTCGCCCAGGATGGAGAGATCCACCCCGGTGGCGGTGCCCCTGAGGTCCACGCTGCCGGCTTCGTTCCGCTCCGGCAGTCTGGCGGACCCGGTGAGGGAGAGGGAAGCGCCGAGGGTCTCGCCCTGGGCGTTCTCGATGTTCATGACCCCCGAGTAGACGGTGAAAGCCGTTCTCAACCCTGTGAGTGTCCCCGAGGGGAGTTCGAGGCTCTCTGCGGCCAGGTCGAGCCTCATGTCGGGGGTGTCCCCCGACGGCGGAAGAGAGACCTTGGTGAGGATCTTCATCCCCACAAGGCACGCCCTTTCGGGGACGGTCACCTTGGGGGAGCGTACCTCCAGAGCGAGGACAGGTCTCTCGAGGGGGCCCTTGAGGGTCCAGGAGGTCGTTGCCGTGCCCTCAAGCCCCAGCTCCTTCAGCGCCGGGACGAAGGTGGCCAGGCCGGAAACGGGTCCCTCGGAGGCGGTCCCCTTGAGGTTGAAGGCCCCGTGGCCGTCCTTCAGGCCCGTGACCTGTCCCGACCCGGAGACGGCTGAACCCCTCCACCGGGCGGACAGGGAGCCCAGGGTCAACGTCCCATCGGAGTAAGTGAAGGCGGCCCTCGGTTTTTCGAGGGTCTCCCCCGAGGCGTCGACCCTCTCTGAAAGGATGGACCCCTCGGCCTCGAGCCCGTCGGGAGGGCCGAAGAGACGGACCTTGGCGGCGACCCTCCCCGAAAGGGGCAGTTTCAGGGCTGGCAGGGTTTCCGCGGCGCGGGAGAGGTCGAGGTCGCTTCCCGAGAGGGTGAGGTCCACGGTTGGCCCGGCGCCGATAGAGACGCTCCCCTTCCCCTTCACGGCGGAGCCGAGCCACTCCGCCCCCAGGTCCAGCTCCAGGGTCGTACTATCCTTTAGTGACAGGGTGCCTCCGACCCCCATGAGGGGCTGCCCCGCCAGGTTGAGTTCCGAGGCCCTGAGGGTCACACTCCCTGAAAGGGAGTTCGAAGGGCCGGCGAGGTTCGCGTCGAGGGAGTCGATGACCCCCTCGGCCAGGGGTTGGAGCCAGGGAAAGGTTTTCGCCCAGGACTTCACCTCGGCCCGGCGGGCCGTGATGTCGATGGCGGTGACCGGCGGCAGGGCGCTGAAGGAAAACCGCAGCGTCCCCGATAGGGGCGTCCCGTCGGCCACGCCCCTGACTTCCTTCATTTCCAGGGTGTCGCCGCTGAAGGACCAGGAGGAGGAAAGGTCCTCCACGTCGATGCCGTAGACCTCGCCCCGGGGGGCGACCAGGTGGCCTTCAAGGGTGACCCCGGGCCAGGAACCTTTGGCTGAAAAAGTGGTAGAGAACTTCCCGGAATAACCCTGCCTTGCCAGTTCGGGCCAGAACCCCTCCAGCACATCGACATCGAGGTCAGAGATCTCTCCCGCCAGGTCCATCACCGGGAAGAGCCGTCCCGTAGCGGTCAGGCTCCCCTGGGCGGTCTTGACGGAGAGCCGGCGAAGGATGAGCTCCTCCCCGACCGGTTCGAGTTCCGCCCTTATCGAAAAAGGTGTCTCCCTGTAAAGGAGGGACCCCGACGCGCCAATCGTCCCATCTCCGAGGGAAACCTTACCTTCCTCTATCTTGAGGTCGCCCCTGGGGGTCCGCAGGATGCACTTTTGGGCCAGGAGCGTATCGAAGGGGAGCGCCAACGGCCCCGGCATCCTCTCCCGGGGGGACGGGAGGGGAAGGCCGCCCGGGTCGAACAGTGCCCCGCCAATGGAGATGGACCTGATCCTCGGTGAGCCCTTGAGCAGCGAAAGGGGTTCGAAGACTACGGCCACCTCCGGTGCGGAGAAGAGCACCCGGCCGTCGCGCCTCAGTGCGACGGTCTTCATAGTGAAGCCCTTGATGGGGTTACCCGACAGGGATGAAAGGGATAGTTCCGCCCCCAGCTGCTGCCTGGCGGCTTTCCCCAGTTCGGAGACGGCGAAACCGGCCCCTATGTCGCCTTTTGAGACCAGGACCAGGGCCCCGGCTGCAGCCAGCGAGAGCAGGATGGACAGGACCAGAAATGCTTTCCAGCATTTTGTCAAAGGATGAACCTCCCGGAGATCGATCACAGGAAACCCCATGATAAGGGCGGCCCGGGAAAGAATCAATCAGGGTAAATACCTAGAGGCCAGAAAGGGCGGAAGGGTTTTCTGAATACCCGTTATGGACGGACACCGGGAACCCCCGGAACCCCGGGAAGTCAAGGTTGTATGCACAAGGCAGCCTCGGGGGGTATTCTCTGTGGAGTACTGCCGATTATTGTCAAAATGACCGGAAAGGGGATGTGGAGATGTGGAAAAACTTGTGGATAAGTTTAAGGTCACCGGGAGGACAAGACCTGAGACGGATCGGCCAGGAGGATCTCGGGCCCCCCGAAACCCGGCGTGACCTTTCCCACGACGGTGAGGGTTTTCCCGACTGACTCCTCGAAGGGGCCGAATTGATCGGCATCGCTCTTGTGGACGATGAGGGAGGCGTTGCCCTTATCGGAGCGTAGGGTGATGCGGGTCTCCGATGAGACCACTTCCTGGACCTTGAAACGGACGGTGATGAAGTGCCCGGCCACCGTGGGCAGTTCAGCCCAGACCTGGGCCGGCGTGAACACTCTCCCCCGGGCCCTGGACCAGAGGCCCTTCCCCGAAGCCCGTGCACGGCCGAAGGCCTCCCTGAAAAGTTCCGTGTGCCGCAGATTCGGGGGAAAGCTGTAGGGGAGGGCGAAGCCCTCGGCCACCATCAGTTCGTTGATCATGGCGCCCTTTCCCTCGTCGGCGAGCCACAGGTAGGCCAGGGTCCTCCCGTAGCGGTCCCTCCTCTGCAGGTCGAACTCAAGGAGGACCCTCTTCCCCAGCACCAGCGACTCGTTGAACCGGGAGGCCTCCCGCCCCAGTTCTTCCACCCTCCTGCGAGGGTGGTGGGTCTCAGGGGAGTCGATGCCGATATAACGCACCTGCTCGACGGTCCCATCGTCGGTGGCGACGGTCACCGTATCACCGTCGGCGACCCTCACGACCCGGCCCGGGAGGGCCGCCCCGGGCCAGGCCTGAAGGGGCGTGAGAAGGAGCAGGAGGCAGGCGGCCAGGGCCGCGAAGCCCTTCATTTTTTCCCGGGGAAGAATCTCATGGGCTCTCCCTCCACGACGAGCTTCCTTTCGAAGGCAAGCCCTTGGGGCACCAGGAACACCATCTCGCAGGTGAAGTTGACCGTCCCGCTGAAAAGGTGGCCGCCGATGACTGAGTGGTCCTTGCCCGCCAGTGAGGCATGGGTGTGGATAAAGGGTTTTCCGTCCTGCTGGCGGTTCACCGTCCCCGAAAGGGAGAGGATCTCGCAGGGTTCGTGGAATCGTTTCTTCTCGTAACCTTCGGGGCCCAGCCAGCCTATTTCAAAGTCGCGGAGCATGCCGACGGCGGAGATGATCACCGCCGATGTAGTGTCGCCCAGGGTCTCGAGGAGGCGGGGGATGAGATCCTCGCCGTCGTCGAAACGCAGGGCGATCAGGTTCTCGTCCCGTTCAACGATCAACCTTAACCCTCCCTCGCGTGTTCTGTTTCGGGTCCCATGACCCTTTTATACCAGTCTATCATCGAAAAGCATCATCCACACGCCGGGTTTTTCGGGTAAGATAGCAGGGCGGGAGGGAGCACAAAACGGGTCGGCCTCCCGGAAAGGATGGATAAGCTTGCCTGGATCCTTTCCCGAATACAGGCTGCAGTCGGAGGATCTCCTCGCCGAACTCCAGAGGAACAGGGAAAGGATAGAACATTACGTCTTTCTCCTGGCTTCTTTCAACGAGAGGGCGAGGCTCACCGGCCCCACGGAGCCCCGGGAGATAATGGAACATATCAGGGACTGCGCCGTTTCCCTGGCCTTCGCCCCCGACATAGGCGCCGTTGTGGATATCGGGACCGGTGGGGGCCTTCCGGGGATCGTCTGGGCCCTGTGCAGGCCGAAACTGAAGATAACCCTGCTCGAGAGCGTCGAGAAAAAGTGCGATATCCTCGAAGAGATGGCCCGGATGCTCCGGCTGCCCAACGTGGAGGTGGCCTGCGCGAGGTCGGAGGCTCTCTCCCTGGAGCGGCGGGAGAGCTATCGCATCGCACTCTCAAGGGGTGTGGGCCACCTGGGCGTCGTCGCTGAATACGCCTCTCCCCTCCTGGGGGTGGGTGGCTTCTCCTACTTTTTCAAGGGGCCCAAGGTCGCCGAGGAGCTGCGCGACGTGGGAGACCGGTGGGCGACCCTCGGTTTTGACGACCCTGTGATCTACCCTTACGACCTGGATGGTAAGAGCCTTTGCCTGGTGGGGCTTGAAAAGACCGCCCCGTGCCCGGTGAAGTACCCGAGGCGCCCCGGCAAGGCCGGTAAAAGTCCCTGGTGGAGGTGAGGTTTTTTGAAGACCGTCGCCGTCGCGAACCAGAAGGGGGGCGTGGGTAAGACCACCTGTTGCGTGAACCTTGCGGCCGAGCTCGGCAGGCAGGGCAAGAAGGTGCTCGTGCTCGATATCGACCCCCAGGGCAACAGCACCAGCGGCCTTGGCGTGGATGTCTCCAACGTCAATAACAGCATGTACCACGTTATCCTCGACGAGGTGTCCCCGACGAGCGCGATCATCCCGTCGGCCTGGGAGGGGGTCTGGGTCCTTCCCGCCACCCTCGACCTGGCCGGCTCCGAGGTGGAACTGGCCGGGGTGATGAGCCGCGAGACGAGGCTGGCGAGGCACATGGGTGCCATGAAGGACTTCGACATCGGCTTCATTGACTGTCCCCCATCGCTGGGGCTCCTCACCGTCAACGCCCTGGTCGCCGCCGACAGCCTCCTGGTCCCGATCCAGTGCGAGTATTACGCCCTGGAGGGCGTGGGACAGCTCATGAGGACCATCTCGCTGGTCCAGAGATACCTCAACGAGAATCTCAACCTGGATGGCGTCGTACTCACCATGTACGACGTCAGGACCAACCTCTCCAAGGAAGTGGCCGACGAGGTCAGGAACCAGTTCCGCGAGGCCGTCTTCGATACCCTCATCCCCAGGAACGTCAGGCTTTCCGAGGCACCCAGCCACGGCAAGCCCATTTGCTACTACGACCCGGAGAGCGCCGGAGCGGGCGCCTTCCGGAACCTTGCCCGGGAGGTGCAGCAGCGATGGCTCGCCCAAGAGCGCTAGGGAAGGGCCTGGGGGCCCTCATCCCGGGGGCGCAGGCGGAGCCCCTCCCGCCGGAAGGCGCGACGGAGGTCCTCCGCCTGAGAATTAAGGAGATAAAGCCCTCGCCGAACCAGCCCAGGAAGGATTTCGGGCCCGAGGGGCTGGAAGCCCTGGCCGCTTCCATCAGGGAACACGGTGTCGTACAGCCCGTGGTCGTCCGGAAGCTCGACGGTGGCTACGAGATCGTGGCCGGTGAGAGAAGGTGGCGCGCCGCAGGGATGGCGGGCCTCGACGAGGTGCCCGTCCGGGTCATCGACGTGGACGAGAACAGGGTCATCGAGCTCTCCCTGGTGGAGAACCTCCAGAGGGAGGACCTCTCCCCCCTGGAGGCCGCCAAGGGTATAGGCGAACTGGTGGACAAGTTTTCCCTCACCCAGGAACAGGCGGCCCGGAAACTGGGGTGGAGCAGGGCGGCCGTGGCCAACAAGCTGAGGCTCCTGAACCTCCCCGAGGAACTCCAGGAGATGCTTCACCGGGGGGACCTGAGCGAGGGACACGCCAGGGCCCTGCTCTCCCTTGAAGACCCCCTGGAGCAGGTCCAGCTGGCGAGGCAATGCATTGACCGGGGCATGTCGGTCCGGGAGGTCGAGGAGGCCGTCCGAAAGCCCTCGGGCGAAGGGAGGTCCAGGAAGGGCCGGTCGTCCCAGTCGGTCCTCGTCCCTGAGCCCGTCCTCAGGGTCTCGGAACGCTATGGCATCGACATCAGGGTGAGCGGCCGCGGGGACAACGTGAAGGTCATGCTGGGCGGTTTGAGCGAAGACGAGGCCCACAGGCTTTTCGAAATGATAGACCGGAGCGGGGAGATACTCTTCCCGGGCAAGTGAGGTCGGGGGTCGCGGCGATGTCGAGGCTCACCGGAGACTTGGCCGCCTTCTCCAGGGTGCTTTCCTCGGCGCTTCTCCTCTGCGGCTTCATTATCCTCGGCGTGGTGGGCGGAAGGGCCCTGGTCACGCGGGGGTACCCCGGGTGGACCCAACCGGCGGCCATCGTTGGTGGGACGGCTCTCGGTGCCTGGCAGGCCTGGGGTTTCCTGAAGGCCGGGATGAAGAGAGGACAGGGTCGAAACCCGTGAATCGGAAAGGCAAGGCAACATGCATCAGGCGACAGAAAACCGAGGAACTAAGATAAAACCTAAAGGCGTAAGATTTTAATCGGGAGACGTAAGGGCAAGGCCCGTGAATCGTAAATCGTGAATCGTAAATCGGAAAGGCAAGGCAACATGCATCAGGCGACAGAAAACCGAGGAACAAAGACAAAACCTAAAGGCGGGAGACGTAAGGGCAGAATCCGTGAAGCGAAAGACCTTGGGCTGGGGTTTGCAGCCCTTCACCACTGAATCTCTCAGGCTTTTCATTTTAAGACCGGCGGCCCCGCCGCGGGTGTTTCACGTGAAACATACACGGTCATGGCCGACATGGAAGGGGGAGGCTCTTTGGACCAACTCTTCGCACCCTGGCGGATGGCCTATATCGATGGGGCCGACAAGCAGGAGGGGTGCATCTTCTGCGATTTCCCCAAGGCGAATGAAGACAGGAAACGGCTTATCCTCGCCCGGGGGGAACTGGTTTTCGTGATACTCAACGCCTTCCCCTACAACCCCGGGCACCTCATGGTGGCCCCCTTCAGGCACGAAGGGGACTACGAGAACCTCAAGGACGAAGAATGCCTGGAGATGCACCGCTTCGGGCAGAGGTGCGTCGCCGTCCTCAAGGAAGCCATGAACCCCCAGGGCTTCAACATGGGTATAAACATCGGCAAAACCGCCGGGGCGGGCTTCGCCGGCCACGTCCACCTTCACATCGTCCCCCGGTGGAACGGGGACACCAACTTCATGCCCGTCATAGCCGGCACGAAGGTCCTGCCGGCATCGCTCCAGGAGACCTGGGAGAGCCTGAAGAAGGTTTGGGAGGCCCATGACCGACGGCGATGAGTTCTTTGAGCCGGCCACCTTCGCCGAGGTTGAGACGAGGCACAAGCGCTCCCTTTTCACCGGTAGGGTCTTTCGCGCAGACTCCGAAGAGGAAGCCCGGGAGCGCGTCAGAGAGGTATCCAGGCGATACGCTGACGCGACTCATCACTGTTGGGCCTACAGGGTGGGCTTCCCCCAGACGACGGAGTACTACTCCGATGCCGGCGAGCCTTCGGGCACGGCGGGCAGGCCCATCCTGGGGGCCATCCACCGGGCCGGCGTTGTAAACACGGTGGTGGTGGTCACCCGGTACTACGGGGGGACGAAGCTAGGCGTGAGAGGGCTCATCGAGGCCTACGGGGAGTGCGCATCGCTGGCCCTGGCGGCGGCGGGGCGAAGGGGGCGCGTAAGGTCCAGGGAGGCCTCCCTGGAGTGCCCCTACGAGCACGCCCGGCTTATCCTGAAGCAGCTGGCGGACCTCGGCCTGCCCGAGGGTGCCGTGGAGGCGGAGTGGGGTTCCGCGGTGACCCTCTCCGCATCGGTGCCCTTGTCCCTCGCCGACGATGCTGCTTCCCTCTTCGAAAATTACAAAGAAAGAGGTTTCATCACCCGTTGGGGATGGAAAAAATAGGACTGGAGGCGATCGTCAGTGCAGCATACCGATGACCGTTCATCTTTCAGCGAGAGGCTGGCCCGCCCCGTGAGCCGGAGCCTCCTCAGGGATGTCACCGAGGATGAGCTCAGGGCCATGGCGGCCCACGAGGCCGTGCCCAACGACCAGGGAGCCTCCCTCTATGTGACCAGGATCCGCTCCAGGAGCGCTGCCTTCACCGATATCGTCTACGAGGCCGACGAACCACTGGTGGCCCTGCTGGAACAGGTGTGGGGTTACCTCCGCTGGCAGCAGATGATCCGCGTAACGGCCAGGATAGGCTCCCCGGACCGCCGGCCCATGCTGGCGAACTTCTACGTGACCCGCAGATACGCCAGGCTGGCCCAGATGTTCGCCATGAACTTCTCCACGGAACTTGACCAGGACTACTCCGACATAGTCACCGTGGCCGTCCCCGAGTGGCACCAGCGGAAGATCATCGTCCTCCCCAGGCAGCGAGTCACCTACATCCTGGGTAGCGACTACTACGGAGAGGCCAAGATGGCCACCCTGAGGATGGTCATGCACCTGGGGCGCGAGACGATGGACGCCCTCGGCCTTCACGCCGGCAGCAAGATCATCAGGGTGAACACTCCCAGGGGGTTGGAGGAGAAGGGAGTGCTCATCTTCGGGCTTTCCGGCACCGGCAAGACCACTATAACAACGGCCGACCATGACCTGGAAGCGCCCGAGGGTGTGGAGGTGCTCCAGGACGATATAAATATCCTCCTCTCCAACGGCAGCGCTCTTGGTTCGGAGGCCAACTTCTACATAAAGACCGACAATGTGACGAAGCAGCCGGCCCTGCTCTGGGCCGCCCGGGACAGGAAGGCCCTCATCGAGAACTGCTGGGTGGATGACGACGACCATATCAACTTTGATGACCACGCCCTGACCACCAACGGCAGGGCCGTCGTCCCCCGGGAGGCGATACCCAACACATCGGACCGGATAGACCTGGACAAGGTCGACTGCCTGCTTTTCAACATGAGGAGATACGACACTCCGCCCATCGGACGCCTCGTCTCGCCGGAGCAGGCGGCGGCCTACTTCATGCTGGGGGAATCGACCATCACCAGCGCAGACGACCCCTCCAGGGTAGGCCAGGCCAAGAGGGTGGTGGGCTTCGACCCCTTTGTCATCGACAACCCCCACATCAACGGCAACAGGCTGCTCAGGATCCTGCGGGACAACCCCGGCATCCGGTGCTACCTTCTCAACACAGGGAGGGTCGGCGGCAAGGATGGGGCCAACATCACCGTCGAGGCCACCACCACGGCCGTCAGGGAAGCCATGAGAGAGACGCTGGAGTGGCGCTACGACGATATCCTGGGTTACGAGATACCCTCGTCGCTGCCGGTGCCCCAGGGTGAGGACCTCGACCCCTACCGGTGGTACTCCCGGGAGGAGTACGCCTCCATGATCGGCGACCTTCGCAGGGAAAGAAGGGAGTACCTGCAGCAGTTCAAGGGCCTGGCCCCGGAGATCGTCGACGGGGTCTGACCGGCGCTAGAGCCCTTCCTGGACGACCCTCTCCCAGGCGCTTCCGAGGTGGCAGGCCTCGCCAAGGACGAGGACCTCCAGCCCCCGGGGCGTCTCTTCGAGGAGGGTGATGCTGCCGTTCCCGAGGCGGAACCTCCAGAAGCTGCCCAAGGGCGCGTCAAAGACCCGGCAGAGGAGGACCTTGAGGACCGCGTCGTGGGAGAAGAGGGCCAGGGTGTCTCCCGGGCCCGCCAGGATCTCCCTGAAGGCCCCCCAGGCCCGACGGGAGACCTCATGGAGGTTCTCCCCCCCCGGCATGGTCACCTCCTCCGGCCTGGAGCGCCAGAGAGTGAGCATCCCCGGCCACAGGCTTTCCACTTCCCCGGCGGTGTGCCCCTCCCAGAGACCATGGTCTATCTCGATCAAGCCTGGATGGGTCTCAAGACCTAACCCAAGGAGGGAGGCCGTGGCCTCCGCCGTCCCGGCGGCGCGGGAAAGGGGGCTCGACACCACCCTGTCCACGGAAGAGCGCAGGAGCGCCCCAGCGGCGGAGCGGGCCTGCCTCCGGCCCCAGTTGTTCAAGGGGGTGTCCCTCCTGCCCTGGAAGCGCCCTTCCCGGTTCCAGTCCGTCTCGCCGTGCCTTACCAGGAAGATCCGCCTCATCTAGAGATCCTCCGTGAAGCGGACTTTCACCGCCCAGAGCAGGTCCACATCCTTTTTCAGTTCCTCCAGGACGGGCATGGGAACGTCGTCGTCGATCTGCAGCGCCCCCACGGCCAGCCCGCTCCCGTTCCTGCGCCCCAGGGCGAAGTTGGCGATGTTCGTCCCGGCCCTCCCCAGAAGGGTCCCCACCTTCCCGATCACGCCGGGGCGGTCGTGGTTGCTGAAGAGGAGCACCGTTCCCTCGGGGATGAACTCTATCCAGTAGCCTCCTATATTGACCACCCTCTGGCGCCCCTCTTCGGTGATCGTCCCCGACACGGAGATGCCCTCCCGGGAACCGGGCGAGAAGAGTTCCAGTTCGACCTGGTTGCGCCAGGTCCCGGGGCCTGTACGGCTCTCCTCGATCCTGATGCCCTTGTCCTCTGCCAGCATCGGTGCCGACATGTAGTTCACCTCGGGGCCGTGGGAGTACTCCAGGTAGCCCTTGAGCCCCGCTACGGTGAAGGGGGAGAAATGGTAAGGGATCTCGAAGCATACCGGCTCTTCGGCGGGCGAAAATAGAGGGCCCCGCAGGCTGACCTTCAGTTGTGTCGCCGGCTCCCGCGATAGGTGCGCCGCCAGGTAGCCGAGCTTGCGGGCCAGCGAGAGGAAGGCCCTGGTGCCCTCCGGGAGGGACTGCTCCACGAAGGGGAGGTTGACGGCATTCTCGCAGGGCTTTCCCTTGAGGGAGGCCAGGAGGTTCGAGCAGGCTATGACGGCCACCGCTGACTGGGCCTCCTCGGTGTTGGCCCCGATGTGGGGCGTCAGGATCACCTTCTCACGGATATCATCGGCAAGCAGGGGGTTGTCGGGCCGCGGTGGTTCGCCGTCGTAGACGTCGATGGCGGCCCCGGCCAGGTGCCCTGAGCGCAGGGCCTCCGCGCAGGCAGCCTCATCCACGAGCCCGCCCCTGGCGCAGTTGACCAGGTAGGCCCCCGGCCTGCAGGCTTTTATAGCCTCCCCGTCGATGATACCCCGTGTCTCGGCCGTCAGGGGGACATGCAGGGTGACCACGTCGGCCAGGGAAAGGGCGCCCTTGAGGTCTTCCATCAGGCGGACGCCGGCCCTGTCGGCCTTGGCCTGGGAGACGTAGGGGTCGTAGGCGGAAACCTCCATGCCGAAAGCCCTGCACCGGGCCGCCACTTGGGTCCCTATCCTGCCCAGCCCGACGACGAGGAGCCTTTTGCCCGAGAGCTGCCTGCCCAGGAAGCGGCTCCTTTTCCACTCGCCCGAGGCCAGCGATTGAAAGGCCTGGGGTACCTTCCTTACCATGGAGAGCATCATGGCCATGGTATGCTCCGTCGCCGCCAGGGTGTTCCCCGTGGGTGCATTTATAACCACGACGCCTTTACGGCTCGCTTCGGCTAGGTCTATGTTGTCCAGTCCCACGCCGGCCCGCGCCGCCGCCCGCAACCTTTTCGCGGCGTCCAGTACTTCAGGGTCGAGGGGGGTCCCGCTCCGGGTTATCATTCCGTCCACGTCCCTCACTTCCGCCAGGAGTTCCTCCCGGGAAAGGCCCGTTTTGACGAACAACTGCACCTCCGGGTCCTGCCGGAGCACGTCCAGCCCCGCCTCGGAGATCTTTTCCGTTACCAGAACCTTCAGCATGACCGATCCCCTTCCCTTTCCCACGTCTTGAAGGCTTCGTCCAGAAAACCGTCCCCCACGTCGATGCCGCATTCCCTGGCGGCACCGAAGAGTCCGCCGGCCAGCAGGCATACCTCCGGCCATCCCCCGGGGTTGTAGTGGGCAATGCGCAGGGTCCCGCCGTGCCTTCCCTGGCCCTCGGCGACGGTGATGCCCATATCCTCCAGGGCCTTCTTCATGGGCCGCTCTTTCCCCGGGGGCACCTCAAGGGCGGTCATGACGGGCGAGCGGAACTCCTTTTCCCTCACGAAAAGTTCGAAACCCATCGCCTCACAGGCGGCTTCGAAGGAGCGTGCCTTCCTGCGCGTCCGGCGGGCCCAGGCGTCCCATCCGAAGCCCTCGAGAAGGCGGAGCGACTCGGCCAGTCCGTAGAAGACGCTCACGGGAGGGGTGAAGGGGTTCTGAGGTCTCCCCTTTTTCAGGAATCTCCTGTGGAGGGCCAGGTCGAAGAAGTAGGAGGGGCAGAACCCCTTGGCGGCCCTTTCCCAACCCCGTTCCGAGAGGTGGACCAGGGCAAGGCCCGGGGGGGCGAGAAGTCCCTTCTGGGAGCAGGAGGCGAGACCGTCGATCCCCCAATGCGACGGGCGGCAGGGCATGGCGCCCAGGGAGCTCACGGCGTCGACCAGCACCAGCGGCCCGTCGGCGGGGATCTCCGAGAGGAGTTCCTCCAGGGGGTTGACCACGCCCGTAGAGGTCTCGTGGTGGGTGAAAAGGAGGGCATCGGCCCCGGGATGCTTTTCCAGGGCTTCCCTGATGTGCCCCCTTCTGAAACCTTCGCCCCGGGGCGCGTCAAGGGCGATCACTTTCGCACCTCTCCTGGAGACGATCTCCCGGAAACGGTCTCCGAAGGTCCCGCAGGAGAAGGAGATCACCTCGTCTCCGGGCGCCAGCAGGTTGGCGGCCAGGGCCTCCAGGGCCCCCGTGCCGGAACCCGGCAGGAGGACCACAGGTTCCTCCACGTCCAGGAGCCTTCCGAGGCGTCCCTTCACTTCCTCCAGCAGGTCGGACCATTCCTCGCCCCGGTGGCTGATCATCGGCCCGGCCGCCGCCATCCTGACGGAAAAGGGCACATCCACCGGCCCCGGTGTGTACAGGTGTCGCGTCATGGGATCTCCTCCTCGTGGATAAAAAAAGGCCGGGAGAGCGCTTCTCCCGGCCTGTATTCCCCAAAAACCCTGTCCTTTTTCCCCCGGTGCGGCCCCGGGTCTACAGCGGTCCTCCCCCTGCCGGCAAAGGGAGGCCTCCCCTTCCGGACCACCCGGAAGAGGAGCTGGAAGAAGAGGAGCCGCTGGCCCTGCCGACAAAAAGGGACATCTGTATCAAGGGAAACCACTCCCCCCGTGGAAACAATGAACGATTTATACCACGAGGGCGCTCAAAGGTAAATAGCCGCCCCAGCCTCGGGACGGGGCCTCTTGTTTGACGGATGCCCCGGCAGCCTCTACCATGATGCCCCAAATAGGCCTTTCGGAGGTCTCAGTTGCCCCGGTCCTTTACGGGAAAAAAGCGAAGCGGGGGGTAGGAAATGAGGATCGCCTGTGTCCAGATGGAAGCACCGGAATTGGCCGGTTTTGAAAGAACTTTCAGCAGGATCCA
Source organism: Synergistetes bacterium ADurb.Bin155 (assembly GCA_002070395.1). Classification (GTDB taxonomy): domain Bacteria; phylum Synergistota; class Synergistia; order Synergistales; family Thermovirgaceae; genus 58-81. The sequence goes on from MWDE01000003.1 coordinate 41,126, forward strand.
ATGCCTCCTGGGTGAGGCCCTCCAGCCCGGGGTCGACCTGGTGGTGTTCCCGGAATGCGCCTGGCCGGCCTACTTCATCGACCCCGGCGAAAGGCGTCTCCTCAGGGAGGCCCTATCGCTCAACGAGCGGTTGATCGATCATATCCGCAGGAAAGCCCGGGAACATGCTTCCTACGTGGCCTTCGGGCTTGTGGAGGAAAAGGGCGGGAAGCTCGGCAACAACGCCATCCTCGTGGACCCTTCGGGGGAAATGGTCCTGAGGGTGTCGAAGATGAACCTTTGGCATTTCGACAGGGACCTCTACGAGCCGGGCCGAAGTTTTGACGTGGTCGATTCACCCTTCGGGCGGATCGGCCTTTTGATATGCGCCGACGCAAGGCTGCCGGAAATCGCCCGGGTGCTCTCAGTGATGGGAGCCGATCTCATCATCGACCCGGCGAATCTCACGGGCTATTCCTTCTCCCCCAAGGGCCTGACCAACCCGCAGCTGGATTTCATGCTGCCTGCCAGGGCTTTCGAGAACGGGGTATGGTGGGTCCTCTCCAACAAGTGCGGGATCGAGTCGGCGGCGGTCCCCTACGTGGGCGGCAGCAGGGTAATATCCCCGGAGGGGGTCTCCGTCGCCTCGGCAAGCCCCGACAGGGAAGAGATCCTCTTCGTCGATATCGGCCTGCCGGAGAGAAGGCCCGCGTCCCTCCCGGAAAGGTCACCGGCGGCGTATGGGGTGCTCGCCGAGCCCACCGAGAGCCTCCCGGTGACGGGGATCACTTCTCAACCCGCCATCCCCTCCTGCAGCAGCTTTTTCCTGGGTGCCGCCCAGTTCGGAGCGGAGGACGCCGAAGAGTACATCCTCAAAGCGGGGAAGCACCTGGCCACCCTGGGACGGCTGCATGCGTCCGTCGCGGCCCTCCCCCCGGCGGACTTTCTTCCCGCCCCCGGCATCCACGAGTTGGCCGATGCAATAAGGGAAAAGCACGGGGCGGTGATGGGGGGGATGATCGTCGCCCTCGCCGGTGGTGGGAGAGGCGGTGAACCTCTCGGTGTGATCTTCGACGCGGGAAAGATCCTGGCGTCCTCCAGGGGGACCCCCCCCCTGTCGGCATCAGATATAGTCGGGACCCGCCACGGCAATTTCGCCTTCGTCCACGGCGAGGGGATCCTCCTCCCCGAATACGCCAGGAGCCTGACTCTCCTGGGCGCGGATTTGATGTTTTCCCTGACGGACTCCCTGTCGGGGCCTTCCCTTGAGATAGCCAGGACGAGGGCCTACGAGAACAAGGTCTTCCTGGTGCGCTCCGCCTCCCCCGGCGAAGCCAGGAGGTCTTTCATCTGTGATCCCTACGGCAGGATCCTCTCCAGCGCCTTCATCGATGGGGAACAGGTCTTCGGCTGCCAGGTCGAGCTCCTGTCGGCGAGGTGCAAGGAGGTCGTTCCGGGCACGGACGTGATAAGGGGCAGGAGACCTTGCGATTACCGGTTGCTCTGCCGGTAAGCCGGCCTTTGGAGGCCCCGGGCAGCTGGTCTTTCCCAATTTACCAGGGTGACCTTCTATAAGTGCATTGCCGTCTTGACAAGATTTATATAGTCTATATTCTATAGAACATAGGAACTGGACCTCGCCACCCATTATTCTCAGGAGGTGCTTGTATGGAGAAAAAGGTCATACCGTTCGGCAGCGCCATGGGAATGAAGGTAGCCTTCAGTACCGCTGTAAGCGTGGATGTCAGGTCCGTCGATAAGATCATCTGGGTCTCCGGCCAGGTCTCTTTCGACGAAAAAGGGAACATCCTGGGTAAGGACGACATGTACGTCCAGACGGAACACGTCATCCTAAATATTCAAAGCGCCCTGGCAGAGTTCGGGGCCGGCCTGGATGATGTGGTCGAGGTCAATGTGTTTGTAAGGGATATGAGCCGTCTCAAGGAGATCCACGAAGCGAGGCTCAAATACTTCAAGGAACCTTTCCCCACCAGCACCCTGGTTGAAGTCAACAAATTCGTGCATCCTGACGCCCTGATAGAGATCAATGCCGTGGCAGTGATCTAGAAACCGGTCCGGGAAACGCAGGATATCTGACATCGTAAGGGGGAGAAAAGATGAAAAGGAAGAGCTTGATAGCGGTTCTGCTGGTCGTACTGGTGATGAGCCTGGCCTCGGCCGCCACCGCCGAGGAGAAGTTCCACTGGAGACTGCAGTCCAGTTGGGCGACGGGGCTGGAGATCCAGAGGCAGGTCGAGAGATTTGCCGAACTCGTGACGAAAATGAGTGGGGGGCGGTTGACCATTACTGCCCTTCCGGCAGGCGCGGTGGTGGGGGGGCTCGAGGTTTTCGACGCCGTGAGCCAGGGTGTCATTGACGCGATGAACAGCCTTTCCGCGTACTGGATCGGGAAAGAGCCTGCGGCGCCCATGTTCTCGGCGATCCCGCTCGGGATGGACGTCATGCAGTACTACGCCTGGTATTACTACGGTGACGGCCTCGACCTCATGCAGGAGATGTACGCCAAGCACAACATAGGGTACGCGGCTTTCTGCGCGATCAACCCGGCCGAGGACTTCCTCTGGGCCCACAAGCCGATCACAAAGCTCAGCGATTTCAAGGGCCTGAAGATCCGTACCGTCGGTTACTGGGGCGAGATAGCGACCAAGCTCGGTGCCCGCGTCGTCACTCTTCCGGGTGGTGAACTCTACGGCGCTCTTGAAAAACGCATAATCGACGCGGCCGAGTTCTGCAACCCCGAGTCGGATTTCAAGTCCGGCCTGCATGAAGTGGCGAAGTACGTCCACGTCCCCGGTGTCCACCAGCCCGTGTCTTTCCTCGAGCTCCTCATCAACAAGCAGTCCTGGGAAAAGCTGCCCGAAGACCTCCAGGAGATCGTGAAGTCGGCGGCCAAGGCTTCCGTCCTGGAAGGGTATGTCACCTGCCTCATGGCTGACGGCGAGGCCCTGAGGGAATTCGAGAAGAACAAGAACGTCATAGTGAAGCTCCCCCCGGAGATGATCGCCGAACTGAAGAAACTCGCTTGGGAGCTCTACGACGAGAAGGCGGCGAAAGACCCGTTCTTCAAAAAGGTATGGGATTCCCAGCGCAAGATCATAGCTGAGTACGATCACTGGGCATCCTACATGGTCCCGCCGAGGCTGGACTAAGGTCCGCACGTCCAACCCCCCGGACGATCGGGCTTGTGGGGGGCAGGGCCACGGATCGATCTTCCGTGGCCCTGATCTTATTGACCCAGGAGACGTTCTGAGAGGAGAAATTCCATGGTCCGTAAATTCGTGAATTTCATCGACGCCCTCAACCTTTTTGTCGGACGGTCCGCCAAGTGGCTCGTGCTCATCCTGACGGGCTGTTTTACCTATGAAGTGATAATGCGTTACGGGTTCAACAACCCCACGGTCTGGATATTCGACGTAAGTTACATGCTCGGGGGGAGCTTCTTCGTCCTGGGGATGGGCTACACCCTTTTGAAGAACAACCATGTCAGGGTCGATGTTTTTTCCTCAAAATTCAATGTCAAGGTGAAGGCCTTCATCGAGATCGTGCTCACCCTTTTCCTCTTCTACCCGGCGTGGGGCATCCTGATATACCGGGCTATACCTTACGTCTACCGTTCCTGGATCACGAAGGAAAAGGCCCTGGAGAGCTTCTGGCAGCCCCCGATCTACCCCTTCAAGACGATCTTCCTCATAGGCGTGATCCTGCTTCTTCTCCAGGTGACGGCGGAATTGTACCGTTCCTTCGAGGTATTTTTCAGCAAGGGAGGTGCCGGTGATGCCAACTCTTAGCCCCGAAATGAACACCCTTCTTATGTTCGGCTCTCTTCTCGTCCTCCTGTTCCTCGGTTTCCCGCTGGCCTTCGTGTTGACCGGCATCGGCCTTCTGTTCGGCGTCTCCCTCTTCGGGCTTAATTACGCCGGGGCCTTCATTCTCGCCTTCCTGTCGACGATGAAGAACTACATCCTGCTGGCGATCCCCCTTTTCGTATTCATGGGGGCGATAATGCAATACTCCGACGTCAGCGACAGACTGTTCGGCACAGTGTACGTGCTGTTCGGGAAGTTGCGGGGAGGCCTGGCGATAACCAGTAACATACTGTCAACCATTTTTGCCGCCTGCACGGGGGTCGTGGGGGCGTCGGTTGTGACCGTGGGGCTGCTCTCCATGCCCCCGATGCTGAAAAGGAACTACGACAAGAAACTCATCGCCGGGATAATCTGCGCCGGCGGCTGTCTGGGGGTCCTGATCCCGCCGAGCATCATGGTGATAGTCTACGGTCCCGCGGCGGGTGTCTCGGTGGGCAAACTCTTCATGGGACTTATCGGGCCGGGGCTTTTGCTCTCAGCCCTGTACACACTCTATATCGTCGCCCTGACGACCATCTTCCCTGAAGCGGGTCCCCCGATCTCAAAGGAAGACCTCGCCGATTTCCCCTGGGCGAAGACCAGAAGAGGCGTGGCCCTCAGGGTCCTCTCCTCACTCGTTGCTCCCCTCGTGATCATCCTGGCGGTCCTCGGCACCATATTTTTCGGCGTGGCTTCCCCGACGGAAGCGGCCGGTGTGGGCGCCGCGGCAGCGATAGCCCTCGCCTTCGCCTATAAAAAACTGAACGTGAAGATGCTCGTCGACGCCTCGGACTCGGCCCTCAAAACGACCTGCATGATCCTGACCATGACGGTGGGGGCCGTCCTGTTCGTGTCAACCTTCATGTCCATGGGCGGCGGGGACGTCGTGGAGCGTTTCATCATGGGGCTCCCCTTCGGGAAATGGGGGATCTTCTTCCTCATGTTCGCCGTCGTCACGATACTGGGCATGTTCCTGGACTGGATAGGCATCGTCCTCCTGATCGTTCCCCTTTTCACGCCCATCGCCGCCAACCTGGGCTTCGATCCGGTCTGGTTCTCCATAATGATGATCCTCTTCCTGCAGCTGTCCTACCTGACGCCGCCCTTCGCGCTGGCGATATTCTATTTCAAGGGCATCTGCCCGCCGGAGATCACGACGATGGACATCTACAAGGGGGTCGTTCCCTTCATCGCGATCCAGGTCTTCGCCTTCACTCTCTGCATCCTGTTCCCGGGGATCATCCTGTGGCTCCCTTCCGTGTCGGTCACGGGATGGTAGCAATGTAGTCGAGGGTTTTATAACAAATTCAAGGAGGGTTCGCTCGTGAAAGAGATCCTGGTCAAGGGCGGCACCGCGGAGGCTTTTGAGGTCCGAAAGGGCGGTAAGTTCAAACTCACCGACGTCGAAGGCGGCCAGGTCGCCGATTTCGTGGCCTTCAACAGGAACGACCTGAAGGAAAAGTCTTCGCCCGGCCATACCCGCATCTCCAACCGTTCCCTCAGGCTGAAGACCGGCGACAGCATCCGTTCGAACCTGAGGCATGAAATGATCCGTCTGCTGGAAGAGACCGCTGGCCACCACGACATCCTGATCGTCGCCTGCGATGAGCAGCGGTACCTTGTGGACTACGGTGTTACCGATCATCGGAGCTGCGTGAACAATTTTGAGCAGGTGCTCGGGCGATACGGGATCGACCGGTGGGTCCTCCCTGACCCCGTCAACTTTTTCCAGCACACCCGTATCGGGGACGACGGGGAGATAATCCAGTTGCCGTCGATCAACCCGGGCGGTTCCTTCGTAATGATGGAGGCCCTGATGGACCTGGTCTGCGCGGTCTCGGCATGTCCCATGGACCTCAACCCCATCGGTGGGAGCAATATAACCGATATTCTCGTTACCCTTTTTGATTAGCAGGCTGGGGTAGGAGGCGGCGGGGACCCTTTTGGAGCCCTTTGCGCAGCCACCCGATACTGCCGCAAAGGACAAAAAAGAGGTGTGGCCGGAAATGACAGCTAGGAAAACGGAAAAGGGTTACCTGACGAAAAGCCGATATGCCTACATGACCCTTAGGGAAGGGATCATCACCCGTCGTTACCGTCCCGGGTCCCCGATGATAATCACGAACCTCAGCAAAAGCCTAGGCGTGAGCGAGACGCCCGTCAGGGATGCCATAAAGATGCTCATTTCGGAAGGGTTCGTGGTCTCCAACGATCACGTGGGAGCGAAGGTGGCCAGCCCCTCCCTGGAGGATCTGAAGAACATGTTCGAGATGCTCCTGAGCCTCCAGGGCATAGCCACGAGGATGGCGGTGTACCAGGACCCGGCGGGCCTCCTTGAGGAACTGGAAGAGATCCTGGAGAAGACGAAGCTCTATATTCACGAGCAGCGCCACGAGGAATACGGGATCCTGAATGACCGGTTTCATGATTCTATCGAGAGCCGGTGCCGAAACCTTGAACTGGTCTCGACCATCAACTCCTACAGGGAAAAGACCGGGTGGGTGCGCTCCCTCTTCGTGTTGAACCCGAAACGCCTCGAGGAATCCTTTGATGAGCACGTTGAGATTTTCGGCGCCCTCAAGGAGCGAAAAGCCAGGGCGGCGGAAAAGATCCTGAAAAAACACCTGCTCATATCCTTCAACGGCTACCTTGATTTCCTGAAAAAAGAGAAAGGGTACGAGGGGAAGGAGTATGAGATAGACGGGAGCCGCTGGATCTGAACCGGCAGGGCCCTTTCGGGCCCCTAAAAGGACTCCCCGCCCTTGTGGCGGCGGGGAGCCCCGAGACGTCCGACGGTTCCGTTACAGGGCGGCGATAGTCTGGACCTCGACGAGGAAGGGTTCCTGGACGAGCCTGTCGACCATCAGAAGGGTGTTAGGCGGGTAGACCCCGTCGGGGAAGAGGCGCGGGAACTCCCGTTTCCGGAATTCCATGAACTTCGGGATATCCTGCGAGTGGACCAGGTAGGTCGTGAACTGCACGATCTGGCCCCAGCCGGCACCCGCCGAGGCGAGGGCTTCACCGATGTTCTTGAAGACCTGGGTGCACTGGGCGTCGAAGTCGTCTTTTCCGACCACGTTACCGGCCCCATCGGCCGAGAGCATGCCGGAGATGAAGAGCAGCTCGCCGGCCTTGACCCGGGCGATGTGTGAATACTGTCCCAGGGGTTTCCCCAGGGTTTCAGCGTTGTAGATCTTGATCTGGGCCATTGGTTCATCCTCCCCCTATCGTTTATTGGGCTTCGGGTCCCGCGGACCCTTGGAGCCCGCGGCCGAAGCGCCCGTTATCGACTCTGTCGGGCAGTACTTTTCAAGTATATAACATAAGGTGCGCCCCGAGGCAAGATAGTATACAGCAATGGGCCGCCCATAAAGTGACAGGACAGGCCGATCAAGAAAAACAAGAAAAAGAAAAGGAGAGGAGAGTTTTCAAGATGTGGAAGGACATTAAATTCGTGACCCCCGATATCGTTTTCGGCATGGACGCCGTAAACGCTGTCGGGGACAGGATCAAGGCCCTCAAGGGGAAAAGGGCCCTGGTGGTCACCGGCCCCTCGGTGAAGGCTTCGGGAGCGCTGGACAAGGTGTTGCAATCCGCCAGGGACGCCGGCGTGGACCTCGACGTCAACGTCCAGCAGCGGTCTACACCCGAGCCCACCACCGAACTCGCCGAGGAAGTGGCGAAGTACATCGTTGACGGCAAATTCGATGTAGTAGTGGGGCTTGGCGGCGGCAGCATTCTCGACGTGGCGAAGATGTCCTCGGCGCTCACCACGAACCCCGGCAAGACGAGAGACTATTTCGGTCCCGGGAAGGTCAAGAACAAGGGTCTCCCCACCATCATGATCCCCACCACTGCTGGGACCGGTTCAGAGGTCACCAAGCACGCCATCTTCCTGGACCAGGAGAACAACGTGAAAAAGGCCGTCGCTTCTTCGGCCCTGCTCCCCGACGTGGCCATCGTCGACCCGATGTTGACCGTGTCATCGCCGCGCCACGTGACCAGCGCTTCGGGGTTCGATGCCTGGCTTCACGCCGCGGAACCCTTCGTATCGAAGAACACGAACCCCATCACCGACGCCCTGGCACTGCAGTCGGTGAGCATTATCTCGAAGCACCTGGGCGTGGCCTGGTCCGACCCCAACGACCTGGACGCCCGGTACCACGTATCCCTCGGTTCCCTGATGTCCGGCATGGTCCTCAACAATGCGGGGACCAGCCTGGTGCATGCCCTGGCTTACCCTATAGGAGGCGAGTACCATGCGACCCACGGTATCTCCCTCAGCGTTCTCCTCATCGCCTGCTTCAAGGCGATAGCTGCCTCCAAGGGGGAGCGCCTGGTCCAGATAGCCAAGGCCATGGGCGAGAACGTGGAGGGCCTCTCCACCCGGGAGGGTGTGGAGGTCGCCCTCGACGCCATGGCAGCTTTCATGAAGAGCGTGGAACTGCCCATCAGCCTCGAAGAGATAGGGATAACGGACCGGTCCGGTGTCGAGCGGTGGGCCGTGGAGGGGTGGAATGAAAGGCGCCTCCTGGGCCGCTGTGCCCGCGACCTGACCGTCGAGGATATAGCCGCCATTTACAGGGATGCCTTTGAGGCTAGGAACTTTTGCTGGTAACGAATGGCGTTTTTTGTGAGAAAAGGGCGTGAGGGGCGTCGGCGGGTTTGCCCTTGGGCTGCCCTGTCGAAGCCCCTCGCCCGCGATGGATGAACTGGTCACCCACGTCGGCCCTCCCGGGCGCTTTGCGTTAACCCGTCCTGGAGGGCCTTGCAGAGGAGGAATGAAAATTGGCAACGATCCACAACAAGAGCGCGACACCCTGGAAGACTGACAAGTGGTACACGAGCCCCTGGAACTTCATCCCCGAGGTCCGGGAAGGGATGAAATTTTCCCCGAACATCCAGTTCCATGACGTGTCCCTCCGTGACGGCGAGCAGCAGGCGGGTCTCCTTTTCAACAAGGACCAGAAGATAGCCATTGCGGAAAAACTGGCGGAACTGGGCATCCAGCGGATCGAGGCCGGCATGCCCGTGGTCTCGGAGCAGGATGCCGAGGCCATCAGGGAGATCGTCAAGAGGGACCTCGGCCCGAAGATCTTCTCCTTCGCCAGGTGCATGAAGGAGGACGTGAAGAGGTCCGTCGATATCGGCGTGAAGAACATAGTCATGGAGGTCCCCGCCAGCGACCATATACTGAAGTACGCCTACCGCTGGGAGTTCGAGAAGGCCATCGAAGTGTCGATCGAGGCCACCCTCTACGCGAAGGAGAACGGCCTTTACGTCTCCTTCTTCACCATCGACGGCACCAGGGCCGACATCGACGACTATCTGAAGATCGTCGACCGGGTCGCCTCGGAGGGGCACATGGACGAACTCACCGTGGTGGACACCTTCGGCGGGCTGAACCCTCACTCGGTCCCCTACCTCATCAAGAAGGTCAAGGAGCATATACCCGACAAGCCCATCGGTGTCCATTTCCACGACGACTTCGGCCTGGGAGCGGCCACGACGATCATGGGGCTCGCCTCGGGAGCGGACATAGCCCACACCTCCATATCGGGCATCGGCGAGAGGGCCGGCAACGCGCCCTACGAAGATGTGGCCATGGCCCTTCTGACGATGTACGGCGTCGACACGGGTCTCCGCTACGAGAAGATCTATCCTCTCTCGAAATACCTCCGGGAGATCACGGGGCTTACGGTGCGGCAGAACAGGGGCATCGTAGGGGATTACGTGGCCGATATCGAGTCGGGGATCGTAGCGGCCTGGTACAAGAACGTGGAGGGTATAGCGCCCCTTGAACTTTCCCCCTTCCTCTACGACCTGGTGGGCCACCCCGACACGAAGGTGGTCATCGGGAAGCTTAGCGGGCTCCCCACGGTGGATATCTACCTGGACAAGCTGGGCATCGAGACCGATGACAAGGACGCCAAGGCGGAGATCCTGAAGAGGATCAAGGACACGGCGCTGGAGAAGAGGCGCCTGCTGACCATCGAGGAGTTCGGAGAGATAGCGACGTCGGTCCTGGATAAGTCCTAAGGAGGTTCTGTTATTCTCCTGACCCCGTCTCCTGAGGGTGATTGCCCTAGGCACCTGGATTTTGTAGGTTTGGGGGCGTTGCCCCCGGATGCAGTTTTTGAAATGACCCAACGAGGCGCTATCGAAGATGTTGTGGCAGCGTCGGTCAACATGACCGTCGGGGTCGCCAGGGAAAGGGCCTCTATTATCGTAGTAACAGGAGAGAGCAACCAGGGATACATCGAAAAGTTGGGTCTGACCGATGCCCCCGATTTCTCTACGGCAATGGGATTGGCAGAAAAGAAATCGGGAGGCATCGAAAGCATAGGGATCATCACCCACGGTGGAGATTTCGCACCCAAGTTTTAACAAAAGTGAAATTATGCAAAGATCCTATGGGGTTGAGGTGGTCATCGTGGAACGTGAACCGATACTTGACAGGGTCGAATCCCTGGGTATTGAGTATGAAAGAAAGTACGGAGGATGCTCCCAGTGCGTTATAGGGGCCATCCGGGATACTTTCGGCGGGATCGACGACAGCGTGTTCAAGGCTGCTACTGGTCTGGCCGGCGGAGTTGGGCTGACTGGGGCTACCTGCGGGGCTTTGACTGGTGCGGCAATGGCGATCGGTGCCTTCCTGGGAAGGGAGTATGATCAGTTCGCCGATCCCGAAAGGATCAGGTTCACGACCTTTGAACTGGTTCGTCGCATGGTGGCCCGCTTTGAAGAAGAATACGGGAGCACCCTGTGCCGGCATATCCAGGAAAAGATCATGGGCCGCTCCTACAGGCTCTATGACGAAGGTGAGCACAAGGACTTTATTGAGGCTGGAGGCCACGATGACAAATGTCCTGTTGTCGTCGGTAAGGCCGCCCGATGGCTGGCCGAGATCCTGCTTGAGGAGGACCTTGTGCAAGGTCATTAAGCGTTTAAGATCTCAACCTGGGAGGTCAACTCAATGAAAAGCGAGATCCGCACCGACCGGTCGCCCGACCCGATCGGGCCCTATTCCCAGGGCCTGGTGGTGGGCGGCAGGATCTACGTCTCGGGGCAGGGGCCGCTGGACCCCGCCACCGGCAAGACCCCCGGGACCATCGAGGAGCAGACACGACAGGTCCTGACTAACATCAGGAATATCCTCGAAGCCGGCGGGGCCACCATGGAACAGGTGGTCAAGACCACCGTCCACCTCGCCGATCTCAAGGATTTCCAGGCCTTCAACGACGTTTACAAGGAATTTTTTAACCCCCCTTACCCGGTGAGGACCACCGTGGGGAGCGCGCTGTTGGGCATCCTTGTGGAGATCGACGTCATCGCGGAGCTGTAAAAGGCTGCTTTTTCGCAAGTAAAGGAATGTAAAGGCTCCTTTTACAAGGGGTTACCCTTCTTGACGGCCCTTAAGACCTCCATGGGGTAGTATGGGTGAGGACCTTGCCGATCGGGGGGAAAGCCGTGGAGAGGATACTGCTCGCCGATGACGATGCCGGCCTTTGCGAATTGCTCACCGAGTTCCTTGAGTCGGAAGGTTTCAAGGTCGAGTCCGTCCACGATGGGAGCAAGGTCGTCGCCAGGGTCCTGGCGGAACGGTTCTCGCTGCTGATACTGGACGTAATGCTCCCCGGGCTCTCGGGCATGGAGGTCCTCAAGGAGATCCGGCGGCAGTCGGCCATCCCCGTGTTGATGCTCACCGCCCGGGGCGACGACGTGGACCGCATCGTGGGCCTCGAACTGGGGGCCGACGATTACCTGCCCAAGCCCTTCAACCCCAGGGAACTGGTGGCCAGGATCCGGGCGGTGCTGCGCCGGGGGCGCCTCGATGGTTCCCGGGCCCCCCAGGCGGAGGTCTACCGCGTAGGCGACATGGTCATTGACCCCGCCGCGAGGCATGTGAGCTCCGGCGGCACCCGCATAGAACTGACCACGGTGGAGTTCGACCTGCTGGAGACCCTCGCCCAGTCGTCGGGGGTCGCCCTGTCGAGGGAGGCCCTGGTGAAAAGCGTCCTGAAAAGGTCCTTCTCCCCCTTCGACAGGAGCCTCGATGTCCATATCAGCAACCTCCGCCGGAAGATCGGCACCTACCCCGACGGGTCCGAGCGCATCAAAACCATTCGGGGCCTGGGCTACATCCTCGCTCTGCCGCCCGAGGACTTCAAGCCGTGAGGGAGCGGAAGCTTTTCCTGAGGATATTCCTATGGTTTCTGGGGGCCATGCTCTTGATGGCCCTCGTGAGCGTCCTCCTGACGGTCTTCATGACCCAGCAGGGCATCATCCTCACCGGGCAGCAGGAAGCCCTCTCGAACGCCCTGGACAGGAACGGGAAAAGGCTTCTGGAGCTCCATGAGACGGAGACCCCCTCCCGCCTGAGTGAAGAGATCGAAAGGATCAGGAATGAAACGGGCCTCGCCATATTCATCTTCGACGGGCGGGGGACGCCGGTGCCCATCGAAGGCGGCCCCTCGGGGGAATTCCTGGTGAGGCTCGGCAAGGACGCCCTGAACCTCCTCGACCAGGGGACCACTTTCCAGACCAGGGGGCAGTTCTCCTCGGTCTTCAGGCGGCTGGTTTCCCCCTCCGGCAAGGACTACATCCTGGTCGGGTCCTTCCGGAGGTCGCCCTACATCGCAAGGGTCCTTACGGGAAACCCCAAGGCGTTGGCGATCCACCTCCTGGGGCTCCTTGTCACGGCCCTCGTGTTTTGCTTCCTCCTCGCCCGGTACCTCGCGGATCCCCTGGTCCGGCTGAGCAGGACCGCCCGGTCCGTCTCGGGGGGGCGCCTGGATACCCCGGTGGACGACGGGGTGAAGAAACGTTCCGATGAGATAGGGGAACTGGCCCGCAGCTTCGAGGCCATGACCAGGCATCTGACGACCCTGCTCGAAGCCCAGCGGCGGCTCATCCAGGACATCTCCCATGAACTGCGCACCCCCCTCGCCCGGCTTGGTGTGGCCCTTGAACTGGCGCGGAAAAAGTCCGGGGCCGTGGCGAAGGAGTCCCTGGACAGGATAGGACGTGAATCGGAGGTACTGAACGTCATGATAGGGGACCTGCTCTCCCTGTCGAGGCTCGAGGCGGAGATGGAGCACATGGACTATGAGAAGGCCGATCTCGGGTCTATCCTCGAATCCGTCGTCGAGGACGCCAACTTCGAGGCGAGGGCTATGAAACGCAAGGTGGAGCTCGTCTACCCCGATGACCTGGGGCTGGTGAGGCTTTACAGCGAACTGGTCCGAAGGGCCGTAGAGAACATCGTTCGCAACGGTCTCCGGTACGCCCCCGAAGGGACCTCCGTCATAGTCAGGGCGGAACTTCTGGACAGGGATGGCCGCCCGGGGGTCTCCATCTCGGTCCGCGACCGGGGGCCCGGGGTTCCTGAAGCGGAACTGGAGGAGATCTTCAAACCCTTCTACAGGACCGAGTCATCCCGCTCCCGTGATACGGGCGGTACCGGCCTCGGCCTCGCCATCGCACGGAAGGCGGCCCTCGCCCACGGGGGCGATATCCGTGCCGTGCTGCCCCCGGGAGGCGGTCTTCTGGTGGAGATGTGGCTCCCTATCCACCCGCAGGGCCGGGTATGATCGCCGCCCCTTTAGCAATGATCTCTTCAGTGTGTATAATCGAAAGCGCTGAGGCAGTCCAAGTTCACAAAAGGTGAGATGACCCTTGAAGGACGATCGCATGACGCCCCCGGTCCTGGCCGCCCTGGTAGCGGTTTATTTTTTTTGGGGGACCACGTACCTGGGGATGAAATTCGCCATCGAGACGCTCCCCCCCTTCATCATGCTCGGCCTCCGGTTCACCGTGGCGGGGGCGATCATGTTCGCCTGGGAATGGGTGCGGCTCAGGCCCAGGATAACCTTGGGCCAGTGGAGGGGCATGGGGATGGTCGGCGCCCTCATGCTCCTGGGCGGGACCGGTGGCGTCGCCTGGTCGGAACAGGTGGTGCCTTCCAACATCGCCGCTGTCGTGGTGGCCACGGTGCCGCTCTGGATAGCCGTTATCCGCTGGGTCTTCCTCCGCCACGACCGCCCCGAGAGGGTGACCATCGTGGGGCTGCTGACGGGTTTCGCCGGGATAATCATGCTGGTGGTCTATACCAGCGGCCCCTCCGCGGCCGAGGGTTACGGTTTGGGGCTCGTCGTCCTCGGTTTTTCGACCTTCCTGTGGTCGGCGGGTTCACTCTATTCGAGGGCGGCCGATCAGCCCGACTCCCCGGCCCTGGGCATCTCGATGCAGATGCTCGTCGGGGGCCTTCTTAACCTCATCGTGGGGATCCTGTGCAACGGCGGTTCCATGGTGCCCCTGGCAGAGGTGTCTATGAGGTCCGCCGTGGCACTGGCCTACCTGGTCGTGTTCGGGTCGATCGTGGGTTTCAGTTCCTATATCTGGCTCCTGAAGAAGACCGACCCGGCCCTGGCCTCCAGCTACGCCTACGTGAACCCCGTGGTGGCGATAATCCTCGGGTGGCTCCTGGCCGGCGAGAGGCTCAACATGGGGAGCCTTTCCGCGACGGCGGTCATCCTGTTCGGCGTGATCCTTATCGTGAGGGGGACCGTGAGGCCGGCCGCCCGGTCGTCCTGACACCCTGGGCCCCGCCGGGAAGTGACAAAAAAGGGAGGGTTCACCCCCAAGGGTGAGCCCTCCCTTTTGTTACTGGTGGGGAACCTATTTTCCGTCCTTCACCGGTTTCTTCACGACCGGTGGAAGCGGTTTTTTCTGTCCCGGGGCGGGCCCGGGGTTCTTCGTCAGTACAGGCGGCGCCGGCTTGTTCGGTATCTTCGGCGGTGCCGGTTTTTCCTGGAACTTCGGCGGCGCCGGTTTGTTCGGTACCTTTGGCGGTGCTGGTTTTTCCTGGAACTTCGGCGGTGCCGGTTTTTCCTGGAACTTTGGCGGTGCCGGCCTGTCCTGGAACCTTGGCGGCGTCGGTTTTTCCTGGAACTTTGGCGGTACCGGTTTTTCCTGGAACTTTGGCGGTACCGGTTTTTCCTGGAACTTTGGCGGTGCCGGTTTTTCCTGGAACTTTGGCGGTGCCGGTTTTTCCTGGAACTTTGGCGGCGTCGGCCTGTCCTGGAACTTCGGCGGCGCCGGCTTTTCCTGGAACTTGGGCGGTGCCGGTTTTTCCTGGAACTTGGGTGGCGTCGGCCTTTCGCGGTCCCTCTCCCGGATCAGGGAATCGAAGGTTTTCCGCTGTCCGTCGTCGAGTATCGACCGGAACCTGTCCCTCGAGTCGCGGGGCGGTGTCAGGCTTTCCTGGCGCCTTTGGAGGAGGTCCCGCCTGTACCGGTCGATATCGCGGAAGGAATCGCGGTCCCAGTTCCTCTTCAGGTAATCCTTCTCGAGGTCCCTGTAGCGCCTCTCCCTCTCCCACCGGCGGTTGTAGAGGTCGTCGTAGTAGCGCTCCATGTCTCTTCTCTGTTTTTCGCTCAGGTGGAGCCTCCGGTCCCAATCCCTCATCGCTTCCCGGTAATAGCGGTAGTGGTAATCTCTGAAGCGGTCGGGCCTGTAGTAGTAGTCGTCGTACCAGCGATCGAAGTAGATCTTGAAGGTATAGCGCTGGTTCATGTCCAGGATCCTGAAGAACAGGTAGAGAAAATCGTCGATCCTGACCCATCGGCCCGGCCCGTAACCGTAGTCATAGCCGTAGCCGGGGTCGTAATACCGGTCGGTATCCTGGGACTGGCTGAGCAGGAGGCCGAAGGCGAGGAGGGCCAGGAAAGTCCGAAGGTTATCGTTCTCCCGTTCGATTACGACCCTGGGGCCGCCGGGCCTTATCATTCCGCCGAGGCCGAAGAGAGCATCCAGTTGTCCGGAATAGCGCTGGTCTGGCCGGTAACCCCAGTCCCTGCCTCGGAGTTCCTGGAAGGAACCCCTCTGGCTGGGCGTAAGAGCGAGGGCCCTCATCAGTTCCGGGGAAAAGAGGCTGTCCACCTCCTCCTCGGCCCAGTAAACCACCCCGTCGAGGTCGGGCCCGGCGGCCGAAGCCGCCACGGAGAGGCCCGTGCCGAGGAACAGGCTTCCCAAAACGAGCAGGGCTGTTATCTTTTTCATGGGGCGTACCTCCGTTTCTCGAGAAAGGTATTCCTTTCGTGATCTCATCGCGGGTCCATTACCGATCCTCATTCTAGGGCCCATCTCATTAAGGTGCCCTTTGAATATGTAAAGAATTGTATAGACCGCGAATACGAAGGGTACGCCCCAGGGTCCACCCCCCTCCAGGGGCTTTATTCGATCTCCTGCATGGCCTGGGCTCTCGCTTCGGCCGAAAGGGCTCGGGCCCTCGCGGAAGCCGCGCTGATGGCCTTCATGAAGGCCGTCCGTATGCGGCTTTCCTCCAGTTCGTAGATCCCGTCGATAGTCACCCCTCCCGGGGTAAGCACCATGTCCCTCAACTCGGCGGGGTGTTTACCCGTCTCCAGTAGGAGGCACGACGCTCCTATGGCCGTGTGGGCCGCCGCCATCAAGGCGAGGTTCCTGGGGAGCCCCTCCCTGAGCGCGCCGTATATCATCGATTCGATCACGGTGAAGATGTAGGCCGGCCCCGAACCCGACATGGCGGTAAGGACGTCCAGGTACTGCTCATCCACCTGCTGGATCTCACCCAGTTCCATCAGTATCCTCTCGAGCAGGGAAAGTCTCTCCGCGGGGAAGTCCGGCTCGGGGTAGAAGAGGGTGAATCCCTTGTGGATCCGGACGGCGATATTCGTCATAGCCCTGACGAAGTGGGCCTTCGGCGCCGCCAGCCTCAGTATGTCCGTCGAAATGGCTGCTGCAAAGGAGACGACGGTCTTGCCGCTGACGGTCTCGGCGATCTCCTTGAGGACCGGGACGACCTGGGCCGGCTTGACGGACAGGATCACCAGGTCGGCGTCCTCGGCGGCCGCCCTGTTATCGGAGGTTACCCTTACGCCCTTTTCGCTGAGCCCGTTGAGCTTGTCGAAGCTCCGGCGCGTCGCCGTCACCGGGTATCGCGGCACAAGCGCCTCCGAGATGGCTCCCCCGACGATGCCGGCGCCGATCACGCATATCCTTGTTTTGTCCTTCTCTTCCATGATGATCCCCCCTGGATAATAAAATGCCGCCGACCCGGAGGTCGGCGGCCCTGGATGCCTTTTGCGTCGAACAGGTCACTGGGTCAGGACAAGACCGTACCTTCCCGGGAGAGGCTCTTTCGGGACCTTGGCGGGATGCACGGGTTAGGTCGGGTCGTCCTTCTGACAGAAACCTGCATGACAACGCTCCTCGCTTGAAGTCACCTGGATCGGTTGAGGAAAAAGATACCCCCAGATCCCGCTTTCGTCAATACCCGGCATCGACCTTGCTTGAAAAGTGGAGGATCTTGAGGTTAACCTTTACTCGGGAGGGGTCCGTAATGGCAAGATGGCTCATGGTCGTCGGCGTGGTCCTGTTGCTCTTGGGGGCGGTCCTTCACTTCGCCCCCTGGCTCCTGTCATGGTTCGGCAGGCTCCCCGGGGATATCCGCTACGAGACGGGGCGGACCAGGGTTTTCATACCCATCACTTCGATGGTCGTCGTCAGCCTGGTCCTTACGCTGGTGATGAACCTGCTCTCCAGGAGGTAACGGGTACTCCGGCAGGCCTTACCCTTTCGCTCCTCGGCTGTCGATGGCCGTCACGGCGTGGTAGAGCAGTTCGACGCCCTTTTGAAGGTCCTCGTAGTCGGTCCATTCCTCCGGGCAGTGGCTCCTGCCCCCCTTGCTCGGGACGAAGATCATCCCCGTGGGAAAAAAGGGGGCCGTTATCATGGCGTCGTGTCCCGCCCCGCTGCTCATGGCCCGCCAGGAAAAGCCCAATCCGTCGGCCTGGTCCTGGAGCACCCGGCGTATCCCCTCGTCCAGTTCCACCGGTCCGACTTCAAGGAGTTGCTCCGCCCGGTAGGCCGTCCTGAGGGCGTCGCGCCTCATGTCCATGGGGGTCGTCCCGGCATGGTCGGGCCTCCCTTCGACGGTCACCCGGGTGAGGTCGGTGCCCACGATGCTCGTGACGATGCCCAGTTCGAAGCCCTCCCTTTCCAGCACGGGGCCCTGCTCGATGTGCATTTCCAGGAAGGTCCGCACTTCCCCTGGTTTTCTCCTCGCCTCGGCGACCCTCGCGGGGTCGAACCCGAAGCGGGTCAGGGCCTCGGCCAGGGTGACCCCGTCCTCGTCCTTGCGCTGTTCCAGTTCCTCCCGGGTGACCCCCCGGGTCATGGCGCGACTTGAGAAGAAGCCGGCCCCGAAGCGCCCCCCTTCCTCCTCGATCATGGCTATCATCTCGACGGGGTGGGCCGTACGCACGCCCCTCTCCTCCAGGCAGCGGAGTACTTCCAGAGCCGCCACCACCCCGGCCTGCCCGTCGAAGTTGCCTCCGTGCCGCACGGAATCGATGTGGGAGCCCATCATGATGGGCGGGAGGGAAGGGTCGCCGCCCTCTCTCCTCCCAAAAAGGTTCGCGGCGGCGTCTTCGTAGACATGGACCCCAAGTTCTCTAAGGCGCCCTGACAGGTAGTCCCGGGCCCCGCGGTCCTCGGGCGTCAGGGAAAAGCGGGTGAGACCCTTACCCGGGGTCGCGTTGAAGAGGGCAAGGTTTTCCAGGTCCTTCCGGATCCTGTCGAGGTCCGTCTTCACGGGGTCTCCTCCTCTCCCGTCTCGGGCAGCAACTCACCGCTGACGGTATCCCTATCCCATAGGGATACCAGGACACGGCGGGCGAGGTTCCTGCAAAGATCCAGGAAGATGCCGTAGGGGCGGCCGGCAAGGGAAAAAATCAGCGACATGAAGGCCGAGGAAAGGGCTATCTGCTTCCAGGTCGCCCCCGCGAAGAGGAGGACGATGACATAAAGGGGCACCTGGAATATGACGAAGGCCAGGGTATCGCCCCCGATCATCTTCAGGGGCATTGTCCGGTCGATCCCCAGGAAGGTGAAAAGCCTGTCCCTGAACCAGCCGTAAGGCCTCCCGGTGATCAGGTTAACCGGTATGGCGGCGATCCTCGCCTGGACGGACTGGAAAAAGGTTAGCCTGGCGATGAAGATCTCGATCATCATGCACAAGGCCGTGGAGAAGATCATCATGGCCGTGATATCGGCGGCGGCCATGACGAGCCTGTCGCGTCTTTCACTCCGCCTGACGGTCCCATCCGCCAAGGCACCCCTCCTCCTTCTCGCCCGTCGGTGGGCCGGCTCCTCAAGACGCGCCGGCCGGCCGACCCCTAATATCTAAATACTATATGAAACCCCCGCGAAGGGCCAGCTTCCCGGTGTCGCGGCGGCAGGGCGCCGGGGTTCTGTATCGCGTAGGCGAGCCTGGTGCTATGATATCAGGGTAAATATCCCCGATAGGGACAGGAAAGGAGCTGGAGGAGTTGGCGAAGAGGTTGTTTTCCTCCTGGACCATCCTTTTTTTACTTCTCGTCTCCTTCAATGCCGCCCAGGCCCAGGATCTTTCCGGTTACTGGGATGTCAAGGTGCAAGGCGCTGATCATTTCACCGACAGGGAGCCCTCCCAGGTATCCATCGCTGAGACGGAGACCTTCATGCAGATCGACCGCTACGACGGGAAGGTGGTGATCACCTTCGGCGGTTTCGGGGGGGTCCACTCAGCCACCCTCTTCAAGGGGGCGGCGGGGGAGGACAACTTCGTGGCGACCTGGTGGTACGAGGCCTACCCCTATGAGACCAAGGTGCTCACGGGGCTGTACGAACCTTCCAGCGGCAAGATAAGGGGGAGGATGCTCTACCCCAGGGTCTCCGAAAGGCCGGGGATTGTGCCGGGCTGGGTGGATGTCGAATATGTGGCTACCAGGAGGATCGACATGGCGCCCGGCCGTTGAGAGCGGTCATCTCCGCCGTTCAAATGATAATGTTCCTCCTGCGTGCCATTTCGAGGACCCTCTCCTCGAGGTCGGGCCCTTCCAGTTCGGCAGCGACATCCTTCAGAATAAGGGGGATATTGAGGCCCTGGGGGCATTTTCCCAGGCATTTCCCGCACTCGACGCACTGGGAGGCGAAACCGCTCCCGCTCCTTTGCAAAACGCCACTCATCCTCATCACGTAAGAGTCCTTGGATCCCTCAAGGTCGCCGAAAAGGTGGACCTTGTTGAAAACCTCGAAGCAAGCGGGGATGTTCACCCCCGCCGGGCAGGGCATACAGTACCCGCATCCGGAACAGCCGACCTTCATCAACTCCCTGTACCGGGCGGCCGCCCGTTTGACGAGGGCCCTCTCCCCGGGGGTCAACGAATTGGGGAGGGCCTCGCCGGCTGTTCCCAGGTTCTCATCTATGTGAGCTTCATCGTTCATGCCCGAGAGGACCACGACGACTTCAGGATGATCCCAGACCCAACGCAGGGCCCATCCTGCGGGGGTTCTCCTGACGGGGGCCTCGTCCCATAGGGCGGCGACAGAAGGCGGCGCCTCGGGGAAACCCAGGTTCCCGCCTCGGAGGGGTTCCATGACGAAGACCCCCAGGCCCTTCGATGCGGCGTACTCGAGCCCCCTGGTGCCGGCCTGGTTTTCCTCGTCCAGGTAGTTGTACTGGATGAGGCAGCATTCCCAGGGGTAGGCGTCGACGATGGGGGCGAAATCCGCCCCGAGGCCGTGGAAGGAGAACCCCGCGTTCACGATCCTGCCGTCGGCCTTGGCCCTGTCGAGGAAATCCCTCGCACCCAAGGCGTCGAGGCGTTCCCACTGAGGTCCGGTGAGGGTGTGCATGAGGTAGTAGTCGATGTGGTCCGTCTGGAGTTTCTCCAGTTGGGTCTCCAGGAAGCGGTCCATGTCACCCGGGGACTTCACCAGGAAGGAGGGCAACTTCGTGGCCAGTCTCACTCTCTCCCTGTAGCCGTCCCGGAGGGCCCTCCCGAGGAAGCTCTCGCTCTCTCCCCCGTGATAGGTCCAGGCGGTGTCGATATAATTGACGCCTCTGTCAATGGCGTACCGGACCTGGGCGGCGGCCCGTTCCTCGTCGATATGGCCTTCCTTCGTCGGGAGGCGCATACATCCGAATCCCAGTATAGAGAGTTCATCGCCCGTTTTCGGCACTTTACGGTAGAGCATCGCAAGGATCACCCTTTCATGGAGGGTAGTGGAAGCCGCTCCCCCTGTGTCTCGATCTCCCTGGTCAGAGGTTTCGATCAGTCTTGGGGGTCCAGTTCGCCTGGTGCAGGTGCCTTTCCCTTTTCCAGTATTTTCCAGAGGCTGTCCATAATATGCGTCTGCAGTAGGTCCCTTGCGCCCTTTGGATCCTTGTTCTTTATTCTGTCCAGGATCTCAGCATGTTCAAGTGAAAATTTACGACGATCCTCAATAGGCCACTCCTTGAATTTTTTCCTCTGGATCGAGATCTCCGCCCGGATCGAGTTGTAAAGCTGGATGAGGAGTTTGTTGCCAGATAGTTTCACTATAGTGTCATGAAACTTCGCGTGAAGATCAACATCGGGTTCAGGCAGGCGCTTGTCCTCCTTGAGGATCGCCTCCAGTTCAGCGATCGTTTCTTTTGTCGCTCGCTCAGAAGCCCAGTAGGCCGCCTGGGCTTCAATAAGAAGACGGACCTCCATAAGTTCAATAAGTGAGGAACGTCCCGAAATTAGCTTGACAAGCTCCGTGTTGTGGATATTCCTCAAAGCATTGGGGGAGAGAAAAGTGCCGTTCCCCGGACGGGGTTCGACTATCCCGAAGAAGGCAAGGGATTTCATTACTTCCCTGATCGAGTTGCGGCTCACCTGGAACTCTGAAGCCAATGCACTCTCTCCAGGCATGCGGCTGCCTGGTTCCCAGTAACCTCTTTCAATGGCGGACAACATCTGGGTCAGGACCGATTCGTAAAGGGTTGAACGCACTACCGGTTTGATCATTTCCTATCCTCTTTCTCTTGTTTTGTTATTATCTCCCGAGAAGGGGGGGATCCCCAAAAGGTGATCCATTCTTTTTTTCAAAATTATATATGAGAGTCCGTCGATGCTCCAATTTTAATAAAGAGATCCTCCCACCCCCTCGGTCTTTTTTATCTGATATCCCCTCTCACGTAGGATTATATTGACAGCAGTATGCCCATTTGTTACTCTATTTGAGTACTGTGAATTATCCTACAATAGGATAATATTATCAAGGTAAGGAGAATATTTCGTCGCTTCGCTCAAGCTTAACCAAGGGGGAGGGAAATCATGTCTGCGAAAGATGTTGCTAAAAGATTCTGGTCTATGCTCTACAGAATTCAGGGATTTGTATTGTTCATACTGATGCTTGGAGTAACGGTCCTCGTCTTTGTGCAGGTGATCATGCGGTATGTTCTTCATGCTCCTCTCATGGGAATAGAAGAACTGTTGCTTTTCCCGGCGATATGGCTCTACCTCCTGGGAGGAGCAAGCGCTTCAATGGAAAGGACCCATATAGAGTGCAATGTGATCAATGTTTACGTAAAGCGTCCCCTCGCGCTCAAATTACTGGAGATCCTGAAATCGTCCATTTCCCTGGGCGTATGCCTGTGGCTCACCTATTGGGCTTTTGAATACCTGCAGTATTCGTTGAGGGTCTGGAAACTCAGTAACCTCCTCTACATTCCTCTCTTCTTCGGAGAAAGCGCTATATTCGTCTGCCTGTCCTTAATGGCGATCTACACCGCGGTGGAGCTTGGAGACGGCTTCCTCGGCCTCAGGACTGCTTTGCAAAGCAAGGAGGCGGAATAACCATGAGTCTCACGACAGTAATTCTTCTCGATGTTATGATCCTTGTCCTTCTTTTGATCTTGAGTGTTCCGCTGCCCTTCTGTTTTGGGGGCGCCCTGCTTTTTCTGACTTTGTTCGGGAACGTATCCATGGCCAGCATGATGATGTGGGGATTCAACCAGATGATCGCCATGGTCCTCTTGGCAAGTCCCCTTTTCATTTTCGCGGGGCTCCTGATGGCGAACAGCGGGATAGCTGACACTCTTCTAGATTTCGTGGATCTGTTTGTTGGAAGAATCAAGGGTGGGTTGGGTGTCGTCAGTACTGTAACCTGCGCCATAATCGGAGCCATTTCGGGCAGCGGCTTCACCGGTGTAGCGGCAACGGGCCCAATAATGGTCCCCCGCATGGTTGCCCAGGGTTATCCCAGGGGTTACGCCACCGCCCTGGTCACCGTTTCCTCCATCCTGGGACTCCTGATACCGCCGAGCGTGACCATGATCATCTTCGGATGGGTGACGGAGACATCGATCCTGGCCTGTTTCCTTTCCACGGTTGGCCCGGGGCTCCTGATCGCCCTGTCACTTTCCATCGTGAACCTCGTATGGGTTCGCAAGATGCCCGATATTATCCTGGAAGACCTCGAGACGCATAAACAGAGAAGAAAGGAAATGCCCGCCCGTTTCATCAGGGCCATTCCGGCCCTTTCTATTCCCTTCGTGATCCTGGGGGGGATCTACGGTGGTGTGTTTACACCCACCGAAGCGGCCGCCGTGGCCGGCATTATGGCTCTCCCGATAGGGTTCTGGGTTTACAAGGGGCTGAATCTCAAGAATTTTATTCCCATCGTGAGGGAATCGGCGACGTCCGTCGGGGCCATCATGACGATGATCCTTTTCACCTTGATCCTGAGCCAGACCTTCGTCATGCTCAGGGTTCCCCAAATGCTCGTCCAGGTGGTGTTCCGCCTAACTGAAAACTATTGGCTGATCCTTTTCCTCATCAATATTTTCCTCTTCTTCGTGGGAATGATAGTCAACGATATTACCGGGATAATCCTGATCGCCCCTCTCCTTCTCCCCCTCGTCAGGGAAATGGGCATGAATCCGATCCAACTGGCGGCCATCATGGGGACTAACCTCGCCATGGGCGGCGTGACGCCTCCTTATGCCAGCATCCTCTACCTCGGGATGAGGGTGGGCAAATGTGAATTCACCGATATCCTCAAACCTACCATGGTTTTTTTGATCGTTGCCTATATCCCCATCGTCTTTCTTACGACCTACTGGGCCCCGCTTTCCATGTGGCTGCCTACGGTCCTCGGTTATGTGAAATGAGAGAAGAGGAGCTCTTCCGTTGCGACCTTCAAGTATCAAGGAGCGTGGTGAAATGAAACCGGTAGTTTCTGTTCTAGGTGCGGGAAATGGTGGACAGGCCCTGGCAGGTCACTTGGCGCTCAAAGGGTACAGCGTCAAGCTTTTTGAACACCCTGATTTTGGAGAAAAAGTTTCCGTTATCGAGAGCAGGGGCGGAATTGAACTGAGAGGTAACCTCAAAGGCTTCGGCAAACTCGAAAAAACCACGACAAACGCCGGAGAAGCCCTCGCGGGGGCTGATGTCGTCTACGTCACCGCGCCATCTTTTGCCCAGAAACCCATCATGGATAAAGCGGGCCCTTATATCGACGAAGGGATGAAAGTAGTGTTCATACCGGGGAACTTCGGCTCCCTGGAGGCCGCCAGCTGGCTGAATGCCGGGAAAAAAGAAGGGGTCCTCCTGGGGGAGACCAATACTCTTCCCTATGCCTGCAGACAGATCGAACCCGGCATTGTGGACATCTGGGGAGTCAAGACGAAGGTCCTAATGGCGGCTTTGCCATCCAAAAGAAACGAAGAGTTGATCCAGACCGTGAAAGAAATGTTCCCAACGGACATTGTCAAGATGTCCAATGTTCTGGAGACAAGTTTCTCCAACCTTAACATGGTGCTCCACTGCCCGACCATGATCCTCAATACCGGGCGGATAGAGTCAAGGGAGGCGGGTTTCCGTTTCTATACTGATGGGATGACGCCGTCGGTCTGCAAAATATCCGAGATCACCGATGAAGAGAGGATCTCAATAGGGAGGGCCCTTGGGTTAAACCTTCAACCCCAGACCCAGTGGCTCAAAGAGACCTACGGCCTGGAAGGAGGAAACCTGTTCGAAGTGCTCCAGGGCAGCGATGTTTACGGCGGTCATGGTGTTGACGCTCCCAAAACCATGACCCACCGGTATCTAACGGAAGATGTGCCTTACCTTCTCGTACCGGTTGCCTCCTTCGGACGGGCTTTGGGTGTCCCTTGTCCCGTTATCGAGAGCATCATTCTCCTGGCGGGTAAGATCAATGGCAAGGATTACTTTTCTGAAGGGCGGACATTGGAAAGGATGGGATTCCCCTCCACCGGCATTGAAAGCATCAGAGAAAAGCTGTTGGAAGGAGCATAGCTCGGGAGGATCAAAGGATGGCTGTTCTTAAAGTACCGGGGAGTATTTTTGACATCCTGGGCCCCGTCATGACAGGACCCTCCAGTTCGCACACCGCCGGAGCCGTTCGCATAGGCCTCATGGCTCGCGGCATCGCCGGAGGGTCCCCAAAGAAGGCTGTCATCACCTTTTACGGGTCCCTGGCCGAAACCTACAAGGGCCACATGACGGATTCCGGGGTCGTCGCCGGGCTTCTGGGCATGGGTGTTGACGATCCCGGCATTAAGGAAGCCCTTGAAAGCGCGAAGAAAAAAGGCATCTCCATCCAGGTACTCGCTCTCCCGTCGGAAACAAAAAATCCCAACACGATAGTGGTAGAACTCGAGACCCCCGAAGGGAGAGCATACCGCGTAGAGGGCGTCACCGTGGGCGGCGGGGAGATACAGATCTCCTCCATCGATAATTTCCTCGTCGACCTCAGGGGGAAGCACGATGAGGTCCTTTTGTTCACCGGGCCCGGAACGGCTCTCCCCGATGAGGCGAAGGCCATCGCCTCCGGGCGTGAACCCTCCGTCTTGGAAGGACCCGGCGGGGCGAGACTGTTCGTGATCAGGCCCTTCGCGTCCCCTGAAAGATCCGTGCTAGAGGGGCTGGGAAAGGCGAACGGCGTCCTGGGGGTCAGCTTCCTCCCGCGGCTTTACGACTACGGAAAGGCGGACGGTCCTGCCCTTTTCAGCACCGTGGAAGGGATGGTCCGGCTTTCCGGGGAGATCGGGTTGCTCCCGGCCCTGGAGAACTATGAAGCAGGGCGTAGCGGGCTGAGCAGGGAAGAGGCCCGGGAGAAACTGGCCCGTGCCTGGTCCGTCATGGAGGGATCGACGAAGGCGGGCCTTTCGGGCCGCAACAAGATGGTCGGCGGTTTTATGCCGGGCGATGACGGGCGTAGACTCCTCGATGCCTTGAACTCGGGGGTCACCCTGTCGGGGCCGGTCCTGCCCCTGGCCGTAGCGAAAGCCATCTCCGCCATGGAGGTCAACGCTTCCATGGGCCGGGTCTGCGCCGCGCCGACGGCGGGCTCCTGCGGGGTGCTGCCGGGGGTCCTTTCCGCGATGAAGGAACAGAGGTCTTTGCAAGACGATACTCTGGTGGACGCACTGCTGGTGGCGGGTGTCTACGGAGCCCTGGTAGCTTTCAGGGCGCCCATATCGGGGGCCTTGGGGGGGTGCCAGTCCGAGATAGGGGTGGCCTCGGCGATGGCCGCCGCTGCCCTGGCCTACATAGGGGGAGGATCGGCCGAAGCGACGGCCCACGCCATGGCACTGGCCTTGAAGAGCCTGTTGGGCCTCGTCTGTGACCCCGTGGCCGGTCCCGTCGAGATCCCCTGCATCAAGCGAAACGCCGTGGGTGTGGCCAACGCCTTCACCGCCGCTGATATGGCGCTGGCCGGAATAAGAAGCGTGATCCCCCCCGATGAAGTGATCGATGCCCTGGTGAACGTCCAGCAATTATTGCCGGTGGAACTCAGAGGTTCCACCCAGGGGAGCCTGGGGGTGACAAAGACCGCGATACGCCTGAAGGAAGAGTGGCTCTCGCGGTGCAGGCACTGCAAGGAAAATTGTCGTTGACATAATCCAAAGGATATGGAGGGAGGATAACATGTTTAAAACAAGACTGTTGAGCCAGGAAGAAGTGAAGAAACTTGTCTCGATGAAGGATGTGATCGATGCGGCGGAGAAAACCTTCAGAGGGATGGGTGATGGGACGGTGGTCAATCCCACGAAAGTCGGCCTCGACCTTGGAGAGACAGCGGAATTCCCACCCTACGAGGGATTCATGAATGCCATGCCCGCTTATATCGGATGGCTGGACTCGGCGGGTATAAAGTGGGCAGGTGGTTTTCTTGGTGAGAGAAAGAAAAGGGGCCTTCCTTACATTACCTCCCTGATCCTCCTCATCGATCCGAAAATAGGGAATTTCCGTGCCGTAATGGATGGCGCCTACATCACCAACATGAGGACCGGAGCCCAAACAGCGGTAGCCCTGAAATACCTCCACCCCGGGAAAAACTTGAAGTTGGGGCTTTTCGGGGCCGGGATGCAGGGGCATACCCAGACCATGGCAATAGCGGAACTTTTTCATATCGACGAGGTCCACGTCTACGATATTTCTCCAGAGGCCAGCAGGAAGTACGCGGAAGACATGAAGGATACGGTCCAGGGGAAGATCGTCATCGCGAAAACCCCGGAAGAGGCTGCAACCAGTGCCGACGTCGTCGTCTGCGTGACCCAGTCCAAAGATAAGTACGTTAAGGACGCCTGGATCAAACCCGGTGGGATCCTCTTTCCCATGGGTTCGTACCAGGAGTGTGAAGATGCCTACATCCTCAACGCCGACAGGATCATCGTGGACCATGTCGGACAATGCCTGCACAGGGGAGCATTAAAGGAACTGAGCGAAGCCGGAAAGATAACCGAAAAGAACATCTATGCCACTATAGGAGAGATCGTGGCAGGGAAAAAGAAGGGTCCAGGACCGTCATCGGAAAGGACTCTTTGCATTCCTATAGGGACCGGGGCGATGGACATAGCGGTTGCTTCGATCGCCCTCAAAAAAGCTGAAGAGAAAGGGATCGGAGGAAGCTACGAATTCGCTTAAAGTATTAGTTCTGTACCGTATCTTAATGGGGGGTGAAAGGATGACAGCTTTACTCATCACGCAGAAAGAGATCGGCGAACTGGTTTCCATGGCTGAAGTGATCGATGCGGTCGAGAAAACCTTCCGGGGTATGGGGGAAGGATCGGTCATCAACCCCACGAAGGTTCACCTGGACCTGGGGGATGGTGAAAGCGGCCTCCCCTATCATGCCGGAATGAACTCAATGCCGGCTTACATCGGTTGGCTTGAGTCAGCGGGTATTAAATTTATAGGGGGATGGGAAGATAATCCGAAGAAGGGATTGCCCTACATAAGCGGGATGATACTCCTGGTTGACCCCAGGGATGGTCGATTCCTGTCCGTCATGGACGGTACTCTCGTGACGGCTCTTAGAACGGGTGCCCAGACAGCGGTCGCCCTGAAATACCTGGTATCAGAACCCCGGAACCCTGTAATAGCTCTTTATGGAGCAGGGGCACAGGGACGGACCCAGGCCGAAGCCATTGCTACCGCTTTCAAGGTAAAGGAGTTCCGGGTTTTTGATATTAAGGAAGAAGCTTCTAGGATTTTTGCAGAAGAAATGACCGCCAAACTAGGGGTGCCTATAAGGGTAATGGACAGGCCAGAAGATGCTGTCAAGGGAGCCCACGCGGTTGTGTCGGTAACACATGCCCGGAACAAATTCATCAAGAATGAAATGATAGGGGAAGGTGTCACCGTCTGCCCCCTGGGTTCCTTCAGGGAATGTGAGGATGAACTGATCCTCTCCGTCGACAAGATCATCGTGGATCATGTCGGCCAGACTTTACACAGGGGAGCGCTCAAGGATGTCAGTGAATCAGGCCGTCTCGTGGAAGAGGACCTGTACGGGACCATAGGGGAAGTCGTCGCAGGAAAGAAGAAAGGCAGGGAAAATTCAAAGGAAAGGATCCTCTGTATTCCCATAGGTACAGGGGCGATGGATGTTACCGTCGCTACCCTGGCTTACCGAAAAGCTCTTGAAAAAGGCGTGGGCAAGGAATTTCCCTTTATTTAGGTCAGGAAATTTTTCTTGACCTGGTATTGGGGAAATATCATCGGTGACAACGGGATGTTGCCGGTGAACAGCAAGGATAAAAAGAAAAAAAAGGGAGGGAATGGCATGAGGGCGAAATGGTTGGTTCTTGGGACAGCGTTGCTGGTTGCTATCATGGTCACAACGGCTGGCACGGCTGTCGCGGCGGCACAGTACCATTGGAAGATCGGTCACATCAGGCCTACCGGGACGGATGTCGACAAGGACGTTAACTGGCTTGTCGAAAAGATCAAGGAAGAGTCCGGCGGACGGATCGAGATCGACATTTTTCCCGCAAGCCAACTGGGGGACTACACTGTCGTCCAGGAAAGAGTATCGATGGGCGCTATTGAGATGCAGTTGGCCTGCCTGGGTACGACGGTTTCCAAGGCCCTGAATCTCACGGCCGCGCCATACCTGGCCACAAATTACGAAGAGGCGGAGAAACTCTTTGGCCCGGAAGGTGTAGTATACCAAGTAGTGAATGAGGTTCTTGACAAGAAAGAGAACATTCATCTTATCTCAGGATGGCCTAACTATTTTGGGGGTATCGCGCTAGGCAAGGAAGCTCCGGCTCCAGGAGACCCCAATGTCCCCAAGAACATCAAGATCCGCGTCCCGCCGATCAAGTCCTATGAATTGACCGCAGATGCTTTGGGGTACATGGCCACGCCTATCCCCTGGGCCGAGACTTTCACGGCCTTGCAGACGGGCATAGTCAACGGAGCGATCGGGGCGGGGGCCGAGGGATACTATGCAGACCTCAGGGATCTCATGAAGGAGTACCTTGTAATTAACGACCACTTTGAAATGTGGTTCTGGTACATGAATAAGGACCTCTGGAACAAGCTCTCCAAGGAGGACCAGGACCTTCTCACTAAGCTAGGCCGCGAATTAGAGGCCAAGAGGTGGAAAGCCGCTCCTGAAGCTCAAAAAGCAAACGAAAAAAGGCTTGCCGATTTTGGTGTAAAGGTTATCTATATCAAGCCGGAAGAATTCGAGGTCATTGTTAAAAAGGCGGAGGAGAAAGTTTGGCCGGCACTCAAGGGAGATATCGGGGAAGAGTACTTTAACAGAACGATGGAAGTGCTGAAGAAATAGCCTATCAACGTTTAGTGCTTCCCGCTTAACCGTTCTTTGAGCGATGGGCCGGGGGGCGCAAGTCCCCCGGCTTTTTCCAAAAACCTTGAGAAGGGCTTTCCTCTGCTAATTTGGAAGAAGAGCGTTTAAAGATAGGCCTCAGAATTCGAATGCTGGGTGGTACGAGAGGGTGAATACCATGGTTGTCGAAACCTGTCTTGAAAAAGAAAAGAAGGAAGGCGCTACTGTAACGGAAGGACCGTTGAAAATACGGAAGGTATCGGTAAAGGACGTGCAGTTCGGCGAAGTGACGGAGGTCAGGGGCGAAACGCTTTTCCTAAACCCTGATGATATTCGAAGAGAATTACTTGAGGATAAACACCTCCTTTCCGTCGACGTGAAGATCGCCAGGCCCGGAGAGAGCACCAGGATAATCCCCGTTAAGGATATCCTGGCGCCGGCGGTTAAAGTGGACGGTCCTGGTTGTGTCTTCCCGGGCTTTATCGGAAACCCCGCCAGGACGATCGCCGGGAGGGGCACTACGGCGTTCCTCGAAGGCGTGGCCGTAGTGACCTCGGGAAGGCTGGTCAACTTCCAGGAGGGCCTGATCGACATGACCGGCCCCGGAGCCGAATATTCGATCTTCTCCAGGTTGGTCAATGTGGTCCTCGTCCTTGAGCCCGTTGAAGGGCTCGGCAAGCACGAACATGAAAGGGTCGTCAGGGAAGCCGGCGTTAAGGCGGCTGCCTTTATAGGGAAGGCCGCCGCAACGGCTGAGTATTCCGAGGAGACGGTCTATGCCAACGAAACCATCCCCGAGATCCACTCGAAATACCCCGACCTGCCGAAAGTGGTATATGTCAGGCAGGTCTTGGCTCAAGGGTTGCTCCATGACAATTTCCTTTACGGATTGAACGCTAGGGAAGGTGCAATCCCTCTGTACATGCAGGCCACGGAACTCTTTGACGGGGCCATCGTCAGCGGGAACTGCGCCGCCCCCTGTCATAAACACACCACCTATCACCACCAAAAGGACCCCATTTCCGAGGACCTTCTCGCGGAGCATGGAAAATCCCTGGCTTTTCTGGGTATCATCGCCCAACCTGTGAGGACGGCTTTCTCTGAAAAAGAAAGGAATTCCTTCCAGGTCCTCAAGATCGCGAAAAGCCTGGGAGCCGACGGCGCCATTATTGCCGAAGACGGCGGTGGCAATCCTGAGTGTGATCTGATGCTTACGGCCAGTATTCTAGAACAGGCCGGCATCAAGACCGTCATCGTGACCGACGAATACGCCGGTGGCGACGGGGCGTCCCCGGGATTGGCGGATATTTCTCCTTACGCCGATGCCGTTGTCACCAATGGTAACGGGAATGAACGCGTGGTATTGCCCCCGATGGAAAAGGTCATCGGACACTTGGAGACTATCGAAGTGATCACCGGCGGCCATTCGGGAAGTCTTTTGAAGGATGGATCGATAAACATGGAAATAGCCGGCATCATGGGTTCCACGAACGAACTGGGTATGGAAAACCTCTCCACAAGGGCAATATGAGGGATGGTGCTGGGAAGATGAAAAAGTATAGGGTTGTACACTATATCAATCAATTCTTTGCCGGCATCGGGGGTGAAGAAAAAGCGGGGATCGGGCCATGGTTCGAAGACAAACCGGTGGGTTTCGGCAAGCAGATCGAGGTGGCTTCCTGCGACCGTCTTGAGGTCGTACGGACAGTGATATGCGGGGACAACTTTGCTGCGGAAAATCTCGAGGAATTCGAAAAAACCGTTCTCCCCTGGATAAAAGAAGTTGACGCGGACCTTCTTTTCGCGGGCCCGGCCTTTGGTGCCGGGCGTTACGGAACCGCTTGCGGGACTCTTTGTGACCGTGTTTCATCGCGATTGGGGCTGATTGCGGTCTCTGGAATGCATGAGACAAACCCCGGGGTGGATGTAGCGAAAAGGACGACTTACGTTTTGAAGACGGGAGATTCAGCGAGAAAGATCGGTACGGTGGTTCAAGAAATGGTCCAGTTTGGTCTTCGTCTCCTCGATGGCGATGAGATAGGAAGCCCGGAAGATGAAGGATATCACCCACGGGGAGTCCGCATAAACTTCCGAAGAAAAGAGCGAGGATCGAAAAGGGCCGTATCCATGCTCCTCAAGAAAATTCATGGCGGGTCTTTCGAAACGGAACTGCCCATGCCGGTTTATGACCTCGTCCCGCCTGCGCCTCCCGTCGTGAACCTCGAGGAAGCCCTTATTGCCATCGGCACGGAGGGTGGTATCGTACCCAGGGGTAACCCCGATCGGATCGAAGCCCATAATGCTTCCAAATGGTGTGCCTATTCCCTGGCGGGTTTGGACAACCTCAAAAAAGGTGATTACGAAGTCGCCCACGGTGGCTATGACTTGGTCCATGCTACCGAGGACCCCGACAGAGTTTTACCTTTGGATGGCATGCGACGCCTTGAAAAAGCGGGCAGATTCCGAAAACTGCTTGAAAAATATTTCGTCACCGTGGGGAACGTCACGGCCGTGAAATCAGCTGAGCGATATGGGCGCGAGATCGCGGCGATGCTTCACGATGAAGGGGTCGATGGTGTAGTGATGACCTCCACTTGAGGCACCGGCACGCGTTGCGGCGCAACGCTCGCAAGGGAGATCGAAAGATCCGGGATACCAACAGCCCTGATCACGGCTATACCGAGCATCGCCCTCACCGTTGGAGCCAACAGGATAGTCCAGGGGGTGGCGATACCTCACCCCGTCGGTTCCATCACGGAAGACAGCTACGAGGCGGAGATGGAGATAAGGATGGAGATATTGGAGCGAGCCCTGAACGCCATCTGTACACCCATCACTGAACAGACTGTTTTCCGCAAGGGGGAACAGGTGGAGGTGACAGCGGCTGGAAAGGGGTAAGGGCCTCCCCGGGAAAAAGATTATCTCTAACAATCCCCTGGTGATCGAAAGGTTTAAAGAGAGCATCCCGGTGGAAGGGGGCCCCGTTGAGGTTTTCAAGGAAGCTCTGCTGCTCCTTGAAAATGGCGCTGTTCTCTCGGGGCATCCCCTTTCCGGAAGCATAAGGCTCACGGTGAACCCTTACCGTTCCATTGTCGTCGAAACTCCGGAAGAGGCCACCCTGGACAGGAATGGGGTGGCCGCCCTCCTGGACGCGATAGATCGTGTCGAGAGAGCGTCGAGAGAAAGAACCGTACCACGGGAATGCCTGGAGGATTATGCGTTCATTGACCTGGACCTTTTAAAGGCCGGGATCACCGATAACCGGGAGAAAAAGTTTGAACCCTGAGATTCTTCCCACGCGAGTGGTTCAGGCGCAGTAATTCCTCAGGGTGCCCACCCCTTCGATCTCCACTTCCACCACGTTGCCCGCCCTCAGGGGGCCTATGCCAGCCGGGGTGCCCGTGGCGATCACGTCGCCCGGGTAGAGCGTGGCGAAACGGCTTATGAGGGCGATGATCCGCGTAGCGGGAAACCCCATGGCGTCGGTGTTCGATGACTGGACCACCTTGCCGTTGAGCCTGGTCTCGATCTTCCTGCCCCCCGCGTCCCGGCTGTCCACAAGCCATGGTCCCATGGGGCAGAAGGTGTCGAAGCTCTTGGAGCGGGTCAGGCGCGCGTCCTTTTTCGTCAGGTCCCTGGCCGTGACGTCGTTGAGGCAGGTCAGCCCAAAGATCACGTCCCGGGCCTCTTCTTCGGGGACGTCCCTGCACCTTTTGCCGATGACCACCGCCATCTCCCCCTCGTAGTCGACCCTCCCCGGCCAGGTGGGGATGATTATCGTACCTTCGTGCCCCAGGAGTGAATTCACCCCCTTGAGGAAGATGTTCGGCTCCTCGGGCATCGGGGTGCCCGATTCCTCGGCGTGGTCGGCGTAGTTCAGGCCGACGCAGAAGATGTTGCCCGGCTCCGCCGGCGGCAGGAGACTCACTTCGCCGATCAAGGTCTGTTCCCCCGTCGGTTCCCTGGTGACCCAGGGCGCCCCCGCCAGGGCGGATATCACGTCGCCCTCGAGCATACCCCAGTTCGTTTCACCGGCCTTTTGATACCTGACGAATTTCATGGACCTTCCTTCCCTTCTTTTGGCCGTCCCGCCCCCAAAGGAGCGAGAAGCCCTGTTTATTTTGAACATGCCGTGCCTTCCTTCACCAAGTATAGCCTCACACTCCCGGTCGTGAAGGCGGGGGTGGCCTTCCCGTCATCCCGCCGCCAGCAGCGCTATACCCGCCAGGATGATGGCCGACCCCGTCATCCTGCGCTTCCTGTCGCCCTCGCCTAGGACCGACGTCCCCAGGTACGTCCCGATCACGACGCTGACCTCCCTCGCCGGGGCCACCAGGCTCAGGGGGGTGAAGGAGAGGGCGTAGAGCACGGCCAGGTAAGCCGAGGCCGACATAAGGGCGATGAAAAAGGCCGGCCTCCTGTTGCGCTCCCACTGGAAGAGGATCCCCTCGGGGTCGCGGAGGGCCGGAGGGGAGAGAAGGACCGTCTGGAAGGCGATGATGGCGAAGAAAAAAAGGACGGGGGGAAAGGACCGGAGCCCCACGGCCACCCTGTCCACCAGGGAGTAACCGGCGATGCACGCCCCCGTCGCGATGCCCAGGAGGGGTGCCGCCCTCGAGCGGGAGTCCCTGAAGAGGGAGGCGCCCCCGGCGATCCAGAGTATCCCCGCGATGACCAGGCCCGTACCGGCCTGGTTCAGCAGCGTGGGCTCCTCGCCCAGCAGCGCGATCGCCAGCAGGGTGGAAAGCAGCGGGCCCGTCCCCCTCGCGAGGGGGTAGACGACGGACAGGTCGCCGGCCCTGTACCCCTTCTGGAGGAGGATATAGTAACCGGCCTCGAAGGCGGCGCTGGCCGCGGCCAGGAGGACGAGGGGCGTCCCGAAGCGGCAGCCCCCGCCCCGGGAGGCGTAAAGAGCGAAGGGAAAAAGGAGCAGTGAGGCGAAAAGGGAGAAAAGCCACGCGAAGGCCGCGCCGCCGGCGACGCGCTTGGCGACCAGGTTCCACCCCGCGTGGAGAAAAGCCGCTGTAACGACCAGGGACAGGGAAAACAGCGTCATGGCAGCCGTTGACCTTTCGCGCCTTCTGGCTTTTCCGATTCACGACTGGCGATCCACGGTTTCTTCACTCCACCCCCGGCTCCACCACGGTCAGCGTCGACCTAGAACCGTCCAGCACGGCCCGCGCCCCCAGGGGCAGGGTGGCCTTCCTCGGCCCGTGGCCGAAGCAGGCGTTCACCAACGTCGGCTTTCCCTCGGGGACGATGATCGCCTCCAGGACCTCCGGCAGGGTAAAGGAATCCTTCGGCTTCCTCGGCGGGATACGGGTGAACTGGCCCAGCACGATCCCCGCCGCGTCGTCCAGCTTCCCGGCCAGCCTCAGTTGGGTCAGCATCCTGTCAATGCGGAAGACGGGCTCGTCGGTGTCCTCGAGCAGCAGGATCTTCCCCCGGGTGTCGATCTCCCAGGGGGTCCCCATCAGGGCGCAGATGAGGGCGAGGTTCCCGCCGGTCAGATCGCCTTCGGCCGTACCCGAGACGAGGGTCTCCATGGCGGGGCCGCCCGGGCAGGGGGCGATCTCCCCCAGCGGCTCCACATCGGTGACCGCCCTGAGGAGGCCGTCGCGGACGTAGCCGGGGAAGGAACTGCTGATGAAATCGGTGGCGGGCATGGGGCCGTGAAAGGTGATGAAGCCCCGGGGCCTGTTCAGCACCAGGTGGAGGGTCGTTACGTCGCTGTAGCCGAGGAACACCTTGGGGTTCCTGTAGATCGCGTCGAGGTCAAGCCGCTGGGGGAGCCTTATGGCGCCGTCACCACCGCGGACGCAGAATACGCCGCTGACCTCGGGGTCGAGGAAAGCCCTGTTTATGTCATCGGCCCTGATGAAGTCCCCCCCGGCGTGGTAGCCCTCGGACTCGTAGCAACTCCGGGACAGTTTGACCCGGAACCCCATGTCTTCGGTGACCCTGACGGCTTTCTCGATGGAATCCATCGAGGACTGGCTCGAAGGGGACACGAAGGCGACCGTATCGCCCTCCCTGAGGGCCGGGACTTTCCGCATCGCTGGACACCCCTTTACCGTGTTTTTTACCCGGTGGCCGTGGCCCACCGGAACAAGGATAATGGATAGGGCTCCCGATAGCACCCCCGACCGTCGGGATCGGACCCGAAAACGAAAGGAGGATTTCCTATGATATTCGATCCGGGACTCGTCCAGGTCTACACCGGCGATGGCAAGGGCAAGACCACGGCGGCCCTGGGCCTCGCGGTGAGGGTTTGCGGCCACGGCGGGAAGGTGGCCTTCATCCAGTTCATGAAGGGCTGGGATTTCTACGGGGAGATAGCGGGGCTCTCCTTCCTGCCCGGCGTCCGCCACGAGCGCACCGGCACCCCCGCTTACGTCTACCGGGGCAAGGAGAGCGAGAAAGACCGCGCCGAGGCCGCCAGGGGGCTGTCCCTGGCGAAGGAATGCCTGGCCTCGGGTTTCTACGACCTGGTCGTGCTGGACGAAGTGAACGTAGCGGCCGACTACGGGCTCGTCGACCCCGGGGAGGCGGCCGAGGCGATAAGGGAGAGGCCTCCCCACGTGGAGGTGGTCCTCACCGGCAGGTCCGCCCCGGAGGTCTTCCTGGGCTTGGCCGACCTGGTGACGGAGATGAGGGAGGTCAGGCACCCCTTCAGAAAGGGGCTCGCCTCGAGGAGGGGGTCCGATTTTTGAATTCCCTGCTGGTCAAGGATTTATATTGGATGTAGAATGATGCATCTACCCTTCATGGTAATGATAATCATGTTCATCTAATCCGCCCTCGGGCGAAAAAAGGAGGTAGGTGCGTTATGGAAAAGCGTTCGGATCTATTGTCCTTCGGAGCACTCGCGGTTATTTCGGCTGCCCTTTTCTCCGGGCATTTCGGCGTGGGAGACGTGATATTCCCGCCGATCCTTGGCAAGGGCGCCGGAGCGGCCTGGTTCACCGCCGCCATGGGGTATGGGATCATCAATAGCCTGGGGGTCCTCGTGGCCTATCTCGCCGTGGCGCGGCAGCAGAAGACCCTCCTGGAGATGAGCTCCCGGACCCTGGGAAGGGCCTTCGGCGTGGTATTCACCACGATATGCATGCTTATCATAGGCCCCGTCTTTATCCTGCCCCGCGTCTCCTCGGCCACCCACGAGATGGCTGTAGCCCTCTTCTTCCCGGACTTCCCCCTCGTGGCGACGCTGGCCGTGTTCTTCGTCCTGAACTACTGGGTGGCCTGCAACAGGGCCCAGGTCATCGACCGGCTCGGCAAGGTCCTTTCCCCGGCACTGATAGTCTTCATGGCTATTCTCATCATAAAGGGGATCGTCTCGCCGATCGGGCCCGTACCGGCGACGGGTTGCGAGAACCCTCTCGCCGACGGGGTTATCAACGGCTATAACACCATGAACGCCCTCGGGGCCGCCCTGTTCGGGGGATGGGTCCTCAAGGAACTGCACATGAGGGGCATCACCAACAAGGACGCCCAGACGCTGAACCTCTTCTATATCGGCC
Organism: Synergistetes bacterium ADurb.Bin155; assembly: GCA_002070395.1. Classification (GTDB taxonomy): domain Bacteria; phylum Synergistota; class Synergistia; order Synergistales; family Thermovirgaceae; genus 58-81. The sequence continues at coordinate 78,438 of MWDE01000003.1, forward strand.
CCGCCGTCGCCCTGGCGCTCCTCGTCACCTCCACGGGCATCACCTACCTGGGCGCGACGGCCGCCACGGTCTTCCCTGAAGCCGATATAGGCGTCTACACCGTTTTGATCGCCGAGGGAGTGCTCGGGGCCGTGGGCAAGGCCGTCTTCGCGCTCCTCCTGGCCTTCGCCTGCTTTACCACCTCGGTGGGTCTCACCTCCACCGCCGGTGACGTCTTCCAGGAGATGTCCGGCGGTAAACTGCAGTACAAGGCCATCGTCGCAGTCTCCAGCGTCGTGGGCTTCGGGATAGGGACCATAGGCCTCGGCAAGATCGTCGGCTACACCGTGCCCTGGCTTATGCTGGTCTATCCGGCTATCATAGTGCTGCTGGTGGGGAGCCTTTTCGACTTCGACAAGTTCAAGCCCGCCCTCCAGGGGGCCATTGTCACGGCGGTCATCCTGAGCATCGGCGATTTCCTCGGCGCCATGGGCATGGCCGACAACCCCTTCAGCTCCCTGACGGCGAAACTTCCCCTCGGGGGGCAGGGCCTGGGGTGGCTGGTACCGGCCCTCGTCGTCGGCGCCCTGGCGATGTTTTTCGCCGGTCGGTCCAAAAAATAGCGGCCCGGGAGGTTGGGCGATATGCAATTCAAGGGTGAACTGGATTCAGCGCGGATCATCACGGTCCTCGACGACTACGCCGGGTACGAGACGTCCTTCTTGGCCCAGCACGGTATAGCCATCCTGCTGGAGGCCTCTTCGGGAGGGGTGTGCAAGCGGATCCTGCTCGACGCGGGGCAGTCCGCCCTCCCGATACTGCACAACCTGGAACTCCTGGGCATCGACCCCTGCTCGATCGGCGCCGTCGTGATCTCCCACTGCCATTACGACCACACCGAGGGGCTCGTGGACGTCCTCAAGGCCATCGGCCGGGAAAATGTCCCCGTGGTGGCCCACACGACGATGTTCCGGCCCAATTACATCTTCGACCCCTTCATCCGCAACATCGGCGTCACCGGGAAGAACGGCCCCGCCGCCATAGAGGAGGCGGGAGGGTTGCTGGTCCTCGTCGACGAGCCCTTCGAGATCATGCCCGGCGTCATCGTGACCGGCGAGGTCCCCCGAAGGAGGGCCTTCGAGAAGCAGGGGATCGGGACCTACAACATCGAAGAGGGGAGGGTCGTCCCCGACGAGATCCGCGACGACCTCTCCCTGGCCGTGAAGGTCCGGGGGAAGGGCCTGGCAGTCATCTCCGGCTGCAGCCACGCCGGGATAATAAACATCATCGACTGGTCCAGGGAGATCGCGTCGGAGCCCAGGGTTGACCTGGCCATCGGCGGCTTCCACCTGATCGAGGCCTCACCGGAAAGGATCAGGGATACCGCCCAGGCCTTGAAAGACCTTGACGTGGGCAAGGTCGTCACGGGGCACTGCACGGGCCTGGCCGCCCTGTGCGAGTTTTCCAGGGTGCTGGGGGACCGGTTCGAACAGCTCCACGTCGGGACCACGATAGATCTTTAAGCCTCGCGGCTATTTTTAAAGGCGGCGCCCGTCCCGGAGCGCCGCCTTTTTTTCAAGATGAAAGGGGCTGAGAGGGGATGAAAAAGATCCTGATCCTTTCATTGGCGGTTTTGTTGTCGTTCTTGGCAGCATTGCCGGCCTCCGCCGGCGGGTGCGCCCCCGCGGCCGAAGACCAGGAGCGAAGGGGCATCGTCGAGACCCTCCAGGCGGAACTGTCCGAGGCCCTCGGCATCGAGGCCGAATTCGACTTCAACTGGTTCGGCGTCGAGGGCGGGTGGGCCTGGGTCGAAACGGAACCCCGGTCGACGGATGGCCTGAACTGTTACGAGCCCTTCCTCGCGCTCCTGAAAAAGGAGGGAGATACCTGGGTCATCGCCGATGTGCCCGCCCTGGAGGAGGACTCCCCTCCCATCGACGACGCTTACTTCAGGGGGCTCATGGAGGCCCACCCCGGCCTGCCCGAAGGGATCTTCCCCTGGGGTGAATAATGCCCCCACCGCGGGCGGCCCTCCAAGGGAGGCCGACCGATGACGGTCCGGGATAATCCGGGTGAAGCAATGGGCAGGAGCTGCGGCGTTCTTCTCCCTGTGACCTCCCTTCCATCCCGGTGGGCCGTCGGCGACCTGGGGAAGGGAGCCGGCCTTTTCCTGGACTTCCTTTTTTCCTCGGGCCAGGGCCTCTGGCAGGTCCTTCCCCTCTCTCCCACCGACCCCGCCCAGGGCCACTCTCCCTACAGCGGCCCCTCGGCCTTCGCGGGAAACACCCTTTTCATCAGCCCGGAACTCCTCGTCGAGGAGGGCCTTCTCCATCCTTCGGACCTCGAAGGCCACCAGCCCTTGGAGGGCGGCTCCTGCGATTACGAGGCCGCCGCCGGTCTTAAGCGGGCCCTTTTCGAAAAGGCCTTTGAGAGGTCCGACCTCATCCCCGGGGAGGAGTACCGGCGTTTTCGCGGGGACAACGCCTTCTGGCTGGAGGACTACGCGCTCTTTTCATCCTTGAAGAGGTCCCTGGGGCTCCCCTGGTACCGGTGGCCCGCACCGCTGCGCGACCGGGACAGGGGCGCCCTCGAGGAGGCGAAGAGGAACCTGGCCGACGAGGTGAAAAGGGAGGTCTTCCTCCAGTTCCTCTTCTTCCGCCAGTGGGAGCGCCTCCACGGCCTCTGCCGGGAGCGGGGGATCCGGGTGATCGGCGACGTGCCGCTCTACGTCAGCTACGACAGCGCCGACCTGTGGGCCCACCGGGAGATCTTCGACCTCGACGCCTCGGGGAGCCCCTCCAGGGTGGCCGGCGTCCCCCCCGACTACTTCTCGGCGAAGGGGCAGCGGTGGGGCAACCCCGTCTACCGCTGGGACGCCCTGGAACGGCAGGGTTTCGACTGGTGGCTCCAGAGGCTCCGTCGCGGGCTGGCCCTGTTCGACCTGGTCCGAATAGATCACTTCCGGGGCCTGGTGAAATTCTGGTCCATCCCGGCCCGGGAGGATTCCGCCGAGAAGGGCGAGTGGGTCGACGCCTCGCCGGGGGCGTTCTTCGAAGCGGTGCGGGAGAACTTCCCCGAGCTTCCCTTCATCGCCGAGGACCTGGGGTACATCACCCCCGACGTGACGGTTCATATCCGGGACCTGGGCATCCCCGGTACCCTGGTGCTGCAGTTCGCCTTCGGCGCCGGCTTCGATAAAAGCCCCTACGCCCCACAAAACCACCGGGAGAACGCCTGCGTCTTCACAGGGACCCACGACAACAACACCGCCCGGGGGTGGTTCGAATCCGAGGCGACCCCCCTGGCGCGGGAACAACTGTCGGCCCTGGTGGGAGGTGCCGTGACCGGCGGAGACGTCTCCTACAAGATGGTGGAACTGGCCCTCTCCTCCCGGGCGAGGTTCGCCCTCTACCCCATGCAGGACCTCCTTGGGCTGGGCGCCGAGGCGCGGCTCAACACCCCGGGGAAACCCAGGGGCAACTGGCTCTGGAGGGTGAGGGAGGAACAATTGCTGAACGCCCCGGCCGGCGAATTGACGGCGATATCGGCCCGACACGGCCGCATATCACCGGGGAGGCAAAACTCGCCCGGGGTGAGATAATGAACGCACCGAGAAGTGAGAGAGCAGGGGGTATTCGAAGGATGCCGAAGATGAACTACGGCAACAACATCGGAGTATCACTGCGCTTCATGATGGAGCAGGACCCGTCGTTCCGGACGGTGGCGTACTTTTCCATGGAGGTTGGGCTGAAGGCGGGCATACCCACCTACTCGGGCGGCCTGGGTGTCCTGGCCGGGGACATCCTTAAAAGCGCCGCCGACCTGGGGGTGCCCATGGCGGGCGTCACTCTGCTCTACCGCAAGGGCTACTTCCGGCAGACCTTCGACGACTGCCTCCAGGAGGCCCTGCCCGTCGAGTGGGACCCAGGGAAGGAACTGACCCTCCTGCCCAACGAGGTCACGGTGATCATCGAGGAGCGGATCGTTAAGGTCCGCGCCTGGTGCCTGGAGATACAGGGGAGGACGGGGTTCACCGTCCCGGTCTACTTCCTGGACACCGACCTCGACGGCAACACTCCGGAGGACCGTCAACTCACGTGGTACCTCTACGGGGGGGACGAGCGCTACCGCCTGTGCCAGGAGATCATCCTCGGCTCGGGCGGCCTGAGGATGCTCCGTGACCTGGGTTACTCCAACATCGACGACTACCATCTCAACGAAGGTCACGCCGCCTTCCTGCTGCTGGAGCTCATCCGGGAGATGGGGTACGAGAACTACGACAGGGTCCGTGAGAGGGGCATCTTCACGACCCACACGCCGGTTTCGGCGGGCCACGACCGCTTCAGCTGGGACCTGGTGAACCGGGTGATGCACCGCTCCATGGCCGGCCGGTTACGGAGGATGATGCCCACCGAGGACGTCTCCATGACGGAGATAGCCTTGCGTTACAGCCACTACATAAACGGCGTCTCGGAAAAACACGCCGAGGTCAGCAGGGCCATGTACGGCAGGGAGGACGTGGACTGCATCACCAACGGCATCCATTCGCTCACGTGGGTGAGCCCTGAAATGGCCGGGCTCTTCACGAAACACATCCCCGGGTGGGACAATGCCCCCGAGCGGCTGGTCAAGGCCGCTCAGATCCCCGTCGAGGAGATCCGCCTTGCCCACGGGACGGCTAAGAAGAGACTGCTGGACTACGTGAAGGCGACGATCGGGAAAGACCTCGACCCCGGCAGGCTCACCATCGGGTTCGCCCGGAGGGTGGCCCATTACAAGAGGGCCGACCTCGTCCTCCGCGACACCGAGCGGCTGGTCAAGGCCGCCGGCGGGAGGGTGCAGTTCATCTTCTCCGGCAAGGCCCACCCCCAGGACGACCCGGCCCGGGAGGTGCTGAAGAAACTGCTCTGCGAGGCCCAGAACATGGTGGGCACCGACATCCCCGTAGTCTTCATCGAGGACTACGATATGGACAAGGCCGCCCTTCTCGTGCAGGGGGTCGACCTGTGGCTCAACAACCCCATCCGGCCCCGGGAGGCCTCCGGGACGAGCGGGATGAAGTGCGCCCTCAACGGCATCCCTAATTTCTCCGTCCTGGACGGGTGGTGGATCGAGGGATGCGTCGAGGGCGTCACGGGGTGGAGCATCGGCCCCGAACCGAAGGAGGGCATCGATGACCGGTACGACGACGCCGTCGACCTCGACGACCTCCTGGAAAAGCTGGAGAAAGTGATCATCCCCGCCTTTTACGATACCCCCGATGAATGGGGCAAGGTCATGCGCGGGGCCATCGCCCTGAACGCCAGCTACTTCAACACCCACCGCGTGGTGCGGGAGTACTGCGAAAAGGCCTACGGCATACAGATGAGGGGACTTTAAAAAAAGTGTGAAGTGTGAAGTGTGAAGTTTGAAGGGTAGTGCTCAGACTTGTCCGAAATAGCTTTTTTTATTAATTAGATGTGCCTCCTGCAACTTTGGGATATCATTGGTTTGCCAACAAAAATCTTATCGGGGGAGGTATTTCCTAATCGTTCTTCCGATACTTCCTGAACCCATCTATTAGCTGCTTAAATGTTTTTGGTTCGTAAGTTCTGAAACTTTCTTCGTCAACAAATACGAAGCCATATTCAATATCAGATTGGACCCTGTTGATATCTTCGCACCAGAGTTTTAAACGCATCATTTTGGGGGAGACGTCCAGGTCTTGCTGTCCCTTGGTTTCGACAATCACGACCTGCTTATCGGACAGTTTCACTAAGAAATCGGGGTAATAGTTGGAAATGTCGCCGTCAGCATTGACGTAATCCAGCTTGAAATGCACTGCCAGGTAGTTCTTTGCAAAGGAAACGACATCGGGACAGTTTTCAAGGAAGGCTGCGAATTCCAATTCGAAATGGCTATCGCCGATAATCCTGTTAAACACTGATTTTTTGGGAACCAGGTATTCCTGGTCTTTCACAACAAAGGGGCGTACATTTCTTAATCTGATCGTGTCTCTTATCTCCGCATCTCCCCGGTCGCGCACGATTAGATCATTGATGGCTTTCTTGAATGTCTCAATGATGGTTTTGGTTGCGGCTAGTTCCGAAAGATTGCGCAAGGTGTTGGCGCTTTCAAGATCAACTTCCTTGCCAAACAGATAGCCTCGCACAAACGCCTTGACCTTGCCGTAAAGCACATCGTAGCCACTGAACAGGCGCAATTCCTTCATCACGACTTGGGCGAAATATCCTATTACACTCCGGTAATCGGCAACTCCCGCGCTGTCGAGCATTGTGGTATGTGTGATCTCTCCATTTGCAATGTCCTTAAAGACGATCTCTCTCTGCTCTTCTTCGCTGAATCTTTTATACTCAACGGCTTGAAAATCCATGTCTCCGACTTCCAGATCGACAAGGTCCTTGTATTCACGATACGCGCGTGGAGACAGAACCGGAATTTCGATATCAAGTTCTTCCATGTTCTTCCTCATATTTTCCCTGTCCACTTCCACCACAAGAGGAGTTTTTGGTTTCGTTCCCGGCCCCATGGCCCCGCGTTCCAGTTGTACTCCCTCCGCCTGGATGGATTCGACAAACTCCATAAAGGCGTCGGTGCCTATAACGCTGACATATTCCTCAAGTCCTTCCGGATACATCTTTCTCAATCCACGACCCAGTGTTTGTTCCGGTAAAATATTGCTCTTTGCCGAGTAGGCCCGCAACCCGACAATGGTTGTCACATTCCTGACGTCCCAACCCTCTTTAAGCATCATAACCGAGACAATAGCCTTGAAAGGACTGGTTGGCTCATCGATTTCGTTGGCTTGACTGCGCAGAAGTTCAAGCTCTTCTTTGGCTTTGCCGGAAGCCGCTTCGGAAATTTCGCCGTTGTTCTTGGTATGAATCACAAGGACCGCCCCCTTCAGCTCCGGGCAGCGGTTCTCCAGGTATTCGGCCACCTCATCGCAGTTTCGTGTATCGTCGGTCATCACGAAAAGGATGGCTTTCTTCCCAAGTTTTTCATGCTCTTTACATGCTTTTTCCCACTCGGTGACTCCGAGGTGTATATAGTCGGTATATTTCTCAGTATATCTTGCGCTTGGCCTTTCGGAGAGTTTCGTCCGGCTGGGTTTATCCGGCAGAACAGGATGCTTTACCACGTTCTGCCAAATGGCTTCGACAAGAGGATAATCGGCTACGGTCTGCACAAAAATCGCTCCATTGTTATGTCTGGGCGTGGCGGTAACGTCCACCTGCAAGGCAAGAGAACTCCCTTTCTGCAAAAGACGGTTGTGAATGTCCTCAATAGATTTGAACCAGGCCATGCCGGGGTCGTGAATGTGGTGTGCCTCGTCGTTCAGAACCATCAGTTCATCGACATCGCGCACTATCATGCCGAGATCGACCTTGGAATCGGTGGTAGCTCCGCTAGGGCGTTTGCCCAGGAAATAATCCCGAAGGTCCTCGTCATCTGCTGATGGAAGAGTATCGTTTCCGGCATAGACACGGTGTATGTTGGTGAGGAAGATGTTTCCCGAAGGCCTGGTAACCCGTACTTCGTCCTGCTTGTGGAGGGTAAGCTGGAAATCGTCGCGCCAGTTGCGGCCGTCGAAACCATTGTCCGGCAACACTGGATCTTCGAAGAATACGCGAAGCCCCTTGAAATCATGGTAGATCCTGTCAAGCACGATGATGTTGGGCGCAATAACAAGGAAGTTGCGCGACAGGCCCGAGTCGGGCTCATAAAGCTTGTGAAAGAAACTCCATGCAATGACCAATCCCATAACCTTCGTCTTTCCGCTTCCCGTCGCCATCTTGACTACAAAGCGCCGCCAGGTTTCGTCGAACATCCCTGCGGAGACTGCTTCAGAGCTGTCAAAGCGCATCAGGTCGAACTTATCCTTCACACCCGCTACATCATAGAGGTAGATAACGGTTTCCAATGCTTCACGCTGGGCGAAGTAGTATTGGAATTCAGCCATTGTGCCGTCTGACTGCTCAAGGAGATGCGGTGTGTTGAACCACCAGTTGAGAAGGCTCCTGCTTGTATCTGCCGCACCGGCATATCCGGCGTCGCGAAATTCCTTCACTTTTTTCCGAAGTTGGGCGACAAGCGGTGCCATAAGCTTTTCCATACTGCTTTCCCGCAACGCCTCATCTGCCGGGAACCAGCGGAGAGAGGGATCTATTATTTCGTGCGGGGATCGTGGGAAGTTTTTATGCAGGGCCATTATTCGTCCCCCACTTTAAGGAACCTTAACCTTGTGTCAGTAGTAAGAATTCCCATCTGCTGAATGGCGATCTGGTTCAGCTTGCGGAGCCGCTCAGGCTGCGGCGTCTTTTCCTGGATAAAAAGCGCATTCAGGTTTTCCAGGTTGGACAGGCACACGAGTTGGGACGTATTCGCATAATCCCTGATATTGCCCTTATCACCCGGATGACTATCGCGCCATTGCTTGGCGGTCATGCCAAACAATGCCATATTTAAAACATCGGCTTCCGAGGCATAAACCAGGTTTATCTGCTGCGGCGAAAGTTCCGGTGGAATCAGGTTTTCTTTAATGGCATCGGTGTGAATTCGGTAGTTTATCTTGGCAAGATTGCGCCTGATGTCCCATCCAAGTTGTTTGAATTCCTCCTCCTTCAGCCTCTGGAATTCCTTGATAAGGTAGAGCTTGAACTCCACCGATATCCACGAGGCGAACTCAAAAGCGATGTCTTTATGGGCGAAAGTGCCGCCATAGCGGCCTGTTTTGGCGATGATCCCAATTGCCCCTGTTTGGGAGATCCACCGTTTCGGCGTCAGGGAAAAACTGTTCAATCCTGCCTGTTTTCTAATTCCATCGAATTCGATGGAATTAAAATCGGGGTTGTTTAGCTGCTCCCAGATCCCAAGAAATTCTATGGTGTTCCGGTTTCGCATCCAGTTCTGGATAATGTAGTCGCCACGCTCCGCGTCGCGATACCGGGCAATATCCGTCAAAGAAATAAAATCCTCCTCGCGGTGCTGATACAACGATACTTCCCGGCTCAAGACCTCAATCTTCTTCGTTTTACTCATACCCGCACCCCAATGATCGTCATGGTGTCGTTGCCGAAGATATCCACCACTTTCACGGCGATCTTTCTCACGCCGGGCAGGCATTCGCGAGACACGCTCACCAATTCAAGCGAGCGGTCCTTCCTGGTGCGGAAGCTCTGCCACTCGTTTTCGAATATGTAATCCCCGGTCCACTGCTCTTCCCATTCATCGGTTTCCGGATTCTTCACGCGGATAATCTCGCGCTTGCTCTCGAAGTTGAAATCCACCGCCCAGTAGTCGATCCAGTCTGTCCAGTTTTTCGTCAGGACTTCGCGGCTCACGATCCCCTGTGCATCCTTGCTCACCTTGACTATCTGTCCCTTTTCCGCAATGATCTTGCTTCCCTTGTTGCCCAGCGTTTCTTCGGCGTGTTTTATTGAATCCTGGGAGTAAAAGACCGAAAAATCGGTAAGTTCAACGGCTACGCTTCCGGGTTGGCCTTTTTTACCTTCCTTAACGATGGGCTTCACTTCGATGGCCGCCACATCGTGAAAGACCACCTGGTTCTTCTCCACTGCTCGCTTGTCGAAGACCTCGGCGGGGATGTATTTGGGCGCGATGTCGATTCCCTTGCTCCGCGCCTCGTCGAGCACGTTGGGGAAAAGCCCCATCTCGAACTCGAAGCCAAGAAGGTCCACCCTGGTTATCTGCTTCTTGCGGCACTCCAGAATAATCTCCTCGACGAAAAGGCGCGTAACGGGCAGGTTCACAGGGCCCACCGACACCAGCCTCCCTGCCCGTTTGCCGTTGAAGCAGGCGAAATTCTCCACCTTCTCCGCCCTGTAGGCCTTCAGGATAAGGTCGATGAAGGCTGATTCCTTTTCTTGTAGTTGCCTGATTTGTTCTCCCTCGCGCAGATTCGGGTTGACTCCAATATAATGCTGCCGCTCGTACTTGCCCAGGTTGAGAATCTCAAACGCTCGGTAATCCTTCCCCTCGGCCTTCAATCCGCGCTGTACGCCGATCATCCTTTTGCGGGTAGTGTGGATGGCGAATTTTCCCAGGTCACTGGCGATCCACTTGCGGCCCAGTTTTTCCGCCACAGCCGCCATCGTGCCGGAACCACAGAAGAAATCGGCAACCAGGTCGCCTTCGTTGGAAGAGGCTTTGATTATTCGTTCGAGAAGTGCTTCGGGTTTTTGGGTAGGGTAGTTGACTCTTTCAATGGCTTGAGGATTGACTGGAGGTATGTTATCCCACACGGAATCAACAATGTCCCCTTCAACTTCATCTAAATAGATGATTCGCGTACCTCCCGCAGTAGGATTCACGTCGTCGCGATACCGACGACCATCCTTGTCGATTTTCCATCGTTTCAGATAGTCAGCGCTATGTGGTTTGAATTGAGTATGCCAGATAAACTTATTTTTTGAATTTCGATACGAAATGATATCGTCATGCTTTTGAGGAAACTTTTTCGCGGTCTTCCTCTTGAATGAAAAATACTTCCAAATGATCTCATTTAAAAAGCTGTCACGGCCAAATACTTCGTCTAACACTTGTCTTAAATGATGATTCACCCGCCAATCGCAATGCACGTAAATACTTCCATCCTCGGACAGCAGATCCCGCATCAGGACCAGCCGCTCATAGATCATTGAGATGAAAGAATCCGCGCCCTTGCCCCAGGTGTCCCGGTAGGCGATCTCTTCCAGAATGTTCGGTTTCTTCGTGAACGTGTCGCTGCCGATCTCGATATCCATACTGAAATCCGCGCCCACGTCGAACGGCGGGTCTATGTAGATCAGCTTCAGGCCACCCTGAGCCTCAATTTCCTCCCGCAGCGGGCCGTTCTTGAGCGAAGACAGAACCAGTTTGTTGTCACCCCAGATCAGTTTGTTTGTCCACCCCTTGAGCTGACGGCCGCGTTCGTCGAAAAGAAATCCTTGGGCCGAGGTATCACCCAGGTTTTCAGCCCTGGGCTCGTCCACCTGCTCTATCGTCTGAAAGGGCAGAACGATGTTGCAGACCTCATTGGTCTTGCCGTTCCAGACCAGCTCAACCTCCCGTTTCTCGCCAAAGAGCAGAAAACGGTACTTGTCAGGAAGCGGCTTGTCCGCCTCGATAAAGCGAAGAATTTCCTGCTTTTCCTGATCGGTCAACCTGGGCATGGACATTAATCTCCTTTTCTCCGAGGCAGGGAGACTATTTTTGACAATTATTTCTCTTACTATAATATCTCGATACTCCATATTACCGCAGAACCAGTCGCAACTGTTCAGGTTCGGTTATCAAAGGCGGTACGGCGTAGGGTTCCGCCCTCGCCGTTCGTCCAGATCCCTGTAGGTAAAGAGATTCAGACAAAGTCCGCCAGTAGGCGGACTTTGTCTGAAAACGACCAGCCAGTCTTTGACCTATAGTGCAGCCACTTGATCATCAGTAGAGCTACAAGAGCTGTCCAAATCTGGATGCGAAGAGCGCTCTAACTCACCCCAATAAAGGTTTTGACCTTGAGGTTCTGCAGCACTTGTCTTGAAGAAGACCCCTATCTGCCATCGCTCTCTGTCGATGGAACCTATTGTGGTGAATCTGGATCTTAGGTGATCGGTGAGAAGGACGATCTCTGTTTTATTCTTGTCGTCCCATACCACGATCCTTCTCAAGGGGAGCGGATACTTCTCCCAGGTTTCAAGGCCCGCAAGACGGATAATCTCGTCTTTGAGCACCGAACTGTTTTCAGGAACGCTTCTTCTTTAGGTTGCGACGTATGAGGCATTTTTTCATCCTTGTCACGAAGAAGACCTTTTCTTCGTTCCACTTCTGGAAGAGGTCGAAGCCGATACAGGCCCTGTGTTGACCCATGGGGAAAGGGACAGACAGCGCGTTATCGACGTCGAGTCGAAAGAGAGCAGTTTGTTCCTGAACCGGAACTTGGTCTTGTTCATGTTTCCCAGCTTGCCCGATGCCCTGAATTTACCCAGAAGGTCCCGGAAAAGATCCTCAAAGAGTTCGCTTGGGCGGTGTTCGTTGGCATAAGAGAGAGTCGATTTGTTCGGGTTCCTGTTTACACCCGGATGCACGAACTTTCCGTTGCAACTTTGAAGACCCTGGCATATCTCACGAAAGGAATCGTCTCAAACAAGATGACAAAAGAGCATCGAAACAAACTGGACCCAGGAACGAAAGCCCTTTGGAACGAAGCTCGGCACCGTGTTTAACAACCAGTTTCTAAAAATCGACACACGAAACTTGACCAAGTGTTTGACTGAACAGGCTTGCAACCTTTAGCATTGGTTTGCCCCCTCCTCCAAGGGGTTTGTTGTGTTGGCAAACCAATGATATTCCAAGGTCGCGGGAGGTACTTTTAATTTCTACAAAAAGCTATTTTGGGCAAGTCTGAGTACTACCCTTCTAACTTCAAACTTTTCCTCCCACCTTGCCGCCGATCATCCAGTTCTCCGCCGGTGATTCCTCGATCTTGACGGTAACGGCCTCCACGGGGCAACCGACCTTCTCGACCACCACGTCGGTGATGGCCTTCGCCAGTTCCGTCTTGAACTCCTGGCTTTTTCCGGACCACAGGTCCACTCTCACTATTGGCATGGTTTCACCTCCCTTGTCGTGTTTCGCCCGCCCGGCCGCCCCTGTCTAAGGGCTCCGGCCGGGCCTTCAGTACAACTCCGTGCTCAGGTACTTGAGCCCCGAATCGCAGACCAGGAACACCACGGTCTTGCCCTTTTCCGGCCCTTCCAGAAGCCGGCGGGCAGCGGCGGCGTGGGCTCCCGACGAAAAGCCTCCGAAGATCCCCTCGAAACGGGCCAGGGCCCGGGCGCCGGAGACGGCCTCGTCGTCGGTCACGGCGATGAAGCCGTCCACCAGCGAGCGGTCGAGCAGGGGCAGTTCCCTGGAATAGCCGCACCCCTGAATTTTGTGGCTGCCGCTGCCTCCGGGGTTCCCGAAGTAGGCCGCCTCGGCGGGTTCGCCCAGGTAGCACCGTATCGCCGGGTTGTGCCCCTTCAGCACGCTGGAGATTCCCGTGAAGGAGCCGCCCGAGCCGGCCATGTCCACGAAGGCGTCCACCCTGCCGCCGGTATCGCGCCAGATCTCCTCGCCGGAGATCCGCTCCCCCGAGACGTTCCCCTCCATGGCGAACTGGTCGGCCCTGAAGGCGCCCCGCTCCTTGACCAGCCGGCGGGCCTCCTCGTCGACCAGCTCCAGGTCCCTTCCCGAGACCTGGCCCGGGATCGAGCCCGGCGCCTGCGGCACCAGTACCACCTCCGCCCCCAGGGCGCGCATCATCCGCGCCCTCTCCATGGAGTTGCCCTCGGACATGACCGCCACGAAGCGGTAGCCCTTTATCCCGCAGGCCAGGGCGAGCCCCGTGCCGGTGTTGCCGCTGGTCAGTTCCACGATGGTATCCCCCGGCTTTATCCAGCCTTTTCCCTCCGCCTCCAGGACCATGTGCAGGCCCACCCTGTCCTTCTTGCTGAAGCCCGGGTTCAGGTATTCCAGCTTCGCCAGGATGGTCCCGTCCAGGCCCCAGTGCCGGGTGAGCCTCCCGCAGTCGACGATCTTCGTGTCGCCTATCGCGCCGAGAACGCTATCTAGCACGGCTGCCATCGTCTTCCCCCCGATCGATCCCTTTTGGGCTATTCTAATACCTGGAGGCGCGAGCGGCACACCGTCCCCCTGTCCGATCGTCCGACCGGGTGTCGGCGGGAGGTGGTGGAAGGCGAGGGAGTGATGACGATGCTCGATGAAAGGCAAGAAGCGGTATTCCGGGGATACGACGATGGCCTTATCGAATTCGCCCGCGAACTGGTACGGGTCCGGAGCTACTCCGGGGAGGAGGAGGGCGTGGCCCGGCTGGTGGAGGCGAAAATGAAGGAGCTGGGCTACGACGAGGTCTTCATCGACGGGACCGGCAACGTGGTGGGCCGCATCGGCGGCGGGGTGAGGAGCGTCCTCTTCGACTCCCACATGGACACCGTGGAGGTCAACGACGAAGGGGAGTGGACACTGCCCCCCTTCGGCGCTGAAGTAAGGGACGGCCGCCTCTACGGCCGCGGCTCGGTGGACATGAAGTCCTCCCTGGCCGCCTCGATCTATGCCGCCGCCGCGGCCCGGGACCTGGGTCTTCACCAAGGGCGGACCACCTACGTGACCGCCACCGTCAGCGAGGAGTACTGCGACGGGGTGAACCTCAGGATGCTCTTTGCCGAAACGGGGCTGAGGCCCGATTTCGTCGTCATCTGCGAGCCATCGGACAACCTGGTGACCCTGGGGCACAAGGGCAAGGCCCAACTGCTCCTTCGCACCCACGGCGTGTCGGCCCACGGCTCCGCCCCTGAAAAGGGCGTCAACGCCGTCTACGAGATGGCCGAGATTATCACCCGAGTGGAAAAATTGAACGAAAACCTGGCCTCTTTCGGCCCGCCCCACGGGACGATCGTCCTCTCGGACATCTCCTGCGTCAGCGCCTCCCTCAACGCCGTGCCCAGCGAGTGCAGCATCTACCTCGACAGGAGGCTTGTCCCCGGTGAGACCGAAGAGGACGTGAAGCGGGAGATGGACGCACTGACGGCTGGCAAGAGGGCCTCCTGGGAGATAGGCGTCCTCAGGAGGAAGAGCTGGACCGGCGTCGAACTGGTCTACACCCCGCTCCACGAGGCCTGGGAGATCGACAGGGGCCACGAACTGGCCAAGGCCTGCGACAGGGCCCACGAAAAGGTCTTCGGGCGAAAACCGGAGAAGTACGGCTTCTGGGACTTCGGGACCAACGCCGTGACCCCGGTTAGCATGGGGATACCCACCATCGGCTTCGGCCCCGGCGATTACAAGCTGGCCCACAGCGTCAACGAGAACTGCGAGGTGGACAGTATCCTGGAGGCCTTCCGGTTCTACGGAACGCTGATCGGGGAGGTATGAACCCGTTTCATCGGCGAAGGGGGACGAAACAGTGATAACCTATGAAGATTTCGAAAAGGTCGACATGCGCGTCGGGAAAGTGATCGACGTCCAGGATTTTCCCAGGGCGAAGAACCCCTCCTACAAGGTCAGGATCGACTTCGGCGGGGAAATAGGCGTGAAAAGCTCGAGCCTCCAGGCCAAAAAGGACTACACCCCCGAGGAAATGATCGGCCGCTACGTGGTCTGCGTGGTCAACTTCCCCCCCAAGAATATCGCTGGGTTCCTGTCGGAGGTGCTCGTCCTGGGCGTCCCCGGCCCGGGGGACAGCGTCAGCCTGCTGGCCGTCGACAGGGCCCCCGTCCCCCTCGGCGGCCGGGTCTTTTAAGTCGCGGCGGGTGACTGGATACCAGGGGGAAAGGGCTCCCCGGGAGGTCGAAGGATGAAAAAGGAAAAGGGCAAGGTCTCCGCGATAATGCGCGAACAGGCTCTCGACAAGGGATTGCTCGAAAAGGCCGGGAGGTGCGCCCAGGATTACCTGGACTCCGTCCTCGACCGGCCCGTCTTTCCGGGAGAGGAGGACCTCGAAGGGCTCGAGGAGTTCCGCCACGACCTTCCTGAAGAGCCCGGCGACCCGGGGGAGATCCTGGACAGGCTTCACCGCTTCGGTTCGCCCGCGACGGTCGCCCAGGTGGGGGGGCGCTACTTCGGTTTTGTCAATGGGGGGGTCGTTCCCGCCTCGCTGGCGGTGAAATGGCTCGTCGACGCCTGGGACCAGAACGCCGCCCTCTACGCGATGTCCCCGGTCGTGTCGGTCCTGGAAGAAGTCTGCGAGGGGTGGCTCGTGGACCTCTTCGGACTTCCCGAAGGATCCGCTGCCGGTTTCGTCGGGGGCTCCGCCACGGCCAACCTCTGCGGCATCGCGGCCGGCCGCGACCACCTGCTGGCGAAATGCGGCTGGGACGCCTCGTCGAAGGGTCTTTTCGGGGCTCCCGAGCTCAAGGTGGTCGTCGGCGACGGGGCGCATGCCACGGTCTTCAAGGCCCTCTCGATCCTCGGGCTCGGCGGGGAACGCCTCGTACGGGTCCCCACCGACGGGCAGGGACGCCTACGGCCCGACGGCCTCCCCGCTCTGGACGAAAGGACGCTGCTGATACTCCAGGCGGGGAACGTCAATTCCGGGGCCTTCGACCCCTTCGCTGAGATCTGCCCCAGGGCCAGGGAGGCGGGTGCCTGGGTCCATATCGACGGGGCCTTCGGCCTCTGGGCGGCGTCGTCGCCGAGGCTCAGGCACCTCACGGCTGGAATGGAACTGGCCGATTTGTGGTCCGTCGATGCCCACAAGACCCTCAACGCGCCCTACGACTCCGGCATCGTGCTCTGCCGTCAAAGGGAGGCCCTCACCGGGGCCCTCCAGGTGTCGGGCTCCTACATTGCCCCGAGCGGCCATCGCGACGGGATGCACTACACCCTCGACATGTCGAGGAGGGCGCGGGCCGTGGAACTATGGGCCTGCCTGGCGGCGCTGGGCCGGCGGGGAGTGGCGGAACTGGTCGAGGACCTCCACGACAAGGCGGTCCTTTTCGCCCACGCCCTGGCGAGGGAGGGTTTCCATATCCTCAACGAGGTCTGCTTCAACCAGGTGCTGGTCTCCTGCGGCGACCCCCGCCTCACCGAAAGGACCCTCGCTCTGGTCCAGGGGTCGGGGGAATGCTGGTGCGGCAGCGCCCAGTGGGACGGCGAGTTCGTGATGAGGGTAAGCGTCTGCTCTTACCGCACCACGGCCGAGGACATCGAACGGTCTGTGCGGGCCTTCGTCCGTGCCCGGAAGGAAGCCCGCCTCTGACCGGGGCCCCAGGTTGCTGGAGGAGCCCCGGTCATCTCCGGCTTCACCCTTGCTTACCCCTTTCGAGCCCTGATCCCGGCGGCGATCGAGTCTCCCGCCGCCGTTGTCGTGGCCTTCCCCCCCAATTCAATGGGGAGAGCGTCCCCGCCCTCGGACAGGTAGTCGAGGACAGCCCTTTCAATGGCTTTGGCCGCTTCGACCTCTCCCAGGTGTTCCAGCATGAGGCTCGCCGAGAGGGCCGCCGCCACGGGGTTGGACCTTCCCGTACCGGCGATGTCCGGGGCCGAACCGTGGACCGGCTCGAACATGGAGAGCCCGTCGCCGATATTGGCCCCGGCGGCGGTTCCCAGTCCCCCGGCGAGGCCGGCCAGGAGGTCGCTGACGATATCGCCGAACATGTTGGGTGTCAGTATCACACCGTAGCGCTCCGGTTCACGGCACAGGTGATAGCAGAGGGCGTCGACGTTGACCACTTCCAGGGCCATGCTCTTTTTCTTTGCCTCATCGGCGGCCACGTCTTCCCAGAAACCGTAGATGATGGGGAGGGCGTTCGATTTCGAAGCCAGCGTCACCCTGTCCTCGCCCCTCTGCCGGGCCTTGTCGCAGGCCCACGCCGTCGACCGTCGCACCGCCGGTTCCGTGGCCAGGCCCACCTGGGCGGCGCAGGCCATGGGCCTGTCAAAGGACAGGTATAGGTTCCCCTCTCCGCTGTAGAGACCTCTCCTGATGGGGAAGGATGATTCCAGCGGCGTGCCGTCGCTCCTGCCCCCGATGCCCATGTAGAAATCCTCGGTGTTCTCCCGCACCACCACGATGTCGAAGTTCCTGAACGGCATGGGCGTACCCACACCGGGGAGCGACCGGGAGGGCCTGAGGTTGATGTATTGGTCGAAATAGAAGCGCAGGGCCAGCAGGATGCCCCTTTCAAGGATCCCGGGCTTCACTTCCGGCCGGCCTATGGCTCCCAGGAGCAGCGCGTCGCACCGGGCTATCTCCTGTATGGCTTCATCGGGTAATACCTCTCCTGTTTCAAGGTAATGAACCCCCCCGAAGGGGAAGTCGAGCCACTCCGACTTGAAGCCGAAGGCCCCGCCGGCAGTATCGACGGCTTTTTTAGCCTCCGCCGTGACTTCGGGGCCCACCCCGTCCCCGGCGATGGTGGCGATCCTCAATGATCGCAGGGTCATCGAGTCTTCCTCCTTTCCAGCTCCTCCCTTACGAAGGGGACGAGCCCTCCCGCGGCCACTATCTCTTCGATGAAAGGCGGGAAGGGGGAGAAATGAAAGACCTCCCCAATGCCGGTCATGGTGATGGTCCCCGAAGAGGTGTCCACTTCAAGGGCGTCGCCCTCCGCTATGGCCTTTGACGCTTCGGGACACTCAAAAATGGGAAGCCCTACGTTGATGGCGTTGCGGAAAAAGATCCTAGCGTAGGAAGCGGCGATGACACCGCCGCACCCGGCACCTTTCAAGGCCAAAGGGGCGTGTTCCCGCGACGAGCCGCAGCCGAAATTTTCGCCGGCGACTATGAAGTCGCCCGGTGCCACTCTTGTGGAGAAGTCGGGGACCAGTCCTTCCATACAGTGTTTCTCGAGTATCCTCGGGTCCGACGTGACAAGGTAGCGGGCGGGTATTATCACGTCCGTATCCACGTCATCCCCGAAAACCCAGGCCTTTCCAGTGATCGTCCTAGTCATTGGCTAACACCTCCGAGGGATCCGCCACACGGCCGGCCACGGCGCTCGCTGCCGCGACGAGGGGCCCCGAAAGCACGACCTCGCTGCCGGCATCTCCCATGCGGCCGACGAAGTTCCTGTTGCTGGTGGACACGCACCGCTCGCCCTTCGCCAGGATCCCCATGTGCCCGCCTATGCAGGGACCGCAGGTAGGCGTGCAGACCACGGCTCCGGCCTGGATAAAGGTGTCGATAAAACCCAACCGGAGAGCGTCGGCGAAGATCTCCCTGGAAGCGGGGATCACGACGCAGCGCACCGAGGGGTGGACCTCCCTCCCCCGAAGGACCCGGGCGGCCTGCTCGAGATCGGTGAGGCGGCCGTTGGTGCAGGACCCGATGAACACCTGGTCCACCGGCATGGGGCCCACCTCGAGGGCGGGGCGGACGTTGGCCGGAGAGTGGGGGAGCGCCACCAAGGGGGTCATCTCCGATACTTCCACCAATATTTCCTTCTCGTAGGGGGCTCCCCTTTCGGGAAAGGCGGGTTCGAAGCTCCTCGCCGCCCGGGGCGTCACCCAGTCCAGGGCTGTTTTATCGGGGGCGAAGAGCCCCGCCTTGGCCCCAGTCTCCACGGCCATGTTGGCGATGGTAAAACGGTCATCCATGGGCAGGCGCTCCACTACCTCCCCCGAGAATTCCAGGGCCTTGTACCGGGCCCCCTGGACGCCGATCAAGGAAAGGAGGGCCAGGATGAGGTCTTTGCCCCCGATGTTTTCGGGCTTCTCCCCCTCGAAACGGACCTTTATCGTGGAAGGCACCCGAAACCAGGTCTCACCGAGCGCCCAGAGGGCCGCAAGGTCGGTGCTGCCCACTCCGGTGGCGAAAGCGCCGAGGGCCCCGCCGGTGCAAGTGTGGCTGTCGGCCCCCAGGATGATCTCACCCGGCAGGATGTGTCCCTGTTCCGGCAGGAAAGCATGCTCGATGCCCACCCGGCCTTGCTCCCAGTAGAGCATTCCCTGTTCGAGGGCGAAATCCCGGGCTTCCTTCGCCTGCTCGGCGGCGGCGATGTCCTTGTTGGGTGTGAAATGATCGGGCAGCACGGCGCAACGCGCCGGGTCGAAGACCTTTTCCGCCCCCATTTCTTTGAAAGAACGTATCGCCGGCGGCCCCGTTATATCATTGGCGAAAGCAAGGTCTACCCTTACGCGGCAAAGGGTTCCTTCCTCGGGAGCCTTATCGGACTTCCTGGACAGGATCGCCTGGGCCAAGGTCATCGCCATTGATGGTCACTCCCTTCGAAGCCGCCACCTGGTGCAGGCGGTTGATAGCGTTCACGTAGGCCTTGATGCTGGCTTCGATCACGTCGGTGCTGGCCCCGCGTCCCTGGGCGGATATTTCCCCCAGGGCAAGGGTGATATGAGCCTCGCCGACGGCGTCCGACCGGTGGCTCACGGCCTGCACGCGGTAACTGGTCAGGATCGGTTCGAGCTTGGTAAGCCGCTTCAGGGCCGCGTAGGCGGCATCGACGGGACCGTTGCCCGTGGCGGCGTCGCTCCATGTAGTCCCGTTCTCCGATAAAGTAATGGTCGCCGTCCCCGCACCGTGGGTGGCCTGCACTGAGAATCCTTCCAGCGAGAAACGCCTGCAATTGGTGTTGGTCAAGAATTCGTCGACGATCATCGCCTCGAGGTCTCCATCGGTGACCATCTCTTTACGGTCGCAGAGCTGCTTGAAGAGCTGGAAAGCCTGGGTCACCTGTTCATCGGTGAGGTCGAAGCCGAGGTCGACCACCCGTTTGCGGAATGCGTGTTTCCCGGAATGCTTCCCCAGCACCAGCTTCGTCCCGGCCCCAACATCCTCAGGTCTCATGATCTCGTAGGTGGCCCTGTTGCACAGCACACCGTGCTGATGAATTCCCGCTTCATGGGCGAAGGCGTTGGCTCCCACGATGGCCTTGTTGGGAGGGACCGGAAACCCCGTAAGGCTCGAGACCAGGTGGCTCAGCCCGCAGAGGCCGGCGGTATCTACCCTGGTCTGGACCGCGAAATGGGATCTCTTGGTTCTCAATCCCATGACGATCTCCTCCATGGAAGCGTTACCGGCCCGTTCCCCTATCCCGTTGACGGTACATTCCACCTGCCTTACGCCCCGCCTCACGGCCTCCAGCGAGTTGGCCACGGCCAACCCGAGGTCATTGTGGCAGTGACAGGACCAGACGACATCGTCACCGACATCGGTCCTTCCGATGATCTCGGCGACGAAGCGGGAAAATTCTTCCGGCAGGGAGTATCCCACCGTATCGGGGATGTTGAGGGTCGTGGCGCCGCATTCGGCGGCTATGCGGAAAACCTCACAGAGATAATCCAGGTCGGAGCGGCTGGCGTCTTCGGCGGAAAATTCCACGTCGTCGACGAAACTCCTGGCCAGGGATACGGCTCTTCGAACTTCCTCCTTGACCTGTTCCCTGGACATCCGAAGTTTGTGCTCCAGGTGTATGTCGCTGGTGGCGATGAAGGTGTGGATCCGGGGTTTTTCAGCGTCCCTGAGGGCTTCCCAGGCCGCCTCGATGTCCCCTGTTCGGGTCCGTGCCAGCCCGGCGATCACGGGACCCTTGATATTCCTGGCGATCTCCTGGACGGCCTGCAGGTCTCCCGGCGAAGCGGCGGGGAAACCCGCCTCGATGACATCGATATTCATTCGGGCAAGGCTGTAGGCTATCTGCAGCTTCTCGGCGGTGTTCAGGTTGATCCCGGCCGATTGCTCCCCGTCTCTCAAGGTGGTGTCGAAAATCCTGACATAGTCCTCTCCCATTACGATCTCACTCTCCTTCGCGCTCTAAAGAGCTTGGCCTTTTTTCTGATCATGAGAAGGCCGGTGTTGTTTCACCGGAAAGACCCTGTGGATGTAACGCGATCCTCCCTTCTTTCGTCTCCCCTGCGGGAAAAAGAATAAAAAAGGGCCGGGCCCCTGAAAAAGGGTCCCGGCCCTGGAATGCCGCCAGACGGCACTAGCCCGTCGGCGTCCCAGGAGGGGACCCGAAATCGAGGGTAAGGGCGAGCGCAAGAATGGCGATCATGATCGCGTTACTTCCCTGCGGTACCGATGCTCTCACGGGCCTCCTCCTTTCCTTTGCCTTATCGGGCGTCTGCTAATTGCTGGGCATTCTATCCTCCCTTGGCAGCCCTGTCAAGGCATTGGGGTCAGGTCTACACTTTTGACTTTTCCACACTTTTGGCAACCTTCTGACGATTTTAAAGATAACTCGCCTGCCTCCGAACGCGCTAGGTGTCAGACCTACACTTTTGACAGATGATCGGGGGTTTTGGGAAAAGTCGGCAAGTTGGGAATATCTGAGATCCTCCGGGGATACCCGGGCCGGATAAGAGTTTCAAAATAGTCAAAAGTGTAGACCTGACCCCGCCCTTGTTTTTCGGACGCCTCCAGATTGCCAGGGTTATCCCTTTCAACTGGCCCTTCTCTCATACTTTCGATGATCTTAAAATTCAAAAGAGGGAGGTGTCACGATGCCCACCTTTGGTCCGGTACCATCGAGGCGGTTGGGAAGGAGCATAGGAATAAACTCGATACCCCCGAAAACGTGCAGTTACTCCTGCGTGTACTGCCAGATCGGTCGCACGACCAAGTTCACCGCGACCAGGGGACCCTTCTTCGACCCCAGCGAGATCGGTAAAGCACTGGACGAGCGCATGGAAAAGGTCCGGGCTGGCGGAGAGAGGGTCGATTACGTGACCTTTGTACCCGACGGCGAGCCCACCCTCGACGAGAACCTCTCCGAAGCCCGCCGTATTGTTAGTGCCCACGGTATACCGACGGCCATCATCACCAACGCCTCGCTGACAGGCAGGGCGGACGTCCGGAGGGACCTGGCCGGTTTCGACCTGGTCTCCCTCAAGGTCGACTCGGTCCTGCCCGGAACCTGGCTCAAGGTCAACGGCCCGCACCCCTCACTGGACCTGGAAGCCATCCTGGAGGGGTCGCTTCAGTTCGCCAAGGACTTCAAGGGAATACTGCTGACCGAGACGATGCTCGTACGGGGCCTCAACGACACCGAGGAAAGCCTCAGCGCCACGGCGGAGCATATCGGCAGGCTGAATCCCCGCTGTGCCTATGTCTCGATACCCACCAGGCCTCCCGCGCAGAAGTGGGTGAAGCACCCCGCGCCGCGATCGCTCCTGAGGGCCTTCAATATCTTCTCGGGGCATGTGGGGCGAGTGGAACTGCTCACGGGGTACGAGGGCAACGCCTTCGCCTCGACGGGTGACCCCGAGGCCGATATCCTTGACATAACGGCCGTCCACCCCATGAGAAGGGACGCGGTGGAGGCGCTCCTTGCCAGGACTGGGGCCAGGTGGGGCCTGGTCGAGGGGATGCTCCGGGACGGGAAAATAACGATGGTCCCCTGGGAAGGGGAAGAGTTTCTCATCCGCTCCTTCTGATCGGGGTCAGGTCTACACTTTTGACTTTTCCACACTTTTGGCAACTTTCTGACGTTTTCAGGTTTAACCCTCCTGCCCACCCCAGCCAGGATTCCTTACCCGGCCTGAATTTCTACGGTGTGCCCCTTTCATCCCAGGCTTGATCTCTTATCCTGGGACTCCGTTAATTGCTTAAAAAGACTAACTCAAAGAGGTTTGTCAAAAGTGTAGGTCTGACACCGAACTTGGATTTACAAAGAGGTTTGTCAAAAGTGTAGGTCTGACACCGAACTTGGATTTAGTCAAAAGTGTAGACCTGACCCCGCTCTTGGATTTTCAATTCTGCTCCGGGCTGGTAAGATGACTTTCGATACCTACCGTGGAGGTCGAACGATGGAACTGGATAAAATTCTATCGAAAGAGAATTTCCTTTTCTCCGGAAAATCCAAGGATATCTACCTGATCCCCGAGGGGAGGTACAAGGGCAAGTACGCCCTGGTCTTCACCGACCGCGCCACCGGCTACCTGGACAAGGACGGAAAGGCCGTCTTCGACCCCGGTTACGACAACGTCGTCGGCGAGATCCCGGGCAAGGGGGCCATAGCCTGCAAATTCGCCGCCTACTTTTTCAGGCTCCTGGCCGGGCAGGGGGTGCCGACCCATTTCATCGACACCGTGGCCGAGGACGTCATGGTGGTGGAGCCCGCCGTGCCGATAGGTATGCCCGAGCAGGGGCCGGAGTTCCCAGGCTCTGCGCCGCTCATCAACCTGGAGTGGACCTGGCGCCACAGCGCCATGGGGAGCTTCTGGCGGCGCTATCCCTTCGTCAGGCCCTGCGCCGATCTGCCCGTGGTCGTCGAGGCATGGACCAAGGGGAAGGTTGACAGGCTGATAACCTTCGATTCGCTGGTGGGCGCCGGCGTGATGACAGCCGAGGAGGTCGCTCTAGCAGAGGGCTTCGTAAAGGATATCGCCCGGGTCATCTACGACGAGTTCGCCGCCCGGAGGCTGCACGTCCTCGACGGGAAGGTCGAGCTTGGGCGCCTCAAGGAAGGCGACGGCTCCATAGTGCTGATCGACGAGATATCGCCCGACGTCCTGCGGGTCTGCAACGGGTACCTGGAGGGGGAAAGGGGTTGCCTCCGGGCCGAGGAGTGCATCACCACGTCCCTTTCGGGAGAAGAGCGCAGGATATCCGCCGGGTACCAACTGTCCGCGGCGGAACTGGAAAAAATATTCCTGGGGGAGGAGAGACCATGATCTCGGTGCGGGAAACGGCCATAGGGTGGATAGCCATTGAGGAAAAGGACGGGTGGATCACCCACCTCGACCTTCCCAACCAGGCCGCCGGCAGGCCTCGGGTCCCCGTGGAGGAGACTCCCCTCCTGAAGGAGGCCTTCCGGCAGCTGGATCTTTACCTGGAGGGTAAATTACAGGTGTTCACTCTCCCCCTCAAGGTCGAGGGGTCGCCCTTCATGGAAAGGGCCTGGAAAAAACTGGCCGAGGTGCCTTACGGCCGGACCATCACTTACGGGGACCTCGCCGCTCTCGCGGGGAACCCTAAGGCCGCCAGGGCCGCCGGAATGGCCTGCGCCAGGAACCCCATCGCCATATTCATCCCCTGCCATAGGGTCGTGGGCTCCGGTGGCAGAATGGTGGGCTTCGGGGGCGGGCTGAACCTGAAATCGTGGCTCCTGGAACATGAGGCCCGCCACTCCGGGCAGAGCGGGGGCCGATGAGGATATTCCGCTACGGCCACGCTGAGCTGAGCCACCTGAAAAGCCGGGACAGGAAGCTCGCCGCGGCGATAGACCGGATCGGGATGGTGGAGTGCGAGATCATCCCCGACCTTTTCACGGCCCTGGTCTTCCACATCGTGGGGCAACAGATATCGAGCGCCGCGGCCGACACCGTCTGGGCCCGGATGAAGCAACGCTTCGGAGAGATCACACCCGAGAGGCTCGACGCCGCGACGCTGGAAGAGGTCCAGCAGTGCGGGCTCTCCTTCCGGAAGGCGGGGTACATAAAGGAGTCGAGCCGTGCTGTGGCGGAAGGCGAGGTCGACCTCGAGGCCCTGGGTGACCTCCCCGACGCCGAGGTGATCCAGCGGCTGTCGTCCTTGAGGGGAGTGGGCCGCTGGACGGCTGAGATGCTGCTCATTTTCTCCCTGGAGCGCCCCGACGTGGTGAGCGAGGGCGACCTGGCGATACGGCGCGGCATGATGACTCTTTACGGCCGGAAGACGCTGGACGACGACACCTTCCGGCGCTACGCGAGGCGCTACTCCCCCTACGGGTCCACGGCGTCCCTCTACCTCTGGGAGATAGCCCTAGGACGTTGAAAGGGGGAGTTCCTTTGGTCGGAGGAAGGATCAAGGTCTTGGCCGAAAGTATGCGCGATGAAGTGACGGGACTGCGCCACCACTTCCATCGTCATCCCGAAACGGCTTGGGGAGAGGTCGGGACCAGCGATAAGATCGAGGCCCTCTTAAGGGAGTGGGGGTTCGAGAACATCCGGCGCGGCTTCAGGGGGACCCGAAGCGGCGTGGTCGCCGACCTTAACGCCGGCGGGGAGGGCCCCTCCATAGCACTGCGGGCCGACATGGATGCTCTCGCCATTAAGGAAGAGAACCCCGTGCCCTACGCCTCGGCCCACGAAGGCGTGATGCACGCCTGCGGGCACGACGCCCACATGGCCATTCTACTCGGGGCCGGCAAGATCCTAGCTTCCATGAGGGAAGAGCTGCCCGGCAGGGTCCGGCTCATATTCCAGCCCTCCGAGGAGGGCGGATCCACCAGCGGGAATTACCCCGGGGCCGAACACCTGGTCCGTGAGGGCGTGCTGGAGGGCATCGACGCCATAGCGGGGCTCCATGTCTGGTCACCCCTCGAGACGGGCCTCGTGGCTGTCCGGCCGGGCCCCATGATGAGCGCCTGCGACAGCTGGACCGCCAAGATACACGGCAAGGGAGGCCACGGGGCGATGCCCCAGGACGCCATAGATCCCACTCTGGCGGCGACGACCTTCGTAAACCTCCTTCAGACCATCGTCAGCCGCGAGGTGAACCCCAAGGAGATCGTGGTCGTGAGCGTGGGCAAGTTCATCGCCGGTTCCGCTTTTAATATCATCCCCGATTCCGTGGAGGTCACCGGTACGGTGAGAACCTTCGACCCCGTCATCCAGGCGAACATGCCCGGCATGATCGGGCGGATCGCCGACGGCGTCTGCTCGGCCCTCCGGTGCCGCGCCGAACTGGATTACACTCGTTTCACTCCCCCTACGATCAACGACGAGGAGCTCACCAGCCGTTTCATCGAGACGGCGAAAAGGACCGTCGGTGAAGACCGGGTCCAGGCGTCGCCGCTCATCATGGTCTCGGAGGACTTCAGCTATTACCAGGAGAAGATCCCCGGGGTCTTCTTTCTTCTCGGCTGCGGCAACCCCTTGAAGGGGACCGATAACCCTCACCATTCTCCCCGTTTCAACGTTGACGACGACGCCCTACCGACGGGGGTGGAACTCCTGGCGGCTTTTGTGGCCGACTACTTCGGCGCCCGAGGCGACACCGGGGCATTGAAAAGATAGAATCACCACAAAAGGAGGGTCCTTCATGGTGGACATCAAGGAGAGGGCAAAGGCCCTCAACGGCGAGATCGTGCGGTGGAGGCGCCAGGTCCACCAAAATCCTGAACTGGGACTCCATACTCCCATGACGGAGACCTTCGTCGTTGAGCGGCTAAGGGAGATGGGCATCGACGAGATCCGATCCGGCGTGGGAGGCCACGGCGTGGCGGCCCTCGTCAGGGGTAAAAAGCCCGGTAAGGTGCTGGGGATGAGGGCCGATATGGACGCCCTCCCCGTCAAGGAAGAGACGGGGCTGCCCTTCGCCTCCACGGTGGAAGGTCGAATGCACGCCTGCGGCCATGACGCCCACGTGGCCATCCTGCTGGGCACGGCCAGGATTCTGGCCGAGAACAGAAACGACCTCGCCGGGACGGTGAAGCTGATCTTCCAGCCCTCCGAGGAGGACTCCGAGGGTGCCCTGGCGATGATCAGGGACGGTGTGCTGGAGGATCCGCCCCTGGACGCCATCATCGGGCTCCACACGGGGAACCTCTGGGGAGGTCTCCGCTCGGGGATGGTGGGCTACCGACATGGAGCGCTCATGGCAGCCGCCGACTGGTTCACCGTTACCTTCGAGGGCAAGGGGGGCCACGGAGCCACGCCCCATTTGACGGTGGATCCCATCGCCATGGCCTGCCAGGCCTTTTCGGCCATCCAGAACGTCGTGAGTCGGGAGAAGAGCCCCCTGGCCCCAGCGGTCGTGACGGTGGGCAGGATAGAAGGAGGCTCCGCGCCGAATATCATCGGCTCCACCTGCACCATGGAAGGGACGATCCGGAGCTTGGACCCGGAAACGCGTTCCATGCTTGCCGAACGGATCAAGGCGGTCTGTGAGGGCGTCGCCCTGGGTATGCGGGGTCGGGCCGATGTTCGGCTGACCCTCGGGGCGCCGGCCCTCATCAATGACCAAGGGATCACCGAAAAACTCAGGGAAGCCGCCGCCGATATTGTGGGGGAGGGTTCCATTGCGGCTATCGCAGAGCCGACCATGGGGGGCGAGGACATGGCCTTCTTCCTTGAAAAGGTGCCGGGGTCCTTTTTCTTCCTCCCCTCGATCCCAGCAGAAGGGACAGTTTACCCTCATCACCACTCGAAGTTTGACCTGGATGAAACCGTGTTTTGGATAGGTTCCGCCGTTATGGCCAATTTCGCCCTGACCTGGCAGTGAGTCGTCCTTTTTTGAATATTGGGAATTGAAAATTTTTTCTTGACGCCTCTCCTTTTTTAATTTACGATAGCCCCAGAACGAGGTAAAGTATTATCCCACCATTTCGTTGTCGCCTCATGCGGCCTTGGTGATCCGCAAAAGGGGGGAGGGGCTTTTATAACAGGAAGGGTCCGTCGAGCTGTGCGATCGACGTCCTGATTAACCTTATTGGCCCCAGGTCCTAACGAAGATTCGGAAAGAACAGGCCTTTGAAAAAGTGATGAAAAAGAGAGAGGAGATGAATCGGGTGGGAAAGAAGAAGCTGGTAGCGCTGGTCAGCGTGGTGGCCATAGTCATGGGCCTTCTCGCCGTCGCCGGGCCCTCGGCGGCCGCCGATAAGGTCTTCCACTGGAAGTTCCAGAGCCACCACACCGCCGGGTCACTCGCGGTCGAGAGGGTCATCAAGCCCTTCATCGAAAGGGTGGAGAAGATGTCCGGCGGCAGGTTGAAGATAAGCCTGCACTACGCCGGGGAACTGGTCGATTACGCCGAGGTGGACAAGGCCCTGCAGGACAACATGATCCAGATCTCCAACACCAGCACCCTGTTCTTCCGGGGCTCCATCCCCATGGGCTGGGTCTCGGCGCCCAACATGCCGCCCTTCATCACCAGGACCAACGACGAATTCAACGAACTCTTCCATCACCGGGGGGTCGACCGGCTGGTGAATGAGGCCCTTGAGGAGAGGGGTATCAAATACTTCGGCAGCCACAGCGTGGGCAACACCTACTTCTGGAGCAAAAAACCCATCCGGACCCTGGAGGACCTGAAGGGGTTCAAAGTGAGGTTCTTCGGCTCCATGTCGGACTTCGTGGAGCACTTCGGGGCCGCACCGGTCATGCTTCCGCACCCCGAGACCTACATGGCGATAGCCACGGGGACCCTCGACGGCAGCGGTACGGCATGGTGGCTTTACCGTGACCTCAAGCTCTACGAAGTGTGCCCCTACTTCATAGGGCCCGCCATGCAGGTACCCCAGGGAATGGAGCTCTGGGCCTCCAAAAAGGCCTGGGATGAACTTCCCGAGGACATCCAGGCCATGGTCGAGACGGCCGCCCATGTTTTCAACCAGGATTACATGGATGCCGTCACCATGGAGGAGCGGGAGATGTTCAACAAGTCCTTCCCCGAGTGGGGCACGACCTACATCGAATTCAGCGATGCAGACGTGAAGAGAATAATCGATGAATTCTCCCTGCCCTACCTGGACAAGGTGGCAGCGGAACAGGGGCCGAAGGATCCCAGGGTTGCCGAAGCCGTCGAGATAATCAAGCAGTTTATGAGGGATTACGGTTACATCGACTGACGCCAGAGACCCGTCTTGAGCACCCCCCTTCTCCACCCAGGGGAGGGGGGTTCTTTTTTACAGTCCCTCGGAAATCGATGCCTACAATGGGGTGAGGCGATTGAATAATCTGGCCGGTTTCATCATGACCGTAGAGAAGCTCAACGACCGGATGGGCAAGTTGGTGGCCTTTCTCGTTTACCCGACGATGCTCGTCCTGGTTTACGAGGTGATGATGCGGTATGCCTTTGGCAGGCCCACCATCTGGGCCCACGAGACTTCCTGCATGCTCTACGGGGCCCACTTTATCCTGGGCGGGGCTTACGCCCTGCGGCACAACGCTTTCGTCAACGTGGAGGTCTTCTACATGAAATTTCCCAAGCGCGTGAAGGCCATCATCGACCTTTTCACCTGGACCATGTTCTACGCCTTCGTGGGGGTCATGCTCTGGAAGAGCCTCCCCTGGGCCTGGGAGAGCCTGAGGGTGAACGAGTTCAGCGACAGTACCTGGGGCCCCCTCCTCTGGCCGATCAAGTGGACCATACCCATCGCCGCCGTCTTCATGCTGCTCCAGGGGGTGACGAAGACGATCAAGGACCTGCACCTCGCCCTTACGGGGCGGGAGATCATCGCCGCGGCCGACGCGGAAGCCACGGGCGGGAATTGAGGTGGACCCATGGGTATAGAGATGATCTCCATCCTTCTTTTCGGCGGCATGTTCCTCCTGTTGGCCCTGGGGCTTCCCGTCGCTTTTGTCCTGGGTGGCCTGGCCACCGTATTCACCGCCGTCTTCTGGGGCCCCGAGTCGCTCTTTATCATCGTGGCCAGGACCTTTTCCATGATGTCCACGACGACGTTGGTGGCGGCTCCTCTCTTCGTGCTGATGGCGACTGTCCTTGAGCGCTCGGGCGTGGCGGAGGGCCTTTACGAGATGATGTACCGCTGGTCCGGAGGGCTCAGGGGTGGTTTGGCCGTGGGTACCGTTCTGGCCTGCACGCTGATAGCTGCTATGTCGGGGATAGCCTCGACGGGAGTCGTTGTAATGGGCGTCATGGCCCTTCCCGCCATGTTGAAGCGGGGTTACGACAAGAGGCTGGCCACGGGCTGCATCCTGGCCGGCGGCGTCCTGGGGCCTCTCATCCCTCCCAGCATCTCCCTGGTCCTTTACGGCACCATCGCCCAGGTCTCCATCGGCGGCCTCTTCGCCGGCGGCATGGGAGCCGGGATCCTCTGTTCCTTCCTGATAATCGGCTACATATTGTTAAGGTGCTATATCAACCCGGAACTCGGCCCGGCCATCCCTCTCGAAGAGAGGGCCGACTGGAAAGGCAAAGTCGCTTCCCTCAAGGGTGTGATCCTTCCCCTGCTTTTGATCATAGCCGTCCTGGGTTCCATCTACTCGGGGATCGCCACGCCGACCGAGGCCGCCGCCGTGGGGGCCTTGGGCGCCTTCGTATGCAGCGCCATCCACAGGCGGCTGAACTGGGAACTGATAAAAAGTGTGGCTTACACCACCATCCAGGTTCAGGGTTTCATGATGTGGATACTCTTCGCCGCCCAGGGCTTTGCCGCCGTCTACATGGGCCTGGGTGCTTCAAGGATGGTCATCAAGCTGGTGGAGACCTACGAGATCGGGTGGTGGGCGATGCTGATAGGGATACAGGTCGTCTGGTTCCTCCTGGGCTGCGTCATCGACGCCTGGAGCATCCTGATGATAACCTTGCCCATCCTGCTCCCCATCCTTCCTCTTTACGGTTTCGACCCCCTGTGGCTGGGCGTGCTTTACGCCGTCAACACCCAGACGGGCTACCTGACCCCGCCCTTCGGGACGATGCTGTTCCTTATAAAGGGGATAGCACCCAAGGAAGTGACCATGAACGACATCTACCGCTCCATCGTGCCCTTCGTGGCGACCCAGCTGGTCTGCCTGGCCTTGTGCATCATCTTCCCAAAGATCGTCACCTGGCTTCCGAACCTACTTTTCAACTAGCAAAAAGGGCCTGCCTCTCGGCAGGCCCCCTTTTTATAGGTGTCAGACCTACACTTTTGACTTCTAGGGCCTCATGGTCTTACGGATGCCTTATACAGCCAGATTTTCTGCATTTAGTCAAAAGTGTAGACCTGACCCTACTCCATTAATCGATGTAACCGTAATCCCTCATGAACTGCTTGATGATCTCGATCCCCTTGACGACCCTCGCGTCCTTCGGGCCTACTTCAGCGGCTATCTTGTCCAGGTAGGGCAGGGAGAACT
Source organism: Synergistetes bacterium ADurb.Bin155 (assembly GCA_002070395.1). Lineage (GTDB taxonomy): Bacteria > Synergistota > Synergistia > Synergistales > Thermovirgaceae > 58-81. The sequence goes on from MWDE01000003.1 coordinate 109,653, forward strand.
CCTTGGTTATCCTGTCGACGTCTTCCTCGCTCCAATGGATGAACTTGGTGCCCCATTTCGGGAAGGACTCGCGGTACATCTCCTGCTCCTCTATCCTGTTGAGGTCGGCGAACTCCTTGGACATGACGATTGCTGCCGTTTCCAATATGGCCTGGATATCGCGGGGCAGCGCGTCCCAAGCCTTCTGGGAGACCAGGAGTTCCATGGCCTGCGGCACCTGCCAGGGCGGGCCGATGTAATAGGGGCAGACTTCATAGTGCTTCAGGTCGCGGTATTGCCACCAGCAGGTACCGGCCCCATCCAGGGTCCCCGTCGATATGGCCATGTAGACCTCGGGGTGGGGCAGCATGATGGGCGAGGCACCGAAGTGCTCCATCGCGTCTGACATGGCGCCGAAGAACCTGACCTTGAATCCCTTCAGGTCCTCCAACGAGTTAATGGGCTTCTTGCTCCAGAAGTAGGTATCGCCCACGTTGTGGCTCCCGAGGAAGTGAATCCCATGCTCGGCCCAGGCCTCTCTCATGAGGTCGTCAAGGCCTCTGTGGTGGTAGAGTTCGTTGAATTCGGCGTCGGAACGAGTTATGAAGGGAGGAAGGTTCCCGGCCGTGATCCACCCCACGGGGACGGAGCCCCTCCAGAACAGGGCGCCCGTATTGGCGATCTGGATCATGTTTGCCTGGAGGGCCGGGAAAACCTCCGTGTATTCCACCAATTCCCCTGCGTAGTGCAGGGTGATCTTGAGCCTTCCGCCGGTCATCTCCTCGACCCTTTTGATGAAGCGGGGGATGATGGTTTCGCACGGAAGCGACCCGGCGGTCTGGTGGGCCTGCCACTTCCAGTGAAACACTTCATCGGCGGCCGACGCCGGTGAAAGATTACCGGCCGCGAATAACCCCAGGATGACAAAAACCATCACTGTTAAGAGCAAACTTCTTACCTTCACAGAAAACCCCTCCTTTTCAGCTGAATGAATGAAAAAACCGCTTCCTGTTTCTAAGAGCCCATCACCTCTCTTCTCTCTATCGATCAGGGCTCCCGTCACTCGAAGAGCAGCCTGGGGAGCCAGGTTATGACCGCGGGGAAGACTATGCACAGGGCCAGGCAGACCAGCTGGGTGATCACAAAGGGGGTGATGGAATTATAAATATCCCTCATTGTGACCGACTTGGGGGCTATGCCTTTCATCATGAACAGCATGGCTCCGAAGGGCGGCGTCAGGTAGCCCGTCTGGGTGTTGACGGCGTACAGTACGCCCAGCCACACGGGGTCAAAACCGTAGATGGGGATCAGGGGCATCAGGATGGGCAGGGTTATCATCAGGATGCTCCAGGCGTCGATGACGCATCCCAGGAGGAACCAGACGACCTGGATGGATATGAGCATGGTCCACCAGCCGATCTCGTAGGTCTCGACGAGCCTCGTCACCAGGGTGGCGGCACCCAGCCCCATGTAGACCGAAGCGAAAGCCTGGGCCGAAAACAGTATCCACATGATGAAGCCCTGTACCTGGATGGTCGACTTGGCCACATCGGAAATTAGTTTCCAATTGAGCCTGCGGTGGATGGCGCTGCAGATGAAGGCGCCCAATGCCCCCACCGCCGCCGCCTCGGTCGGCGTGGCGATACCGCTGTAGATCGATCCCAGGACAGCCCCGATGAGGAGGAGCGGCAGGATCACTCCTTTGAGAGAGGCCACCTTGGCCTTCAGGTCAAATCTTTCCTCGGGCGGGATAGGGGGGCCCAGTTCGGGGTTTATATAGCATCGGATCAGGATATAGGCGATTATCAGGAAGGAACAGAGGATCCCCGCTCCCATACCGCCGGCGAAGAGAGCGCCTATCGAAACCTTGGCGATGGTGCCGTAAAGGACCAGGGAGATGCTCGGAGGGATGAGAGGCCCCAGGACGCCGCCGGCCAGGATGCAGCCCGTGGCCAGTCTCTTGTCGTAACCGCGTTTGAGCATCGCGGGGAGGGCCATGACGCCCATCATGACCACGCCAGTCGAGGCTATTCCCGACATGGCGGCGATGATCGTGCAGGCCAGGACGGTCCCCACTGCCAGTCCTCCCTTGATGGAACCTATCCATCGGTACATGACCTCGAAGAGGTCCTCGGCCACACCGGATCGTTCCAGGACCGTGGCCATCAGGACGAAAAGGGGAGCGGCCACCAGGGTCGTGGTCTGCATCATGGCAAAGGTCCTGGCCACGACGATGAAAAGGGATTCGGGTCCCCAGAAAACGGCGGTGAATAACGTAGCCAGGCCGCCAAGCACGAAGGCCACCGGGAGACCCAGTGACAGCAGGAAGAACATGCCACCAAACAGAAGGATCGAAATAAACCCTATGTCCATGGGATCACCTCAATTGTCGGGCCCGGTACTGTCCTCGGCCGCCGTGATCAGCTCTCGCCCCGTTAAAGCGAAATGAAGATCCTTGATGGTCTTGGTCATCCCTTGCAGCAACATCAGGAAGGCCGCCAGCGGCACGGTCAGTTTGATGGGCCAGAGGGGAGGGCCCCAGACGCTTTCAGAGTATTCACCTACTCTGAGGCTCGCATAGGCCCAGGGAATACTCTTCCAAAGCAGGGTCCCCACGAAGGCATAGAACATGGTCCAGGTGAAAAGATCCACGATGGCCTTGACCCTGGGCCTGAAAGACTGGTAAAAGACTTCAACATTTACAAAAGCGTCCTTCCCGAGGGCGTAGGCGCCTCCCAGGAGGAAGTGGGCCCCGTAGAGCATGCAGGATGTTTCATGGGCCCATATGGTGGGACGATGGAAGGCGTAACGCATCACCACTTCGTAGACCAGGACGAACATTATCGGGTATACGAGGTAGCCCACCACCCTGCCCACCCAATCGTTCAGCTTATTGACGCCATCGATGAAGGCGACCAGGAATTCCAAAAGCATCACCCCTTTAAGCGCTCAATTCATGGAAATCCCAGCGTCCCGGGACCCATGGGGCGGACGAAGCTATTTCAAATACTCAAGGGCAAGAGCGATGTAGAATTTTGTCGAATCGATGACGCTCGATATCTCGACGTACTCGTCGAGTTTGTGATTCCTCGTCGAGTCTCCGGGACCGTAAATCACCAGCGGCAGGTCGGGGTTGACTTCCCTGAAGGGGACAGCGTCGGTACCGTAGGTAACGCCCTTTATCGCCGGCTGCCTGTTGAAGACCCCCTTATAGGACTCGATGGCGCTCTGAATGAAGGGGTGATCGAGTTCTGTGCTTATCGAGGTAAGGTTCAACTCCACCTTTATTGAGATATCGATCGTGTTGTCTTCTTTCTTGACCTCGGCGAGGATCTCCTCGACCTGGGCCAGGAGTTCGGAATGGGGGTTCCCGGGGATGGTCCTTATATCCACTACGGCTTCGCAGTGGTCGGGGATGATATTGGTGAGTTCACCGGCGTGCATCCCGGTCAGGTTCAAGGTCGGCGGGGTGAGCAGCTTGCTTTCCTTGACCATGAATTTGAATTTTTCCTGGAGCCTTTCCGTAAACTTGATCATATTCGTCAGGGCGTTCACGCCCTCCTCAGGCAGGCCTCCGTGGGCCCTTTTGCCCTTGGAGATGAACCGGAGCCAGAGGGCACCCTTCTGGGCGATATAAATATCTCCGACGCTCGCCTCACTGATGGCGAGGGCATCGATCTTTTCCGCGCCATACTTTTCAACGAAGGCCCTTGCGCCGACCAGGCCCGTTTCTTCACCGGCTGTGCCAAGGAAAGCCAGGGTGCCCTTGAGTGGAACGCCCGCCCTTTTCAGAATGCACATGGCCATGATCATGGCGGCGTCCCCGGCTTTCATATCGCTCGTCCCGCGGCCGTACATCAGGTCGCCTTCGATCTCCGCACCGAAGGGGTCATGAACCCACCCTTCCCCGGCGGGGACTACATCGAAATGCCCGCTGTAAAGAAGTACAGGCCCCTGGGAGGTATCGCCCATTTTCGCGTAAAGGTTAGCCCTGTTGAGTTCCTCGCGGTCGACGTCCATCACCTCGGACGATATCCCGCTTTCCGCCAACTTCCTGGACGCCAGCAGTGCCGCGTTCTTTTCATTTCCCGGAGGGTTCACGCTGTCCACCTTGATAAGTTCCGAGAGGAACTCTACCACCTCTTTTTCATCAAGGTGCTCCAGGCATTTCTGATACTCCTCGTTCCGCGTCAAACTCATTTCGTACCCTCCTCTTGTTATTTATTACCCGGTTACAACTGGCCCTCTTTCCCGGAGGATCCGGATTGAGAAATAGATCAAGGTAGGGATGGCCACCTCCTCTCCCTTGAATGGCTCCGGGTCAGCGAGGGTCAATAAATCGAAATTAAAAAAGAGGGATTTTTATTGCCTCTTTGAGAGTATATTGCTCGGGAATATAGCATTGGCCGGGGTGGGGTGTCAATATACACGAAATTAAATTGTGGCCGGACAGCAAAAAAGGCCTGCTGAAAAGCAGGCCTTTTCTTCATAGGTGTCAGACCTACACTTTTGACTTTTTGGGGCCTCATCGTCTTACGGATGCCTTATCCAGCCAGATTTTCTGCATTTAGTCAAAAGTGTAGACCTGACCCCGCTCTTGAACTGCATTTAGTCAAAAGTGTAGACCTGACCCCGCCTTAGAATTCTACGAGTTCGACGCGGCGGTTCTTAGCCCTGCCTTCCTCGGTCCTGTTGGTGGCCACCGGGGCCAGCATGCCCACGCCGGCGGGGATCATCCGCGACGAGGGGATCTGGAATTTCTCCTGGAGGTACTTCACCACCGATTCGGCCCGCCTCCGGGAAAGCCCCATGTTGTACTCCCTGTCACCGGTGCTGTCGGTGTGCCCGACCACGAGCACCCTCAGGTCTGGCGAGGCCTTCATCAGCTTGGCTATCTCCTCCAGGGCCGGCACCGATTCGGACTTAATGTCGGTCTTGTCGGTGTCGAAGAAGATGCCGTAGAGAGCTATCTTCCCGGTCTCCTCGATTCCCTTGGCCATCTCTTCGGAGGTCACGACCACCATCCTGGCCTCCAGCGGCCTGGTCTCTACGATGTCCACCCGGGCGTAGGTCCTGCCCTTTTCCAGCTTCGTCTCGGCCCCCCAGAAGTGGTTCTCCAGGGTGAAGACGGTCACGTAGACGTCGCCCTCGGCGGGTCTTGCGAGCCGGGCCGAAAGGAACTGCTGCTTCTTGGTCTTCTGACCACCGTGGAGAGGGTAGTGCCTGTCCTGCTCGTAAAGGGTCTCGGCGAAGCTGTCGTGGGGGCCCAACTCCTCCCCGGAGCCGGAGAAGAGTATCTCGTAGCCCAACCCTTTCAGTTCGCCCTCGTAATTGCGCAGGATCTCCAGCGAACTGCGCCCCTCAGGGATGAGGTAGAGGAGCCTGGTCGTCCTGCCTTCTTCCTTCCTGGAAGCGGAGAATTTGTAGCTGCCGTCCTCCCGCGCGATTGGGCCCAGGGGGATGACGGTGCTGTCGAACTCGCTCATGGAGTACTTGACGATGAAGGACCCCTCGTAGCGCTTTAGCAGCGGCGAATCCTTGCTGCCTTCGACGTCTGCGCCGAGGCACAGCGCCGGCGCCAGGGTCAAAAGGAGAAGACCGAACAAAAGCCTGAAGGCCCGGATCCTGCTAATGGCGTGCATCGTTAACCCTCCCTCGGCGGTCCATTTTTATTTTTATCTTGATGCCTTGTCATCATTATAGATTGGCGCCCCAAAGGCGGCAAGAACGCCGCTTCCCCAGGGTTCCGGCCCGGTCCGGTGCCATCTCCTGTCAGATCGACAGGACCCCCGCCGCCAGGAAGGCCGCGCAGGCCAGCCCCGCCGCGATCATCGCGAAGGGCAGCTGGCTCAGGGCGTGGCTGATGTTGTCGCACCCTGTCGCGGCCGACACCAGGATGGTGCCGTCGGAATAAAAGCAGCAGTGCTGGCCCAAGGTCCCCGCCGCGATGGTGGCCGCCACGGCCAGGACGAGGTCCGCCCCCAGGGCCTGCGCCAGGGGTATCACCAGGGGGAACGCAATGAGGTACAGGCTCCAGCTTATGCCCACCAGGAACGCCACGAGGCCCAGGATCACGAAGATGACCAGGGGGAACAGGGCCGGCGAGAGCAGGGGGGCGGCCTTGCCGATGATGTAGGGTATGAGCCCCAGTTCCGAGTTGACCTGGTTGAAGGTGAAGGCCAGGCAGGTGAACACGATGGGGAACACCATGTTCCCTATCCCCTCCAGGCAGGCCCCGGTGAAACGCGGCACGGTCATGACCCCCTGGAGGCGGTAGTAGACGGCGCAAAAGAAAAGGGTGGTGAAGGCCCCTTTGTAAAGGTTGACACCGAAGGCCATGGTGGCCGTTATCAGTACCAGGAGGGGCAGGACCAGGTTACGGGCCTTACCCTCGGGCACCTCGACCCCGCCGCTTGAAGGCTTCCTCATGGCGATCAGGTCCGATCCAGGCGGCGCCAGCACGCCGGTGGTCCTGGCCCGCTCCTCGGCGCGCTTCATGGGGCCGAAGACAGGGACGACGCCGGCCACCACCAGGGGCACCATGAAAAAGGCGAACCAGGCGTAGAAGTTGAAGGGTATGGTCTTTATAAAAAGCGCCAGGCCCTCGCCAGCCGGCAGGCCCAGTTGCTTCTCCAGCAGGGCGGCTATGAAGACGGCCCAGGCGGATATCGGCACCAGCGAGGCCACCGGGGCGGCGGAGGAGTTTATCACGTAGGCCGTCATCTCCTTGGGAACCTTGAGGCGGTCCGCCGACGGCGTCATGCAGGTCCCCAAGGTGAGGCTGATCAGGAAGTCGTCGATGAAGATGAAGAGGCTCATGACCCAGGTGGCCAACAGGACCCCCCGCCGGGTGGAGACCCACGATGACACCCTGTCGCCGAAGCCCCTGGTGCCCCCCGACCGGTCGAGGACAGCGACGAGGGCGCCCATCGAGGAGCAGAGGAGTATCACGAAGCCTATCGTCGGGTCCTGCATCACCCGGCTTATCGCCTCCAGCATCGAGGGAAAGAAGGCCAGGCCGTCGGTGAGGACGAACCCGGCGATGATGGCCGCCAACATCGATTCCAGGGACCGCCTGGTCACGAGGACGGTGGTCAGAAGGACCGTGATCGGCAGCAGGGAGACCCATCCTCCGGGATTCACATCGGCAACCTCCATGGGGGGACAAGAGTTCTTACCACCAAAGGATCATACACCATGCCATCGGTGGCGAGCCTTCATTCACCATAGTACAATAGCATCGCAGGGTAAACACGATTGGGCGTGAGAGACACCGATGGGGACTGATGATCCTTCCGGCGTGACCGTTCTCCATGGGACACCCGAAATGGCGCCCCTATCCAAGGTCGGCGGGCTGGCCGACGTGACCGGTTCCCTGCCGGGCGCCCTGCGGCGGCTCGGCGTCGATGCCCGGGTGATTACACCGGCGTGGCCCGGCGTGGCTGAAAAGGCCGGGGACCTGGGAGCCCGCCCCCTCCCCGGGCCCGAAGAGGTATGCGTCTCCCTCGGCGGCCGCCGGGTCTGTTCCCGCCTCCGGGCCGTCGAAGTGGGAGGCGTGCCAGTGTACCTGCTCGAGGAGCCGGACCTCTTTTCAAACCCCGCCGTCTACCCGGAAAACCTCGACGCCGGCACAGCACTGCCCTTCGCCTTCCTCTCACTGGCCGCCGTGGAGCTGGCCCTTTCAGGGGAGTGGAGGCCGAGGGTGCTTCACCTTCACGACTGGACCACCTCCCTGGCCGCGGTGGCGCTCAAATACCACCGCCTTTACGGCGCCTCCTCGGTGAAGCCCCGGACAGTGCTGACCATCCACAACCTCGCCCACCAGGGCGTCCTCCCCCTCTCCGTGCTGGACGACTGGGGTTTCGGGCCCGGCGCCTTCTCCCTCGAGGGCGTCGAGTTCTACGGCAGGGCCAACCTGCTCAAGGGAGGCATAACATCTTCCGACGCCATCGCGACCGTGAGCCCAGGTTACTCCCGGGAGATCCTCACCGGCGAATTCAGCGAGGGGCTGGAAGGGGTGCTCCGGTACCGCAGCGACAAGGTCACGGGGATACTCAACGGCCTGGATACGGAGTCCTGGGACCCCTGGAGGGACCCAGCCCTGCCGGCGCATTACCGGCCCAGCGAGATGAGGGGCAAGAAGATCTGCCGGAAGGCCCTGTTGGATGTGTGCGGCTGGGAGGGTTCCCCGGGTCCGGTGATCGTCTCGGTGGGCAGGCTCGTCCGGCAGAAGGGCATGGAACTGGTCCTGGGCGCCTTGGACGAACTGGCCGACCTGGGTGCCAGGCTGGTGGTGGTGGGCACCGGCGATAGGGCCCTGGAAGAAAGATTTTCCGCTGAGGCCCGTCGGAAGCCGGGAGTCCTCCATTTCCGCGGGGCCTTTGACGACGCCTTCGCCCGGCTGGCCTACGCCGGGGGCGACCTCTTTGTCATGCCGTCCCTCTTCGAGCCCTGCGGGCTCTCCCAGATGATCGCCATGAGGTACGGCACCGTGCCCGTCGCCAGGGCCGTCGGCGGCCTCGCCGACACCATCTCCGACGCCGACGCTTTCCCGGCGGGGACGGGGTTCCTCTTCGAGGACCCCACCCCCGGAGCCCTGGTAGAAGCAGTCAAAAGGGCCATGGCACACTTCCGGGAGCCCCGGGCCTGGGCCCGGCTCCGCGGAAGGTGCATGGAGAAGGATTTTTCCTGGGCTCCCTCGGCGCGGGCCTACAGGGCGCTTTACGCTTCGCTGACCGATCTGTCATGACCTTTCTTGAGACTGGAGGGATTTCGGCATGATCTACGGCAAACACGGCAGGGTTCTTGCCATAGTCCTCGCGGGAGGCAGGGGCGAGCGGCTCATGCCCCTGACAAAGTACAGGGCCAAGCCGGCGGTGCCCTTCGCGGCCAAGTACCGCATCGTCGATTTCGCCCTGTCCAACCTGGTCAACAGCTCCATCTTCTCCATCTACGTCCTTGTCCAGTTCAAGAGCCAGTCCCTGAACGAGCACATCGAGAGGGGCTGGCAGTTCGGCGGGGCCCTGCGGGACAGGGACCTCTTCGTCACCGTGGCCCCGGCCCAGATGTGGAGCGGTGAACACTGGTACCGGGGGACCTGCGACGCCGTCTTCCAGAACCTTCACCTGGTGACGCTCTACGATGCCGACCACGTCCTGATCTTCGCCGCCGACCATATCTACAAGATGGACGTGGAGCAGATGCTGGACTACCACATGGCCAAGGGCGCCGACGTGACCGTCGCAGCCAACGTGGTCCCCCGCGCCGAAGCGAGGCAGTTCGGCTGCATCCATACCGACGGGTCGGGCAGGATCGTCGATTTCGTCGAGAAGCCCCAGGACCCCCCCGAGGTCCCGGGGAAACCGGGTTTCACCTACGTCTCGATGGGCAACTACATATTCAGCCGGGAGGCCCTGGAAGAGGCCGTCATCGACGACGCCCAGGACGGGAGCAGCAGCCACGACTTCGGCAGGGACATCCTGCCGGGGCTCCACAAGAAGTGCAGCGTCTTCGCCTACGACTTCTCCACCAACGTGCTGCCGGGCAAGGACCGCCCCTACTGGAAGGACGTGGGCACCATCAAGGCCTACTGGGACGCCCACATGGACCTCTGCAAGCACGACTCGGCCATGACCCTCTACAACCCCAAGTGGCCGATCCGGACAGTGTCCTTCTCGGACCCCCCGACCTACTCCTACCCGGTGGGGGGGAGGACCTGCTCCATCATAGGCTCCCTCCGCGCCGAGGGGAGCAGGGTGCTGGGCGCCATCGTCCACAGTTCGGTGCTCTCCCGGAACACCCTCATCCATCCCGGGGCCATCATCGAGGAGAGCATCCTCGGGCAGGACGTGGAGGTCGGAAAAAACGCCAGGCTGAAGAAGGTCATCGTCGACGCCCACAACAGGATCCCCCCCGATAGCGTCATAGGCTACGACCTGGAGGAGGATAAAAAGAGGTACCACGTCGACGAGGAATCCGGCGTGGTGGTCATCGGCATGCCCGCCATGCAGCTTCGGAAGAACGTAGAGATACCCTTCGCCCCGCCCGTGATAGGCGACAGGTGAAAAAAGGGGGCGGCTCCCGCCGCCCCACTTCGGTTCGTCCCCGATCTACGCTTTTCGCTTTTGCCTTAGCCTTGGTTTGCGATTTACGATTCACGGCCTCCCTAGAACTTCCACTCCAGCCTCAGCCAGCCGCCGTGGGTCGTGCTGTTGCTCCCAAAACGGCCGCCGTAGTTCAAGGACAGATCCATGTTGCCGTACTTGCAAAGCGACAGGCCAAGGTCGGCCACCAGGTAATCCCTGTCAAGGCTCTCGGTGAAGGAGTAGGTCGTGCCGCCCCAGCTCTGCTCGATGGTGATGTCCTCGCCCGAGAGGATGTGGGCCCAGCCGAGACGAAGCTGCGGGATGAAGGTGGAGCCGTCGGCCCGCAAGTACTCACCCTTGAAGCGTATCCCCACCACGCTCTCCACCACGGTGTGGCTGAAGTCGCCGTAGGTGAAGCCGTTATCCTCGGTGTAGCCGCCGCGGTTGATGTAGCCCACGTTCAACCCCACCTCGGGGATGACCTGCCAGTGGGAGCCTTCTCCTATCTCCTTAGCCACGTAGCCGAGCCTCAGGTCGTTGGTCACCGCCCAGCTGTCGAAGCTGGCCCTGGCGTCGCCGCCTACCTGCTTGCGGAAGGTGTCGTGGCTGGCCCGCCGGTAGGTCAGCGTGTCCGAAAGGATCCACTTGTCCCAGCGCTTGCTTATGTAGGCTCCAAAGTGCCAGGTGTCCTGGCTCTCCCAGTCGGCATAGACCATCGGAAGGCCCGTGAAGTCGATGTCCTTTTCGGTGTAGCCGATGTAGAGGCCCCAGAGGGTGCTGTCGTTCTGCTTCTTGTCAAAGCCCAGGCTTATGCCCTTCTGGGTCGAGTCGAACCCAGCCGAGGTCGCGCTGGAGGGGTCGTGCTTGGTCTGGCCCGCCAGCACCTGGGCGTGGATCTTCTTCTCGCCGACTTCCAGCTGCTTCATGCAGTCGGCCACGTCGTTGAGGTGGTTGGCCATGACGTAGCGCAGCAGCGACCAGTCGTCGATGGCGGCCACCATCCCAAGGGCCGCGTGGGAGAAGCTGTAGCCGAGGAAGCTCGTATAGACGTAACTGCCCCCGGTGATCCACTGCGGGTCGTAGGGGACGAAGTAGGAGCTGTTGACGAAATGGGTGTCAAAGTCCCAGTCTTTGTTCTCGGCCCTGATGTACCTGTAGTGCCCCGGCAAAGTGGCCGTGGACAGGTCGATGTAGACCGATCCCTTGATATGCTGGACATCCTCGACCCAGAGCGGTATAGCACCAAGGTTGGTCGTGACGGCGGAATCGGGGTTAGCGTAGAGGTAGAGGTTGCTCCCGCTCAATTGGTCATAGGTATCCGTCTTGAACTGGGTCCCGGCTTCGACGGCCAGGGTCCCCTGGGCGGTCAGAGTATTGCCCACCACCGAAGAGCCGCCTTCGACTAGGAAAGTGCCGCCGCCCGTCTTGAGGAACTTGCCGAAGTTGACCACCTGGGCGGACAGGTCGTCATCCATCCAGACGACCAGGTTCGAGTCCCCGCCCTCGTCCTCGAGGGTGTGGGAGCCCTCCAGTTTCGTGCCGTCCAGGAGGAAGACGTTGCACCCGCCCTCGGCGGTCACCGCGTTGCCCTTGGCGCTATCCAGGACGCCGGCGTTCCAGAACGTACTGTCGGAAAGTGTTACGGCATCGGCGCCATCGCCCTTGGTCGTTACCTTCCCGGTATTTACGATAGAAGATTTGTGAGTCCCGATCATGCCGCGGCTTTCAGCACCGCTGGTGACGATTTCCCCGGTGTTCAACGCCAGGGATTTGTCCACTACCATGCCGTGGCCTCTCTCCTCCTTGGTCTCGATCGTACCGGTGTTCCAGGCGAGGGAATCATCTTCGACCAGCATGCCGACGCTCGTCTTGCCGTGGGTGATTATGGACCCCGTGTTCAGCCCGAAAGACTCATCCTGGATCCGCATACCGTAGGATTGGTCGCCCTCGGTGACAATGTCGCCGTAGTTGAGGGCCAAGGACTGGTTTTTCGCCCATATGCCATTGGCGGAGTTGCCGTGGGTGGTGATGGCGCCGGTGTTAAGGGCCAGGCCAAAGGTATCGGCCACCATGCCGTGGGCCCCGTCCAGCCAGGTCTCGATTGAGTTGGCCGACAGGTTCGCCACCAGCGAGTGATCCATGGCCAGCATGCCGATGCTTCCAGGGCCGTGGGTAATGATGGAACCGGTGTTGATCCCCAGCGAGAAGTGGTTGGCCTCCATGCCGATGCTATCCTCACCGTGGGTGATTATAGTGCCGGCGTTCAACGCCAGGGAGATACTTTTGGCGTCCATGCCGTGGGATCCATTACCGTGGGTTTCGATCTTCCCATCGCCGAGGTTGGCGATCAGGGAATGGCTGCCGACCATGCCGTAGCTGAGTGAAAAGTTGGTGATGATATCCCCGTTGTTCACCGCAAAGGAGTTATGGGCGCTCATGCCGTCGGCCATAAGGCCGTGGGTTTCGATCCTCCCGCCGCCGAGGTTTGCGATGATGGAGCGATCAAAGGCCTCCATGCCGTGGGCGCCTAGACCATCGGTCTCGATGGAGCCGGAGTTTAAACCTGTAGAGGTTTGCTCCACCAGCAGGCCGACGCTGTCCTGCTCGCCAGTCGTGATGGATCCCGTGTTCAGACCAAAGGACTCATCCTGGATCCGCATCCCGTAGGACTGGACACCCTCGGTTACAATGTCGCCGAAGTTGAGGGCCAAGGACTGGTTTTTCGCCCAGATGCCATTGGCGGAGTTGCCGTGTGTAGTGATGGCGCCGGTGTTAAGGGCCAGGCCAAAGGTGTCGGCCACCATTCCGTGGGCCCCGTCTAGCCAGGTCTCGATTGAGTTGGCCGACAGGTTCGCCACCAGCGAGTAGTACTCGGCCAGCATGCCGTAGGAGCCGCCCTCCGGGCTTGGTTCCCGTTCTTCATAGCTGTCGTTTTCAGGACGGTCATCAGAATTTATGGCGAACAATCTGAAGCTATCGGGTTCATGGTTATCATCGTCGCCTTCGTCTTCATCGGTATCTGTGTCGGGAAAGCCAGGGGCGCCTACGAGGATCGAACCCGTGTTGATGGCCGCCGACCAATTCCTGGCCACCATCCCGCTGGAGAATCTTCCCTCCGTCACGATCTTCGATGAACGATCACCGAAGAGGGAGCCCAGGAAGCCCACAAGGCCGTCGGCTATCTGGCCTACGCCGCCTTCGTCACCGAAGATCCCCTTGAAAAAGTCACCGGGGATCAGGTCGAACAGTCCCGAACCGAGGGATAACAGCGACCCGCCGTTGACGGCGATGGAGTGATCCTCGGCCAGCATACCGTAGCTGCCTTCGGCCCAATGATCGGCGTTCGTGGTTATCGACCCCGCATTGAATGCCGCGGCCCAGTTCTTAGCCACCATGCCGTGGGAGCCGTACTTTTCGTTAGCGATATCGCCCATGTTGAGGGCCAGGCCGAACTCCTCAGCCAGCATGCCGTAGGACCCGTTGCCGTGGGTCGCGATTTCGCCCAGGTTGATCGCCGCCGACCAGTTCGTGGCCACCATGCCATGGGCGTCGTCACCTTCCGTCTCAATCTTTCCAGGGAAGTAATTCAATCTATCCAGGATGTCAAGTAACGGGCCCGCCAAGGGGATGCCATCAAGACCGCCCAGATCGGGTAAGCCCTTCATGTTCACAGCGAGACCAAATTCAGAAGCCACCATGCCGTGGGCTTCCTTTTCTTTTGTCTTGATCTCTCCCAGATTGAGGGCAAGGGCAATATTTTCTGCCCGCATCCCCTCCGCCCATTCTTTGGTAGTTTCAATGTGGCCGGCGTTAAGCGCCAAGCCAAGATCCGAGGCCGACATCCCCAAAGCGCGGGGTCCCGAGGTCTTGATCGATCCTACGTTGGCCGCTATTGATCCCCGCCCCCAGGCCAGCATACCGTGGGAGCAGCCGCCTTCGGTTTCAATGGAGCCTGCCACATCGAAGATCCAAAGTTTGATCCCTATGTTATAAGCTTGGGCCCCATCGGTGGCCAACATGCCGTAGGAGTAATCACCCGTGGTTTGTATATCTGTGTAGTTCCATGCCGTTGAACCGCTGCCTTCTGCCACCATGCCATGGGAGCCGGATCCGGAAGTTCGTATGTATGGGCTGCCAAGCAAGTCGAAATTATTATTGATGGTGGATCCACCGGTGGCGTACATGCCCCAGGCGTAGTTTCCGGAAGTGGTTATCCTGTAGTTGTTGTTGGCAGTGGAATTCTGCTCGGCCCACATGCCGTGGGCGAAGTCTGAAGTGGTAATGATGGTGCCCCTTCTGGGGCCAAAAAAAGAAAGCTTGTACCTGTTATTGATTGTAGATCCATCGGTGGCCCGCATGCCCCAGTAATTTGTGCTCGCGCTTGTGGTGGAAATGGTGCCGTCGTTGTTGTCAGTAGTACCGTCCTGCGCCCACAGCCCTTCGGTTGTGGTTGTCCCGTAAGGATTTGTTGCCCCGAACGCCGCTCCGCCGAAGAACGTCAACATCAAGGCGATAATAAAACAAAGGATGAAACCTTTTGTTCCTGACCTTATACGCATAGTGTCCTTTCCTCCTCCCTCGTAGTCCCTCCGGTCACGTTCCCATGAACTAACCAATGAGCGACATCGGCCCGCACTCCGTCCGGCGTCGAGGAAAAACTCGCCCGCAAGCAGTAAAACAGTCTAAAAAGGAAGTACCTCAGAAAAGTCCGTCCCAGTCCGTGAGAAACAGGACGCGCGAAGACTGAAAAGATGGCGCAGGTAAGGACGACAGCGACGGCCCTCCCTGTCAGAAGCCCGGCTGTCCCAGCCTTTGCAGGCTTCGAAGCCGCGGCTAATAGGTCCCCCCTTTCGCGGTTTTATCCTCCTATCAAAACAAAAGAACAACCAGGTAGACCTCTCTGCCAAGCCACTTAATGATAGGGTCTTCTCCCTTATTATGTCAATAACATGAAGCCGATCTTGTTTGGCGTAACCAGGCCATCATATTTCTTTGGACTGTACCTGTCGAGGATCCCACGGGAACAGGAGGCGTTCCTCCGGGACAAAAAAAGGGGGCGGCTCCCGCCGCCCCCCTGCTTACTCGCTCCTGCTCCTGCCCTTCTCACAAAAGGCCCTTCTCTAGAACTTCCACTCCAGCCTCAGCCAGCCGCCGTGGGTCGTGCTGTTGCTCCCAAAACGGCCGCCGTAGTTCAAGGACAGGTCCATGTTGCCGTACTTGCAAAGCGACAGCCCAAGGTCGGCCACAAGGTAATCCCTGTCAAGGCTCTCGGTGAAGGAGTAGGTCGTGCCGCCCCAGCTCTGCTCGATGGTGATGTCCTCACCCGAGAGGATGTGGGCCCAGCCGAGACGAAGCTGCGGGATGAAGGTGGAGCCGTCGCCCCTGTGGTACTCACCCTTGAAGCGTATACCCACCACGCTCTCCACCACGGTGTGGCTGAAGTCGCCGTAGGTGAAGCCGTTATCCTCGGTGTAGCCGCCGCGGTTGATGTAGCCCACGTTCAAACCCACCTCGGGGATGACCTGCCAGTGGGAGCCTTCTCCTATCTCCTTCGCCACGTAGCCGAGCCTCAGGTCGTTGGTCACAGCCCAGCTGTCGAAGCTGGCCCTGGCGTCGCCGCCGATCTGCTTGCGGAAGGTGTCGTGGCTGGCCCGACGGTAGGTCAGCGTGTCCGAAAGGATCCACTTGTCCCAGCGCTTGCTTATGTAGGCTCCAAAGTGCCAGGTGTCC
>MWDE01000004.1 GCA_002070395.1 Synergistetes bacterium ADurb.Bin155
CTGGTTCCCGTTCCCGTTGGTGACCACGGCATCCGCCTCGGGCGTGCTGTCGGCCAGGCCCGGTGAAGCCCCGTCGGAGCCTGCGTATTCGTCGGTGACCAGCACCGTCTTTATCCCTGCGCCTTCGAGCAGGCGGTCCAGGAGCATCAGGTCGTTTTCCGGGTTGCCGCCGCCGTCCTCGGAAATTATCACTCCTTGGGCTCCCAGCATCCTAGCCATCTTGAAAGCCTGGGTGCAGATCCTGACCTTCTCGACCAGGGCGGTCTTGACGGGTGTGACCAGGACCCCCAGGAAGTTGAGGGTTTTACCGTGTTCCTTGAGGAGGTCCTCAACGATGGGGTTGTTCTGGTGGTGGAAGGTCGTGTGCTTGTGGCAGGGGGCGGCGCAGTTACCGCTCACGATGGCCCCGTCGAGTACCTCACCCGGGGTCATGAGCAGGGGAAGGCACCCCTGGGCGTTGAGCCCGTAGATGTAGTTATCATGGAGGAGTCCCTGGGCTATCACCTGACACACGTACAACACCCTGGGAAGGGAGGGGTCCATACTGTAAAGGTCGGGGAGGTCCGCCCCGGGAATGCGGAGTTCCTTTTCCCACTCGGACGGGATGCCCGCCCTTCCTAAAAAGGCTGCGGCTCTGAGGCCGGCCATCCTGACCACCCGTTCGTGCTCGTGCTTGCTGAGCCCCGCGACGGGTTCGATGACCAGGACTACATTGTTCTTGCGCGAAAAGGTGGAGAACTCCGCGCCGGGCCCCGACATGTCGATGACCCCTTCCTGGAAGTTGACCATTTTCCCCGTTGTCACGACGCACACCCCGTCGAGGGAGACGGTGATGCCCTCACCAGCCACGTGGGGGTCCGAAAAAATGCCTGGGAAGGGACTCTCCTCTTCCGAAAGCCTTGCCCGGGGTTCAATGACGTCCTTCACGGGGACGATGCGGACGCTATCACCGGGGGCGGCGATCCGGATATCGACGCTTTTCATCTGTCGGTCCTCCAGCAGGACCTCGGTGAGGGTGGCGGCTTCGATGGTAAGGCAACCGTTTTTCACCTCGGTATATTTCCCGAAGGCCACCTTGTGGACCTTGACCTTCCTTAAAATGAATTCTTTCATGGCAGGATCCTCCTTCATCGGTGTCTTTCGAGCCCTTCAGGTGCTAGAATAGGTTTCCATTGATTCAACAAATCCGCCTTTTGAAGGAGGTCGCCCGATGGCCGGGGTTTTTGAAAAGGTCTCTTCCGACAATGAAAGCAACCAGATCGACCTCCTTATTGGGAGAAGGATCAGGGCGATCCGGCGGGGCGCCCAATTGACTCTGGATGTGCTCGCGCAGCGGACCGGGCTTTCGAAAGCCCTCCTTTCCAAGATCGAGAACGGCAAAGTCAGCTCTCCCATATCCACCCATGCCAAGATCGCCCGTTCCCTGGGCGTCTCCCTGAGCGAACTCCTCAGGGAAGCCGAGGAGACCCGTTTCCTCCTTATCCGCAAGGAGGAGAGGAAGCCCCGCTCCAGTCGGAAGACGCCCTACGGTTACTCCTTTGAATCCCTTGGCGCCCGCTGGCCCAACAAGAGCTGGAGCCCCTTTCTGATGACTTATGAACCCCTCCCCGAACCTCACACCTCGCCGGGTTTCAACTACGAAGGCGAGGAATTCATCTACGTCCTGGAGGGCAGGCTCGAGTTCTTCTGCGGCGAGAGCAAGTACGAACTGGACCCCGGGGACTGCCTCTTCGTCGACGGCAGCCTCCCTCACGGAGGGAGGGCCCTGGGCGATAAAAAATGCCTCGCACTCCTGGTGGTCCTCCCCAGGAACCCCTAGCGGCGGGCCCGGCAGGGGAGGGTTGTGCCCTTAGGCCTCACACGAAGTCGAAATGACCCCCCAATCCTTTCTCCCTGGCCCTCTCGAGTATGACCGTGGCGACGGCTATGTCCATGGCACCCGTCCCGATGGGGATGCAGAGGACCCGGTCATCCTCGGAGAGCCGGCCCGGCTTCTTGCCCGCCACGACCTCGCCGATGGTGGCGTCGATGTCCGACTCCTGAAACTTACCGGCCTCGACCAGCCCCTTGAGGGCGCCCCTGTGGAGGCACTGGCCGACGTGGTCAACGATAACCCGGTCGGCGGACAGTATGAAGTCATCGTCCACCTCCTGGTAGGAGCCCATGGGGAAGACGTTCGTCCTCCGGGCTATCCACTCGTTCTTGAGGAATTTTTCCTTGGATTGGGTGACGCAGACGATGGCATCCCCCCAGGCGGCGTCCCTGGGATCGTCGACGACGGTCACCTTGCCCTTGACGATATCCTTCATATCCTCGGCGTACTTCAGGGCGGACTCGCGGTTTATATCGAACACCCGGACTTCCTCGATATCGAAGACGGCGGCGACGGCCTCGGTCTGGGTGTGCCCCTGGCCACCGGCCCCGTAAAGTCCGAGCCGGATCGACGGCCCCTTGTGGAGGTACTTGAGGGAGACCGCCGTTTGGGCGCCGGTGCGCATGGAGGTGATCCACTCACCGTCCATGACGGCCTTGAAGTTGCCCACCCTGGGGTCGATGAGGAGTATCAGGGAGGTTATGTAGGGCAGGCCCAGTTTTTTACGCTCTCCCAGGAACCCGCCGGCCCACTTGATCCCCGCTGTGTCCAGCCAGCCCACGTAGGCCGGCATGGCGTTCATGAAGCCCTCGTAGGGGGGGTACTCGGCGGTCTCCCCGAGGTCCAGGCCCACCTTGGTGGGGTTGATCGTGGTGCCTTCGCCGAAACCCTTGAAGGTCTTCTCGGCGATCTCGACCACTTCCTTCATGGTCATGAGGCTTTTCACTTCGGAACGGCTCAGCAGTACCGTCGACATGGGACGATCCCCTCCTTGAAATGTGTAACGGGCATTACCCCGGCCTCCCGCCTCAACGGCCTGGAACGGTCTTTCACTATCGGGGGTGTCACCCGCGCTTTGTTTCATGTCATGCCAATAAGTTTATTGTCGCTCAACAAGAATGTCAAGAGCGACGAGTCACCTCAACCGAAATCCAGGCGGAAGCGAGCGATTTGTTGCCTCAACAAGGGCCCAGCCGTAGGACCAAGCATCTTCCTTCAAGGGGCTTGAGCTTGGTGAAGAAAGGGGCGGAAAGGGCCGCAACGGGAATGGGGCGGGGGTCCCGGAACTGGCCGGTCCCTGACCCGCCACCGCGGTGCGTCGGGGGTGATGTTCCGTTATCATAAAGGGCAGGCATTTCACGAAAGATCCCGGGAGGGGAAGAGATGGCTGACACGAGAAGAATGGCCCAATTGGTGGAGAGGATAGAGTCCATACTCGGATCGGGCGAGGTGACCGATATACATCTCACCGCCGATGAGAGGATATGGGTGAGGTCCACGCGGGGCGAAATGGCGAGGCTCGCCGGCCCCGGCCAGGGGTGCAGGCCGTCGGGAGAGACGCTGGATGAACTGCATGGTGCCCTTTCAGGGGTTGACCGGCCCGACTATATCGCCGTCTTCCCTTCCGGCAAGAGGGTGCGCGTCAGGAGAACCTATTCCCTGGGCCGATCCCAACTCTTCCTCAGGGCTTTCTTCAATGAGATCCCTTCCGTGAAGGATCTAGGCATCGACGGTTTCTTCCGGGAGGCTTTCACTATCCGCCCCGGCATCATCTGGATCTGCGGCCCTGTGGGCAGCGGCAAGACGACGCTCCTGGCGTCGCTGCTTTCGTGGTACGTCCAAAACGAGCCCCGCCACATTGTGACCATCGAGGACCCCGTCGAGTACGTCCTCGGCGAGGGCATGGGGATCGTCTCCCAAAGGCAACTCGGCGACGACGTGGAGTCCTTCGCCCTGGGGGTGAGGAACAGCCTGAGGGAGGACCCCGATATAATAATGATCGGCGAAGTGAGGGACCCCGACACGGTGTCAGCGGCCCTTTCGGCGGCGGAGACGGGACACCTGGTCCTCGCGACCATCCACGCCCCCAATGTGGCCGGGATCATGGAGCGCGCCATCGGCATGTTCCCTCCGGGGGACAGGCAGGATAAGTGCATAAGGCTATCCCAGACGTTCTTCGGTGCCGTGGCTCTGCGGCTGGCCAACTCAGAAAAGGGGAGGGTCTGGCTCCACGAGGTGGCCTGGGGCGACCCGGCCATCAGGAACCATATAAGGGAGGGCAAACCCCACCAGATCCCCAGTTCCATTGAAATGAGGAAGGACGCCGGGATGCACACGCTGCTACAGAATATCAAGGAAGCCGTGAAGAAGGGGAGGATCACCGAGGAGGAAGCAAAGAAGCACATGCTCCTCGGCGATAGCTTGTGACCCTCGGTTCTTTATAGGAAGCGCCTCGGGGGGCCCGCTAGGGATGGTCAGTGATCTTTTTCCTCCGGCCTCCCGTAGAGGTGTTCAGCCACGTCGTCCGCTTCGGCCTTGCCTTTCAAAATATCGCCCAAGCGGGAGATCTTTATTCTGACGGGCAACCTGAGGTCATCCACTACCAGGTCGCCCTCCTTTATCTCCCTGGTCATCTTTTCCCTCTCCACGGGCCAGTAGCGCACTCCTATGGTGGGGGTGTCCCTGAAGAACCGGTCCAGGACTTCGTCGAGGTTCTCCGCCAGCGCCAGGGCCCGCAGGATGAAAAGGGGCCTTCCCTTTTTCCCCAGACCCTGCAGTATATGGGCCTCCAGGGAGACCTCCTGGAGCACCTCCAGGGCCCTGCCCATCTCCTCCCCCGTGGCGTCGTCGAGGGACGCCTCCACGAGCCAGACTTCCTCCATGCCGCCCACCTCCTGGAAACGTTCCATCTTGCCCCGTTCCAGCCCCTCCAGGTCAAGGGACACCACGGGGAAACCGATACCCTTCAGGGCTTCGACGATCCTCTCCCGGCGGTCGAAAAACCGGGGCAGGTCGCTCCTCTCTATCTCCAGGGAGGCCAACCCCGGCGGGAAGACGCGGACCCTCGAGTTCACGAAACCCTCTTCTGCCAGGAAAGTTTCCCCTCTTTCAATTTTACCGAGCAAGGGCCGTGAAATAGGGACTCCTGGAGGGAATCTTGTCGCAAGGCAGGGCGCCGCCGGTCTTTCACTGTTGGGCAGTCCCGCCTTCCTTGCCAGTTTCCGCACTTCCAGTTTCGTGAGGCCGGCCTCGGCCAGGGGATGGATCACTCCGTCCTCGGCGGCGGCCCTCACGCCGGGCCTGTTATCTCCAAGGTCATCGGCCTGGAGGCCGTCGGCTACGAGGGAGAGCCCCGCTTCTTCAGCGTACCTTTTCGCCGCCCGGTGAAGGGCTTTCCTGCAAAAATAGCAGCGGTCAGGGGGGTTGGACAGGACGCCCGGAGCCAGCAGAACATCGACATCCATCACTTGAAGGTCCAGGCCGAGTCTCTCGGCCGCCTCCCGGGCCATCTTTACTTCGTCTTCTTTTACCAGGGGCGTGCTGAAGGTCAGCGCCCTGACGCGCCCCGGTGCCCCTTCCGAAGCCAGCAGGGCCAGGACTGCGCTGTCGACCCCGCCCGAAAGGAGTACCAGGGTGGAGGGGTTTTCCCTGAAGAAGGATCGGACCCTTTCGGCCTTATCCAACGGCGTCCCTTCCTTTTCCATACTTTTTGAACCACCACCGGAAACGATACCACATCTTTCTGCCGCCGGTCTCAAAGTCTCCCGGCGGGCACGCTGACCAAGATCCCTTCGTCGAGCAAAAGCCCTCCTTTTCGCATTTTCGAGGCCCTTTTTTAGTATAATGAACCGCAGCCCCGGGGCGGGAGCGTTTCTTAAAGGGCCTCGTCCCCGCGGAATGGAGCGAACAACGACCATGGATGAAAGGGAACTCCGCCTGCTGGCGGACAAGTTGAGAAGGAACGAGATAAAGATCGATGATTTCATCAGGTCCCTGAAAGGGCTGCCCTTCAAGGACTTGGGAGAGGTCAAGCTGGACACCCATAGGAGTTTGAGGAACGGCTTCGCTGAGATCATCTTCTGCCCGGGCAAAACGAGAGAGCAGCTTGAAGGAGTGGCCGGAGCCCTGGCGGAATGCCCCGGCAAGGCCCTGTTCTCGAGGATGACGCCGGAACAGTACCAGTGGGTCCTGGGAACCCTCCCGGGCCTCGAGTACCTGCCGAAGGCGCGGATGGGACGCCTGTGGCCCGAGAGGGAAGCCCCCTCGAGGGGCATGGTCCTTATCGTCACCGGCGGGAGCGGCGACGTCCCCGTCGCAGAGGAGGCGGCCGTCGTGGGTTGCCCCGTCGTGGCGGTGCCCACCAGCGTAGGCTACGGGGTCGCCCTGGGCGGCATCGGCCCCCTGGTCACGATGCTCAACTCCTGCGCTCTGGGCGTATCGGTGGTGAACATCGACAACGGCGTGGGTGCCGGCTTCACCGCGGCGCTCATCGCCGGCGGGAAGAAGGAAAAGAACAGGGAAGGGGACCGACAGGAATGAAGAAGACCCTTTACCTCAACTGTTACTCCGGTATAAGCGGGGACATGACGCTGGGCGTCCTCCTCGACCTTCTAGGGCGGGAAGATATAGAGCCCTTTCTCGCGGGGCTGGTGCTCAAAAACTACGAGGTAAGTGTATCGCGGTCGAAGAGGGGAGGGATCACCGGCTTGGACGTACGGGTCATGCCGGGGGAGGACCACCCCCATCGGGGCTTGGCGGAGATAATGGAGATCATCGAAAAGAGCTCCATCGGCCCGGGGGCGGCGGCAAGGGCCTCTGAAGCCTTCCGGCTCCTGGCCGAGGCCGAGGCCGCCGTCCATGGCACATCGCCGGAGAAGATCCATTTCCACGAGGTGGGCGCCGTCGATTCCATCGTCGATATCGTCGGGGCCTGTATCCTGCTGGAAGCCCTAGACCCGGCCAGGGTGGTCATCTCATCCCTGAACTTGGGTTCAGGTACGGTAAAGTGCGCCCACGGCGAAATGCCCGTCCCCGCACCGGCGACGGCCAAGCTCTTGGAGGGGGTCCCCGTCTTCTCCCGGGGGGAGCCCATGGAAAGGACGACACCTACGGGTGCGGCCCTGGCAAGGGTTTTCGCCTCGGAGTTCGGTACCATCCCGCCCGGCGTCATCGTGAGGACGGGTTACGGCCTTGGAGACGCCGATACGGAACTGGCCAACGTCCTCCAGGGGACGCTGCTGGAAGAGGCGGACCTTGAGACCGGTGACGCCCACCTCGGCCGTCGGGGCGAGGGGCGCCGTCACCGGCACTGAAGTACCTATCGAAGGTCCTCGCCGTGGATTAGGATCGACGAAGTGGCCGTCTCCCAGACCTGGACCGAGTAGAGGCCGCAGTTGTCGCCCCTTACTCCCTCTTCTATCTGCCTCCAGATCCAGAGGGCGATGTTCTCGGCGGTGGGCTGGGGGATCGTGTCGTTCAGGAGCGAGTGGTCCAGGCGGTCCACCACGAGGCGCTCCACCAACTCCTTGAGCCGAACGAAGTCCATCACCATCGACTCGTGGTCGGGTTCCCCCTTCAGGGTCACCTGGAAGCGGTAGGTATGGCCGTGGAGGCTCTCGCACTTCCCGTGGTAGTGTTCCAACCTGTGAGCGGCGTCAAAGGAGAAATCCTTCTTGAGGTACATGGGGGTCTCAACTCCTTCAGGCAGCGATAGATCCCTGATCCCGTGTCCATTATAAAGGAAGCCCCTTCAAACCCATCCCTTTAAAACTCCCCTGAAGGAACCTTGGGGGCGAACCCTTGCGCAAACGTTTATTACGAAATAGAATAATCGTAATAATTTTGCCTTCGAGGTGATAGTAATGTTCTCCTTCGTATCCCCCAAGCGCCTTGTTCTCTCCGGTGTAATCGTCCTCTTTGCGCTTCTCGTCGGCGTCGCGGCCGTTTCGGCTGCGGAGGTCACCGTGACCGATTCCTGGGGCAGGGAGGTCTCCATCCCTGAAAAGGTGACCCGGGTGATCTGCTCCGGATCGGGGTGCCTGCGTTACCTTGTTTACCTCCAGGGACAGGACCTGGCCGTGGCCGTGGACGATATGGAGAAGTCACGGAGCATGTTCGAGTCCCGACCCTATTACCTGGCCCACCCCGAGTTGAAGGATAAACCCCTCTTCGGGGAATTCAGGGGTTTCGACAACCCCGAGCTGATCGTCGCCCTGGACCCCGCTCCGCAGGTCATATTCAAGGTCAACGGCAAGATGGGCCATGACCCGGTGGAACTGCAGAACAAGACGGGGATACCGGTGATCATCCTGGAGTACGGGCAGCTTGGCATCGGCAAGAAGGAAATGGACGAAACGCTCCTCCTTATGGGGCGCGTTATAGGGAAGGAACAGAGGGCACGGGAGGTCATCGCCTTCTTTGACGGGATCATCGAGGACCTGGCCAAAAGGACGGCCGATATACCCGAGGGTGAACGGCCCAGCTGCTACATCGGCGGCGTAGCCTTCAAGGGGCCCCACGGCATGACCTCCACTGAGCCGGCCTACCCTCCCTTCATGTTCGTGAAGGCCGGCAACATCGCCGCCGACCCCACGAGAAAGGCCTCCGAACAGCTGCAGCAGTCGACGTTCTCCACGGAGAGCCTGGTGTCGATGGATCCGGACAAGCTATTCGTCGACTTATCCACCCTCCAGGGAGGGGCGGAGGTGAACGCTCTGAACCAGTTGCGGACCGAGGCCCCCTACCGGGTATTATCGGCGGTGGAGAAGGGGGAGATTTACGGTGTGCTCCCCTACAACTGGTACTCCCAGAACCATGGCTCCATCCTCGCCGACGCTTACTTCATAGGGAAAGTTCTGTATCCGGAGAGGTTCGAGGACGTCGACCCGGTTGAGAAGGCTGACGAGATCTATACCTTCCTGGTGGGCAAGCCCGTCTTCGACCGGATGAACGAGGGCTTCGGGAGCATGGTCTTCAAAAAGATCGACCTATAAGAGGCCGGGCGAAGTGCACCTGGAAGAAGGGACCATCCCGGCGGGTTACGTAAAATACATCCGGACGAAGATCCTTCTCCTCCTGCTGGGGCTGGTCCTCCTTTTCATTCTGGCGGTCCTGTCCATCGCGACAGGACCCGTCAGCTACCGGCCCGTGGAGGTGTTGAGGACCCTCTTCATGGGTCACGTCTCGAGGCAACTGGATGTGGTGGTCTTCAACATCAGGTTGCCCCAGGTCCTGGCCGCTGTCCTTGCCGGCGCGGGTCTCTCCGTGGCGGGAGCAGTGATGCAGTCCGTCCTGGGCAACCCCCTGGGTTCACCCTTTACGCTGGGGATATCCCAGGCGGCGGCCTTCGGGGCGGCCTTCTCTGTGATGGCCCTGGGGTCGGGGTTCATGCAGAGCGCCGCCTCCGACGCCATCACCGTGGTGCGGCCGGGGATGACCACGGCCTTGGCCTTTGCGGCGGCCATGGCGGCCACGGGCGTGGTGATCGTGATCGCCAGGCTCCGCAGGGGCTCCCCTGAGGTCATGATCCTCGCCGGCGTGGCGATGGGTTCGCTGTGCTCGGCGGCGACGATGTTCCTGCAGTACTTCGCCGACGATGTCCAGTTGGCGGCCATGGTCTTCTGGACCTTCGGGGACCTTTCCCGGGCCGGGTGGAGAGAGATAGGCATCATTTCCCTCGTTACCGGGTTTTGCAGCCTCTACTTCGCCTTCAATTCGTGGAACTACAATGCCATCGACGCCGGTGACGAGACGGCCGCCGGCCTCGGCGTCAACGTCAGGATGGTGCGCTTTCTCGGCATGAGCCTGGCCTCGCTGGTCACGGCGGTGATAATCTCCTTCGTGGGTGTTATAGGCTTCGTGGGCCTCGTCTGCCCCCATATGGTGAGGCGCCTCATCGGCGACGATAACCGCTACCTCATCCCAGGTTCGATCATCATGGGCTCCATTCTTCTCCTGGCGGCCGATACGGCGGCGAGGACCATGATAGCGCCCAATGTCCTGCCTGTGGCGATATTGACCTCCTTCGTCGGCGCACCCATGTTCCTTTACCTCCTGGTCCGGGGGTACCGGCGATGATCCTCGATGTTCGTGACGTATCCTTCCGTTACAACAGCAGGCCCGTGCTGGAAGGGGTCACCTTCAGCCTTGGGAGGAACGAGCTGCTGGCCATCCTCGGTCCGAACGGGGTGGGTAAGACGACTTTGCTGAAGTGCCTGAACGGCATTCTCCACCCGGCGACGGGGACCATCAATGTCGAGGAGAAGGACCTCCTGCGCATGAAGAAGCTGGAGATAGCCAGGGACCTCGCCTATGTCGCCCAGCAGGAGCAGGGCGGACGGTTGACCGCCTTCGACGCCATCCTCCTGGGCCGGAGGCCCCACATAACCTGGAAGGTCGGCAGGGAGGACATCCGAAAGGTCGACGCCATCATCCGTACCCTCGGCCTTGAACACCTTTCGCTCAGGCACCTCGACGAGATGAGCGGCGGCGAACTCCAGAAGGTATGCATAGCCCGCGCCCTGGTCCAGGAGCCCAAGGTGCTGCTCCTCGATGAGCCCACCAGCAGTCTTGACCTCAAAAACCAGCAGGAGATCCTGTCCATCATCAGGCACATCGTGACGGGCCACGGGATGGCGGCGGTCATGACCATGCACGATATAAACTCCGCCCTTCGCTTCGCCGACAGGGTGGTGTTCTTGAAGGGCGGCCGGGTCTTCGCCGTCGCCGGCCTGGAGGAGATCACGCCGGCGATGGTGAGGGA
Source organism: Synergistetes bacterium ADurb.Bin155 (assembly GCA_002070395.1). Taxonomy (GTDB): domain Bacteria; phylum Synergistota; class Synergistia; order Synergistales; family Thermovirgaceae; genus 58-81. The sequence continues at coordinate 10,635 of MWDE01000004.1, forward strand.
GGTTTACGGCATACCCGTCGTGATAGAGAAGGTCCAGGGGTACCCGGTGGTGGTGCCCGTGCAACCGGATAAAGCTACGCCTGGGGTGTAACGGTCGGACCTGAGGGGCGAAAAGAAGATCCTTTTCCACCACAGGGGACACAGAGAAAACCCATTTATATTTGAAAAATCAAACCATTTGCACCGCAGGGGACGCAGAGAAAACCCTTTTATATGTGAAAAATCAAACCATTTGCACCGCGGAGGGCACAGAGGGGATCCTATTTATTGGGTACAGGGGCAGGGTCGCAGAAGCCTAAAGCAAAGACAGACCTTTTTCACCACAGGGGACACAGAGAAAACCCATTTATATGTGAAAAATCAAACCTTTTTCACCACAGGGGACACAGAGGGGATCCTATTTATTGGGTACAGGGGCAGGGCCGCAGAAGCCTAAAGCAAAGACAGACCTTTTTCACCACAGGGGACACAGAGAAGGGCTTTTCCTGGTGGAGTGCAAAACCTCGACCCAAGTACCAAACCTTGCACCGCGGAGATACCGTGTTGCAAGTCAAGTATTGTTTTGAACCTTGACAATCTGGTTGTAATCTTTTCAGGACTATTTCATCGAACTTTCGGCATACAGAGAGCAGGGTCGAAGTATGCCTTGTTCTTCATGATCCCGTACATAATATGGAGCATTTTCCTCATGCAGGCCGTTATTGCAACCATCTTTTTCTTGCCCTTCTCCAGGAGCTTTTCATAGAAGCTTTTTATTACAGGGTTGCACCTTATTGCTGCGAGTGTCGGCATGTAGAGGATCTGTCTTAGTTTCTTCGACCCTTTTTTGCATATTTGAGCTTTGCCCCTTATGGATGTACCTGACTGTTTTTCCATGGGCGAAAGTCCAGCATAGGCGACTATCTGCTTTATTCCATCAAACCTTTCTATTTCTCCTATCTCTGAAACAAAGCACGTCGCAGTCAGATCCGATATGCCTGGTATGGACTTAAGCCTTTCTATGTCCTTTTCGATATCCGGGAAATTACCATGCTTGATATTGTCTTTCAGTATCGCCTCCAGTTCCTTTATCTGTCGGGACAGGTAGGCCACATGATCTTCAAGGATCTTCATTGCATGGGGTGAATTGTCCGGGTTTTGTTCCAGACCTTCTATCCTGTTTTTCTCCATGTTCTTCATGGTCAAGAGGCTTTCTCTCAGTCGCACAAGCTGTTTCAGCTCCTCGTGCTCTTTACGGGAAGGGAACCAGGGCCTGAATAGACCATTTTCAACTCCGTCCCTGATGCACATGGCAATGATCCTTGAATCCTGCAGGTCTGTCTTGGTTCTGCTTCCCCTGTACTCCATGTATTTCTTGACCTTGTTGGGGTTGATGACGTAGGGGGTTACCCCGTCTACCTTCTTGTAAAGAAACTTCACAAGTTTCAGGTAATATGTCCCGGTGGCCTCCATGCCTGCATAGATCTGGTATTCTTTTGCGAGATTCAACGTTACCCCGGTTACTGCTTTCATCATTTCCCTGAAACCTGAAAGCTGATTCTTGAAGGACCCCCGGAACAGTTCCTTTTCTTCATCATCCATAAGGGTTGCAACTATTTCCGACTTGCCCACGTCAAGACCAAGAAAGAACCGAACCATTTTCATGATAAGCACCACCCTGGTTGTATTACAGGTCGGGGAAAAGCTCCACCAAAACCGACTCATTCATTCAAGCTCAAAGGCCTAAGGATACCGTTCGTTTTTGAGGTGGAACGGGAGATCTATCTCTGCGACAGGTTTAAAAACCTTGGACACAAACCGATCTTTCCCCTTCCTGTGATGTATGTTTCCTAAAAGTTTACAACCAGATGGCTCTTCACCAATATATGAGGACACAAAGAGGGTCCTATTTATTGGGTACAGGGGCAGGGCTGTAGAGCCTGAAGCAAAGACAGACCTTTTTCATCGCAAAAGACACAGAGAGGGACAAGAGAGGGTCCTGACCTAAGGCCTCAAGATCCACTAGCCGCGATCCGCGGTTCACGAATATGTCGGACCCCTTCCCTCGTGGGTCCAGGATGGCCGGTTCTTTGATCGGCCGGCGGCAAGAGACCGGTTATCGATAAAGGGGAGTGAATGACTTGGGATCGAAGATACCTGAAGAGAAATTGAAGGCCCTTATAGCGTTCCACGGGCACTGGTGCCCGGGGCTGGCCACGGGGATAAAGATATCGGAGGTCGTCCTGGACGAGCTCGGCCGGACCACCGACGAGGAGATCGTCGCCGTAGCAGAGACCGATAACTGCGCCGTCGACGCGATCCAGTTCCTCACGGGTTGCACCGTGGGGAAGGGCAACATGATCGTAAAGGACTTGGGCAAGTCGGCCTTCAGCTTTTACCGGAGAAGTGACGGGAAGTCCCTCAGGATAGTGAGCCGCCCCGACGCGGCGCGGGGAGGCGGCGAGGAGTACAGGACCCTCCAGGAAAAGAGCAACGAGGGCGCCCTTACGCCGGAGGAGTCGGAGAGGTTCGAGGCACTCCGGAGGGAGCGGAGCGCCCGCATCCTCGAGTCGGAACCGGAATCCCTTTTCATCATCGGGGAGCCCCTGGTCCCCGCCCCGCCTTTCGCACCCATGAAAAGGAGCGTCCTTTGCGATGCCTGCGGAGAGTCGGTCATGGAGACCAAGGCCAGGCTCTGCGACGGCCGTGTCCTATGCCTCGCCTGCTTCGAGAGGCTGGTGCCCCGGCCGTGACAGGGGCTCAAGACAGCAAGACCGTACCAGGAACTGATCCCCTGCCTGTGGTGCTGGACCTTTTGAGAAGGTCCTTCGCTATTGTCCCCCACCCCCTTGCCCCCAAGGGTCTTAGCAGCCGGTTGAGAGGGAGCCGCATCGTACTTGTCCATCTTGCTGAACAAACTACAGAGTAGGAGAAGACTCTTTTCGGGACAACGGCAGGACTGTAGCCGATGGTTTGATCTGCGGCAGCCTCTTCGCGGGGGTAGGGAAAACTACGAGCAGTTGGCAGGATTCCAAGGAGAGCTACTCCCTGGTCTTAACAGCCCTGGAGACAGGAAAATCCCTCTTTCCTTCGGGAATGGTCGACCGCTACGAAGACCTGGGTCTTTATAGCATCGCCTGCCAGGTCAAGAACAAGAAGGAGCTGAGGGTTTTTCTGGAAGAGACGGTCCTGCCTCTATTTTAATATGACTCCTGTCATAAGGGAGTTCGCTGCCGTACCCTGAGGATGTTCCTCTAAAACAGGAACCTGTGGGAAAGGGCGGACAAACTAGTAATCCACAAGGCGGACCCTGGGGTACCGGCTCCGCGAGATGTCGGAAGTTGTAAGGGGTGATCTCAACTTCCCGAAAGACAGGTTCGACCTGTACATGAGGGTTGCTGATATTGGATATTTTTGATCCCGACAGCTTTCAGCGCCTGTTCTATTTTATTTTCCTGAAAGTATTGACATCGTCCAGCCATCGGTTGTCATCATTATGATGCATGGCCTTTTCGGAACCATCCAGGACCTTGTCCCATGAAGGGACATCCTCCAGCTTTCCGCTGAACTTTTCTCTTTTTCCTGGAATGACGAAACGGGTATTGGTTATTCTGAAGTTCCCGGGCAGACATGTCTCGTCCCACCCTGGATTGTCCTTCACCCTCTCAAGGGAAAACCGCCACGACCAGGGGATGGTCTCGATCGGCAGCCAGATGGCCTTCCCGTCGGGCCCGGGCCTTATAAGAAGGGTAGTGCGGAAATCCTGGAAATGATGGATATTCAGGGTCAGTGGACCGATCTCGTCGCTGGGAACATCGTTTATTTCAAGGCTTTCCTTCCCTTCGAGCCCGGCGTAGGGGAACCTTGTGTCAAGAGAGAAATTCTCCGACACAAGCTGGAAGTAGTCTCCTCCCTGTTGCCCGAACCTGCCTTTCCTTTCGAGGATGTTCTCCCTGAGCAACTGGACATAGCAGATGGAGTGTTCCGCCTCTTCCTTTTCGAAACCGGCCGGGAATCTTGCCTTGCCCTTGATCTCCATCCCCGGGATGGACAAGGGCGGGGCTATCCTTCCGAGGTATGCCGAGCATCCTTTACCCGAGGAAACGCCACCTATGGAAACCCTCTTTTCCGGGATGACGTCGATGTCCGCTTCGGGGGAAAATACTTTCACCGTCCCTTTTGCTTCGACCTTTTCCCCCTTTATCGTCGCAGCATAAGCTATCTTTTGGTCTTTGCCCTGGAAAGCCCCGTCCAGGCAGTAGAATTCGATCCGCCTCCTTCGTTTTTCTTCTTCGGCCAGTGGGATAGCCTTACCCGTGGCGAAGTTCCCGCGGTCATACCCCTCGAGGCCCGCGATAAAAGAGGGCGGGAGCTCCCACTGCCCTGCTGAGGCTTCATCGGCCTGGGGGTAAACTTCCGCCTCGAGCCTTACCTTCCTTCCTGCCATTACCTCGATCTCTTCACCGGTGAATTCGACCCTTTCGGTCTCCTTTACCCAGTAAAGGGCTACCACTGGTTCAATTTCCCCGAAGGTCCATGAGAAAGTCACGCTGCCGTGTTTTTTCGTACCTGGTTCCGGGCCGTAATGGATCTTTTCCCCGACCGCGAAAAGAGATGCCCCGCTTTTTGGCGGATCCTCAGCATCCCAGGAATAACTGCCGGTCAACCCGGTAATGCCCATTTCCGAAACAGCGTTTGCAGCAAGGGCCAGATCAAGGGTCTTTGTGAACAGGGTTTCGCACCCGCTCACCTCTTCCACCGATGCCGTAACCGGGACCATAAGGAAGAAGGAGTAAACAGTCCTGTCGGGATCATTCGCCATTTTCTCGATAAGGCCTTCGGGGTCGAGGATAACCGGGTCTGCCGTAGCTTGAAGAAATGCGCCGACTCCAAGCGGGCCGGTGAAGGACTGCAAGAAGAGAGATGCCTTGTCGGTTCCCGGCTCAAAACCGACATCAATGGAACCGGAAGCAAAGACCTTGCCTATCTCCCCTCGGCATTCGCTCTCTTCGTCGGATGGGCGGGCTATGATAGATTCATCGTAACGGTAGGAAGCCGTGACGCCCGTAGGGATGTAATGGGAGAAAAAGATGCTGTCGCCTGCGCTCCTGACCATCTGTCCCGAGACATGTAAGCTGCACGATCCCGTCTCGAAAAGTTGGGAATCCCCTTCATCGGTGTTCCAGGACGCTTCCAGGTGGATCGACACTGGAATACTGTCGGGAAGTGCTCCTTGCGCACCCGAATGAATGCCGACAAGTACAGCGCAAGCGAGCAGGACCGTAAGGGCGATACGTTCAACTGCTCTGTTGAACATGGCGTTGGGCCTTAAAGCAGGACCAGGTCGACCCTGCGGTTTTTAGCCCTTCCCGATGCCGTTTCATTGTCGGCTACCGGGCGTGATTCTCCAAAACCCTCGTATTCAAGACGCTCGGGTTCAATACCCTTTTCTACAAGTGACTGAACCACCGCCATGGCTCGGTCCTTCGAAAGCGCGAGGTTATCGGCTTCATTCCCGACCGAATCGGTATGACCTTCCACCTTGAGCCTCATCCGGCCATCCTCGGTCATCATCTGGAAGATCTCGTCGATGATCACCTGTGATTCAGTCCTGATGACAGCCTTGCCGGTATCAAAATGGATGGAAAGGGATACCCTTCCTGCGGTTTTCAGGGTCCGGGCCATTTCATCGGCGGAGATCCGCTGTTGAGCCACTCCCTTTTCGACGATGACCAGCCAATAGGTCTGGCCGTCACCCTGGCTCATGACCTCCGCCCAGGTCTCTGTGCTGTCCTGTTGAAGCGTCAGGTAGGTCATATCCTCCCTGTGACGGTAAAAACTGCCTCCTGCTCCCGAAGCGGCCCTTTCGTAGTTCATTATCACGAAAAGATCGCCCGGAGGCGGCTCCCCTTCGTTGATATCGTATTCGATCTGGATACGGCGTCCTTCCACCGTCAGATAGTTGCCTTCGGGGTCGATAAAGTCGTGTGAACCGAATTCGACCTCCTGGTAGTCTCCTATGTAGTAACCCGTGATCCGGGGCAGAAGCGGGTAATCCTTGCTTCCGGGCACATCGGATGGGAACGCCGGAAAAGCGAAAAGGGAGACAAGAACGGCAATGAATATTACTCTTACTGGACATCTCACTGGAGCTCACCTCCCATTGGTAGGTTCGTGAAAGTGCTTTTTGTTCCACCTGTTAACAGTATAAATATTCATCGTAAAAAAAATCAATAGTACACAGGAGCTTGCAATTGTAGTTTTTCAAGACAAGAGTGGGAGTAGTTATTGTCCCGGGAGAATACGATGAAAGGCACAAGGGTATTCTGTGCCGGACCTCCAGAGCATACCTTGGGAGGGGAACAGGCAGTGTACCGCCAAGATACCGATAATCCACAGACAGCCCCTGTGGGTTACCGGCTGGTCCAGGTGTCTCAGGTTCGATCTGTTCATGGGGTTGCTGATCATGGACATTCCGATCCCGGTATTCCAAGGGCCTGCCTGGCCGTCTTTATCACGGGGCCCTTTAGGGTTTCGCAATGGGCCACATCCTTTTGTGCAGCCAAGAAGGCGATCCTATCCGCTACCGATACAAGCGTCGGCACGAAAGCCATTTCAGTCATTTCTGTCAGCACCTTCTCTCGGGACCGGGGTTAAAGACCCCTTACTCGTGCAGGCCTCGAGGACCCGGATGACAGGAAAACCTGTTACTCTCTATCGGGTTCTTCAATTGAGCCTTTTTAGGGGATGCCTGATCATGTTAAATTGTAAGGCGTCGGGCTGTGAAAAATCTTTTCCTTGATAAATGGGGGTTAAAGAGATGCGAAGGAAGGAAAGGGAGATAAAAGACCTGGCGACGATGGAGAAGATTATAGGGGGGTCTTCCGTATGCAGGATGGGTTTGTGTGATGGAGACAGGCCCTACGTGGTGCCCATGAACTTCGGTTACCGCGAGGGCAAGGTATACATGCACTGCGCCCCGGAGGGGAGAAAACTCGATGTTATCGGGAAAAATCCTCATGTCTGCCTCGAGTTCGAGGCGGACCTGCAGATGAAGTACGCCCAGGAAGCCTGCGATTTCACCATGTACTACAAGAGCGTCATCGCCTGGGGGAGAGCCGAAGTCCTAAAGGAACCCGAGGAAAAGGCCCGCGGGATGAACGTCATCATGGGGCACTACACGGGGAAGGAGTACGACTTCCCGGCCCAGGCCCTGGCGAGGATAGTGGTCATCAGGGTCGATGTCGACGAGATGACGGGGAAGCAGAATGGGTGAGACCGGCAGGCCGTCCGCCATGAAGAGAGGGCCCCTCGGCGCCGATCCGGGCCGGCTCCCGTCGGCGCTGGATTGCATGGGGATCATCGGGGAAGCCGCCCGGGGCAGGCGGCTTTTCGCCTCCTTCGATTTCGACGGCACCCTAACACCTATCGTGAAGGACCCCTACGAGGCTTACCTTGACCCGGCCATGAGGTCGAGGCTGGAAACCCTTTCCAGGGTAGCCGCCGTCGCCGTGGTGACGGGGAGGGACCTGGGAGATATCCGAAGGAGGGTGGGGATTCCGGCCCTTTTTTACTCCGGGTGCCACGGTTTCGAGATAGCCGGTCCCTCGGGGAGCGGTGTCGCCTTCCGGACGGGGGAAAAGTACGCCTATGCCCTGGAAGAGGCGGGCGAACGCTTTGAAAAGATCCTGGTCGGTTTCCACGGAGCCATCCTCCAGAGGAAACGGTACTGTCTGACGGTCCACTACAGGCTCGTGGCCAAGGAGAAAGTGGGCGCGCTTATCTCTCTCGTCAAGGAGGCGGCCGCCGGCGTAGGAGGCTTGAGGGCGAGGCCCGACAAGAAAGCCGTGGAAGTGCTGCCCGACATGGATTGGAACAAGGGTTCCGCCGTCCTGTGGCTCCTCGACCATTTAGGGATGACCCCGGCCGGTTCCTTTGCCCTCTACGTGGGGGACGACATCACCGACGAGGACGGCTTCAGGGCCGTCGCGGGGAGGGGGGCGGGGGTCATCGTCGCCGGGGCGGGCACTGGAAGGGTGACCCTGGCGACCTACCGGTTGGAAAGCGTCGAGGGGACGGCGCTTTTCATCGAGGGGCTGACCCGTATCGCTTCACCTGGAGCGCCCTGACCTGCCCGAGGCCCGCGGCTTCGATGGGCCGGCTCCCCTAGGGTGCTTTTCCCTCCAGGACCACGGTGTCGCCGGGGCTCACCCCGCCGCCGGTCAATACCTTAAGGAAATAGCCCACCGTCGGCAGGAGGCACCACCCCCGGTAGTCGTAGGAGTGGGGCTCATCGGGCCTTTTCCCCTTTTCGACCACTTCCAGGACGACCTCGGTCCCAATCCTGAGCAATGATCCGGGGGCCAGTTCCGCCGGCAGCCCCCGGACCACGAGGTTCTCCGCCAGGGAACCGGGGGGGAAGGGGAAACCGGCCTTGGATTCCGCCAGGGCCAAATCCTCGGAGCGGAGGAGGCTCACCTGGCGGTCCCCCATACCGAAATGCCCGTCGCCGGCGATGCCCATCCCCTCGACGAAGCGGGCCGCTTCAAGGGCGTTCTTGGCTTTCTGCCGGTCCTCGCCGGCGCAGACAGCAATTATCATAGCCATTCCGATCCCTCCCCAGGGGTGATACTCAAGGGATCAACTCCCAGGCGTCGGATGACCCCGGCGGGTCCTCCCCGGGGTCAACGTACCATTTAGCCCTGTATTGCTTCCCGTTATAAAAAACTGAATCGCCGCCGGCATATTTGTTCGATGCGACCCATTGGTCGGTGCCGATCTGTTGCCACGGGGAACCCACCGTGCCGGGGGTGTTATCTTTCGTCCAGTTCCAGGCCTGGTACTGTTTCCCCTCGTAAACTACGATGTCTCCCTGTTTGTACTCGTTGAAGTCTCTCCATTCATCGGTGATCTCCTGCCAGGGGCTGTCCATCAGGCCTGGTTGATTCCCCCGGGTCCAGTAGCGGGCCTCGAAGACCTTGCCGTCGAATTCGACCCGTTCGCCTCCCAGGTAAGCCCGGCCGCTGTCCCATGTATCATGATCGGGGCGGGTGCCGCCGGTGTCCGACCCGGGGCCCTGGCCGGTGCCGCCGCCGGGGCCTTCCGGCCCGGAGTGATCATCCTCTCCGCCTTCGTCGGATCCCGGCCCGATGTCCTTTACCCTCACAGCCACGACGGGGTCGGCGCGATAGGGCTCCAGATCTCCGTTGAGGAGGCCGTACTCGGAGGAGTCCCTTTCCAGGAACTTCCTTATGCGGGTAGAACCGCCGAATTCGTCGGCCACTCTCGCGGCGGCGTAAACAGTCCCCAGGGCTTCGTGCCTCTTGATGGCGTAGACCCCCGAATCCTCGTCCCAGGCCTGGAGTTGGATGTGGCCTGTCATGTAGGCGTTGAGCCTTTCGTAGTCGCTCTCTCCGGGCCAGCGGCCGTTATCGGAGAAGAACAGCATGGCCGTCCTCTTGAGGGTCATCAGGTCCGAGACGATCCTCGTCGCGGCGGACCGGTCCCTCGATATGCCCGAGGTCAAAAGCAGGTTCCCGGCGAGGATGGCTATGATAAGTATCGTGAGGAGGATCTCCACCAGGGTGAAGCCCCGTTTTGACCTTGACAACTCGGCTAACCCCCCCGCGTCCGTCATATCCCCGTTCAGAGAATTCTACTTGGCCCGAAGGGTTTTGTCATCCGTCCTTTCTTCCTTGCTATAATGGTTGACCTTGAGGGGGCCCTTTTTGTCCCGGCCCCCGGAAGACGGGGAGGGCGAGGAAGATGAATGAAGATGCCGCCGCAGGTGTCACCCGGATACTGGCCGAGGCCGGATTTCACGACCACCAGTGGGTGCGGCCCTCGGAGCTGGTGATATCCCAGTGGGTAAGGGTGAAGTGCATGTTCGGGTGCCCTGACTACGGCAGGAACGCCTCCTGCCCGCCTCACGTCCCATCGGTGCCGGAGTGCCGGGAACTGCTGCGTGAGTACTCCCGGGCTCTCCTGATACACTTGCCCTGCAAAGTGCCGCCCGACGGGAGGCGGCAGTGGTGCCTCGAAAACCAGGAGAGGCTGGTCGAGGTGGAAAGGCGGGTATTCCTCTCGGGTTTCGAGAAGGCCTTTCTCCTCTCTTTCGATAACTGCAACCTCTGCGATGAGTGTGTGTCCGAGCCCAGCGACTGCCGATTCCCCTATAAAAGGCGTCCCACCATGGAGGCCTTTGCCATCGATGTTTACTCCAGCGTGAAAAAGTACGGGTATACCCTTTCGGTCAAAAAGAATCGTCTCGAAGAACCGGACCGCTTCGCCCTGCTGCTGGTCGAGTAAAGGCAGGCATCGTTCTTTCCCCGGACCAGGGTGTGCCTATTCGGAACCGCCGGAAGGTCTGAAAAGGAGGATATCCCTTCAAGCACTTCCGGGGTGGCCCGAAGCCTCTTAACCATCCTTTACATTTCTCTACCCCGTCTTCATCATTGAGAGATTAAAATTGTGGGCAAACAAAGCGAGATAGGTGGTAAGCCATGGCGCTGACGAAAAAAGCGTTCCCCCTGGTTTTACTGTTACTCCTGCTCTCGGTCCCGTCGAGTGCGGCGAAGGAAGCCGCCCCGGCGATGATGAGCCTCGATGAGTGCATCGAGAGGGCCCTCGCCGGTCACCCTGACCTAGCCGCCGGACGGGCGGACATGGCCGCTTCGGAAGCCAGGACGGGTCAGATCCGGGCGGGCTATAGCCCATCGATGAGCTTCTCCTCGGGTTTTTCCGAGAGGTCCTCCCCTGGATCGGGTTCCTCGGAAGGTTCGTGGTCGAGCGGTTTAACCCTATCGCAGGTCGTGAGCGACTGGGGGAGGACCCACATCTCCCTCAGGAGAAGCCTGCTCGACGCCGAGGGGAAGGCCCTGGCGCTAGAGGCTAAGCGATCCGATATCATCTTCGAGGTCACGAGGTCCTATTACCAGGTTCTGAAGACCATGAAAAATCTCGAGGTCGCGGAAGAGAGCCTGGCATTGAACGACGAAAGACTGGGGCAGGCCGAGGCCTTTTTCGAGGTGGGCCGCGTATCGAAGTATGACGTAACGGCCGCCCGGGTCTCAAGGAGCAATGCCAGCCTGGCCCTCGTGCAGGCCGGGACCGCCCTCAAGGAAGCGATGACCTCGCTGAAGGCGGCGATAGGTTCCCCCGGGATGCCTGACTTCTCCCTGGCGGAGGTCGCCGATGGCCAGGGATCGCTCCCCCCGACCAGCCTGCCGTTGCTGGAAGTCGCCTTGGACTACGCCCTCGGGAACCGGCCCGACCTTGAGATCTACAGGGTGAACCTAGCGTCGGCGGAAGCGGCTGCCACCCTCGCCGGACTGGACAACGCCCCGAAGCTGGACCTGTCGGCGGGTTACGGGTGGGGTTCGACCGATTTCTGGGGGCAGGACAGCTGGAGAGCGGGGCTGACCCTCTCCTTTCATCTTTTTGATGGGGGCCTGAGGAGAGAAAAGATCCGGGAGGCCGGGGCCAACGTCGAGGGCGCGGAAGCCCGGCTCGAGTCCTACCGGCAACAGGTGATGAAGGATGTCACGAACGCCTGGCTCGCCGCGTCCGATTCGGCCGAGGTTGAGGCCGCCGCCGCCGAGGGCCTGAAGATGGCATCGGAGAACCTGGAGATCGCCACGGGAAGGTACAGGACGGGGGTCGGGTCGCCCCTGGAGGTCTCCGACGCGACGAAGAACTTCGCCGAGGCGAAAGCCGCGTGGTACGGGGCGCTCTACGACGGGATGACGGCGAGGGCCGCTCTGGAGAAGGCGATGGGAGTGGAGCGATGATGAAGGTCATGCTGAAAGGTCGAAAGTTACTGGTGGCGGGGTTCCTTTTACTGGCCGCGGCGGGCTTCCTGTTCTACCACGGCCGCTCTTCAGGCCTCCCCGAGGTCCAGACCACCGCCGTCCTGAGGGGGAATATCGTGAAGACTGTTTCCGCCACGGGGTCGCTGAACGCTGTCAACACGGTGAACGTCGGGGCCCAGGTCTCGGGCACGATAAAGAAGATCCACGTGGACTACAACTCCGTCGTGGCCAGGGGACAGCTCCTCGCGGAGATAGATCCGTCGCTGCTCGAGGCCAACATCAGGCAGTCCCAGGCCAGCGTGCTCTCCGCCTCCGCTTCGCTCCAGGAGGCCCGGGCGAACCTGGCCGAGGCGAAAAAGAACCTGGAGCGCAACCGGGACCTCTTTTCAAGGGGTTACATCGCGGCCATGGAACTCGACCAGTCCCAGACGGCCTACGAGACCTCCCTCTCGCGCCTGAAGAGCGCCGAGGCCTCCCTCTCCCAAGCCAGGGCGGACCTGGAGTACAAAAAGATCAACCTCGGGCACGCCAGCATCGTGTCGCCCATCGACGGTGTCGTGATCGACAGGGAAGTGGATGAGGGCCAGACGGTCAACGCGAGCCAGTCGGCGCCGACGCTCTTCACCATCGCTGAGGACCTAGCCAGGATGCAGGTGGAAGCCAACATCGACGAGGCCGATATCGGCCAGGTCCGACGGGGGCAGACCGTCCAATTCACCGTGGACGCCTTCCCCGAGGAATCCTTCACCGGCGCCGTCAAGGAGGTCCGCCTCGCCGCCGCGACCACAGACAATGTGGTGACCTACAGGGTCGTCATTTCAGTGGACAACGAGAGGAAGATCCTGATGCCGGGCATGACGGCCAATGTTTCGGTCGTCGTCGAGAAAAAGGGGGATATCCTGAAGGTGGCCAGTTCGGCCCTGAGGTTCAAACCAGCGCGGGAGGGCGGCGGCTCCAGGCCGAAAGGGGCCGTCCTCTGGACCCTTGAAAAGGGAGAGCTGGTGCCCCACCCAGTTAGGACCGGCATCTACGACGGCATGTACACCGAGGTCTCCGGTGAGGGGATCTCCGAGGGCATGGCGGTGGTGACTTACATGTCTGCCACGACGGGGGGGAGTGCCCCCAGCGCCTTCGGGTTCGGAGGCCGACCCCGGTGAGGGCCTGATGGCGACGGACGGGATGGTCCTCCTGGAGGGCATCACGAAAATATACGACCTCGGCGATGTCCAGGTGGAGGCCCTCAGGGACGTCAGCTTTTCCGTGGCCGAGGGGGAGTTCCTTTCCATCATGGGGGCTTCCGGCTCGGGCAAGTCAACGCTGATGAACATCCTGGGGTGCCTTGACACACCGACGAGGGGCCGTTATTACCTGGAGGGCTTTGATGTCAGCGGCCTTTCGAGGGATGAACTGGCGGACATCCGCAAGCACAAGATCGGTTTCGTCTTCCAGGGTTTCAACCTGCTGCCGCGCATGACGGCCCTGGAGAATGTCCAGCTGCCCATGCTCTATAACGGCGTCCCCCCCTCCCTGAGGGAGGGGAAGGCCATGGAGGCCCTGGAGATGGTGGGGTTGGGCAAAAGGGCCCACCACCAGCCCCAGCAGCTGTCGGGCGGCCAGCAGCAAAGGGTGGCTATCGCCCGCGCCCTGGTGAACGACGCCTCGATCATCCTAGCCGATGAGCCTACGGGGAACCTGGACAGCAGGACCGGCAGGGATATCATGGGCCTCTTCACTGAATTGAATGAAAAGCTCGGCAGGACCATAATCCAGGTCACTCACGAGGCCGAAATGGCCGCCTACGGGAAAAGGACCATCACCTTCCGGGACGGAATTATCCTGAAGGACGAAAGGGCCGGTGGGTCATGATATCCCTCTGGGAAACAACGAGGATCTCCTCCAGGGCACTGGCCGTCAACAAGATGCGCTCGGCCCTGACCATGCTGGGGATAATCATCGGCGTCATGGCGGTGATCATGATGTTTGCCATCGGGGCGGGCGCCAATCGGGAGATCTCCGACCGGTTTTCCAGCATGGGGAGCAACCTGCTGACGGTGAGACCCGGGGCCGTACAGGCGCCGGGCGGCGTGCGGAGCGGTTCGGTCAACACCCTCACCGTGGACGACGCCAGGGCGATCGCGGAGGAGTGCGCAGCCGTGGCCTACGCCGCCCCCGTATACGGCGGCAGCGCCCAGGTCGTCTACGGCAACCAGAACTGGTCCACAAACATCACGGGGACGACGCCCGATTACCTCTTCGTCCAGGACTGGACCATGGAGTCGGGCACGGTCTTCACCGACCAGGACGTGAGGAGCGCCACTAAGGTCTGCATCGTGGGCAAGACCATTGTGGACAACCTCTTCGGCGGGGAGAACCCCCTCGGGAAGACCGTGAGGGTCAGGAACGTCCCCATGGTTGTGGTCGGGGTCCTGGGCGAGATTGGGACGAACCTCATGGGCAGGGACCAGGACGACATCGTCCTTGTACCGGTGACGACAGCCCAGAGGAGGCTCTTCAGCTCTTCCAGGTCGGGTTCGGTCTCGACCATCATGGTGAAGGCCCAAAGTTCGGAATTGCTGGGAGCAGCCCAGGACCAGGTCGCGTCGCTCCTTGCGATGAGGCACCGCATCCGCGAGGGTGGCGAGGAGGACTTCACCGTGCGCAACATGGCCCAGATGATCGAGAACGCCAAGGCCGCTACGAGGACCATGACGCTGCTCCTCACGGCGGTGGCGGGGGTCTCCCTTCTCGTGGGCGGGATAGGGATCATGAACATCATGCTGGTCTCCGTCACGGAGAGGACCCGAGAGATAGGCATCCGGATGGCCCTGGGGGCCAAGACCATCGACATAAGGCTCCAGTTCCTCGTGGAGGCCCTTATGCTCTCCCTGCTCGGGGGAGCGACCGGCATAATCCTCGGCGTGGCGGGAGCCCTGTCCATATCGAGGGGCTTCGGCTGGGCCGTGGAGGTCTCCCCCTTCTCGATCTCCCTGGCCTTCGGTTTCTCGGCCTTCGTGGGCGTTTTCTTCGGGTATTACCCTGCCTGGAAGGCCTCCCTTCTCAACCCCATCGAGGCCCTGAGGTACGAATAGGGACAATACCGCATGGGAGGGGGCATCCCTTATAATCGGGCCATCTCGTCAGACCGGGAGTGATGCCCCCTTGTTGAGGGAACCCGTCGTCCTATACCTTTTCTCCGGCTCCGGGAATACCCATGCCGTGGCCGGGAGGGTCGTAAAGACCCTGCTCGAGGAAGGGATCGCCGCCCAGTTGAGGCCCCTCGAAAGGAGCGATCCCGGGTATACGATTCCCGCCGGCACCGTCGGCCTGGCCTTCCCGGTGGCCCTGTTCTCAACCTATCCCTTCGTTTGGGAGTTCGCCGAAAATCTGGCCCCGGGACGGGGCAAGGGGATCTTCATGGTGGACACCCTGGCCGGCTTCAGCGGCGGGGTGGTGGGTCCGATGAAAAGGGTCGTTTCCGCCAGGGGTTACCACCCCGTAGGGGCCGTTGAGATACGGATGCCCTCAAATTACGCCAGGACCGAGCAGGAGGGACCCAAGGACGACCGGTTGCGACGCCGTGGGCTGAAAAAGGCTGCTGCCTTCGCGAGAAACCTGGTCGCGGGGAGGACTTCCTGGCGATCCATCCCCCTGCTGCCGGAGTTGATAAAGAGGCTGGGCCGAAGCCCCCAGGGAAGGGCCTGGGCGGCTCTTCGCGGGAAGTACCCTCTATCGGTCGATGTGGAAAAATGCGCCCGGTGCGGCCTTTGCGCCGAGGTCTGCCCCGTCTCGAACATCACCATGGAGGCCTTTCCCCGTTTCGGTGAGGGTTGCCTCTTCTGCCAGCGGTGCGTGTCGCTCTGCCCCAGGGAAGCCATCGGTGTGAAGGGCCGGCCCTTTGTGCCCTACCGGGGGTCGCCCCGGCGGGAGATGCTCGAACTGGCCGGCGTGAGCCTCGATTACTATCAATACTGAGACCCCGGCAAAGCTACGGGCGAGGCCAGGAACGCGAATAAAGCGCGGACAGTCAGGCGGAGGTGACCGGATGGGCTATTTCCCCGTCTTTTGGGCCTTTCGCTGCCGGTGGCGTATGAATATGACCCGGTTGCCCGATTCTCCATTTACGGCCCGGGATTCCACCTCGAAGAGCCCCGTAGCCTTCACCAGGGAACTCAGCTTCCTGAACCCGTAGTTCCGGGAGTCGAAGGAAGGGGACTGGTTGGAGATGTGCTGTCCCACGTTGCCGAGGGCGGCCCAACCGTCCTCGTCGGCCACGGCGTCGACGCTGTTGCGGAGAAGGTTAGTCAGCTTCGTGTCGCCCCTGAGCAGCTTCGGGGTCTGTTTCTTTTTCGCCGCCTGTTCTTCCTCCCCGGCGGGATGCTCCGATTCGTCCTCCTCCGCCTGTTTCTCCAGGATCTCGGTGTAGATGAACTTGTCACAGGCGCTGACGAAGGCGTTGGGGGTTCCCTTTTTCCCGAACCCGTAGACGGTGATCCCGCCCTCCCTGATGCGGGTCGCCAGGCGCGTGAAGTCACTGTCGCTGGAGACCAGGCAGAAGCCGTCAAAACGGTTGGAGTAGAGCAGGTCCATGGCATCGATGATCATGGCGCTGTCGGTGGCATTCTTGCCGACGGTGTAGTGGAACTGCTGGATGGGGTGGATGGCGTAGGTCAGCAGGACCTCCTTCCAGCCCTTGAGGTAGGGTGACGTCCAGTCTCCGTATATCCTCTTAACGCTGGCCATGCCGTACTTTGCGATCTCGGCGAAAAGGTACTCGATCACCGACGGGGACGTGTTGTCCGCGTCGATCAGCACCGCCAGGTTCTGTTGTCTTTCGGGTTCTGCGACCATTTCTCTTCCTCCCGGGTTCGTCTTGAGCAGCCGACATGATTATAAGCCATCGACGGGCGGTCCCCGTCATCTTATGCCGGGGGGCCTTGAAACCCCCGGGTCTTGGGAGTATAAATATCGCTTGTGCCGACAGGCCGACCCCGAGGTCGCCCCTTCATCATGTTACAGGGTGATCCGGGGCGGGCTTGACGCGATTTATCCTTTTACTACAATGAATATCCGTCCGCCCTGTAATGGCGAAGGGATCGGGCCGGATAACGGGGGAAGGTACCTGGGCATGTCGATCCAAGCAGTAGCCGCATCGGTGGTCTTCATACTGACGATAATGGTCATAGCGACGGGCAAGATGCGCAGGAGCGTGGCGGCGCTCCTGGCGGCGAGCTTGCTCATGGGGTTGAACATCATCCCCGCCCAGAAGGCGGTCTCCTACATCGATTTCAACACCATCGGGCTTCTCATGGGGATGATGATCATCGTAGGCGTCATCTCCGGCACGGGGCTTTTCCAGTACATCGCCGTCCTCACCGTCAAGGCCACCGGCGGCAGGATCCACTTGACCTACATAGCGGTGCTGGCGGTAACGGCGCTCCTCTCGGCTTTCCTCGACAACGTCACCACGGTCCTCCTCATAAGCCCCGTGGTGATATCCCTCGTGGACCTGATGGACGTAGACCCCTTCCCGTTCCTCATAGGGGAGGCCTTCGCCTCGAATATCGGGGGTACTGCCACCCTCGTAGGCGACCCCCCCAATATGATCATCGGCTCCTTCGCCCACTTCTCCTTCATGGATTTCATCGTCAACCTGACACCGGCCGTGGCCCTGGTGATGGTCATCGTGACAGCCTGGCTCCTGTACCACTTCAGGAAGGACCTGGAGGGCGGCGAAAGGGCCACGGAGCGTATCGCCAAGGTCGACGAATCAAAACTGATAAAGGACAGGGGGCTCATGATCAGGGCCTCGACAGCGATGGCGCTCGTCGTGGCCGGTTTCGTGGTCCATCACATCCTGGACCTGCCCGCTTCGGTCATAGCCCTTTTGGGCGCGACGGTCCTTCTAGCTGTGGTCCCCGTGGACGGGGACGAGGTGATCCACCGGGACATCGAGTGGCCAACGATCATGTTTTTCGTCTCGCTCTTCATCATCGTCGGCGCCCTCAACGAGACGGGTGTCATAACCGCCGCTTCGGAACTGTTCATTTCCTTTTTCAAGGGCCGACCGCTGGCCGCCATGGTCGCCATGCTGTGGTTTTCCGGCCTGGTCTGCGCCTTCATCAATAATGTGGCCTTCACGGTCACCTTCGTATACGTAGCCCGGGACTTGGCCGCCTCCACGGGGATGGCCGCGGCCCCCTTGTTCTGGGCCCTGTCGCTGGGGGCCTGCCTGGGAGGCAACGGGACTTTCCTTGGCGCCGCGGCGAACGTGGTCGTGGCCGATATAGCGGAAAAAAGCGGCAACCGGATCAACTTCAGGACCTTCATGAGGACGGGGCTCAAGGTGGTCTTCATCTCCCTGATCACCGCTAGCCTCTATATCGTGATCCGGTGGGGGGGGCTTTTCTGATGGGAGGCGTCCCTGTTTACCTCCCGCCCCGGAAGGAAGATACTTGTCGGAACCAGGAAAGGGGGGCTCACCAATGCTCGTGGGTGATCTGATGGACAGGGACCTGACCGCCGTTTCACCGGGAACGACCATCGCGGAAGCCGTGGAGATAATGGCCGGGCAGAGAGTCACGGGTATTCCCGTCGTCGGTGACGACGGGAAGGTCGTGGGCTTCCTCAGCGAGAAGGATATCGTAAAAGCGGCCTTGCCCGGCTATTTCGACCTTTTGCGGGATTCCTCCTTTTTGCCGGATTACGGCCAGTTCCAGAAAAGGCTCCAGGGGATAAGCCTCGAAAGGGTCGACAAGTACATGCAGACCCAGGTGATCGTGTTGGACGAGCAGGATACGGACCTGAACGCCGCTATGGTGCTGATAACGAAAAGCCTGAAGAGGGCCCCCGTCGTGAAAGACGGGGTCTTCTCGGGGGTTCTGAGCAGGTCAGACCTGTTGGATTACATACTTCACTCTAAAAAGGAACCCTCCGACTGATGAATGAAAAGGGCGTCCGCATCAAGTTCTTCGGCCCCTGGCAACGGGCCGCCGGGACGGTGGAGCTCTTTTTGCCGCTTGAGGAGCCCGTGACGGCCTCCAGCCTTGTGGAGAGGCTGGCCGGCGTTTACGGGGAGAGATTCCCCGTCCGCGAGGAAGGGCTGATCTGCCTATACGACGAGGAAAGGGGCCCCAAGGCCCTCGACGGGTGCGAGGAGGTACCCCCGGGTTCCACGGTCCTCTTCCTGGGGGTCATCGAAAGTGGATAAGGAATGGAAGGATCGGTATGTCTCCTTTTGAGCAGCCGAGGGTGCCGTTATTTCATTTTCTTGAAATATTCATTGGGTGAGGCTATTGTTGACAGGGGAAAATAAAGTTATACTTATTGTTACAGTTTCCTAATACGCTGAAGAGGGGATCGAAGGCTACAGCGGAGAAGTATCGCGGAATCCAGGGGGAGGGCGATATTCCATGGAAGTTCTCAAGGTCTCTGCAAACTCTCAGCCGAAGTCTGTTGCCGGTGCGATCGCGGCGGTCGTCAGGGAGAGCGGTGCCGTCGAGATCCAGGCGGTGGGGGCGGGGGCCGTCAACCAGACGGTCAAATCCATCGCGATAGCGAGGGGGTATGTCTCGCCCAACGGGATCGATCTTGTCTGCATCCCTTCCTTCGCCAAGATAGATATCGATGGCGAGGAAAGGACGGCCATGAAGTTCCAGCTCGAGAACCGCTGAGCCTCCTCGTAAACGATCCGGCAAGGAAAAACCGCGGCCCCCGGGGTCCGCGGTTTTTTTACGGTCTCCAGCGGGTAAGTGACCCGAGGCGGGTTCGTCCCGGACGAAAGTAGTGCTACAATCTAACGATCCCGATCAGGCATAAAAAAGCAGGGAGGGTTTTTTCATGTCCAGCATCAAAGCCCCGCGGGGGGTCCGGGACATACTCCCCGGTGAATCGTGGAAGTGGGAGCATGTTTTTTCCGTCACGAGGAAGGTGGCCGGTGATTTCGGTTATCGCGAGGTCCACCTCCCCGTGTTCGAACATACCGAGCTTTTCTCCCGGGGCGTCGGAGAGACCACCGACGTGGTCGAGAAGGAGATGTACACCTTCGAGGACCGCTCCGGCCGAAGCCTTACCCTTCGCCCGGAACTTTCGGCATCCATGGTGAGGTCCTACCTGGAGAACAGGATGGACAAGCAGCACCAGCCGGCCAAGCTCTGGAGCGCGGGGCCCATGTTCCGCTATGAAAGGCCCCAGAAGGGGCGATACCGCCAGTTCTGGCAGATAGACTTCGAGGCCATAGGAAGCCAGGACCCCCTCCTGGACGTGGAGTCCATAGAACTGTCCCTGGAGCTGTTCAGGAGGCTGGGCCTTTCCAACCTCGAGGTGCTCGTCAATTCCGTGGGGTGCCCGGCATGCCGGCCGGTCCACAGGAAAGCCCTCCAGGATTTCCTGAGGCCCAGGCTTAAGGAACTCTGTGAGTCCTGCCGCGGGAGGTTCGACCGCAACCCCTTGAGGATCCTGGATTGCAAGAATCCCGCCTGCCAGGCCATCACGGAGGACGCCCCCAGTACCATATCCTGCCTTTGCGACGAGTGCGCCGCGCACTTTGACGCCGTCAGGAAGGGGCTTGCGATGATCGGGGCCTCCTTCGAGGTAGACAACCGGCTCGTCCGGGGGCTTGATTATTACACCAAGACGGCCTATGAAGTCCTCTCGGGGGAACTGGGGGCCCAGAACGCCGTCTGCGGCGGGGGTCGCTATGATAACCTCGCCGAGTCCATCGGAGGTCCCCATACCCCCGGTATGGGTTTCGCCGCCGGCGTGGAAAGGATCGTCCTGACCATGGAAGAGCAGGGCTGTTCCTTTGGAGAGCCGCCCCGATGCGATATTTTCGTGGTCCACGCTGACGACTCATCCCTGGACGCGGCAGTTTCAGCTCTTTACGATATCCGTCGGGCCGGGATGGCCGGCGACATGGATTACACCGGCAGGACCCTGAGAGCCCGCTTCAAGACGGCCGGCGCCAGTGGAGCGGCCTTCGCCTGTGTCCTCGGCCCCGAGGAGATAGCCTCGGGGAAGGTGACCCTGAAGGACCTCCGTTCCGGGGAACAGCAGGCTGTCGGCAGGGCGGAACTGGTGGGTTTCCTCAAGACGGTGCTTTAAGAAGCGGGAAGAAGGGACTTGGATGAAAGACCGTTTTTTCGACCAGGAGTGGAAGAGGAGCTCTTATTGTGGGAATATCCCGGCAGCCGCCGGTGAGGGGGTCGGGGTGACCCTCAACGGGTGGCTTCGTCGGCGGAGAGACCTCGGCGGCATCATCTTCATCGAGTTGTGGGATCATACCGGCACGGTCCAGGTGGTATTAGGCCCAGAGATGGGAAAACTCTACGAGCAGGCCAAGGGTTTGCGGAACGAATTCGTCCTGGCCATAAAAGGCAAAGTAAGAAAGAGGCCCCCGGGGACGGAAAACCCCGCCATGGCCACCGGCGACAGGGAGGTCCTGGCCGAGGATTTCATCGTCCTTTCGCCCTCGAAGCCCCTTCCCTTTGAGATAACCGAAGCCGACGGCGTTGACGAGAACCTCCGGTTGAGGTCGAGGTACCTCGACCTCCGGAGGGGCTCCATGCAGGACAACCTGAGGTTGAGGAGCAGGGCCGCGGAGTTCACTCGGTCCTTCCTCGCCGGCGAGGGATTCATCGAGGTCGAGACGCCCATGCTGACCAAGTCGACCCCCGAGGGGGCCAGGGACTACCTCGTCCCGGCGAGAGTGACGCCCGGCCGTTTCTTCGCCCTTCCCCAGTCGCCACAGATCTTCAAGCAGATCCTCATGGTGGGCGGCATCGATCGCTATTACCAGATAGTCAAGTGCTTCAGGGATGAAGACCTCCGGGCTGACCGGCAGCCCGAGTTTACCCAGATCGACGTCGAGATGGGTTTCATCACCGAGGAGGACATCATGGCCCTCATGGAAGGGCTGATGAAGGGGCTTTTCCAGAGTGTCCTGGGCGATTGCCTGGAGGTCCCCTTCCCGGTGCTGCCCTGGCATGACGCCATCGACCGCTTCGGCAGCGACCGGCCCGACCTGAGGATCGAGGGGGAAGTGCAAGACCTGGACGAGTGCTTCCGGGAATGCACTTTCGAAGTCTTCCTAAAAACCCTCGAAGGGGGAGGTGTCGTCAGGGGGCTTCGCGTACCCGGCGGGGCCTCACTCTCGCGTAAGGAGATGTCGGACCTCGAGGCCAGGTCCAGGGAACTGGGGGCCTCAGGTCTAGCCTTCTTTTCACTCCGCGAGGCGG
Organism: Synergistetes bacterium ADurb.Bin155; assembly: GCA_002070395.1. Lineage (GTDB taxonomy): Bacteria > Synergistota > Synergistia > Synergistales > Thermovirgaceae > 58-81. Next base: position 32,656 of record MWDE01000004.1, read on the forward strand.
TCCTCAAGGGTCCCCTGGTCAAGCACCTTTCCAACGGGGCCCAGGCACTCCTCGTTGAAAGAACCGGCCTCAAGGAAGGGGACGCCCTCGCCGTCGCCGCGGGTCCCTGGAAGAAGACCTGCGAAGTGCTGGGCCAACTCAGGCTCGAGATAGGGGCAAGGTTCTTCCCCAGGAGGGAAGGGGCCTGGCACTTCCTTTGGGTCACCGATTTCCCCCTGCTGGAGTGGGACGACGAGGAACTCCGCTGGACGGCGGTCCACCACCCCTTTACCTCGCCGAACCTGCAGGACCTGGAAAAACTCGAGTCGGACCCCGGCCAGGTCAGGTCCAGGGCTTACGACCTGGTCCTGAACGGTACCGAGATAGGGGGGGGCTCCATCAGGATCCATGACCCCTCGCTCCAGCGGAGGGTCTTCGAGGTGATGGGCTTCACCCCGGAACGGGCCAGGGAGAGGTTCGGCTTCCTGATCGATGCCCTCGCCTCAGGTACTCCTCCCCATGGAGGGATTGCCATCGGTTTCGACAGGCTGGTCATGTTCCTGGCGGGCGTTCATTCAATACGGGATGTGATCGCTTTCCCGAAGACCCAGAAGGCCCAATGCCTCATGTCGGGCGCTCCCAACATCGTCGACCCCGGGCAGTTGGCCGAACTCCATATTTCCCTGGTCCCGAATGGGAAGGACCCAGGATGCTCCTCCGGGGACGGGGAGTGACGACCGGGGGGAAGAAGAGGCCCTGGCGCTTCCTCCTGGAAGAGCGGCAGGGCCGGTTAGCGGGCGAACTGCAAGCCGACGGCTGGAGTGGTTCATTCAAGATGAACGCCTGGTTCGAAAAGCATGCCGGGAAAGAGGTGGAGCTGGAAGTTGAGGGCTTTGGCCGGGTCCTCCTCACCCCCAAGGGTCTCCGGACTCACGAGACGGGCCACCACAGCGAGAGCAGCGTGAAGGTAGAGGGCTGCCTCGTCTCCCGCGATGGACCGGAGGTGTAACCCGCCGGGCTTTTAAAGTTATAATAAGGAAAAAAGATATGAAAGGGAGGCGGGACAATGGCCAGGTTGACCTTTCTTGGGCACGCGGCCTTCCGGGTCGAGGGCGGCGGCCTCGATGGCCTGATCGACCCTTTCCTCACGGGGAACAGCATGACCCCTTTCTCCCCGGAAGACTTCAAGGACGTCAACTTCATTTTTGTGACCCACGGGCACGGTGATCATCTCGGGGACACCCCGGCCATCGCGAAGAGGACCGGGGCCACGGTGGTCGCCACAGTGGAGATGTGCGACGTGCTGAAAGGGGTCAAGTGCCACCCGTTGCAAATAGGCGGGGCTTTCACCTTCCCCTTCGGAAGGGTGAAGATGACGCCGGCCTGGCACGGTTCGGGCGTCCAGGGCGGCGAGGGTGAGGGTATGGCCTATGGGGGCGTGGCGGGAGGGTTCCTCTTAGAAGTCGACGGCCGCAGGATCTACCATGCCGGCGACACAGGGCTCACCGTCGAGATGGGGCTCCTCGCCGAGGATGGGGTGGATGTGGCCCTTCTCCCCATCGGCGGGAATTACACCATGGATATTGACGACGCCGTCAGGGCCGTCAGGATGATAAAACCCCGGGTGGCCGTCCCGATGCATTACAACACTTTTCCGCTGATAAAGGCCTCCCCCGAGGAGTTCGCCTCCAAGGCTTCGGGGCTCGCGGAGATAAGGATCCTGAAACCCGGGGAGATCCTGGAAGTCTGACCGCCGCCGCTTTAGTTCAGGAGTACTTCAGCCCGAAAACGGGGTGGAAGATCCTCTCGTCGTGAAGGAACTCCGACTGCTCCTCCAGGGCTTTCCTCGCCGAGTCTCCCATGTTGACGGCGAGGACCGAGGTAAGGATGTGCACCAGGAAGAGGGGGCCGATGACGCTGCTCCCGAACATTGGGCTCGCGGCGCTCACGAAGAAGGAAAGGTCCGAGTACCGGCAGATCGGGGCCGCGGGGTTGTCGGTGATGGTGATGATCTCGGCCCCCTTCGTTTTGGCCCTCTCCACCGCCTGGGTGACCTCGATCACAAAACTCGGGAGTTCGCACACGACGACCACGTCCCCCGGTCCGACGCTCCTGGCCTGTTCCTGCAGGGTCATGGCGGAACGGGTCATCAGGAAGGCCTTCATTCCCATGATCCTTAGCCTCATGAACAGCGATTGGGCCACCAGGGTCGAGATCCCCCACCCGGCACAGTAGACGGCATCGGCATCGCGGAGCTTCGAGCAAAAGGCGGAGACCTTTTCAGACCTCAACTGGGACCATGTGTCATCCAGGTTCGCGTGCTCCAGCCTGTGGATCGTGACGGGGAGTTCCTGCCGGTTGTCCATCACCCGGGCGAGCATCGCGGCCGGATTGACCTGCCCCAGCACGGCGTCCTGTAGTGTTTCCTTCAGGTCGGAGTAACCTTCGAAACCGAGCAGCCTCGAGACCCTCACCATCTGGGCCTTGGACACCCCGAGGCCATCGGCCACATCGCCAATTGACCGGAAGGCCGCTTCCCTCATGTTCATCAGGAGGTATTCGACGACGCGCCTTGCCTTTTTGGGCATGCCCTGCATTTTTTCCCTGAAAAGTGCCTGGATCTGTTCGGTTTCCAATTCGGGATCCTCCATAATGAAAAAATAAACCATCCTATCAGAAAATCAATCGTAGTATACTCTTAATACCGGTGAAAACCAAAGGGTGTTTTTTTATGCCCCCCGTGCCCGGACCCCAGGTCAGTCCCCGCCGTAGCCCGATCGTATCTCTTCCCTGATCTTCTCCATGACCTTGAATATGAAAAAAGTCGACAGCAGGAAAGAGGCTAAGGCCGAAAGGGGTTGACACCACCAGACTCCCGACAGGCCGAAGAGCCTTGAAAGGGCGGCCGCGGAGGGTATACGTACCACCAGCGTCCGCAATATCTGGGCCGCCATGCCGTATACGGGGCGGCCGCTCCCCTGGAAGATCCCCCAGAAGGAGATATCGGCGGCGGCAAAGAGGTAGGCCGTCGCCGAAGCCCTTATCGAGGCCACGGCCATCCCCATGACCTGGTCGGAGGGGCGGAAGAGAGCCAGGACAAGGTGGGGCCACAGGTATACCAGGGTTCCTATCACGCCTATCATGGCCGTCGAGGAGAGCAGGACCACCTTCAGGGCCCCGCGGATCCTGGAGAAGTCGCCCTTGCCTATGTTATAGCCGATGAAGGGGACGAGGGCGCCGTTGAAACCGAAAACGGGCAGGAAGACGAACATTTCAACCCTGTTCCCGAGCATGAAGGCCCCTATGGCGGCGGGGCCATAGCCGGAGAGTATCCGATTGAGCAGGGCACTCCCCACGGCCATGCTCCCCTGGGATATCGCCACGGGGAGCCCGATCTCACCGACGCTGATCCACTTCCGCGGGTGATCGGGCCTCCAGGTTAAGCCGGGTATGAGGGGGCTCCGTTTTTTCAGCCTTGACCAGAGGTAAAGGCATGAGGCCAGCCGTCCGATGAAGGTGGCTATCGATGCGCCGGCGATCCCCCACCCGAAGGTGAATATCATGATGGGGTCGAGGATGGCGTTGATGCCGTTGCCGAGGATCATGCTCTTCATGGGTGTCACCGTATCCCCCTGGCTCCTGAAGGTGGAGTCGGCGATCAGGGAGAAGGCCATCAGGGGGGTGCCAAGCACCAACCAGGTGGCGTAGCGGTAACTCTCCGGGAGCACATCGCCTGAACCGCCGAGGAGGGAGAAAAAGGCGTCCGACGATGGACGGAAGAGCAGGGGGAGGGCCGGCGTAGTGAGGATAAGGACAAGGAGGAGGGCCGAGTCGGCGTAGCCCTGGGCTTCATCCACCTGCCCGTGGCCAAGGGAGTTGCTCATCCTGGTCGTGGTCCCGACGGCCATGCCGTTCACCAGGGCGAAGATGACGAACATCAGTGGAAAGGTGAGCGACATGGCCGCCAGGGAGGACTCCCCCAGCCATGCCACAAAGACGGTATCCACCAGGTGGAACAGGGTATGGAACAGCATGGAAAACATCGAGGGCAGCGCCAGTTGCCAAAGGGTCCCGGCGACGCTCCCGGCTCCCATGTCGATGTTCCTCTTCAGAATAGCCATTGATCCCTCCGCGACAAAAAACTCAAAGCATTGTAGGCAAAATCTTCCCCCGTGGCAAATGTCCTTTCGGCGGGATCAAGGGACCCATCGCACAAGGCCTCCCGCTCTTTCGACGGTCATCCCTGAGAGGGTTGCCAGTTCCCTGAACCCCCACCGGCCGTGGCCCGAAAGGAGAGACCGGGAGCTTGTGGGGACAAGCCACGGTCCCTGGGGGCTTTCCTCGACCAGGGAAAGGGCCAGCGCGAAGGAACGGGCCAGTTCGCCCAGGGCCGGGTGGTGAGGCCCCGCTACCACGCTGCCGGAGAGGGAGACCGTCTCCTGGAGGCCCACCCGCAGGAGTTCGAAACCGGCCTCCCGGGCGTACTTGATCATCCTCCCGGCCCAACGGGCGCTCTCATCGACGCCGGGCGGAGTGTAGTCTCCGGAGAGGTACATTCTCTCGAGGAGAGTGCCCTTCAGGACGAGGCAGGGGTAGATCCTGATCTGCATGGGACCCGCGCCCCTCACGGCGGCAAGGTGCCGCAGGTCCTCCAGGGACGACGAAGGGGTCTGCCCGGGGAGGCCGGTCATCAGCTGCGCCCCGGGGATGAAAGCCGGGTTTGCGGCTACCAGGGAGAGCCTTTCCAGGACCTCGGCTCCGGTGTACCCCCTTTTGCAAGTCTCCAGCACCTCGTCCTCGAGGGAGGAAACACCCAGTTCAATTATCCTGACCGGGAAAGGGGAAAGAAAGGCCAGTATCGACGGGTCGACGCAGAGGGGATGGGTGGAGATCCTGAAATTGACAGGGGAGGGGGCGGCCAGGGCCGCCTCGAGGTAATCCCGCTGCCGGCCCAGCGGCTGGCAGGTGAAGCTGCCGCCGAAGAAGCAGACCTCGGTGGGTTCGGTGATTCCCCGCAGCGCCTCCCTCACGTCCCGGGGTTCCGGGGAGCCGGCATGACCGGTTATGGCCCTCTGGTCGCAGTAAACGCACCGGTTGGGGCAGTCCCTCATGGGGAGGAAGAAGGGGGCGCGTTCCATCAGCCGGCACCTTCGCCCCATTCGTCGATTATGGCGGCCCAGGCGAACAGGTCGGCCTGGTATTCAAAACTCGTCATCGGGGTGGCGGTGTGGGACCAGAAGTCCTCGCCCCTGGCGTGGTGGGTGAGGTGGTAGATCTCGTGGAAGAGGGCGAAACGCCTCCATATTTCCGGGAGGAGGCCGTTCACGTAGATGCGCGCCCTCCGCCCCCTGGCGACGTGGAGGCCCCATAGGGAGACGGGCAACGGAGCCCTTACTATCTCGACGGACCTGCCGCAGGCGGCTTCAACTTTCGCGAGGAGGTCGAAGTCGTCAAGGTCTTTCCACTGGCGGGCCTCAAGGGAAGCCCATTCCGGGATGAACTCGGGCGGCTCGGGCCATAGGAACCCGTCCTCCGTCCTCCCGCCCAGGGCCGTCTCAGTCATTCTCCCTGTCCCAATCGGAGAGCGCCGCTTCGATGAGCTTCTGTACAAGTTGCACCTCTCCCCTGGAGAGCTTCCTGCTCCGGTACCAAATTTCGACGGGTTCACTGTCGTTGAGCACCTCTTCGAGCATAAGTCTGCCCGAACCGTCCCTGCCTGGGTCGTGGACCAGATCGACCACTTCCACATCGAGAGCCGCGGCCAACCGTTTGAGGAGCTTCATCGAGGGCAACCGCCGGTTGCTCTCCAGGGACTGGATATAAATGCGACTGACATCGACCATTTCAGAGAGTCTTTTCTGGGTGAGCCCCTTCGACCTGCGAAGGGTCTTGATCCTCAGTCCCAGGCTCATGGCCCACACCTCCGTACGTAATGTTACACATATTATACCTGTCACTCTGAATGTTTACAATGTCCTCCGGAAGGGTATCGCAGTCGTGAAGGAACAGGGTGCAGGTCAAAAGGTCCGCGGCCCCGCCGGGGCTGATGTCCTGGAGTCGGAATTGTTCGTCGGCTTCCTTGAGTGAGGCCAGGGCGTTGTCGTCGTAGGGGGGCGTTCCCAGGTCCAGGAGCCCGCCCACAAGGCGCCGGTAGTCGCCCCTCCAGAAGGAATACCCCTTCCGGGCGATGACGTTCGTGTCCTCCCCGTGCATCATGAGGTCGAAAAGGGCGTAAAGGGCGCTGTCGTGCCTGGCAGCCCCGCGGGAGAGGGCCTTCCTGAAGGAAGGCAAACCGTGCCTCAGGACGGTGGGGAAGCCTCCCTCGGCTTCGCCCCTGATGCCGGTGACACCGTGCTCCAGGAATATTCTCTCTCCTCCCGTCAGGGGTCTGGAGGGAGGAGACTGGGCCAGCGAAAAGAGTTCCCTTTCGCAGCAGCCCCGGGCCGCCGAAGCAGCGGCGGCGGCCACCTTCGAAGGCTGAAGACCCTGGCCGAGCAAAAGGCAACGCCCGGCCCCGTAAAGAAGAAGGGAAAGGGCGAAGATCAGGCCCTTATGGGTATTCACGCCGGAGGTGGCCCGGTACATGGCAGCGTCCATCTTGAGCCCCGTCCGCCTCAGGCAGGGGAGGGCCTCCCCGGGGGGGATCCCTGCCAGGCCCCATAAGGCCTGGCGCTGCCAGAAGGGTGCGAGGGCCGTCATGCTAAGGAGAAAAGTGGCAAAATCCATGTCCCGGTGGGAGCCGGGGCCGAAACGGTCGACGAGGCCGGGTTTGGGGGCGATGAAGACCTCCATGGCGGCCGCCGATGCGGCTATGGCGCCGAGGACCACGTGAATGTTCATCCCTTCTCTCCCTTGACGGTTCGCCCCATCGGGCGGATACTTATAAAGATAATAACAAAAGTAGGCGAGGCTAACAATGTCAAAACTGAGCGCGAGAAGCGAAGATTACCTCAAGGCCATATTGAGGCTCCAGGACCAGAAAAAGGTGGTCCGCGTCAAGGACCTGGCCCAACTCCTGGGAGTGAGGTCGCCTACCGTCGTCGGGGTCGTGTCGGGCCTCAAGGAAGGCGGCCTGGTCGACCAGGAGCACTACGGGTACATCTCTCTCACTCCCGAAGGCAAGGTCGTCGCCGAGACCCTACTTCAGAACGAGGAGCTCCTCAGGACCTTCTTCGAGGAAGTGCTGAACCTCGATAGCGGGGAAGCGACCCAGAACGCCTGCAACGTTGAGCATTTTATCACCCCTAGGTGCAGGGAACGGCTTGTCTCCTTCATCAGGTTCCTCGAGATCTGCGGAAGAGGCGCTCCGAAGTGGCTCGATCACTTCCGGCACTTTTCCCTGACCGGCGAACCGCCCCCCTGTGACCGGTGCGGGGAGATCTTCCCAGGAGACCGAAGGGGATGCGAAAAAGCCTGAAGTATTTTGGGGCGGTCCTCCTCATGGTCCTCCTTTTTCCGGCGTCGGAAGTGAAGGCCTCGGAAATAGAGGACCTTTTCTGGTCGAGACAGTGGACAGCCCTCGAGACGAAGGTCCGATCCCTCGGCGACCAGGCTTCGCCGAAGGAAAGGGTCATCTTCGCAAATGCCCTCTGGCTCCAGCGCAAGTGGGCTCAGGCCCTCGAGATACTGCTGGAGGAGAGGAAAGGCCTCCCGGAAGGGTTGAAACCCTTTACCGATATGCTCATCCTCCTGGGTTTCGAAAGGACCGGCGATGACCGGAAGGCCGAGGAGGCGGCCCTGTCGCTCTGGAAAGGGGATGACTGGGTCCTGGCGCCTCACGTGGCCTACGCCCTGGGGAGGCTCTCCCTGAAGGGGGGCCGGGTGGAAGAGGCGAAAAAGTGGTACGGGGCGATGGCTGAAAGCGCCAAGGATACCGCCCTACGGAAGCAGGCCCTTGAAGCGCTTTTGAGGCTGCCGGAGCCGGACCCCAAGTATGCCCTGGCGCTGCTTGAGATAGCCCCCTTTCACCGTGAGGCCCTTTCGAAGATCCGGAAGGACCCGGGGCCTGAAGACCCGAGGACCGCCTTTCCCCTGGGGTATGCTTCCTTTTTCTCCGGTGATCTCGAAGAGGCCCTCGCTCAACTTGGAAGGGTCCCCCGGGAGGCCCCGTGTTTTGAAAGGGCGGCCTTCTTCAGGGCGAGGGCCCTTTCGAACCTCGGCAGGGCCGATGAGGCGCTGCCGGTCTGGAAGGAGCTGTCCCTGGGCGGGTCGAGGTATTCCCAGCCCTCGATCGAACTGATATCCAGGATGGCCAGGGAAAAGGGCGGGGAAGCTCTAGAAGCGCTAGTGGAGATCTCGGATATCGCACAGGGCGACCCGGCGGCCTCGGCCCTGGCCGAGTTGGCAGGTCTCTTTGCCGGGACCGGTGATGAGAAGGAAGCCTCACGGTACGAGGCGATCCTCTTGGATCGTTACCCGACGAGCCGTTTCGCCGCCGCAGCCCTTTGGGAAAAGGGATGGTCCGCCTGGAAGAAGGGGGATATCAGGGCCGCTGACGGGGCCTGGACGAGGGCCCTCGACGCTGGGAACGACCCGAGGCAGGAGTCCCGCCTCCTATTCTGGGCGGCCAGGGCGAACGAGAAGCTGGGGGACTCGAGGACCTCCTCGGGGCTCCTCGAGAGACTTCGAAAGGGCTACCCCACGGATTACTACACTTACCTGGCTTTTCCCTCCGAACCGCCGAGGATCAGGGACCTCCCCGCCCAAAGGGCGGCCGGTGAGGGGGAAGAACTGGCGGAATGGGGGTTCGTCATCTACGCCAGGATGGTCCTGTCCCTGTCTTCGGACGCCGCGACGAGGGCCGCCTCGGCGAAGCTGGCCCTTTGGCTTGGCGACGCCAGGGGGGCTTTCCTCGACTCGATCCCCTTCGCCTCCATGCTCGGCCGGACCGACCCCCTTCCCCGGGCGCTCCTGGAGGGGCTCTACCCGAGGGCCCGGGAAAGGGACGTGATGGCGGCCTCGGCCAGGTTCGGCGTCGACCCGGTGGATGTTTGGGCCATCATGCGGAGGGAGAGCGCCTTCGACGAAGAGGCTGTCAGCAGCGCCGGCGCCATGGGCCTGATGCAGCTGATGCCGCCTACCGCCAGGGAGAACGCGCTCATGCTCGGGGAAAAGGAAGGCGATTACTTTGATCCCGCCAAGAACATCCTCCTGGGCACCCATCACTTTTCCAGGCTGACCCGGATATTTGACCGGGTGGAGTTCGCCGTGGCGGCCTACAACGCCGGCCAGGGGGCCGTCGGTCGGTGGCTCCCGCCGAAGGGGCCGATCGAGGAATGGGTGGAGGATATCCCTTACGGGGAGACCAGGGAGTTCGTGCGCCAGGTCATGGCCAACCGGTACGTTTACAGGGCGATCTACCCGGATATCGAAAAAAGGGGGAGCAGCAATGAATGAAGGAACGCCGCTTTCAAAAAGAACCAACGGGGACCCCGTGGAGAGGGTCCGTGCCTTCCTGGCAGACGCCGGGTACCAGGGGCGGATCCATTTCAGCGAGGAGACCATAAGGACCGTGGAGGACGCCTCCAGGAGCGTAGGCGCGCCGCCGGAAGAGATCCTTAAGACCCTCGTCCTCCTGGCCGACGACAAGCCCGTGATCGCCTTGATGTCTGGGCCTAACAGGATAGACCTTAAAAAAGTGAAGATCCTTCTCAAAGCCAGGAAAGTGTCCATGGCGAAGGCCGAGTGGGTCCTGGACCACCTGGGGTTCGAGGTGGGCGGCGTTCCGCCGGTGGGGTTCCCGACAATGCCCTGCGCCCTGGTCGATGAGGACCTTTTTCGGTTCGAGACGGTATGGGCGGCCGCCGGCACCGACCACAGCTTCTTCCCCGTCAACCCGGGGCAGCTGACCGGCTACATCGGGGGGGTCAAGGCGGACCTAAAGAAGGAAAGCTAGCGCTTCTCAGGCACTATAGCCTCCAGCCAGCCGTCGTATTCCCGGTTGAGTCGGATCGACCTAAGGGGGCGGATGAAGACCTCCATGTTGTGGAAGGCGACGACCTTCAGGACGTGCCCGCCCAGCGAGGCGTGGTCCATTCCGTTGAAGACGGCGTGGATGTGCGGGTAGAGGGCCCCCTCCCTTCGGCTGACGTCCCCGCTCAGCGACGCGACCTCGAAGGTCCCCTCCACCCGCTCCCGGAGGTACTCCTTCCCGGTGTACCAGCCGAAGGTTATCTCCCGGGCCATACCCAGTCCGCCCAGTATGATTGCCGAGTCGATGGAGTACTCCTCGCAGGCTGCCGCTATCGAGAGGTGCAGCTCTTCGCCGTCGCTCAGACGGAGAAAGGCCTCGCCCTCGGTGATGGCGTAGCGCATGAGTTTTCCCCTCCCTTCTTGCGTTAATTGATTATATCACCCCAGAGCGCTGCCGCCCGGCCGTTGTATGCTAGAATGGCGCCTGGTTGCGATCTGAGTTCCCATGGAGGCGTCTGGTTTGACTGCAGCAGTAATGGTTCTCGCGACCCTGCTCGGAGGAGTGACCGGTTTCATCAATGTCGTGGCCGGGGGTGGGTCCCTCCTCAGCCTTCCTTTCTTGATCTTTCTTGGCTTGGACGCCTCTTCTGCCAATGCCACCAACCGGGTGAGCATCCTGCTCCAGAACCTGGTCGCCACGGGGCAGTTCAAGAAGGAAGGCGTGCTGTCCCTGAGGGAGTCTCTCTCCCTGGGGATACCGGCCTCCATCGGGTCGGTGGCGGGGACCCTTCTCGCCGTGCAGCTGGATGAACGCTTTCTGAAGATGACCATCGCCCTCCTGATCTCCTCGATGGCGGTCCTCCTCATCGCCAGGCCGAGGATGTGGGAGAGCTGCAGGGTCACTTTATGGCCTGCCTGGGCCAAGTGGCCTCTTTTCCTGGTCATAGGCGCCTATGGGGGGTTTTTACAAGCGGGGGTGGGCTTCTTCCTGATCTGGGCCCTGGTGGCCACAGCGGGCAAGGACCTCTTGAGGGCCAACGCGCTCAAGGCTTCCATCGCGCTTTGCTTCACCGCGGTCAGCTTCGTCATTTTTTTCTCGCGAGGGCTTATCAACATGGAGTACGGCCTGGCCCTCGCCGTCGGCAGCATGATCGGGGCCTGGATGGGGACGCGGTTTTCCGTGGTAAAGGGTAACAAGTGGATAAGGTACGTCCTGGTGGTAATGGTGGTGATCAGCGCCCTGAGGATGATCTTCCAGGTGTTCGGGGTTTGACGCGGCGGACCTTTCCCGAGGGGCCTTCATTTTTTGCCCAGGAGGTAAAGCTGCAGATCCTCCCTTGAAAAACCCGCCCCAAGCCCTACGGCGAGCCTCAGCCTCGCCTGCTCCGGCCTCAGGCCGCCCCCGTCAAGAAGGCCCATTTCGAGCAGTCTTTTAGTGCTTCCCTCGTAACCATAGAGGGTGGCAGTGTGCCCCCTCCTGCAGCGCGTGGTTATCACTATCACCGTGCCGTTCTTCATGATGGGTTTGAGGTACTGGATCCATGAGGGGGGTATGTTACCGGCGCCGAAACCAGCCAGGACAAGCCCATCGAGGTTTTTTGACTTGGAAAGGCATGAGAGGGTCCAGTCGCCGCCCCCGAGGGACGCCCAGAGGATCTCCACGTTCCTGGCGGGCATGATCGCCCCTTCCAGGGCGGGAGGCCTGTTAGGTTTTCTGATGACCCTTATGTCCCCGCCTACGAAGTCGGCCACGGGTCCTCTTCCCGGCGCGGCGAAGGCATCCCTGCGGTGGGCCACCTCCTTGGCGACCTCGGAGGCGGCGAAAAGCTGGTCCTGGAAGCACGCGAGGATGCCCATGCCCCACAGGTTTTCCGAAGAAGCCGCTTTCACGGCCTGGGCGAGGTTGGCCAAGGCGTCCGATCCCTGGAGGCCCGGCGGCAGCATGGATCCCGTGAAGACCACCGGCTGGGGGTAGGCCCAAAGTAGATCGGTCAGGTAGGCCATCTCCTCGAGGGAGTCGGTCCCGCAGGTCACGACTATCCCGGAGGCCCCGTCCTTCACGTGCTTGCGCAGAAGTTCCACGAGATCGGTGGTCATCGGTATGGTATAGTGACTGCTGGGCTGGTGGCTCCAGTCGATCACGTCGAGGTCGTTCCTGAGGCCCGGGGGGAGCATCCCCGCCAGGTCCCCGGCGGAGAGAGTGGGAATGAAACCGTTCTGATTCTCGTTGAAGGTCATGCTGACGGTCCCGCCTGTGCCAACGAAGGCGATCTTCTCACGGCGCGGCATGGGTCCACCTCCCTTGTCCGGACTAGTTTACCACTTTCGCTTGGCAGGCAAAGTCGGGGTTGTCCCATCCCGGGGGGTGTATCAGGTTTGAAGATCGTGGTGGTCGGGGCGGGTGAGGTCGGGTTCAGCGTCGCTTCCAGCCTTTCGCAGGAAGGGCATGACATCACCGTCGTGGAGAGCGATGAGGAAAGGGCCGCCAAGGCCGAGAACGAACTGGACGTCATGGTCGTCAGGGGGAACGGCTCAAGGCCGCCCGTGCTCGAACAGGCCGGGATCTGCCCCGGTTGCGACACGGATCTCCTCATAGCATGCTCGAACCATGACGAAGTCAACATACTCGCCTGCTGGATCGCCCGTCGGGCCGGAGTCAAGAGGGTCATATCCAGGGCCAGGGGGCTGGAGTATACCGACAGCCCGACCTGGGCAAGGCAACTGGGGATAGACGTGATGATCTCCCCGGAGCGCTCCGTCGCGAGGGAGATCGAGGAGTTCCTCTCCGTGAGCGCAGCCGTGTACACCGCGGAGTTCTTCGGGGGCAAGGTAGGAGTGTACGCCTTTCGGGTCAGTCCCGATTCCGCCCTCATGGGGGCTTCCCTGAGGGACCTGCGCCGTATCCACCCCAAGAAGACAGCCCTCATCGTGTTCATAGAAAGGCAGGGTAAGGGCTTCATTCCCTCCGGCGACGACAGCCTCGAGGCCGATGACCTCTGCTTCACCGTCACGTCAAAATCCCAGGCCCAGGACATGGAGGTTCTCTTCACGAACAAGAAGACCCCCGAATTGAAAAGGGTCATCATCGTCGGCGGCGGCAAGATAGGCTTCCAGGTGGCCACCAGGCTGGGGTTGAGGTACCCGGGGCTCGACCTGAGGCTCATCGACGAGGACCGCGAGAAGTGCGAGAAGTTATCCAGGGAGCTCGACAAGGCGATAGTAATCCACGGCGACGGGATGGACGAGGAGCTCCTGAGGAACGAGGGGATCGACGAAGCCGATGGTTTCGTGACCACCACGGCGAACGACGAACACAATCTATTGATCGGCGTGGTCGGGAAGGCCCTGGGGGCGAAGAAAAGCGTGGCGGTGGTTAGGCGGGAGATGCTCATGCGTCTGACGGACTACATCGCCGTCGATGCCATGGTCAACCCCAACCAGGCCCTGGCCACGGTGATAATGAAGCAGGTGCGCTATCCCTTCGGCACCGGGGCGCTCTCCATAATCGACGAGATCGACGCCGAGGTCCTGGAACTGACGATCCCCCACGGGAGCGCAGCCGGCGGGAAGAAGATCATGGACCTGGGGCTCCCGAAGGGGATACTCATCGCCCTCGTCTCGAGGGGGACGGAGATGTTCGTGCCCTGGGGCAACAGCGTGCTCCGGGAGAACGACGAGGTCCTCATCTTTTCCTCGGAGGAACTGATGAACAAGGCCGTGGAGATACTGGGGGTAGGGTAGGGTGCGACCCGCCGTCGTCGCCAAGATACTCTCCCTGCTCTGCGCCATCGTCTCGCTCTTCATGGCCTTTCCTGCCCTCTGGTCCCTGGCGGACGGGTCCAGTGACCTTTTCCCCCTGTTGGCGGGGATGGGTACCGGTCTGGGGGTCTCGGCGCTCCTTTTCGCCGCCGGGTTCAAGGCGAAGGCCGGGGACCTGGGCGTCAGGGAAGCCTTCGCCGTGGTCTCCCTCTCGTGGGTCCTGGCCTCGGCCATCGGGGGCATCCCCTACCTGCTGTACGGGACAGTCCCAACCTACACCGAGGCGTTCTTCGAGGCCATGTCGGGTTTTACTACGACAGGTGCCACGGTGCTCACCGATATCCAGTCCAACCCCAGGGGCATCCTCTTCTGGCGTGACCTCACCCAATGGCTCGGCGGCATGGGGATCATCGTCCTGAGCCTCGCCGTCCTGCCTTTCCTGAAGGTCGGGGGGATGCAGCTGTACAAGGCGGAAGTACCCAGCCCCATGCCGGAGAAGATCACCCCCAGGGTCCACCAGACGGCCCTGCTCCTCTGGGGGGTGTACCTCCTGCTCTCCCTGCTCCAGGCCTCGGCCCTGCTCCTGGGCGGCATGAACCTCTTCGAGGCGCTGACCCACACCTTCGGGACCATGGCCACGGGAGGGTTCTCACCCCTGAACCGAAGCATCGGGCAATACGGCAACGCATACTTCGAGTGGGTCATCACCCTCTTCATGTTCCTGGCGGGGACGAACTTCGCCTTGCATTTCCTCGCCCTCCGGGGCGACCTGGGGGCCTGGTGGAGGAACGAAGAGTTCCGTTTCTACGTCAAACTCCTGGCACTGTCCGTGCTTGTCGCGGCGGCCTTTCTTTTTTCAAGCGGGACCTACGGCAGTTTCTCCGATTCCATCCGTTACGGAGCCTTCCAGGTGGTGAGCATTGTCACCACCACGGGGTTCGTCACGGCTGACTTCGGCCTGTGGCCGAACTTCCTGCAGTTTTTGCTCCTGTTGCTGATGTTCGCCGGCGGTTGCGCCGGTTCCACCGTGGGCGGCATCAAGAGCATGAGGATCATGGTCCTCGGCAAGCACGTGAAGACCGAACTCCAGAGGCTTCTTCACCCCAAGGCCATTTTCACCGTCCGGGTAGGGGGGAAGGTCCTGGAGAGGGAGGTTATATCCTCGGTCACCGCCTTCTTCGTGATGTACATAGGGCTCTTCGCTCTGGCGGCACTGGTGATGGCCGCTCTCGGTCTTGATGTGCTGTCGGCCATAGCCAGCGCCGCGGCGGCGATAGGCAATATCGGGCCGGCTCTGGGTTCGGTGGGGCCTTCGAGCAATTACGCCCATGTACCTGCCGCCGGCAAGTGGGTCCTCTCCTTCTGTATGCTCCTGGGGAGGCTCGAGATCTACACAGTGATGATGCTGTTCCTCCCCGGCACGTGGAAGAGGTAGTAATGATCGTGAATCGTGAATCGTAAGTCGTAAATCGTGAATCGTGAATCGTAAGTCGTGAATCGTAAATCGTGAACCATGAACCGTGAGTCGTGAATCGAAAGGGCAAGGCAAAACCTTAAGAGCGTGAGGCGTTAGATGAGACGAAAAAGCAGAACCCATACCTTTCACCTTTGCCCTGGTTTTGAAGTTTGCTATTGCCGTTTACGCTTTTGACCTTACGATTCCCAATTCACGATTTACGATTGACGTGTTTTGCCCCTTCGATTCACGATTCAAGACCTACGGCTTTTTGTCTTATGTCTTTCCGATCCTAATACCCCAGGTTCGTCCCGACGATTATGACGTGGGCTTCGCGGCCCATGGGGTTCCTCTCGAGGACGAGGGTGGCCCTGCAGTACCGGTTCGGCACCCTGCAGTCGACGCAGAAGCCGGTCTTGACGCAGGGGAGTTCGACACCCTTGCTGATGGCGTTGAGCGGCGTGGCTACGTCCCTGATCCTCTGGATCGCTGTTTCGACATCGCGGCTGATCTTGTTGATGCCGACGACGAAAATGATCCGGTTCCTCGCCCAGGCCATGGCCGCCACGCGGTTGCCCGTCCCGTCGATGTTCACCAGTTTCCCGTCCAGGGTGACGCCGTTGGAACTGGAGAGGTAGATACCGCTGGTGTTCTCGTCCTCCAGCCTTTGGAGCTTGTCCTCCGGCGCCAGCGCGGGGTCCCAGTGTTCGAGTATCTTGCATCCCCTCGCCCGGAGCGTCTCGAAGAGCCCCAACTCCCGGATGGTGGATGACCCGGGGACCCCCACGGTGGATCCCTCGGGGATCAGTGCCAGTACCTTTTCGACGGCTTCTTCGGCGGTCGGCGCGTAACTCGCCTTGAACCCGTTGGCCTCCAGGGCCTTGACGACGCTGGCGCCGAGGTGTTCGTTGTAGACCCTCCTGACCTCGAGGTTTTTCTCCTGGGTCGAGTTCATCAGCATTACCCCTTTCGTCATTAGTGATCCCGCGGGACCTTCAACCGACGGCCTTCATTTTATCAGAACGGCGGAAGCCCCGTGGGAGGGTCGGACTTTTTCGGAAGAGATTTTTTGTTATTCGTGTGACAGAATCCCCGGCATGTGTTATTCTCTTATGCCGAAGACAAAGGAGGTATGACCATGTGCAGAGTGATCACACCGGACCAAGGCGGGGGACACGGCCACACTGATGACCCCCTGTCGATCGCGGAGCTCCTGAGGGAGACTATCTCCCAGGAGCTCGACGCCTTGACGGAACTCGCGGCACGGCATCATATGATCGAAGACGAAGAGGTCCGCCACGTCCTGGGACACCTGATAGGCTCCAGGAGGAAGGACCTGGCGGAGTTGTGGGGCCTTCTTCAGCGCGTAGAGGATAAGGCCTTCGGCGATCATCCCCACGGGCACGGACACGAGCATTAATAAGCGGCCCTTCGCTGAAGACCAGTTCTTTTAGGAACAGGGTTAGGACTTTCATGCCGGGGATCGAACCCCGGCTTTTCCATTCTCCTTTTTGGGGGAACTCGAGGTTGAAAGCTGTCAAGGGGCGACGCTTGACAGGCCTGGGGAGACTCCTTATAATCATTGTCCGTGTGCGCTTGGAGGTGCCCCGTTGGACGACCTGATCGAACAGAGGGTGACGTTTTCACGCCTTTTCGATATTTACGAACCAGCCCTGACGGAAAAGCAAAAAGAGGCCTTCCGGCTTCATGTCATGGAGGACTGGTCGCTCTCGGAGGTCGCCGAAAGGCTCGAGGTCACCCGCCAGGGCGCCCATGACCTGGTGCAGAGGGCGAGGGGCCGCCTCCTGGAGCTGGAGGGCCTGCTCGGTTTCTCGGCAAGGGAGGCCGCCTGGGAAAGCCGTATGGAAAAACTCCGTGAGTGGCGCCGGCGTCATCTGTCCCGGATCCCTGCCGAGGCCGCCGCGGAATTGGAGGCCCTCCTTGCCACGGAAGAAGGGGAGGTCTGACCCCGTCCATGTTCGATTCACTCAGGGAGCGCCTTGAATCGGTATTCAAAGGCCTGAGGGGCAAGGGAAAACTGACGGAAGAGGATATATCCGCCGCCATGAGGGACGTCAGAAGAGCCCTCCTGGAAGGGGATGTCAATTTCCGGGTCGTCAAGGACCTGGTCGAGAGGATGCGCGAACGGGCTGTCGGGAGGCAAGTCCTCGAGTCGATAACCCCCGCCCAGCAGGTGATCGCTATCGTCTACGAGGAAATGGCGGCGTTGATGGGGTCGGGCCGGCGGTCGCTCTCCTTTTCCCCGAAGCCCCCGACCAGGTACATCCTCGTCGGGCTCCAGGGGTCGGGCAAGACAACGACCTGCGTCAAGATAGCCAAAAAAGTCTCCGACCGCCACAAGCCCCTGGTCGTCGCCTGTGACCTGAGGAGGCCCGCAGCGGTGGAACAGCTCAGGATACTGGCCGACCAGGCCGGGGTGGGGTTCTTCGGGCCTTCCGAAGGCGAGGGCGACGTGATCCGGCTCGCCGGGAAAGCGATGGAATACGCGGCCCAGAGGCTCTATGACGTACTCCTTTTCGACACCGCCGGCCGGCTTGATATAGACGAGCAACTGATGGGTGAACTGGCCTCCCTCGGGGAAGCCCTCTCACCCACGGAGACCCTTCTCGTGGTGGACGCCATGACCGGGCAGGAGGCCGTCAACGTGGCGATAGCCTTCAACGAGCGGGTCCCCCTGAGCGGGATCGTCCTGACGAAACTCGACGGTGATTCCAGGGGCGGAGCAGCGCTGAGCATAGGGGCCGCGACGGGGATACCCGTCAAACTGGCCGGGGTCGGAGAGAGGGTCCAGGACCTCGAGCAGTTCGACCCCCAGAGGATGGCCCAGCGCGTCCTCGGCATGGGGGATGTCCAGGGCCTCGTGGAAAGGATACAGGAGGCTGTCGACGACAGGGAGATCGAAAAGATCGCCGCCTCGGTCAAGAAAAAGAAGATGACCCTTGAGGACATGCTCCTCCAGGTCAGGCAGGTCCGGAAGATGGGCCCCCTAGACAAGGTCCTGGAGATGATCCCCGGGGCGGGGAAGATAAAGGGGCTGGAAAACGCACAGCTGGACCCTCGGAGACTCGCCCACGTGGAGGCCGTCATCCTCTCCATGACGAGGGAGGAGAGGCAGAACCCCCATATCATCAAGGGGAGCCGGCGGAGGAGGATCGCCCAGGGGTCGGGGTGTTCCGTGCAGACGGTCAACCAGGTCCTCAAACAATACGAGCAGATGAACTTGATGATGAAGCGTTTCGCCCAGGGGAAGGGGACGAGATTTCCGAAGGGGTTTCCCCCCATCCCCATGTGAAGGTAACAGGCTTTCCGTTGAGATAAAGATGAAACCACCCCCGGAACCCAACGCGGGGACGGGAGAAAACCAGGAGGTGCGAGAGAGATGGCAGTCAGAATCCGCCTTGCGAGGTTCGGCCGAAAGAAGAGGCCCTTTTACCGCCTCGTCGTCGCCGATTCGAGGGCGCCCCGGGATGGCGCGTTCATCGAACAGATCGGCTCCTATGACCCCATGACGGAGCCGGCGGCGATGAAGGTCCAGGAGGAGAGGGCCCTTTACTGGCTGGGTGTGGGCGCGCTCCCGTCGGACACGGCCCGGGCGATCCTGAAAAAGACAGGGGTCTGGGACAAGTTCTCGACGGGGAAGAAACAGTAGCGGGACCTGCCCATGCCGGATTACGAAGAACTCGTGAGCTTCATCGTCAGGAATATCGTTTCCGATCCTGACGGCGTGACGGTAACGTCACAAAAGAGCAGCGCCGGAGTGGTAAGGGTAATGATAAGGGTCTCACCCGATGACATGGGACGGCTCATCGGCAGGCACGGCGTTACGATCAACGCGATCAGGGTGGTTGCCCGGGCTGCCGCTGTCAAGCCCGGCGAGAAGGTGGAAGTGGATATCCTGGAAGACTGAGGTGTCAGCCTTGCAAGGACCGGCGATGGTGACCATAGGACGGGTCCTCGGGGCCCACGGGGTGAGGGGCGAGGTCAAGGTCCTCCCGCTCACGGACTTCCCGGAGCGGTTCCTCGGCATGACTCGGCTGGAGGTCTTCCGCCCGGCGGGGCGGCTCATGGCCTCGCTCACGGTAAGGTCCCTGAGGTTCCACGAAGCTAAGGGGCTCTTCCTCGTGGAAACGGAGGAGATCGGCGACCGCGACGGGGCTGAGGACCTCAAGGGCGGGGTCGTGATGATCAAAGCGTCCGAAAGGGTGCCATTACCGGAGGGGAGCTTTTGGGTAGAAGACGTGGTAGGCCTCAGGGTTGTCTCGGCCGACACGGGCGAGGAGATAGGGAAGGTGGAGGCGGTGCTCCCAACGGGTGCCCATGATGTCTATTCGGTCAGGACGCCCCAGGGTGACGTCAGGATGATACCGGCCGTGCGAGAAGTGGTGCTCAGGATCCTGCCGGAAGAGGGGATCATGGAGGTCAGGCCGCTGGAGGGGCTCTGGGACTGATGATCGTGACGGTGGTCACTCCCTTCCCCGAACTGCTGGAGCCTTTTGCTACCTCCGGCGTCATTGGGAAGGCTGTGGAAAAGGGCCTTATCAGCATCCGCTGCGTAAACCCCCGCGACCATGCCGACGGTCACTACGGGCAGATCGACGACTACGCCTTCGGCGGCGGGGGCATGGTCCTGATGGCGGAACCGCTGGCCAGGGCCGTGGGATCGGCCGGGCCCAGGGAGGAGCTCTTCGTCATCCACCCAGGGCCCCAGGGCGTTGTCTTCGGGCAGTCCCTGGCGGAAACCCTGGCAGCGAAGGGGCACCTCGTGATCGTCTGCGGCCGCTACGAAGGCATCGATGAAAGGTTCCTCGAGCATTTCGCGGACTTGGAGATATCGATAGGGGACTATGTCCTGACCGGCGGGGTGATCATCGACGCCGTGGCCAGGCTCATCCCGGGCGTGGTAGGCCAAGGGGAAGCCGTGGAGGAGGACTCCTTTTTCAGGAGTATGCTGGACACGCCCCATTACACGAGACCCGCCACGTGGAGGGGGGTCCCCGTCCCGGAAGTCCTCACCGATGGAGACCACGGGAAGACCCGTTCCTGGCGCCGCCGGCAGTCGATCACCAGGACCCTGGCCAGGAGACCTGACCTTATTGCGAGGGCCAATATTGGGCCCTACCTTGACAGGGGTGTTTATGTCATACTTGTCCCCGCGACGGGGGAAGTCTCCCGGAAAGAGGCGGAAGCCCTCGGCGACCTTAGCTGTTCCTTTGGGTGTGAGAGGGCCCTCCTGGTCGTCCCGGTGGCGGAAGACCGCAGGCAACTCCAGGGGGATCCGGAGCTGAAGGTCAAGGTGGTCCCCTCGGCCGAAAGCGCCCTGGAATGGGTAAGGAAGCGTGAGAAGGAAGAACCCTTCGTTATCGCCTTCGGCGACGAGGAGGAGGGCTCGACCCACTGGCTCGAGGCCAAGAGGCTAGCCCTCGTCTCGGGGAGGCCCGTCGTCTTCCTGGTCGACCACGGGACCGCCGGAGGCGCCGAGAAGGTCAGAGCCGACGCGGTCCTCGCCCCGCCCAGGGGGGGCAAGGACGATAAAAGCCTTTTCAGCCGGCAGGATAGGCTGGTCGTGCTACTGGACAGGTTTTTCGGCCGGCGTTAGCATTACACGGCAGTATCCAACAGGGAGGTAATGGCAATGGATCCAAGGATAGCCTTGATAGAAAGCAGGTTCCTGAGAAAGGAAACCCCCGATTTCCGTGCCGGCGACACGGTAAAAGTCCATGTCAAGGTCACCGAGGGGAGCAGGGAGAGGATACAGGTCTTCGAAGGGGTCGTTATCGCGAGGAAGCATGGCGGAACCCGGGAGACCTTTACCGTCAGGAAGATCTCGGGCGGTGTGGGGGTGGAGAGGGTCTTCCCGCTCAACTGCCCGAGCGTGGACCACATCGAGGTGGTACGTCACGGCAAGGTCCGCCGGGCCAAGCTCTACTACCTGAGGAAGCTCAGTGGTAAAGCTGCCAGGATCAAGGAGCGGCGCCTCTAGAGATTCCACAGACCAGCCGTACAAGGGCTCCTATTCGACCCGGGCATCGTTTCCTTCGGTGCCCGGGATGTTCCGGTAACGGGAGGGTATTTTGGCTTCTTTCCTGATGGTCCTACCTGTGGCCCTGGTCATGGGACTTGGGGTCCTGTTCCGCCGCATCAGGCTTCTGGATGACGAAACGGTGCTCCGGCTGAACTCAATTCTGTACTGGGCGGCTCTTCCGGCCTTCATCTTCAGGTCCATCCTGGGGGTCGGCCGCGAGATCCTCTCCAACTCCAGCCTCTTCTGGGCGCTCCATCTATCCTTTCTCCTCGTCCCTGCTGTGGCCCTGGTGCTTGGTAGGCTGTTCACCACCGACAGAAAGAGGCTAGCCGTATCCGTATTGACCTCGATAAGGTCCAATAATGTCTTCATGGGTGTTCCGGCCGTGATGATAGCGATGGGCCAACCGGGAGTGGAAGCCGTTTCCCTGTACCTCGCGGTCGGCCTGTTGGGTTATCATTTCTTCTCGGTCACATGGGCCCAGGTGGTCCTGTCGGGAAGAACGAATATCAGGTCCCTTTTCGATACGCTTGAACAACTGCTGAAAAATCCGCTGATACTGGCATGCTTGATGGGCGTGACTGGTGCCCTGATGGGCTTCGATAAGTTGCCCTACTGGCTTGACGCCGCCGTCAAGATGGTCGGTAATACGGGAAGCGGCATAGCACTTATCGCGCTTGGGGCCTCCATCCGTTTTGAGAACCTCGGCGAGGCCATAAAGTCGACCTGGAAGGACTGTTTATTCAAATTATTCATCAGCCCCGCGCTCATCCTTGGTATACTCCTTGCCTGGTCCATCGATCCCCTGCTTCGTAACGCCGTCGTCCTGGTTTCGGCCATGCCGGCTGCCGTCAACAGCTTCGTACTGGCCCACAATATGGGTATGGACTTTGATCACGCCGGAAAGATCGTAACCCTCAGCACGGCCCTCTCGGTCTTCTCCCTTCCCGTCTGGGTATGGTTGCTGGGGATATAAAACCGCCCCTCTCCGGTTCTCCTTGACGTGCCTCTTCGTCTTGAATATAATGCTTTCGCAACTTGAAGACGCGGGGGTGGCGGAACAGGTAGACGCGCTAGGTTGAGGGCCTAGTGGCTTACGGGCTGTGGGAGTTCAAGTCTCCCCCTCCGCACCATTTAAAAATGACGGCCGCCCTGCGAAGGGGCGGCCGCTTCTTTTGGCGTCCGCTTCCTTCAGGAGTGCCGCCGGGAGGTTGCGATCCCCGCCTGCATGATATATCTTCTTCCCATCGCTTCCTCAGGGTCACCCAACGATCCCGCTGGCGAAGGGAAGGGAGGGAATAGGCAGGGATGCGCTTCCGACCGGCTCTTTTCCTGTTACTTTTTACCTTGACCATGGCTTTTTGCCTGGTGTTGGCCGTCCCGGCTTCAGCAGAGGGGGAGAGGTACGACAGGCTTGAGGTGCCCGTGCCGGTCCCCCTGGTCGAGGAAAACCCGTCGAGGGACCTCGAGGCTGAGGTCATCGTTGCGGCCTTTACCCGGGCCAACAAAAGCCTTGATCGGCCCACGGCGTCAAAGTACGCCCACCATGTCCTTGAAGCAGCCTTGGAATTCGGCGTGGACCCCTTCATGATAGCTTCGATAATCATCAGGGAATCCACGGTCCGGCAGAACGCCCGCTCCCGCTACGCTCTCGGCCTTATGCAGGTCAACTGGAAGGCCCACCGCAAGGGTTTGACCAAGGCCTTCCGCGAGATAAACACGGCTGATGACCTGTTAAAGCCGAGAAACAATGTCCTCGCGGGCACCTACATTTTTTCGTGGTACCTCAACTCCTGCGAGGGTGATGTGGATAGAGCCCTTTCGCGGTACCTGGGCCGTACGGGGGGGAAGTACGTCTCCAAGGTCCAACTCTGTGCCCAGGATATGAAGAAGGAACTCGAAAAATACCGCAAGAAGTACGGAATCATGCCTCTATGCAGTACCCTTTCCAAGGCCTATGCTATAGAATGAGCCGGTTACCCCGTAATGAACTCAAATCTTTCTGAGGAGCGTTGAGATTGGCAAACCCCTTACCGGTTTTGAAGATCGGGAAGCACGCCCCCCGGTACCCGCTCATCCAGGGCGGCATGGGCGTGCGCATTTCCGGCCCCAGCCTGGCCGGGGCGGTCGCCCGGGCAGGCGGCATCGGCACCATTGCCAGTGTCGGCCTGGCGGTCGCCTCCGATATCTACAACGGCAGGAACTATTTCGAGGCCAACCAGGTGGTCCTCAGGCAGGACGTGGCTGAGGCCAAGAAGAGTTCCAAGGGGGGCATCATCGCCGTCAACGCCATGGTCGCCCTCACCGACTACGACCTCCATGTGAGGTCCGCCTGCGAGGGCGGTGTCGACATGATCATCTCCGGCGCGGGCCTTCCCCTGAAACTGCCCGAGCTGACCACGGGTTTTCCCGACGTGGCCCTGGTCCCCATCGTCAGCTCCGTGAAGGCGGCCAGCCTGATAATCAGGCGTTGGGAAAAGCTGTACGGGCGCCTCCCCGATGCCCTGGTGGTGGAGACTCCCCTTTACGCCGGGGGGCACCTCGGCGTCACCAAGATGGAGCAGGTCTTCGACGAGGCCTACTCCCTGGGGTCGGTCATCCCTGAACTGGTCCGTTACCTCGATGAAGAAGTCGGTGAGGATATCCCCGTCATCGGAGCGGGCGGGATCTGGGACCGCGACGATATGGACGAGGTCTTCGCGATGGGGGCAAGGGGAGTGCAGATGGGCACCCGTTTCGCGACCACCGCCGAAGGGGATGCCGACACCAGGTTCAAGCAGGCCCTGATCGACGCCGGCGAGGAGGACGTGGTGATCATAAAGAGTCCCGTGGGCATCCCGGGAAGGGTGCTTCGCTCCCCCTTCATCGAAAAATACCTGGAAGGGACCGTGGAGAGCAAACCCTGTTTTGCCAACTGCCTTTCCCACTGCTCCTACCGTACCGAGAGGCAGGCCTTCTGCATAGCCCAGGCGCTGGTGGACGCCTTCCGCGGCAACTGGGAGGAGGGTCTTTTCTTCTGCGGCTCCAACGTGGCGAAGATCACGCGGGTCGAGACCGTCGAGGAGATCTTCGCCGAGCTTTTCGGCCCCGCCGAGTGACCTTTAACCCGCCGGCGCGGTACCTTGTCAGGCTAGGAGCGCTTCCAGTTCTTCCACGGTGGACCTGAAAAGGTCCACCGTTCTTTTCACCGGTCCCGGCCCGGCCATGTCGACCCCCGCGTCACGGAGCACCTCCAGGACGGGGGCTGAGCTCCCCCTTTTCAGGAAGCCCATGTAACGGCGGACGGCGGGTTCCCCCTCGTCGAGGATCTCCCTCGAGAGCGCCGTGGCCGCCGAGTAACCCGTGGCGTACTGGTAGACGTAAAAGGGCGAATAAAAATGGGGTATCCGCGCCCATTCCATCTCGATCTCCCCATCGAGTTCAACGCACTTGCCGTAGTATTCGCTGTTGAGATCCCTCCAAAGCCCGCAGAAGCTTTCGGACGTCAGGGCCTCCCCCCTTTCGGCCCTTCCGTGGATCTCACGCTCGAACTCGGCGAACAGGGTCTGGCGGAAAACCGTCGTCCTGATCTGCTCGAGCCGGAAGTTTAGGAGGTATATTCTTTCCTCGCGACCGGGAGCTGAACGGATAAGGTGGTCCAGCAGGAGCGCCTCGTTGGTGGTGGAGGCCACTTCGGCGATGAATATGGGGTGGCCCGAGTAGACGTAGGGCTGCTCCCTGTCGGAGAAGTACCTGTGGAGGGCGTGGCCCATCTCGTGGGCCACGGTGAAGACATCTCTCATCTTTCCGTCGTAGTTGAGGAGGACGAAAGGGTGGACCGGGTAGGCCCCCCAGGAGTAGGCCCCTCCCCGTTTTCCCCTGTTCTCGAAGACATCGGCCCACCGGTGGCTGAAGCCCTCATCGAGGGCGGCCAGGTAGTCATCCCCCAGGGGGGCGAGCCCCTCGCGGACCATGCCCACGGCTTCAGGGTAGGATATCTCGCGGCGATACTCTTCGACCAGGGGGACGTAAAGGTCGAACATCCTGACGGGGGAAACGCCCAGGACCCTCCCTCGGAGGGCCACGTAGCGATGGAGCGCGTCAAGCCCCTCCCGGACGCCTTCCACGAGGGAGTCGTAAACGGAGGGGGGGATATCGTCCTCGTGAAGGGCCGCTTCGAGGTTCGACCCGAAGCCCCGCGCCCGCGAGTAGAAGAGCGAAACCCGCAGCGCAGCGTTAAGGGAGGCCGAAAGGGTGTTCCTGTACCGACCGTAGACGCCGTAAAGGTTTTTATAGGCGTCCTCCCTGACCCTCCGGTCACGGCTCTGCAGAAAAGAGCCGAACCGTTCCTCCGAGAAGGGTGTCTCATGATCCAGTTCGTCGCGGATGGGCGGAAAGGTCATGTCGGCGTTGGTGAGCATGGAAAAGATATTCTCCGGGGCGTGGGCGAGTTCCGCCGAGGAGGCCAGCAGCCCTTCCTCCTCCCGGGACAGTACGTGGGCGCGCTTGCGCTGCAGTTCCTCCAGGAAAAAACGGTAAAGTCCTAGCCCTTCCTCCCTCTCCAGGAAAAGAGAGAGGGTCTCTACCGGTATCGACAGGATCTCCGGGGTGATGAAGGCTCCTGAACGGGCCGCCGCCGCGGCCAGTGTGGTCGCCCTCGCGGCGATGGCCTGGCCGTCGGGGTCCCTGGTGTCCTCGTGGCTTTTCATGTGGGCGTAGGCGTATACACGGGAGGTCAGTTCACCAAGCCTGTCGCGCAGCTTAAGGCACTCCAGCAACCTCGACGGCGAGGATGCCAGGGTGCCGCTGAAGGCCTCGAGGGAGTTCATGAGAGGGCCGGTCTCTTCTAAGGCCCTTTCCCAGTGAGCCCTATCCTCGAATAGGTCTTCCAGGGCCCACTGGTAGGCCCTATCCAGGTCCTCCCTCTCGGGAATGGCATTGCCCGACCCTCGCTCCTTTTTCCCCGTAAAAGCCATCATCGGCCGGCCTCCTCAAGATCCCGCCCCGGCAGGGAAAGGACTTCCCCGCCCCAGGATGTTCAAGACCCCCCGATGCTAGCACAAGGAGGAGAAAAACGCCCCGGGGGGAGATGGTGGAGGCCGGCGGGCTCAGCCCGTGAGAGCAATGTCACAAGGTGAGTATTTGTTCCCCCTCGAGGGAATAGGATCTACAATAGGAGGCGATCGGATCGGGTCATTGGGGAGGGTAGATATTGCCGGGAACCTTTGGTTGGATAGCCCTTTTCGCTTTCCTGGCCGCCTTCGTGAACGCCCTGGGAATATTGATGGTTTTCAGGTACCGTGAGCGGGCGGAGAAAATAATGGCGTACCTGATGTGCTTCGCGGCGGGTGTCCTGATAACGACGCCGCTCATGCTGGCGTTGCCCGAGGCCGTCCGCAGGTATCCCCAGGCGGGTTTCCTGGCCCTGGCGGGTTTCCTCTTCATGTTCTTTTCCAACAGGGTGATAAGGCATTTTACCCACGAGGAGGCCCTGGCCTTCGGGATCACCGCCGCCCAGGGCATAGGGATCCATTCCTTCGTGGATGGCCTTGTCTACACGATCACCTTCAAGGTGAGCGTGCTGGTGGGTGTGCTCTCGGCGGGGGGGCTCGTGGCCCACGAGTTCGCCGAAGGGGCGATCACCTACCTCGTGCTCATCAAGGGAGGGATGGAAAAGAGGGCCGCCATGGTCTACGCCTTCCTGATAGCCTCTCTTACCACTCCCCTCGGGGCTTTTGTCGCCTACCCCTTCATAAGCCCCTTGGGAGGGGAGGTCCTGGGGATGCTGCTCGGTTTCGTGTCGGGCGTCCTCATCTACGTTTCGGCCTCGCACCTGCTCCCCGAGGCGAGGGAGCATGAAAAACGCCACTCCTTCCTGGCTTTCATGGTGGGGGTGGCCCTCGCCTCCTTTATCGTCTTCACCCACGGTCACTGATGGAAGTGCCGGGCCCACTCCAGGGACAAGAAGCAATGGAGGTAATGGCATGAGACCGGGCAAGTTCGCGGCAACGGCCGCTGTCCTGATCCTGGTGCTATCCTTCGCCGCTTCCGGTGAGGCCTTTTCACCGGGTGGATTTTGGCGGGGCGACGCCTCCTTGCAGGCTGCGGGGGCCTTCGAAAGGGTCTTGGAATTCTTCAGCCGACTCCTGTCCGAGGCCGGGGAGGGACAGGGCCCTGACGGCGGCGGAGCGGTTTTTTCCAAAAACCCCTACGTTTACATTGCCGCTTTCTGGAAAGAGATCGTGAACGCCCCCCGGGAGAGGACCTTCATCGAAAGGGTGATGGCCTTCCTCGAGGCGGTAAGGGTTAGGCAATACCGGCGATCGATCTAGCGATGGAGCCCCCGAAGGGCCCGCACAAAAACCCGCGGTCTGCCGCACCGGGAGGGGCCCGCAATTCCCGCCCTTTGGCATATCTTTTCTCCCATCCACCTCCGGATGTCATGACTTCCCTCTCACACCGCCGCCGACCCTTGCCCCCAGCCCCACGGCGGGCGCCGGAAGTTCTTTCACGACAGACCTGGATCGTTTTTTCTGGTATCCTTGTCCGGGTATTGCCGCGAGGGGATACCCCGATCCCAGATCGCATGAGGTGCACCCATGAAGATAAGAACCCTGGATGGGCCCCGCCTCCACAGGGGGTTTTCCGCCGGCGCCAATAGCATCAGGGCCAGGCAGGGAATCCTCAACAGCATGAACGTATTCCCGGTGCCCGACGGAGACACCGGGACCAACCTATCGGCTACCGTACAATCCGTTTCGGAGGGGGCGGTGGTCAGCCGGTCCCTTTCCCAGACCAGCGCCTCCATGGCCGACGCGGCCCTTACGGGGGCCCGGGGCAACTCGGGCCTCATTTTCGCTCAGTTCCTGTGGGGTTTCTCCCAGGGAACGGAGGGGCTGGATGAACTCGATGTGGCGGCCTTCGGCCGGGCCGTCTCTGGGGCGGTCCCCTACGCCAGGGAAGCCCTGAGCAAGCCCGTGGAGGGTACTATACTGACGGTCATGGAGGACTGGGCTTCCGAGGTCGCGGCGCTCTCCAGGCGCTATGACGATTTCGCCCATATCCTGCCGGGGTCGTTGGAGACGGCCCGGAGATCACTCGGCGAGACGCCGTCGAAATTGCCCGTCCTGGCAAAGGCGGGCGTCCTTGACGCCGGCGGCCAGGGCTTCGTCGACTTCCTGGAGGGGATAGTCTCCTTCCTAGAGAGCGGCGATCTCAGGGACCTAACCCTCCTTTCGGGGACTCCGACGATCCGACACACCCACGAGAACTTCCGCAATGGTGAGCCGGCCTTCAGGTACTGTACGGAGGCGCTCCTCCAGGGGAGAGGTATGGACGTCGGGAGCATCAGGGCCGACATGCAGCCCTTCGGTGATTCCCTCATCGTGGGCGGTCACGGGGAAAAGGTGAGGGTCCACATTCACACCGACACCCCTGACAGGCTCTTTTTCACGATCAAGAAGCACGGGTCGCTCACCCAGCAGAAGGCCGACGACATGAGGCGGCAGGTCGATGTTTGCAGGAACAGGATGCACTCCGTGGCCCTCGTCACCGACTCGACCTGCGACCTGCCCCAGGAGTACCTCGACAGGAACCAGGTCCACGTGGTGCCGCTCCGCCTCGCCTTCGGCGAGAGCGTCTACCTAGACCGGGTGACCCTCTCGTCGGACCAGTTCTACACCCTCCTTGAGGGGAACGGGGAAAGCCCCGTCAGTTCCCAGCCCCCCATGTCCGATTTCGAGAGGACCTACCGTTTCCTCCTTGAGCACTACGACTCCGTCATCGCCATGCATATTTCATCTAAACTCAGCGGGACCTGGAACGCCAGCAGGGCGGCGGCGGAAAAGGTGGGTGGGAAGATCACCGTCATTGACTCGAGGACGGCCTCCGCGCCACTGGGACTCCTGGTCATGAGGGCCGCCGAAGCCCTTAATGAAGGGAAAGGCCATGACGAGGCCGTTTCACTGGTCGAAAAGAGCATCCCCGGGGCTAAGATCTTCATCAGCCTCAGGACCCTCAAGAACATGGTGAGGGGAGGAAGGATCAGCCCCGTCAAGGGGTTCCTGGCGTCCGCGCTGAACCTGAAACCCATCGTCTTCGTGGATGAAGAGGGTTATGCCAGGTCCTTGGGACAGACACGGGGCTGGGAAAAAAATGTAGAAAAAATCAGAGATATCATTGACCAGGAGCGTCAAAAAGCCCCGATATGGAAATACGCCATCGTCCATGCCCATTCCCCGGCGTCGGCCGATATCGCCGCCTCGGGGCTGGCCGAGATCGTGGGGCGGGAGCCGGCCTACGTGATGGATATATGCCCGGTGCTGGGGGCCCACACGGGGCTGGGGTCCGTGGCGGTGGGCCTGCTGGCCGAGTAGGGACGCCATGGCGGAAGGAAGAGAGGACGACCTCACGGTCGAGAAAAAACAGGTATCGGAACGCCTCGCGGAAGTGATCGAAAGGACCAGGGTCATGGCCAACCTGGAGATGCTGCTGGACAAGCGAAAACTGCTCTGGAACAATTTCCTGGCCGGCCTTGCCAAGGGGCTCGGCTTCGGCGTAGGCCTGACGGTGCTTGCGGCGATAGTGATCTACTTCCTGGTGGTCCTGCTGAAATCCTTGGTGGCGCTGAACCTCCCAATAATAGGTAACCATATCGTCGACCTCGTCCAGTTCGTCCAGGAGCACATCAGCAATCAACGCTGAAAGGGCGAGTCTGAAAAAAGGGGCTGGTCATTACATGCTTTCCGCCAGGCGAAGGCCGAGGCTCTTACCAAAGTTGCTTATCGCGGCGCTGATCATCCTCATCCTGGCGACGGGGGGATACCTGCTGTGGCAGAGGAGGCTCGCCGCTTTTGAGGCCGCCCAAGAGCCGGGAGGACCCGGAGAGGTCCCCCCCGTCCTGGTTTCGCAGGAAGGAGTTCCCGACCCCGGGGAGGCGGTGGCCCTGGTCGCAGCCAACGACCTGGAAGGTAAGTTCTGGCTGTACATTCGAAAGGACCGTTTCGAGCTGTCAGCCTGGAACGGAAACGTAAGGACGGCCCTTTACACGGTCGCGGTGGGTGAGAACCCCGGCGACAAGGAAAGGGTGGGCGACAGGAGAACGCCGGAGGGCGTCTTCCGGGTCGAGAGCATCCACGATTCACGGGCCTGGGTCCATGATTTCGACGACGGGAAGGGCCCCGTGGAGGGGGCCTACGGTCCCTTCTTTATCCGGCTCGATACGGGCCGTTGGAAGGGCATCGGTATTCACGGCACCCACGACCCCTCCTCGTTGGGCACCAGGACCACCGAGGGTTGTATAAGGTTGGACAACAAGGCCCTGCTGGAGATAGTGGATAAGGCCGTACCCGGAACGGTCGTGATCATCGAGCCCTAAAATAGCCGGCCCGGGAGGAATGCCGGGGCGGCCCTTCAGAGGGCCGGCGACAGGTTTTTCCGGCCCCCTTGATGAGAGGCGGTATCGATTAAAGTGAAGATAATCCGTTTTTCCGTGGAGGGAAGGAACGATCCCCTTTGGGGCGTGATCGAAGGCGACAGGGTCCATGTCACGGGCACCCCCGGTGGGGACCGGACCGGGGGGTCCTTCCCCGTCGCGCTGGTAAGGCTTCTCGCGCCGGCCTTGCCGACCAAGATCGTCTGCGTGGGGCGGAATTACCACGGCCACATCCGGGAGATGGGCAATGACAGCCTCCCCCTCCCCAAGGAACCCGGTCTCTTCCTCAAAAGCCCAAATACCCTGGCGGCGCCCTTTTCGGAGATCCCTTACCCCCACTTCACCAATGAGTTGCACTACGAGGGGGAACTCGCGGTGGTGATAGGAAAAAGGATCCTTCCCGGGACCGAACGCCCCATGGACCATGTGTTGGGCTTCACCGCCGGGATTGACCTGACCGCCCGCGACTGCCAGAGGCAAGACCTCCAATGGGTCCGGGGAAAATCGGCCGACGCCTTCTGCCCCCTGGGACCATGGGTGGAGACCGGCATCGACCCGGGGGACACGGTGGTCAGGACTTTCGTCAACGGAGCCTTGAGGCAGGAAGGGCGGACGAGGGACATGATCTTCCCCGTTCCGGTGATCCTGCGATCCATTACGGACTTCATGACCCTGGAAGCGGGGGACGTGGTGCTGACGGGGACACCCGAAGGGGTAGGGGAGTTATTCCCCGGCGATAACGTCGAGGTCGCCATTGACGGCCTCGGTTCCCCTCTGGTGATGACCATTTCGGGAGAAGGTGCCTGAGGCCATGGTCAGGCCCGGGGGAAGCGCCCAGGACCTGTCGACCCTTTTGTCGCCGCGGTCGGTGGCGGTGGTGGGAGCCTCAGGGAACCTGGAGAGCATATCCGGCCGCCCTATAAAGCTGCTCAAGCGCTTCGGTTTCAAGGGTCATATCTTTCCCGTCAACCCCAATCACGATAGCCTGGCCGGTCTCAAGTGCTACCCCGACATCCGGTCCCTCCCCCTCTCACCGGACGTGGTCCTGGTGGGCGTGAGAGCCCAACTGGTCCCGGGGGTCGTGGAACAGTGCTCGGAGCGGGGGGTCCCCTTTTCGATCATCTTTTCCTCCGGTTTCGCCGAAAGCACCGACCCCGCAGCGCAGGATGAGATCCTCCAGAAAGCCAGGGCCGGAGGGATGAGGATCCTTGGCCCCAACTGCCAGGGCCTTGTCAATTTTGCCGATTCTGTTCCCTTGAGCTTTTCCGCCTCCCTGGACAGCGACAAGCGGCCCCTGGGCGGCGTGGCCTACGTTTCCCAGAGCGGCGCCTTCGGTTTCGCTTCCTTCGCCATGGCCGCCGACAGCGGTGTGGGTTTCAGGTACGTGGTCACCACCGGGAACCAGGCCGACCTGGACCTGGTGGATTTCGGGATGGCCTTTGCGGCCGACCCCCAGGTGCGACTCCTGGTGCTGTACATGGAGGGTTTGTCGAGGGGCGACCGTTTCATAGAGCTACTGAGATTCGCGGCCGAACGAGGCGTCCCCGTGGCGGTCCTGAAGGTGGGCAGAAGCCCCACGGGGCAGGCGGCGGTCAAGAGCCACACCGCGGCCCTTACGGGTGAAGATGAAGCCTGGAGGACAATTTTTCGGCAGTACGGAGTTCTGGAAATAGAGGATTCCGATGACATCGCAGACCTAGGTAAGATCTTCGGCCCCGTGAAAACCCCCCGTGGAAAGAGGGTTGGTGTGATCACCACGTCGGGTGGCGCGGGGATAATCATGGCCGACAGGGCCTATGACCTCGGTTTGAAAGTAGAGCCGCTTCCCCGCGAGACCAGGGAGGCCCTGGAGCGGTTCGTCCCACCCTACGGTTCCACGAGGAACCCCGTGGACCTCACGGCCCAGGTGATAAATGACCCGGGGAGTTTCAAGTCATCCCTTGAAACGGTCCTGGACTGCCCGGAGATAGATATGGCCTCCGTCGTGATCTCCATGATCACCGGGGATTCCGGTTGGTCCGTCACCCGCGATATCATCGAAGTCTCGAGGAAAGCCTCCAAGCCCATGGCTTGCTGCTGGCTTATAAACAACGAACAGGGCGGCCCCTTCCTGGAGGAACTCAGGTCGGAGAAAGTTCCCCTCTTCGCCAGCCCCAGGCGTTGCGCCTGGGCCCTGGCCAGGCTTTCGGAATGGGTGACGATGCCCGCCCTTCCCGCGAGGGCCCCCTCGGACCCGAGAGACCCCTTTTTACCCCGTTTGCCCGAGGAACTGACCGAGTACGACGCCAAGAGGCTCCTGGCCCGGTGGGGCGTGCCGGTGACGAGGGAGATCCTCTGCTCTTCCCTGGAGGACGCACTGTCGGCCGCTTCGGAGATCGGCTACCCGGTGGCTCTAAAGGTAATGTCGCCCGACATAATCCACAAGACCGAGGCCGGGGCGGTGGCGCTGAGACTCAAGGATGAGGAGGAACTCAGGAACGCCTTCGGCCGGCTTCTCGAGAGGTCCCTTAAGGCCATGCCCGGGGCCAGGGTCCGGGGAATGCTGGTGCAGGAGATGGTCACCGGCGGCGTTGAATGCATGATCGGTGTGAAAAGGGACCCCGTCTTCGGGCCCTTCGTCGCCGTGGGCCTCGGCGGCATCTACGTAGAGATCCTCAAGGACCTCTCCCTGAGGCACGCCCCCGTGGACGTCGAGGAGGCCCGCAGGATGATAGCTTCCCTCAAGGGCTTCCCCCTGCTTTCCGGCGCTCGGGGGAGCGTCTCCAAGGACACCGAGGCCCTGGCGGGGATGGTCTCCCGGGTTTCGCTGATGGCCCTCGCCGAGGAATCCTTGGCCGAACTGGACATCAACCCCGTCTTCGTACTGGACGAGGGCGGCGGCGCCGTCGCTGTGGACGCGGCCGCTATCAGGGGTCCCCGATGATGACGGTCGCCGCGTGGGTGATCGCCGGGTACCTTTTCGGGTCCATACCGTCGGGATACCTCGCCGTCAGGATGCTCCTGGGAAAGGATATAAGGACCCTCGGATCGGGGAACATCGGGGCCACCAACGTTACCCGTTTCGCCGGCAGAAAGTGGGGCGTCGCCGTGGCCCTCTTCGACATGGCGAAGGGAGGGCTTGTCGTCCTCGCCGCACGCCTCTTCGGCGTACAGGAGCCCTTGGTGCTGGCCCTGGCCGGTTTCGCCGGCGTCTTGGGGCACAACTTCCCCCTCTGGCTGAATTTCAAGGGCGGCAAGGGAGTCGCCACGTCCTTCGGCGTGATCTTTTTCTGGAACCCCGTCCCGGCCTTGATCGGGGGAGTGGCCTGGTACCTGGTTATGAAACTTTCGAAGTACGTTTCCGTCGGTTCCATGGTCTCCCTCGCGACGGTCCCGGTTTGGTTTGTCCTCTTCAAGGGCCCCCCCGCTTATATCTGGACCTCGGCGGCCATGGCAGTGCTGGCCGTGGCGCGCCACCATACGAACATCCTCAGACTGGTGAAAAG
This sequence comes from Synergistetes bacterium ADurb.Bin155, assembly GCA_002070395.1. Lineage (GTDB taxonomy): Bacteria > Synergistota > Synergistia > Synergistales > Thermovirgaceae > 58-81. Next base: position 66,702 of record MWDE01000004.1, read on the forward strand.
GGAAGAAGAACCCATAGGGTCGTGACAACCCCCCAAAGGTCGCCCTTATTATTGACGAATATTGACCTTAACCTTATAATTTGACTTGTCAAAGAAGGTCAAAGGAGGAAACGCCTTGGCAAGCCTGACGAGGATAATAGAAAGACATATCGTGGAACTGCTTGAACGGGGCAGCGAAGAGTCGGTCTTTCTTAGCCGCAAGGACCTCGCCGAACGTTTCGGCTGTGTCCCGAGCCAGATAAATTACGTGATACGGAGCCGGTTCACCCCAGAACGGGGTTACATCGTAGAGAGCCAGCGAGGCGGCCATGGGTACATCAGGGTCATAAGACTCTGCCTCGATATGCCCGAGGAAAGGGCGAACCACATCGAGGAATTGGTGGGTGACGGGGTGAACGAACAGGATATCAGGAGGATCCTCGCCAACCTGCAGCACAGGGAGCTCTTAACGGCCAGGGAAAGGCTCCTGGTCGAGGTGGCGACGAGGTTCCAGGAGGAGATCGGGAGGGATCTCCTCGACCTCTCTGCTTACAAGAGGGAATCGCTCCACGCGGAGCTTCTCAAGCGGCTTTTGCGCAGCCTGGCTCTCGGTTAGGTCGTGAGGCCATGAAATGCGAAAGGTGCGGGTTAAGGGAAGCGGAAGTTCACATCAGGCACCAGAAGGGTAAGGAGAAAGTCGACTTTCACCTCTGCCGCCAGTGCGCCGAGCAGATGGCCAAGGATGGCCTGCTGCCGGACATCCCGCTGGACATGCCTCTGGATTGTTTCCCCTGGGGGCTTTTCCCGTGGCAAGGCGCCGCGACCCCCGGTCTCGAAACGGACTCACCGCCCGCCGATCAACGGGCCTGCAGCCACTGCGGTCTCGACCATTCTTCCTTCAGGAAGACCGGCAAGTTCGGGTGCCCCGACTGCTACGAGGTTTTCCGCGAAGATCTCAGCCCCCTCTTCAGGAAGATCCACGGGTCGGACATTCACCGGGGGGCAAGGCCCAGGAATGCCTGCGGGGACGTAGTATCCCCGGAAGGCCTGGGGTCCCTGAGGAAAGAACTCCAGGAGGCCGTCGAGAAGGAAGAGTACGAAAGGGCCGCGGTCATCAGGGACAGGATAAGGGAGATCGAGGAGTGCCATGAAGGCGAAGGCTAGGGAAATCGCCGACAGCCCTCTCGAGTGGCTTGATGGGACCGGCGAATACTCGGATATCATTCTTTCAAGCCGAGTAAGGCTCGCCAGGAACCTGAAGGGGCATGCTTTCCCCTGGAGGGCCGGTAAGGAGGAACTCGAAAGCTGTGCCGAGAAGGTCGGCTCGATCATCCGCTCGGAGGACTTTTTGAGGTCCTTCAGGCTTTTCGAGATCGATGCGCTGGAACCCCTGGCGAAGGGGGTCCTCATTGAGAAGCACCTCATAAGCCCTGCCCTCGCGAAGGGGGGGCCCGGTCGAGGCGCCGCCGTGGACAGCCGCGGAATAGTCTCGATCATGGTGAACGAGGAGGACCATATCAGGATCCAGGCCATACTCGGGGGGATGAGGCTCCATGAAGCCTCCAGGATCGCCAGGCAGGTGGATGGACCCCTCGAGGCGCTGGACTATGCCTTCGACAGCAGGTGCGGTTACCTCACCTCCTGCCCCACGAATGTGGGGACGGGCTTGAGGGCCTCGGTGATGATCCACCTGCCCGCCCTGACCCATCTCGGGAGGATGGGCAAGCTGGCTTTCGGTTGCGGCAAGGTAGGCCTGACCGTCAGAGGCCTGTTCGGGGAGGGGAGCGATTCGCCCGGGGCGCTCTACCAGGTCTCCAACCAGGTCACCCTGGGTCAGACCGAGGATGAACTGGTCGAAAAGGTCTCCAGCGCGGCCCTGGGGCTGGTGAAGCAGGAACAGGCCGCCCGGGGCAAGATCCTGTCCGGGAAGGGGATCGACCTCGAGGACAAGGTGTGGAGGGCCTGGGCCCTGCTAGGTTTTTCCAGGGTAATGGAGGCCAGGGAAGCCCTGGAATTGCTTTCCCTGGTCCGGATGGGATCCGGGATGGGTATTCTACCCTATGTAAGGGTTGGCACGATGAACGCCCTTCTCCTGGATACCCAAAAGGCTCATATACAGGCCAGGGCGACCGGGGAACTATCCGTGGAGGACCTGGCGGCGAAACGTTCGGCCATACTCAGGGAAGCGCTCGCGAGTGGGGAAAAGGGAAGTTGAACGCAGGGCCTGCTCGCCCTTCCTTTTAATGGAGGTTTAGTTAATGTGGCAATATTTCACTGAAAGAAGCAAGAAAGTGATACAACTGGCCCATCGGGAAGCTCTCAGGATGGGTCATGACCTGATCGGGACGGAACACATCCTCATGGGACTCGTTGCGGAGGGGGATGGTGTGGCCGCCCGGATCCTCCAGTCCTCGGGCATAACCCTCGAAGGGCTACGGGATGCCGTTGAGCAGTTCGTCGGGAGGGGCGACCAGAAGAGCAAGCCTGTGGACCTGCCCTTGAGCCCCAGGGCGAAAAAGGTCCTCGACCTGGCCATGCGCGAAGCAAAGGAGATGTCCGTCAATTACGTGGGAACCGAGCACATCCTTTTGGGTCTCATCTCCGAGGGAGAGGGCGTGGCCGCCCAGGTCCTCAACGCAGCGGGCCTGGACGTCGAGAAGATCAGGGGCGAGGTGATCGCCGCCGTTTCGGCTGGAGAGGGTTCTCCCGCCGAATCCGCCCCCGATGCGGAGGAGGAGGGCCCCCAGAAGCCATCGGGGCGCTCAAAGACGCCGACACTGGACCAGCTGGGGATAGCGCTGACGGAGATGGCCCAGCGCAACGAACTGGACCCCGTCATCGGCAGGGCCAAGGAGATCCAGAGGCTCATCCAGATCCTATCGCGGCGGACCAAGAACAACCCGGTGCTGATAGGCGACCCCGGCGTCGGCAAAACGGCGATCGTGGAGGGCCTGGCCCAGAAGATCATCGCCGGCGACATCCCGGAGGTTTTGAAGGGGAAAAGGGTGGTGCAGCTCAACATGGGTAACCTCGTCGCTGGCACCAAGTACCGGGGCGAGTTCGAGGAGAGGATGCGCAAGCTAGTCAAGGAGCTCCGCGATTGCCGGGACGTGATACTCTTCATCGACGAGGTCCACACCATTGTGGGTGCCGGGGGTGCGGAAGGGGCCGTCGACGCCGCCAACATCCTCAAGCCCAGCCTCTCCAGGGGTGAATTCCAGGTGATAGGCGCTACCACTATCGACGAATACCGGAAGAATATCGAGAAGGACGCCGCCCTGGAAAGGCGGTTTCAGCCGGTCATGGTGGAAGAACCCGGCGTGGATGACTCGATAAGGATCCTCGAAGGGCTGAGGGACCGTTACGAGGCCCACCACAGGGCGAAGATCACCGACAGGGCCCTTGAGGCCGCAGCCAGGCTCTCGGCCCGTTATATTACCGAACGTCACCTCCCCGACAAGGCCATCGACCTGATCGACGAGGCGGCGGCCCGGGCGAGGCTCAAGACTATGGAGGCCCCGGAAACGGTCAAGGAGATGGAACGGCGGCTTGAGTCCCTCCGCAAGGAGAAGGAGGCGGCCGTGGCGTCCCAGGAGTTCGAAAAGGCGGCTTCCCTGAGGGACGATGAGAGAAAACTGGGAGAAGAGATCGAAGCCGGCCGCAGGGAGTGGCACAAGGCGCGAAACCAGGAAGAACCGGTAGTTGATGCCGAGCAGATAGCCGAGATCGTCTCGGAGTGGACGGGCATCCCCGTCGTGCAGCTCACCGAAGAGGAAGCGGCCCGGCTCATGCGTATGGAAGAGGAGATCCACCGACGCATGGTGGACCAGACCGAAGCCGTCAACGCTGTTTCCAGGGCTATCCGCAGGTCCAGAAGCGGTCTCAAGGACCCGAAGAGGCCCGGCGGGAGCTTCCTTTTTCTGGGACCCACCGGGGTGGGTAAGACGGAGCTGGCCCGTTCACTCGCGGAGTTCCTCTTCGGGAGCGAGGAGGCCATGGTCAGGTTCGACATGAGCGAGTACATGGAGCGCCACGAAGTGGCCAAACTGATAGGAGCCCCGCCCGGTTACGTAGGCTACGAGGAAGGGGGCAAGCTCACGGAGGCCCTTCGGAGGAGGCCCTACTCGGTGGTGCTCTTTGACGAGATCGAGAAGGCCCACCCCGACATCTTCAACATCCTCCTCCAGATACTGGAGGACGGGCGCCTTACCGATGGCCAGGGGCACACCGTCGACTTCCGGAACAGTGTGGTCATCATGACCAGCAATATCGGGGCCAGGGATGCCATGAAGGGGCAAAGCCTCGGCTTTGCCGCCCCCGGCCAGGGCGAGACGCCCGACTGGGACAGGGTCCGCGCCGGGATTGTCGAGTCGGTGAAAAAGACCTTCAGGCCGGAATTCCTCAACCGCGTAGACGAGATGATCGTCTTCGAACCCCTTGGCAGGGAAGAACTGCTCAAGGTCCTGGACCTGATGATCGGGGAAGTCGGCGAAAGGCTCGCCGAAAGAGGCATCCACATCGAGGTGCCCGACGATGCCAGGGCGCTCCTGCTCGAGCGGGGTTACGATCCGAAGTACGGGGCCAGGCCCTTGAGAAGGGCCGTACAGCGCTTCATCGAGGACCGGTTGGCCGACCTGGTGCTTGAAGGCCGTGTCGGACAGGAGAGCCGGGTCCTGGTCTCCGTGAGGGACGGCGAACTGGTACTCCTCCCGGAGGCGCCCCTGGGGGGAGACGATGACGGCGCGCCTGGTGGGAAGGAAGCGGAGAGAACGGCCGAGGTCTGATCCGGTCGATCTAACCGTAAAAGGGGATCCCTTCCGGGGAGGGATCCCGTTTTTTGATAAACGAGAGGAGTGGTGGGAGTGTTCAAAGTGGACCTTTTCTGGATCCTGATGCTGTTCTTCTTCGTCTTCCCCATGTTCAAGCAGTGGAACCTCGAGCGCTTGAGAGTGGGCACTATCAGGAACCTCGAGAAGAAACGGGGCAGCAGGGTTATCACCCTTATCCACCGTCAGGAGACTGTCGGTTTCATGGGCCTTTTCGCCAGGAACTATATAAATATCGAGGATTCCGAAGAGATCTTGAGGGCCATCCGCATGACTTCCTCGGACACCCCCATCGACCTGATCGTCCATACCCCCGGAGGTCTGCTGCTGGCCGCCTCCCAGATAGCCGCAGCGCTTAACAAGCACAAGGCGAAGGTGACGGTCTTCGTCCCCCACTATGCTATGTCCGGCGGCACCCTGATAGCCCTGGCCGCCGATGAGATAGTGATGGATCGCCACGCCGTCCTCGGCCCGGTGGACCCCCAGATAGGGCAGTATCCGGCCGTCTCGATCCTGAAGACCGTCGCCGAGAAACCCATCGCCGAAATCGACGACGAGACGCTTATCCTGGCCGATATATCCCGGAAGGCTATTGAACAGACCCGGCAGTTCGTGGTAAACCTTCTCGTGGACAACGTGGCCCAGGAAGAGGCGGAAAGGCTGGCGGCTTTGCTCACCGAAGGGCGCTGGACCCACGATTATCCCATAAGCAGTGAGGAAGCGGCTGAACTGGGGCTGTTCGTTTCCACGGACATACCGGATGAGATATGCCAGGTGATGAGACTTTACCCCCAGTCAGGCCAGCGCCGCCCGTCGGTCCAGTATGTGCCCATGCCCTACCACGGGACGCCCAATGGCACTGGGACGAAATGATCACCGGTTTGGACCGGACATTCTATTCGAGGAGTGATCTTGTGAGAAATCTTTCAAGAAAAGCGGTTCTCTTTGCAGTAATGGCATCTCTGCTCATGCCGACCCTGGCCCTGGCCGCCGACAGGGGGCCCGTGATCACCGCGGGAGGGGAGAGCGTCAGCGAGCAGGAGATGATCGGCCTGATCATGGACCAGTCCGGCGTGGACAGAATGATGGCCCCCTTTGTATTGTCCCAACTATCGGTGGAGGACAGGGAGAACTTTGCGAAGCAGGTGTCGGTGGCCCTCCTCCTCTCGGAGGCGGCCCGTGGAAAGGGGCTACAGCTGGATCCCTCCGTCGCCGCCAAGCTGAAATGGAACGCCGTCAATATACTCGCCCAGGCCTTTGTCTCGTCGGCTTCATCGAAGTGGGACCTGGGAAGACCGGCCCTGGAGGCCTGGTTCAGCCGGCACAAAGATGAATACAATATGCCCGAGGCGGTCCACGTCAGGCACATCCTCGTAGGGTCCGAGGAAGAGGCCACCGATGTTCTCCTTGAGGTCTTTGCCAGGGGTGCGGATTTCGGCGCCGTGGCCGCTAAAAGGAGCATCGATCCCGGGAGCGCGAATTCCGGCGGTGACCTCGGTTGGGTCTCCAGGGGACAGACGGTGCCAGGCTTCGATGAACTGGCCTTTTCGCTGGAACCGGGGAGGATAGGGGGACCCGTGGAGACCAAGTACGGGTGGCATGTCATCCAGGTGCTGGAAAAACGGCACGCCAGGGCGACCACCCTTGACGAGGTTCTCCCCCGGGTGAGGGAGGACATCCAGAAGCACTACCTCGACCTCGAGGTGGAACGCCTGGAAGCATCACTGGGATTGGAGATCGACCACGAGATCCTTTCAACCTTGGGGGGCTTCCCGGCCTTCAAGAAGGACCAGTAAAGGATAATGATACGGCCGGCGGACCCGAAGGGGCCGCCGGCTTTTTCTAAAGGTACAACTCCCCTTTAAGGACGATGCGGGCCTTGCCGGAGATCATCACCCGGTCCCCCGCGAGGGCGACGTTCAAGGCGCCCCCCCTTTTTGAAGCCTGGAAGGCATGGAACCGGTCCTTCCCCATGATCCCCGACCAATAGGGGGCGAGGACCGTATGGGCTGCCCCGGTCACCGGGTCTTCATCGATCCCCTCCCAGGAGCCGAAGTACCGGGAAACGAAGTCGTACGTGGAGGACCTGGAAGTGACGATCACCCCCTGGAAAGGCGGATCCCCCCGTTCGACGGCCAACAGGGCCTCCACCTTCGGACGCAGGCTTCGAAGGGTGGGTTCGTCCTTAACCCTAAGAAGCAGCATCTCGGCGCTGGGCGAGACCTGGACGTCCTCCACGGCTTCAAGCCCCAGGGCCTCCAGGAGCCCGGCGGGGACCACCGCTGGTTCGCTGTCGTTCCGGGGGAAGTCGAGGGTCACTCCCTCACCTTCCCGGGTTGCCGCCAGCGTGCCGCTGGCGCTTTCGAAGGTTATGCGGGTGGCGGAGGTCTCTTTCTCGGTGAAGATGACCCAGGATGACGCGAGGGTCGCGTGACCGCAGAGAGGTACTTCCACGGCGGGTGTGAACCAACGGATCGAGAAGGACCCCCTCTCCCCGCCTCTTGTCGAAGGCGCTACGAAGGCGGTCTCGGAGAGGTTCATCTCCAGGGCGATCTTTTTCATCGTCTCCTCGGGGAGGAACGCCTCTACGAGGCACACCGCCGCAGGGTTCCCCTCGAAGGGTTCCTCTGTGAAGGCGTCCACCTGGTACACCGGAATGGAGAGGCTTTCTCCTGGTATTGCCATCCCTTCACCCCCAGTCATTCTTGGTGTCACCAGTATACCCATCCCCTGGAATTTGGTCCTCCCCTTGGGTTATGATCGGAAACGGGGTGAGGTCGATGATGCTCGCGATGGCCCGGTCAGAGATAGTGGTCTTCGGCAAAAGAATGCTTGAGAGGAGCCTTGTCACCGGGACGGGGGGCAACTTGAGCGTCCGGTCCGGCCGGCGCGTGGCTCTCTCGCCCAGCGGCGTGGAGTACGAAGCTATGAAGCCGGAAGATGTCGCGGTGGTGGACCTGGAAGGACGGCTGCTCGAAGGGGGGATGAAGCCCACCAGCGAGATGTCCCTGCACCTCGCCCTCTACCATGCGAGGCCCGACATCACCGCCGTGGTTCACACCCATTCCCCCTACGCCTGCGTCCTGGCCTGTCTCGGCCGGGAGATCCCGCCCTTTCATTACCTCGTGCCCCTGGTGGGCGGGAAGATACCCGTGGCGCCCTACGCCTGTTTCGGCACGCCGGAACTGGCCCGGTACGCGGTGGAGGCCATGGGTGAAGGGAAAGCCGCCCTTTTGGCCAACCACGGTATGGTCTCGGTGGCGGGATCCCTCTCTGAGGCCTTCCGTGTAGCCGAGACGGTCGAATTCCTGGCCATGGTCTATTCCAGGGTCCTGTCCCTGGGTGAACCAAGGGTCCTGACCGATGAAGAAGTAGACCAGGTGCTGGAGGCTTTCAAGAGTTACGGGCCTTCCAGGGCTACCGTCGCGCCTTTCGAGGAGGGATAGGAGTGAGTGACGACCTGACGCTGGAACTGGAAAAAGTGGTCCGGGAAGCGGGAGGATCGGGGTGTGGGTTTTCGGACCTTTCGGACCTTCAGGACCTTCCCTACCCGGGCCTCACCCGGGGTGTGACCGTCCTGCTGGCCCTTGCCCCGGCGATTATCGCCGCCATTGGCGAGGGCCCGACCCGCGATTACCACGATGAATACGAGAGAGCGAACAAGGAATTGGCGAGGATCGGGTTCGAGGTCGTGAGGTTCCTCGAAAAGGCTGGATACAGGGCTGGTCTCATCGACCCGACGACGCAGGAGTACGACGAGGGAACCCTCAGCGCCCCTTTCCCGCACAAGACCGCCGCCCTTCGTGCCGGCGTGGGGTGGATAGGGAAGTGCGACCTCCTCGTCACCGAGGAGTTCGGCTCCGCCTTCAGGATGTGCACCATCTTCACCGATGCTCCCCTCACCCCTGGGGATCCTTCGAGGGAGTCACGGTGCGGGCCTTGCACCGATTGCGTCCTGGCCTGCCCCGTTAAGGCCCCGACCGGCAAGGACTGGATGGAAGGGGTCTATCGGGACGAACTGGTGGATATCTTCGCCTGCAACAGGTACGCTAGGAAGCTCTCGGCGGATAACGGGTGGTCCCATGTCATCTGCGGGATATGCATCCAGGCTTGTCCCTGGACAAGGAGGTACATCAACTCCAGAAGCGTTCCTTGACGAAACACTCCACGGAGGAGAGGAAACGGTCCGTATCCAGGGGGGGCTTCGTGGCAAGGCTGACGGCGATGAAGACCGCTCCCGACAGGAGGATCCCCCAGAGGGGAGGCCAGTGACCCAGGGGCTTCATCCCCTCGACGTACATGAAGCCCACCGCAAGGCCTCCGACGACCATGCTGGACACGGCTCCCGCCGCGGTGGCCTTTTTCCAGAAGAACGCCCCCAGGGTGGCCGGCAGCTGCATGAGCAGCCCTCCCGAGGCCATGGCGGACAGGACCGCTATGAGGCCGAGCTGCATCCTGGCGAAGAAAAAGCAGGCGATCGTTATGATCGGGATGAGGAGCCTGCAGATCCGGAGTTCCGACTCCTCGGAAATATCGGGGAGTAAGGCCTTCACCACGTCCCTGCCGAACATGGAACTCAGGGTCAGGATGATGGAGTTCATGGTCGACACCGCCGCAGCCATGATGCTGAGGAAGACGACGAGGGCCAGCGGGGCCGGGACCGATGAGAGCAGCATGGCCATGGCGTTGTCGGCTTTCTCAAGCCCCGGCATCTTCGCCGCGGCCGCCAGGCCGAAGACCACGCACAGGACGGTATAGACGAAACCGAAGGCGGAAAAGCCCAGGATCATCTTCCTGAGGTTACCCACGCTCGATGGGATATAAAGGCGTTGCACCACCTGGGGGTTCGTCACAGCGAAGAACGCCCAGGGAAGGGTCATCCCCAGGAACAGGGGAAAGGACCAGGATACCTCCAGGAGGTCGCGCCTGGCCAATAGGGCCCCGGGCAGCCCCTCGGGGAAGAGGGCGAAGGCTATGAAGCCCAGCAGCAGCAAGCTGGCGGCGAGCATTATCACGGCCTGGAAAGCGTCGGTCAGGGCCACCGACCTCAACCCCGCCCACCATGAGAAGACGAAGGACACGCCCGCCGCGATGATCATGCCTGCCGTAAAGGATATGGCGCCCCCAGAGAGGATCTCCAGGAGGTAGCCCGTCCCCATCAGTTGGACCGAAGCGTAGGGGATGAGCATGACCAGGCACAGGACGGCCGACACGGCCCCCGCCGATGGGCTGCCGTAGCGTTTTGAAAGAAGTTCCGACGGGGTCACGAGCCGGTAGATCCTCCCCGCCGCCCAGTACCTGGGGGCGAAGATCACCATCAGTATCACCGTCGCCGCCAGGTAGGTCATCTCAAAACCGAGGCTGCCTATGCCGGAGGAATAGGTGAGCCCCACGAGGCCGACCATCATGAAGGCGCTGTAGGTGGTCGCGCTGTAGGTCATGGCCGAGATGAACCCGCCGACCTTGCGGTCCGCCAGGAAGTACTCGATCATGCCCTTACCGAGGTTCCTCCTGGCATGCCACGACAGGAGGGAGCCGAGGGTGAACCAAAGGGCGATGCCCGCCAGGATCAGCGTACGGCTCATCACCGGGCCTCCCCTTCATGGTCGGTTTTTCCCGCCCAGCCCGAAGTCACCCATACCCCCGCAAGGAGCACGGCCGCGGTGATGAGGTTCCAGAAAGCGAAGGAACCGGCTTTCCTGAGAATGGTGAAGGGCACGGCCACGTTAACGATCCCATAGAGCAGCGAAAAAAGGACCCACAGCTTCTCCTTGCGAGTCAAGGCCTCGCCTCCCGCGAAAGTGTTCAATCCATCTCCAGGTAACCCTTGTCCGCAAGGGCTTTTTCAATAGCGTCCAGCGTCATGTCATCGTCGGCCTCCACGGTGTGGGCATGAAAACCTCGCGACAGGGAAAGCAAGGGCGACTGCCCCGTGCTCCTCAGGATGTTGACGAAGCGGGCCACATCCTCCCTGGAAGCCAGGTCGAGGTTGCCACGGATCTCGCCGTAGACGGGGTGGTCCACCACCACGTCTATCACCCGCCCCCCGGCCTCGATCATGGTGTTGAGTTCGTCGGCGATCTCTTCCACGCCGTGGCGGACGGGGAATATCCTCCTGGGTTTCGCCTCCCGGTGGACGTAACCCCGCGCCGTGGCCATAACCCGGAGGCCGCGGTCCCTCAGAAGGGCGATGTCCTGGACGATGGCCTGGCGGCTGACATTGAAGAGTTTGGCCAGTTCGGCGCCGCTCCTTGGGTCGTCGCTTTCGGTGAGGACCTGGGCAAGTTTTTCCAGCCTTCTTTCTCTCTCTGTCAAAATGGAGCCCTCTCTTCTTCTGGCTGCTACCGGCAGATAATAGCAAAGATTCCCCTTTCTTCCAACACTTGGATTATCATGTCGGTGGAGGTGTCCATGGACCGACGAACATCTCACGGGGAGGTAAGGATTTGGAAGACCAACAAAAGATGATGTCTCTCTCACCCAGGGAGGTCAGGCAGGCCGTCAGGGAGGGCCGATGGGCGGGCCCCACCGCGGGGATGGCCACCGGGTTCGTCCAGGCGAACCTGGTCATCCTGCCCCGGGACTGGGCCTTCGACTTCCTGCTTTTTTGCCAGAGAAACCCTCGGCCCTGTCCCCTCCTCGAGGTCACCGAACCCGGGGATTGGGAACCCCGGGGGCTCGCGGAGGGCGCCGACCTCAGGAGCGATCTTCCCAGGTACAGGGTCTACCGGGAGGGTGTTCTGACGGAAGAGCCGACGGACATAAGGACCCTGTGGAGGGAGGGCCTGGTCTCCTTTCTCATCGGGTGCTCCTTCACCTTCGAGGGGGCTCTCCTTGAAGCGGGTCTTCCCGTGAGGCATATAGAGATGGGAGTGAACGTGCCCATGTACGTCACCTCAGTGGCCTGCAGGACCGCCGGCCGGCTCAAGGGCCCCATGGTGATGACCATGAGGCCCATCCCCGCCGCGATGGTGGCCAGGGCGGTGACGGCCACGGCCCTTTTCCCTTCGGTCCACGGAGCTCCCCTTCACATCGGCGAACCGGACGCTATAGGGATCAAAGACCTATCCCGGCCCGATCACGGGGATCCCGTTGAAATAAGGGAGGGTGAGGTGCCGGTCTTCTGGGGGTGCGGGGTGACGCCCCAGGCGGTCCTGGCGGCATCGAGGCCGCCCTTCGCCATTACTCACGCCCCGGGGCACATGTTCGTGAGCGATAAAAAGAACGTTGATCTCTCGGTCTTCTAGTCAGTCTCGACCCTTGAAGAGGGGGTCAGGAAGGGTTCGAGAGGAAAGCTCCCCTCGCCGCTACGCGCAGGTCGGTCAGGGTCATGTCCCTGACCCTTTCAAAGACCCTTTCCACTTGGGAAGCGTACCGATTGGATATATCCCGGTGGGCCTCGAGAAGGGCCAAACCCTTTTCGCCGAGGTCCCTCCTGAAGCCCTGGGGGGTCTCCACGGATAACAGGTAACCGTCGTAGAGCATCCTTTCCAGGAAGAGCTGTAATTCGGGGGAAACCGGCCTTTCGCGCTCCATGCCGAAGACGAAACCCAGGGGTACGTCCTCCTCGACCTGGAGGAGCAGGATCGATTTGCGGAGCCTCGCGTAACCCCACAGGTCCGGGTTGTCGCCTTTCCTGGCCACCAGGCTGAGGATGACAACACGCCTTTCCAGGTCGTCCATCGAAGTACCCCCCACGTCGTGTACACTTGGAGCTAACATACTTTACCAAAGCGTTGAGAAAAAACAAGGGCGCACGACGGCCCCTGACGGGAAGGCAGCCCCTTTTTTTGAAACCCCCCGCGGGGGGCGATCCACCTTTGATTGACTCTCCTTTTATTGCCATCTATACTAATTTATGCATACAATAATGTGAAAAGGGCGGCCATTTTTAAAGGAGTGATCGGGATGAAGGCGGTGCAGATCGGCGGGGGCCTCGTAGGCCAGGTAATAGCGGCGGACATGATGAAAGACTTCGAAGTGACCGTTCTGGATCATGATGCCGACGCCCTCGGCGAAGTCGAGAGGAAATGTCCCGGGGTCAGGACGGCCTTGGCATCGGCCACGGATCCTGACCGCCTCGCCCCCCTGCTCGGGGACGCCGATATCGTGACGGCGGGGGTCCCGGGCCGTTTAGGCTTCGAGATGATGAAGACCGTCATCAACCTGGGGAAGAACCTGGTGGACATCTCCTTCATGGCGGAGGATTTCGAGGAACTGAACGGGCTCGCCAGGGAAAAGGGCGTGACCGTCATACCCGACATGGGCGTCGCTCCCGGGATGTCCAACTTCCTCATGGGGAGGGGGGCTTCGCTGCTCGACGAGGTGGAAGATGCCTTCGTCTTCGTCGGGGGCATCCCCGCCAAGGCCTTTCCCCCTTTCAACTACCAGGTCACCTGGTCCCCCAAGGATTGCATCGAGGAGTTCACCCGCCCCGTGACCATCGTGAAGGACTACCGCCAGGAAGTGGTTGAAGCCACCTCGGGGCTCCACCTCCGCGACGTCCCGGGCGTGGGGACCCTCGAGGCCTTTTACACCGACGGCCTGAGGAGCCTGGCCAGGAACATCAGGGCCAGGAACCTCGGCGAGATGACCCTGAGATGGCCCGGTCACGTGGAGCAGATGAGGCTCCTTCGGTCCATGGGCCTTTTCGAGGAGACCCCCAGGACCCTCGGGGGCAAGGAGGTCATCCCCCTGGAGGTCGCCGCGGACCTGCTCTTTCCCATGTGGAAGATGGAGCCCGAGAAGGGCGACAGGGATCTCACCGTCATGGAAGTGGACGTGCACGGTTTCAGGGGCCCCGATGAAATGACCCTCTCCTGGCGGCTGCTGGACCACTTCGATGAAAAGACCTGGAATACCTCCATGAGCCGCTGCACGGGGTGCTCCTGCGCTATCTTCGCCAGGGCCGTCGCTCATGGGTTCGTGAAGCAGAAGGGCGTCCTGCCGGCGGAGACACTGGCCCATGACGACGCCCTTTATCACTTCGTTATGGAGGAACACAGGAAGAGAAGGATAAAATACACTGAATCAATAAAGAAGGTGTTGAATGTAAGGCGGCCCTGAGGGCCCTATCACCGTTGGGGTCGCTGATTAAAATAAAAAAATCATGTATAATGACCTTGTATCGATCGGAAGCCTGTGATACTTTCCATAAGTGAACCGTCCCTCAGGCGGGGGGCAGGATATCGAATTACGGGTTTACCGATGCCGCCCACGGGCGTTGCGAGGACCGTTCCCGGAGCGCCCGCGTAATGGTCTCCCTGGAGAGGAGGTGGGGCTGGGCGTTATTACTTAGGGTTCCTTAGGGTCACCATGGATTTGAGTTTTAATCCTTTGAGAAGGAGGTTTTTTTCATGTCGGAGAAACAGCAGGTTAAGCCCGGTCTGGGTCTTTCCATCGCTGTTTTCGTGGCATCGGCCGCCATCATCAGTTACGGTGTTCTCGGGTTGGAAGTGGATGCCCACGTTCCCATCGTCTTTTCCACCGTTCTCGTCGGCGTCCTCGGTCTGACCGTCCTCAAGATGCCGTGGTCGCAGATCGAGGAAGGAGCCCTTAACGCCATTTCCATCGCCCTCCAGGCGATCGTCATCCTGATAATCATAGGTATGGTCATCGGTATCTGGATCCAGAGCGGAGTTGTTCCCACCCTGATCTATTACGGCCTGTCCATCCTTTCGCCGTCGATCTTCCTGCTGGCCACCCTCCTCATCACTTCCGTCGTTTCGCTCGCTACGGGCTCGTCCTGGACGACGGCAGGTACGGTGGGCATAGCCCTCATGGGTATAGCCTACGGGCTCGGCATACCCGCCCCGTTGACGGCCGGCATCGTGATCTCGGGAGCTTACCTCGGCGACAAGCTGTCGCCCCTCTCAGACACCACGAACCTGGCCCCGGCCGTGGCCGGCGCAAACCTGTTCGACCATATCAGGGCCATGATCTGGTCGACGGTTCCGGTCTACGTGATAGTCATGGTCATCTGCGTCGTCCTCGGGATGAAGTACGCCGGGGGCACGCTGGATGTCGAGAAGATCGCAGCCCTCCAGCAAATGATGAAGGCCGAGTTCAACATCGGGCTTCTGGGGTTCCTTCCTCCCATCGTTGTCATCGGGCTCGCCGTGATGAAAACCCCGGCCATCCCGGGCCTCTTTGCCGGTGTCCTGCTGGCCGCGATCATGTCCTTCTTCCAGGGCAACGGGCTGGGGGACATCATCAATGCCATCCACTATGGTTATGAAGCCGCCTTCTCCGCCGAGGTCGCCGGAGCCGAGGGCGAAGCCCTCCTGAACCTGCTAAGCCAGGCGAACCTGAACATCGTCCCCGAGGTAGCCAAGGAAGTTGGGGAGATGGTCAGCGAACTGGTCACTGGAGGCGGCCTCGACTCGATGATGTGGACCATATCGCTGATCTTCTGCGCCCTATTCTTCGGCGGCTCCATGGAGGCTTGCGGCTTCCTGGAGACCATCGTGGGAGCCGTCACGAAGCGGGTGAAGTCCGTGGGCGGGTTGATGGCTTCTGTCGTGGGCACCTGCTTCCTGGCCAACCTCTTCCTGGGGGACCAGTATCTTTCGCTGGTCATCCCGGGGAGGATGTTCAAGGTATCCTTCGAGGAGGCCGGGCTCGCCCCGAGGCTGCTCTCCCGTGCCTGCGAGGACAGCGGCACCATGACATCGTCCCTCGTTCCCTGGAACACCTGCGGCGCCTACATGAGCGGCGTTCTTGGCGTGGCGACCCTCGCCTACGCTCCCTTCGCCTTCATGAACTGGATGAGCCCCATCGGATCCATAATCATGTCCTACATGAAGATAGGGATCTACTGGAGGAAGAAGGACGGCACCGACGTGGTAGCCAGGGAGAGGCCAACGGATTAACGCCTGGCAGCAAACAGCGGTTGCTTTTCTGCGGCGGGGTTTCCCCGCCGCCTTTTCTTTCCCTGCCGAAGCTCTACGAGCGCGTCGCGTGTGATTTGACACCCTTCAAGACCAGGGTGTAGCATAAAAACCCGTAACGAACGATGCGGCGCATTATCCTATTATAAGGAGGTGGGGTCATGCCCTCGCTGAACAGGAAAGAGGTGCCCCTGTGGAAAGGGGTTTCCGACGGGGAGTGGAACGACTGGAAGTGGCAGGTCGCGAACCGCATTGTGACGGTCGACCAGCTTAGACAGGTCATCGACATCGACGATGATGAGGCCGACGCCATTGGTAGGAGCCTGGGTAAGCTCCGGATGGCTATTACCCCTTATTACGCGTCGCTGATGGACCCCGTTGACCCCAGGTGCCCTATCAGGATGCAGGCGGTTCCCACGGAAAAGGAGACCAGGCTGGGCAAGGCCGACCTTCTTGACCCATTGCACGAGGACGTGGACTCGCCCGTACCCGGCTTGACCCACCGCTACCCCGACCGGGGGCTCTTCCTCATCACCGACCAGTGCAGCATGTATTGCCGCCACTGCACCAGGCGTCGGCACGCCGGCGAGACCGATAAAGCCTACGGCGATGAACAGATCAAAAAAGGGATCGAGTACGTCCGGAGGACCCCGACCTTCCGTGATGTGCTCCTCTCCGGTGGGGACCCCCTGACCGTCGACGACGACAGGCTCGAGTGGGTCATTTCGGAACTCCGGGCGATACCTCACGTGGACTTCGTCCGCCTGGGGACCAGGATGCCCGTTGTGTGTCCCCAGAGGATAACGGACAAACTGTGCTCCATGCTCAGGAAGTATCACCCCGTTTGGCTCAACACCCAGTTCAACCACCCGAAGGAGATCACGAAGGAATCGGCCGAAGCTTGCGCGAGGCTGGCTGACGCCGGGGTACCCCTGGGCAACCAGTCGGTCCTGCTCAAGGGCATCAACGACTGCCCCTACCTCATGAGGGAGTTGAGCCAGGGGCTGCTTAAGATACGGGTCAACCCCTACTATATCTACCAGTGCGACCTATCGGAAGGGATAGAGCACTTCAGGACCAGTGTCGGCAAGGGCATCCAGATCATTGAGTACCTGCGGGGCCATACTACGGGAATGGCCCAGCCGCTGTTCATCGTTGACGCCCCCGGCGGAGGGGGCAAGATCCCCGTCGGCCCAAATTACGTGGTCAGCCAGTCGGACCGGAAGGTCATACTGCGCAACTACGAGGGGGTCCTCACGGTTTACACTGAACCCGACGACAACCAGAGCCATCCCGAGGACCTCTACCATTGGGAGGAGTACACCGCCAGGCAGAGGCATCTGTCGAGGGAGGGGCTAATAAAGCTGTTCGAGGGGGACCTGCTCTCGCTCGAACCGGCCCACCTCGACCGCCGGGAGAGGAGTAAAAAAGGCCGGTGACGGGGTCATGAAGAGTAAGAGGCAGGAGGCACCTCCCGTGGAGGAACTGCTCGTATCGCTTACCGGCACACCCTTCCCCAAATGGATGAAGTGGTTCGCCCTGGTGGTGGGGATACTCCTCGTCGGCGATGGCATGCGCTCCTTCGCGTTCCACAAGATCCTCGTCGGGGCCGTCCTGGCCTATGTCTCAGGTTTTGACAAGAGGATCGTGCTCTCGCCGGAAGGGATAGTCAGGCAGACCAGGACCTGGATCACCAGCCATTCGACCACCATCCCCTGGGAGGAAGTGCAGTACGTCAACTTCGCCTACAGGGGTTCGAAGATGATGTGCTTCTTTGAAAAGGGCGTTACCGGGATCAAGGTGCTCTTCAACAGGAGCGATGAAGCCGAGGTGAAAAGGATCCTGGGCCGCTACATTCCCGACGTGGAAACCGGCACCTTGGGAGAAGAGGCCGGTGAAGGAGGGTAACCCTCACCCGGCGGCAGCGGGCCTTTAGGTTCGAGGGACAAGGTGACCCCGGGCGGCGGTTCCCGCCGCCTGGGCGGGTTTTCTGTGGTCTAGCCCCGTAGCTTTTCCTCCACCGACCGGACCTTGCCCTCCATGGTGATCTCCTTGTCCCGCCTCTCGTCTATCCTCAAGGTGGTACCCACCCTGAGAGCCCCCTGGCTGAAGGGTACCTCGTGGGCCGCCCTGACGGCCTGCAGCACCACGTCGAGGTCGCCTTCGACGATGGTGCCCATGGGTGTCAGCATCGTTTTGAGCCCGTACTCCTTGAGCTTCCTTTCGACCCCGGCCACGTAACCGCTCAGGCTCGTCGTGCCGGTCCCGTAGGGGACGATCACTATTTCGGCGATCACCTTCGCCATCATTGCCGCCTCCTCTCCTGGAGCCGTCTTTGAGCGGCCCCGCATCAAGTATAATCAAACCCGACTGGAAGCTGCCGACCCACTTGGCGCGGAAGGAGGAACCCTTATGGAATGGACATCCCTACAGGCGAACGTAGGCAGGTTTGTCATGCCCGTCCTGGTTGTCCTGGGATGGTACATAGCGGACCGGGTCCTCGTAAAACTGGCCGGAAGGTTGTTTGACGGGGGAATATCAAGGGTCCGCAACGGTACGACAGTCCAGCTCGACGACCACGAGCGCGCGTCGAGGGTCAAGAGGCTCGGGACGCTCAAAAGCCTGGTCATCGACCTCCTGAGGTGGGGCCTCGGGGCGATAGCTTTCCTGACGTTCCTCGGTACAATAAATGTCAACATCATGCCGATACTGACGGGGCTCGGCATTGCCGGGCTGGCCGTCTCCCTGGCAGCCCAGAACATAATCAGGGACTTCCTCAACGGTATCTTCGTCGTGGTGGAAGACCATTTCTCCGTTGGGGACGTGGTGAAGATCGGCGAGTACTTCGGAGTGGTCGAGAATTTTACCCTCAGGACCACCCATCTCTCCGACCTCGATGGTAACTACATCATCATCCCCAACGGGAGGATCACCGAACTGGTGAATGCCACCAAGTACTGGTCCCAGGCACAGGTAGTGGTGGGGGTCTCCTACGATTCGGACGTACGGAAGGCCCTGGGTGTAATGGAGAGGGTGGGCAGGGACCTCAAAAAGGACTTCCCCGACAAGGTGAGGGAGGACCCACGGGTCCAGGGGATCCTCTCCTTCGATGAGCGCGCCGTCTCCCTAAGGGCCCTCATAAGGACCGTCCCGGGTGAACACTGGACCATCGGTATGGAATACCGTCTGCGTCTGAAGGAGGCCTTCGACGCCGAGGGCATCACGATACCCTTCCCACAGATGGATGTCTGGCTCCGTTCCCCCGAAGGGCTCAGGGTGGCCGGTCAGAAGACAAGGGCGTAAGGCACAGGCCGCACAACTCCTCCGGGCGGGAGGTTGACGATCTTTCCCGACCACCAGATCGAGGAGGAACCCCCACCATCCAGGTTCAGGGCGTCAATCAAGCCGAGCCTTTGGGTGGCCGCCGCCGTTTCGGCTATGGTCGTACCGTTGCTGTGCCAGGGGTCCCTTCCGTCGATGACCACGAACCAGAGCCTTTCACCGTCGCTGCCCACGAAGGATCTCGGGTGAGGCACCGACAAGGTCCTGGGGCTGAAACCCTCCGGGTCGAAGACCTTTTGCCCGCCCTTCACCAGCATGGGCCCCGCCTGCAGTATATTATCGAGCCCCGTGAATCCATCGTCGACCCATTGGATCCTGAGGGTCAGGGGAGTCCCCGTCGGGATGTCTTTGAGGAGTTCACCGGCGGCCCCGCGGCCTATGACCAGGAAGCCCTCCCTGGTCACAAAGTGGTTTGACGTGGAGGCGTGCCTGACACCCGAGACTATCCCCCCCTTCACGGTCACCTCCCATCCATCGGTGGGGGCGCCGGTGATATAGCTCCAGACGTCGGGGGTGAACACCCCTATTCCGCCCAAGGGTGGGATACTGTTCATGCCCGACACGGGGAGTTCCTTCCCGCCGAAGGAAAGAAAGGTTTTGAAATCACCCCTCCCGAAATGAACCTTGAGGCCGTCACGGCTCCACCCCATGGCCGACCTGGCACCGTGGGGTCCGCTCAGGGGCTTGGACTCCGTCACCAGGGAACCGACGATCCTGGTTCCGCTGAAAAAACCGCCGTTTATGGCTCCCCGGGCACCGGAATTCTCGGCTATTATCCCCAGGGGAAGCCGCTTTCCCGATATGGAGGCGGCGGTCACTATCCTCGGTGGGGAAACAGCGGGGTCGAAACCCAGGGCTGCGGTGAAGAGCGCCTTGCCAGGGTCGTCACCGAAAGGGACTACCGTCATTTCCGGCGTGGGTATCTTCATCATGGTCTCCCAGGCTTCCATGTAATGCTGGAAGGGCCCGACCCTCACGACCCAGGTCCACTCAAGCTTGTGCACCGTCGTCATCATCCCGGTCTTCCGAAGGCTCCCCGCCGCCCTTTCGGCTTCTTCGGGTTCCTCGAACTCGACCGATTGAACCCCCCAGCACGATGGGGGCCTTCCTACATGGTCACGCCGGAGGACAAGGACGGAATCCTCCCCTTTGAACTCCTTTTGCCAGGATAGCCTCAGGGAGCACTCCTTCAGCCAGGTCTCTAGCGAGAAGAGGTCCTTTTGCGATACCCCTTCCCGCGGTTCCAGCAGGAACTCTCGAGGGGGCGACGGTTGGATCTGTGAGGCCAGGGTCATATAGGGCAAGATGAAGACCGGGAGGTTCGGCCAGCTCCCCGGCTCAAGGGAGTTCGTTATCGAGGCTTCGTGACGGAGGCCCATCGATTGGAGGGCGAACATCACCGCCTCGGCCCTGGTCGCCTCCATATCGGGGTAAAAGCGCTCAGCCGGATCGAGAATGCCCAGGGCCGACGCCGTCTCCACGGAGCGGCCGAAGGGATGATCAGGCCTGATATCGGAAAAATGTTTCTCGCCCGCCCATACGGGAAGGCCTAGGGAAGAGACTATAACGTCGATCACCTCCGCCCTGGTGGCCGCCGATGAAACGGAGGTCACGGCAGCGATCAGCATGACCGGGAGCAACGCTGCTGCCGCGCTTTTTGCCAACCTTTTCCCTTCCATTCCCGTCATCCCCCCACTCCTGAAAAAAGCACAACGGTGCCGGGAAATTGCTTTCCCTCACCTATTGTAATCTAGAAAGAGGGATGTATAATCCGCGAAGAAAGAGGCATATCGAGAGTCCGGCCTTCGACTTCCCATCAGGGTTGGCGCCAATAAGCCCCTTAAGGCCCCCGGGCGCTGATCTTCCGGAAAGGAACGCCGGTGTGACGGGCGACCCACGTGAGCCCGTTACGTCGGCGGGACCCGAAAGGGCCGTGAAAGCGGCATAGGATGTGGAGGTAGGGACGCCGGGCTCGAAGGCGGAGGTGAAGTCTTTCGAAGGACTGGATGACGGGGCATATCACCAGTCACGGCACCGGCCTAAGGGTCGGTGTATCCATTAACGCAGGGGGCGAATAAGAAATGAAGAAGGAAGATCCTGGATCATCCTTCAGCGGTGCTGGCCCGGTCCGGCGGATCGGCATCACCTTCAACCTGAAGAAAAAGGAATTGCTTCCAGGCGAGTCGGACGACCGTTACGAGGAATATGACTGCCTGGAAACGATCGAAACCCTCGAAAGGGAGATCAAGCGGCTCGGTTTCGAGACCGCGCGTTACGAACAGGACGAAACCTTTCTAGAGAGGATCTCCCAGAACCCCCCCGACTTCGTCTTGAACATAGCCGAAGGCCGAGGGACCACAAGGGGAAGGGAATCGCAGGTTCCCAGCGTCCTGGAGAGCCTCGGGGTCCCCTTTTCCGGGTCCGACTCAATAGCTTTAGCCGTCACCTTGGACAAGTGGCTGACCCACCATGTGCTCGCGGGCGGGGGGGCTGCCGTCCCGGACCTATACATGTTCACCGCCGAGAAGGAATTCGGCCGTGCGCTGTCCATCTTTGAAAAGCATAGGGAATACATCGTCAAGCCGAGGTGGGAAGGCTCTTCCAAGGGAGTCTTTCCCGACTCGGTCGTGGACAACCCCGTCGATATGGCCGACAGGGTGCGCAGGATATGGAAAAATTACAACCAGCCGGCCCTGGTGGAGGAGTTCCTCCCAGGGGCGGAGATAACCGTCGGCATAATGGGCAACAGGACCCCGGCCGTCATCGGGATGATGGCCATAGACCCTGAAGCCGTGAAGGGGAAGACCGTCTATTCCCTGGACCACAAGAGGGATTGGAAGGAGAAGGTGCGTTACCTGGGCCCGGAGACGATCGACCCGCGCCTGCGGAAAGCCGTAGGCGCGGAGGCCTTGAAGGTGTTCCGCATCCTTGAACTGAAGGATGTCGCCAGGGTGGATTTCCGCCTCGACGTCGAAGGCGTGCCGAAGGCGATAGATATCAACCCGCTCCCGGGGATCTCCGAAGCCTACAGTGACCTTCCCATACTTTACAGGCTGAGCGGGGGCGATTTTCCCTCCCTCTTGAGGGGTATCCTGAAGGAAGCGTTCCAGAGGCAGGGGCTCCGGTGGCCCCGGATCTCGATGAAGGCCAGGAACCGAAATGCTGCCTGAGAAGACCGTCGCCGTCGTGGCGGGAAGGGAAGAGACCGACCGGGAGGACGTTCTCGATGTTCTCCGCTGCAGGCAGAGCGTTATCGAGGGGCTCCTCTTGCGGGGATTCCGGGCATACCCCGTCGATATTCTCAAGGAAGACCTCTTCCTCAAGGGCGGGGTGACCAGGAAGCTCAGGGAACGCTCACCGGACTGCGTCTTCAACCTCTTCGAGGGATTCGGCGAGGCCTCCTACCTGGAAATAAGGTTCGCCGAGATCCTTGAATCAATGGGCATCCCCTTCACCGGCAACCCTTCCAGGGCACTTGCCCTCTGTCTTGACAAGGACCTGGCGAGGAGGGCCCTGGAGGCGGCAGGGCTGCCCGTGGCACCGGGGAGGTGCGTTCTGCCCGGTTATGGACGTAATATCGCGGAGGGCCTGAAGTACCCTCTCTTTGTCAAACCCAGGATGGAAGACAGCAGCGTCGGCATCGATAACAGGTCCCTGGTGGCCTCCGAGGATGACCTGCCCAGGCTTCTCGACGAGAGGCTGGCTCTTTTCCCCGACGGATTGATCGTCGAGGAGTATATCGACGGCAGGGAGTACAACACGGGGTTCATGGGATCCTACCCTTACGACCTGATGGCCGTGTCCTCCATCCGTTACGCGCCCGGTACCGAGGCGGGGTCCTTCCTGGGTTACGAGTCAAAGTGGGATACGGGGAGCGATGATTACCGCAATTCCGTCTCGGTCCCCGAAGAGGACATAGCGGCCGGGACCAGGAAGGAGATCATCAGGCTCTCCAGGGAGGCCGGCAGGGTAATGGGTTGCCGGGGCTACTTCAGAGTGGACCTGAGAGAGAGAAGGGGCGGGCTCTATATCCTGGAAGTCAACCCGAACCCCGATATTAACATCGACAGCGGTTTCGCCAAGCAGAGCTTCAGGAGGGGCTTAAGCTACCCCGACATGGTCGCGAGGCTGGTCCATACGGCACTGGACAGGAGGGC
This sequence comes from Synergistetes bacterium ADurb.Bin155, assembly GCA_002070395.1. GTDB lineage: Bacteria > Synergistota > Synergistia > Synergistales > Thermovirgaceae > 58-81. The sequence continues at coordinate 89,895 of MWDE01000004.1, forward strand.
GCTCCATGGAAGAAAATTCCCGCGAAAGTATCAAGAACGCGTTGTCCCTGGCAAGAAGGACGGGGGCCTTTACGGAGCGCGAACTGGCCGTTCTCGATGAAGTCCTGGAGGATTGCCTGCTAGAACAGGAGGAGGGTTACCGCTTCGAGGGGGTAACGCAAGAAGGGGCCCTGTCGGGTTTCCTCATATGGGGCAGGACCCCTATGACCGAAAAAGGATATGACATCTATTGGATAGCCGTAGACCCCGCCCTCCAGGGCAAGGGTTTGGGCAAGGCATTGATGGCCAGGGTGGAGGAGGCGGCCCGGGAGGAGACCCGCGGCTGCATCCTCCGCCTGGAGACCTCGGGCAGGGAGGATTACCGGCGCCAAAGGCACTTCTACGGGTCCTGCGGCTTCGTGGAAGCCGGCAGGATCCGCGACTTCTACCGAACCGGTGACGACCTGGTCACCTATGTAAAATTCGTGGCGCCCCAACCCAAGGCGGTAGATCCCAAAGGGGAGGCCAGGGGTGAAGAGTGAATAGAGGACGAACCAACGTGCCTCGGGATCACGGAAGGCGGATCGGGGGAGTCGCAACAGATGGAACAAGGTCGGTAATTTGACAGCAGGGCCGCCGCTTCGTATAATGAGCGCCGTCGAATAAAGGGGGTTTAGCTCAGCGGGAGAGCACTTGCATGGCATGCAAGGGGTCGGGGGTTCGAATCCCCCAACCTCCACCAGGATAATTTAAGCAGTCCCTAGGAAGATCCAGGGGCTGCTTTTTTATTCTTATCAAGAGTCCCACCCCCCCGGTCCTTTCAGGGGTAGAGCTCTCACTTTTTCTCCTCAAAGGGACTGATGCCTTTGTTACCCCTGTCGGGGACAGCCCGCCCAGGCATAAGGCAGGCCTTCACCCTTTGCTTTACGGGTACAATACAGTCGCCCGTTTCCGGTGTCTTTTCTTGACAAAGGTTTTTTTTTAAGATAATTTGTCTAGAACAGTCTATTGTCGACCAAAGGAGGATGATGCGATGCAATTCGATCTGGGGCAAGAAAACCTGAGCACAAGGGTCGCGGAATATATTAAAGATTATTTATTATTCTCGGGTAGATTTGGAAATGGGCAGAAAGTGACGGAACACGAGGTGGCCAGGGCCTTGGGGATAAGCAGGTCCCCGATAAGAGAAGCTTTCAAGGAATTGCACAATGAAGGTCTTCTTGAGTTTAAACCCAGGAAAGGTTCTTTCGTGGTCGAACTATCTGACCAGGATGTGAGGGAGCTTTATTTGCTCCGGTTCTGGATCGAGTCGCGTTTGTACGAAGTCATCATTCAACGGAAGACCCTCACTCAAGAAAAATACGACGAGGTTTTCAAACTGGTCCAAAAAATTGAAAACATAGTTGAATCAGACCTGGACCACCATAAAAAAACAATAGAATATTCCCGATGCGCATTGGAGATCCATACTGGCCTTTGGTCCTTGTCGAATATGAAATGGGCTGTCCAGGTCCTAACGAGGCTGCATAATCAAATGAGGCTCGCGATGATCCAGGACCTGGATTATGCGCCGGACCTTAGAAAAAATGCACTGTTGCATTATGAGATCCTCGATGCTCTGAAGAACGATCAATACGAAGAAGCCGTAAGAGCGCTCCGGGAGGACATGAAACTATATATGAACGGGATCCTGTGAAGTCCCCTGCCTCACGGTTTCAAGAGGGCTGTTCCTCAAATGATGAAAGGGATTGAAAAAGGATCCGCTTCACAGAAACTCATGGCGGGGACGGGAGAAGAAAAGGGGAAGAGGGGGCTTGGGTTCATGAGTATAACCAAACAAGTAGTAGAGAACCTTCAAGGCACCAAGTTCGATGACTTTCCTGAAAAAACGGTGGAATATGCCCGATTCGTGATCCTTGATTCTGTCGGTTCCGCCCTGGCAGGTTCCGGGACGGAAGTCGGTAGAATCTTCTACAGCCTCCACAATGATGATGAAGCGGGCCCATCGTTGGTCTGGGGCTCTGATCGTTTATCTTCCCTGAATGCAGCCTGCTTCATCAATTCCTCCTTGTCCCAGATCCTCGATTTCGATGATACCTATGAAATTAACACCCTCGCTGTTTCCCACCCTGGCCCTGCCATAGTTCCTCTCGCCCTGACAATGGCGGATAGATTCGACATAAAGGGTGGGGAATTGATCCGGGCAATTGTGCTGGGATACGAGATGTGCATGAGGTTTTCTTCCGCCATCGAACCCAGGTATGATGATTATTTCGGTTTTTCCAATTCCCAGATGATCGGGGCTGTAACGTCCTCATCTACACTTCTCGGCCTGAGCGATGAAGAGTTTATCAATGCCTACGGACTTGCCGTTTCCACTTCGACGGTGGCTACCACGAAAGCGATGTGGAGTCTTGAAACCAGGCCCATGTCGTGGATAAAGGACGGAGTGGGATTCGTTTCCGAGGCAGCACTGATGTGTTCCAGGATGGCGTCAAAGGGCTTCCGCGCCACGAGAGAAGGGCTGGATCCGGGCGATAAATTTCCTCTGCTTTGCGGCTCCCATGACTACAAGTATTCAAAACTGACGGGGGGCTTCGGTAATACCTACCAAATTGAAAAAATCAGCTTCAAACCTTACCCGACGTGCAGGTTCATGCAGTCCATCCTTGACATCATCGACAGAGAAATTGTCGTCAAGGGCTTTGCCGGAGATGATGTTGAGAAGATCCAGATCTTCATCACTCCCTACTTGAAGAATTCCTTTGATGTCAGGGATCCCCTGACAATGATCGATGCTCAGTTCAGTTTGCCCTACGCGGTAGCCATGCTCCTCTCCGGGAGGTCCCCTTCGCCGGCGTGGTACGAACCGGGAGCGATGAAAGACCCCTATACAAGGACACTCGTGGACAAAGTCGAACTGATACCGGACGAGGCCATAGAAAAGGGAAGGAAAGAAAGCAGCGAACTTAAGAACAGGGTGAAGATCCTTTTTAAAAACAACAGGGAGTGTGTTTTCGAAACGGGTTTTGCCAAGGGACACCCGCGTAATCCCTTTTCCAAGGAAGATCATCTGTCGAAGTTCCGACAAAATCTGAGCGGACTTTTTGGGGCGAGGAAAATTGAAACCCTGGCCGAGATGATCCTTGGAATGGGGAAAACAACGGACATAAGGAATATGGTGTCCCAGTTCCGTCCCGGCGATTGAGCGCCGATCAAATTCTTTATTGAGGAGGAAGAACTTCATGGGTCAGATCACGAGTGAATTCATGCTCCAGGTGCAAAGGACATCCTTCGATGGTTTTTCGGAGAAAACCCTTCATGAAACCAAAAAAGCGGTAATAGACACGATCGGTTGCATGCTGGCGGGGACGAGATCGCCCATCGGCAAGGCCACGATGGAAGTCTTCGAGGGTTTCGGTGGACAGCCTGAATCTTCCGTTATCGGTTCAACGAGAAAAGTACCCGCAGCCATTGCCGCCTACATCAATGCCGAGACCTGTGTCGGCCCCGACCTGAGCGACAACTACCAACCGGAATCGGTGATCCTTTCCCATCCCGGGGAAGCCGTGATACCCGCTGTACTGGCCCTGGGTGAGAAGAAAGGCTGTACCCTCAGGGACCTTTACACCGCCGTAGTGGTCGGTTATGAGACCGCGGGGAGATACGCCCTGGCCATCGAACCACGGAGGCCCGAAGTCTACAGCTTTTCGACCCATTACACGCTGGCGGCCGCCGTGGGTTGCGGCAAGATCCTAGGCTTTTCCGACGAGGAGATGGAGAAAAACCTCGGTATGGCGGGGGCGTTGGCCTCTTTGCCTGTCACGGGACAGATGTGGGGATTTAGGAAAAGACCGGCTTCCTGGCATCGGGATATGCCCGGCCACTCAAACTTCTCAGCCGTGATCGCGTCCCAATACATCAGGGCCGGCTTTGAAGGTTCCCGTTCCCTTTTGGACCCAGAGACGGAGTTCTACAAGATAGCCGGTTCCGATCATTTTAACCCCGACCACCTTCTCAAGGATTGGGGGAAAAAATATGTTATCGACGAACTGACCTTCAAGCAGGTCCCCACCTGATACTTCCTCCAGACCGGAGTGGGAGCCGTGCGCTCCCTCATCGAGAATGAGGATATCAGGAACGAGGACGTGGAGAAGATCACGATCTGGCAGCCCTCTTATTTCGCCGAAAACTTCGTAGCCTTCCCACCGACCTCTTCGGTGGATACCGCTTCCAGCCTGAAGTACGTTGTGGGCGCTTACATGATCCTCAGGAAAATAGGGGTCGAATGGTATGAAAAATACCAAGAGATCATGGCGGACCCGGCATTCAAGGAGATCTCGGGGAAGATCGAGATAATAAAGGACGAAGGATTGCAGGCCCTTTTTGACAAGGAGAATATTGTCAAGGGGAAGGTCGAGATCCGGACCAGAAAAAGGGTTTTCGAAAAGGAGATGAGGCTGGAAGAACTCAAAGGCAACCCCAGGAATAACCCTATGAGCTTTGAAGACGTGAAGGAAAAATTCCTTGAACTTGCTGTTCCGGTGATAGGGGAAGACAAATGCCGGTCATTCCTGGGATCGCTGGATAAGGGTGATCCTTCGCTCAGGATATCGGAACTCATGAGGTCGCTTGTATTGTAGAACATTGGTTTTTTGAAAGACCGCCCAACGGCGAGGCTTGTCACATCAAGGTGATAATTCATGCTATCGGACACTTCTATCGCTCAAAATGCAGTCTTGAAACCGATCGGTCAGGTGGCGGCGGATCTTGGGGTACCTGAGCAATATGTAATTCCCTATGGTAAGACAAAAGCGAAGATCGACCTGAAATTTCTTAACGAACTGAAGGAGATACCCGACGGGAAACTGGTCCTCGTCACCGCGACGACACCCACCCCTGCGGGGGAGGGGAAGACGACGACGACCATAGGGCTCGCCCAGGCCTTGGTGAAGATGGGCAGAAAGGCAGTCGTATGCCTCAGGGAACCTTCCCTGGGCCCCTGCTTCGGTGTGAAAGGCGGTGCGGCCGGAGGTGGGTATTCACAGGTGCTTCCCATGGACGAGATAAACCTTCACTTCACCGGCGATATCCATGCCGTCTCGGCGGCCCATAACCTCCTGTCGGCCCTAGTGGATAATCATCTCCAGCAAGGGAACAGGTTGGACATCGACCCCAGGAGGGTCGTTTTCCGCAGGGTCATGGATATGAATGACCGGTCGCTCCGCCAGATAGTGATCGGCCTTGGCGGCAAGGGGAACGGAGTACCCAGGGAGAACGGCTTCGACATAAGCGTCTCATCGGAGGTCATGGCCATTCTATGCCTCGCCGGTAACCTTAAGGACCTCAAGGAGCGCCTGGCCAAAATAGTCGTGGGCTACACCTATTCCGGCCAGGCGGTCACCGCCCGTGACCTCAAGGCCGAGGGGGCCATGACCGCTCTATTGAAAGACGCCCTGAACCCTAACTTGGTCCAGACGATAGAGCATGTCCCAGCTTTCGTTCATGGCGGTCCCTTTGCGAATATCGCCCATGGGACCAACTCCCTTTCGGCCACGAAGATGGCGCTGAAACTGGGAGACGTGGCCGTCGTCGAGGCGGGCTTCGCTTCGGACCTCGGGGGGGAGAAGTTCTTCGATATCGCCTGCCGTTACGGGGAGTTCTCGCCGAGATGCGTAGTGCTTGTCACTTCCGTCAGGGCCCTCAAAATGCACGGGGGGCTCAACAAGGAGAACCTGAAGGAGGAAAACATCCCGGCTCTGACCAGGGGCTTTGAGAACCTGGACGCCCATATTGAAAACCTCGCCCAGTTCGGCGTACCTGTGGTGGTGGCTCTTAATCGTTTCCCCACGGATACAGAAAATGAGATGGGGGAAGTGATCAGGCATGTCCGCGCCAAGGATGCAGAAGTCGCCCTGTCGGAAGTGTGGGAAAAGGGCGGGAACGGGGGCTTGGAACTGGCGGAGAAGGTGTTGAAGGCCTTGGAAAAACCGGCCGGTTACCGACCGCTATATGAATTGGACCTCCCTTTGACAGAAAAGATCGCTCTCATTGCGGACCGCGTCTACGGCGCCGCCGGTGTGGACTTCACCGACCCAGTACGTACAGCTCTGGCGGACCTCGAGGCGGGAGGTTACGGGAAACTGCCCGTTTGCATGGCGAAAACGCAGATGAGCCTTTCCGACGACCCCAAAAAGATCGGGCGACCCAAGGGTTGGCGGTTAACCGTAAGAGAAGTACGTCTTTCAGCGGGCGCGGGCTTTGTGGTGCCCATCTGCGGAACAATAATGACGATGCCTGGATTACCCCGTGTACCGTCGGCGGAGAGCGTCGATGTCGACGACCAGGGGCGTGTGATAAGACTTTTCTGAACCTGTGGTAAGGCGAAAATGCAAGACCAACGGGCGACGCCGGGTGCGATGTATTCGTCCCGGTGATTGATGGGGCTAAAATTTTAATTTTGTTGTGTTTTATTGACTAGTCGGCCCTTCGATCAGCACAAGTTCGCGATGTCCGCTGAAACGCTTTTGTTGAAGGATTTCTTATGGAAGGGGAGGTTTTCTGATTTGAAGAATACCTTGAACAAGGTCTGGAAAGCGATAGACACAGTTAATGAAAGGACAGGGGTCATCATAAGCCTTTTGTTTTTCCCCGGGTGGTTTTTGGTCCTTTACTCCGTGGTGGTAAGGTACTTTTTCAATGCTCCCAGTAACTGGGCAGGGGACCTGGCCAAATTCCTGTTCGCCATCTATTTCATGATGGGAGGGGCCTATTGCCTTATGAACAATTCCCATATTAGGGTCGATGTGATATATAACCTTTTCAGTTATAAAATCAGAAGACTGATAGAACTAGTGGTGGTGATCCCCTTACTTTTCGCCTTCGCGTTTCCCCTCGTCTGGCAGGGTTCCGCTTTTGCCTGGAAAGCGTTGAAGTACATGGAACTATCCCCCCCTCCAACGAATTTACCTGTTTTCCCCGTCAAATTCGCCATCCCTATAGCGGGGGGCCTTTTCCTGCTCCAGGCGCTGGCGGACCTGTATCGCTTCTGCTTTGTCAAGAATGCCAAGGAGGAAACCCGGTAATGAGCATTGAGTGGATCCCCCCCATAATGTTGTTTTTTGTCGTCCTGACCATGTTATTGGGGGTGCATGTAGCGTGGGCCATGGGAGGGGTAGCGGTAGTATCCATCATCCTGGCGTGGAACTTCAACAGCCTCTTCATTGTCATCAGTTCGGTCTACGGGGTCATGACGAGTTCCTTTTACGTTGCACTGCCCCTATTCATCGCTATGGGGGTCATACTGGAGCGTTCGGGGATCGCCGATGACCTTTACCAGACCTTCTACGTCTGGGCGGGGCGAGTCAAAGGGGGTCTTGCCGTGGCCACGGTATTGATCTGCGTGATATTCGCGGCCATGACAGGCTTGACCGGAGCCGCCTGCATCACGATGGGCCTGATAGCGTTGCCGTCCATGCTCAAGAGGGGTTACAACAAGGATCTCGCGATAGGGACAGTGATCGCCCCTGCGACGCTGGGAATCCTTATCCCGCCGAGCGTCGTCATGATCATGCTCGGGACGATCGCCCGTGTCTCCGTGGGGAAACTTTTCTTCGCGGGCCTGGTCCCGGGGCTTTGCCTGGCGGCCCTGTTCATCATTTACATACTGATAAGAGGTTTCCTCAAACCCGAGCTTTGCCCTTCCATCGAGGTGGAGGTCTCTCTCAAGGATAAGCTGATCGCCTTGAAGGCGGTAATACTGCCGTTCCTTACGATTTTCGGCGTTCTAGGGGCCATTTTCTTCGGTATTGCGACACCTACCGAATCCGCCTCCATCGGGGTCTTCACTATCCTGTTATCAACGGTTTTCAACCGGACTTTCAACTGGAAACTTGTTTTTGAATCGTCCCTGGAAACTTTCAGGCTGACGGTTTTGAACATCTGGATCATTTTCGGGGCCCTGGTCTTCGCTTCCACCTTTACCGCCCTCGGCGGAATAGAACTCATGGAAAAGCTGATCATGGCGTTTCACATGACTCCCTGGATGGTAATGTTCATAATTTTGGTAATACTATTCATCCTGGGGATGTTCATCGACCCCTTCGCCATTATTTTCCTCGTCGGCCCCTTGACGTTCCCGATGATGGACAAACTCGGGTTTGATGTTATCTGGTACGCCATTGTGTTCATAATGCTGATCTGCATCGGCTATATCACGCCCCCCTTCGGTGCCAATTTGTTCTACATGAAGTCGGTGGCGCCGCCCGATGTATCCATGGGAGATATCTACCACTCCTCCTGGCCTTTCGTCATAGTCATGCTGATCGGCGTCGTACTGGTCATAATATTCCCTGACATCGTTTTATGGCTTCCCAACAAGATGATCGTCCATTGATCAAAATAGCATGAGGCCGGCACTGTTTCTGCACGGGGCCGGCATCGCCATTGGCAGGATGGACGGGAACCTGGTCCGGGTTTATCGTTGAGAGCGACTTAGGAAGAATACCAAGACCCATGGCGAAGCTGATGGGACCGGGATCTCCTGTTGATATCGATAGAAAGGTATTGAAGGTGGAAACGGTCCCTGATCCATGAAGGGATGCAATCTGCAAGTTCGCCGGCAAAATGGGAGGGGAGCGATGCCAGTGCGCCTGAACAGGTTTGAAGAGGAGATGTTGCACGGTAAGTACGGCGAAGGGGTTTCTCTTGCGATGAGAGTCCTTGTCGGGATCGGCGAAACTTTCGATGCGGAGAGGCTGGTTGATATCACCAGGGCCCATGTTTCCTCCAGTTCGCAGGACGCCGACATCTGGTTCGCCGAAAAAATGGCTGACCTTGGGACGACCTGCAGGGTGCCCCCCACGCTGAACCCGAACTTCGATTTCCGGTATATCGATGATCACCTCTTTGAAACCCCTGAGAAGGGGAAAGCCATGATAACCGCCACAAACGAAGCATACAAGAAGTTGGGGGCCATCCCGATACTTTGCTGCACCCCCTATTTCGAACAGAACGTCCCTGGCTTCGGAGAGATCGTGGCCTTCTCCGAGAGCAATGCCACGGTCTACGTCAACTCCGTGATCGGGGCGAGGACCAACCGTGAATCAGCCCAAAGCGCGTTATGCGCGGCGATCACGGGGAAGGTGCCGGAATACGGGTTGCTCCTGGAGGAGAACAGGAGGGGGGAGGTCCTGGTGGAAGTGGAGGCCGATATAAGGAGCGATTTCGACTTCCAGCTTCTGGGGTGGTGTTACCCCTTGAAGCATGACGGGTTCGAGATACCTGTTTTCACGGGTTTGAAAGAGAAACCCTCACCCGAAGCCCTGATGAATTTCGGCACCCAGTTGAACACCACCGGCGTGGTGCCGATGTACCACATCGTCGGAGTCACGCCGGAGGCCCCGACCCTGGAAGCGGCTCTTGGGGGGGACGAGGTAAAGGCAAAGGTCACCATCACCAAGGAAGACATAGAAAAGACCAGGGCGGAATTTTACAGAAAACCCGGGAAGATCGATTTCGCCATGCTGGGCTGTCCCCATTTGACCCTTTCCCAGGTTGCCGAGATATCGCGCTTGCTAGAAGGCAAAAGGTCGATGGTGCCCATTATCCTGTTGACCAACTCCTTGACAAGGGAAATGGCGCAACGCATGGGATATTTAAAGGTCATCCAGAGGGCTGGGGGCCACTTGATCCCCGGTACCTGCGTAGATATACCTTCTTGCTGGGCCCCCTTCCAGGGAAAAACAGGGGTGACGGACTCGCCCAGGTGCGCCTATTACAACGAGTTGTTGAACATCACCTTCAACATAATGCCCATCGAAAAATGCATCGGATCCGCTGTCCTGGGGGAGGTCGTCGAATGAACGGTACAGTGAGAGACACCTTCAAATGTCGAAAGATATCAGGAGGCAGGGCCGAAGGCCCGGTTCTCATTTCAAAAGACCGTGTCTGCTTTTACCTGGCCGAACCCGGTTCGGGAAAGATCATGGAAAAGGGTCATGACCTGGAAGGGAAAAGCATAGCCGGGAAAATACTGGTCATGCCTTCGGGAAAAGGCAGTTCCGTGGTCCAAGCCGATGGCCTTTACAAGCTGTCGAAATGTGGCAATTCCCCGAAAGCGCTTATTGTAAAAGAAGCAGATACGGTATTGGTATCTACCGCCATTATCCTCGAGATCCCCATGGTCTTTAAAGTGGAAGACGATTTTTATCGGAAGATCGAAGATGGTGCTATCGCAAAGCTTGACGCCGATAACGGGTTGATCACACTGGAGGGCACTGAAGGCAGCTATCGCTTGTGAAGGAGTGTCCTGACCGTGGTATGAAAAAACTGTGCGGGCGGACCCGGGGAGACCCAGATTCTTGCCCGCACAGTTTTTTCTACTTTCAAAAGCCTTACGTGGAAAGGCTGGAACGCGAGGCCCGGGTTATGCTACTTTTTCCCCTTCATGTACTTTGCGACCGCGTCGTCCACGATCTTTTCGTCGGGGATGAAGGGTAACGTGATGTGGTAACTCCCCTTGTACTTTTTGTTGACTTCCCGGCTCACCTCAATGGCGTGTTCGCAGCGGGCCCATGCTCGCCTTGCAACACCGCCGAGAACGTCCCACATCATGGCCGATCTCAGGACCTTGTCAGCCTGCTCCGACCCATCAAGCAGCATGCCGAAGCCGGAGTTTATGGCCTTCCCGATCCCCACGCCGCCGCCGTTATGGATCGCGCAGAGTGTCATCCCTCTGGCAGCGTTGCCGGCGAAGCACTGGGTTGCCATGTCGGCGCAGACGTTGCTCCCGTCCTTGATGTTCGCCGTCTCGCGGTAGGGTGAGTCAACGCCTCCAGTATCGTGGTGGTCCCTCCCAAGCATGACGGGACCGATCTCACCTTTTCGGACCATTTCGTTGAACCGTAGGGCAATTTTCAAACGGCCTTCCGCGTCCTGGTAGAGGATGCGAGCCTGGGTCCCCACGACCAGGGCGTTCTTCTCAGCGTCCCGGATCCAGACCCAGTTGTCATAATCCTGGGAACGCCGGTTCGGGTCGATGCAATCCATGGCGGCCTTGTCGGTTTTTCTGAGGTCTTCCGGTTTGCCGCTCAGGCAGACCCAGCGGAAGGGGCCGTAACCGTAGTCAAAGAGAATGGGTCCCATGATGTCTTCTACGTAGGAGGGCCAGATGAACCCGTCGTAGGTGTTCTCACCGTTCTTGCAAATTTCCTTCACACCGGCGTCAAAAACGGCCCTCATGAAGGAGTTGCCGTAGTCAAAGAAGAAGGTCCCCTTCTTCACGAGTGTCTTGATCAGCTCGAAGTGCTTCTGTAAAGAAGTGTCTACGCGGCGTCTGAATTCTTCGGGGTCGTCGCTGAGCATCTTCGTCCGTTCCTCGAAGGTCAGTCCCTGCGGACAATAGCCGCCGTCATAAGGGGCATGGCAGGACGTCTGGTCCGACAGGAGGGGTATGGTCTTTCCATGGTCCACGGCGTACTGGAGCAGGTCGACGATGTTGCCGTGGAAGGCGATGGAGAGGGGTCTCTTTTCCTTGAGAGCTTTTTCGGCCAGGGTGAAAGCCTCTTCGCATGTCTGGGCTACTTCGCTGACCCACCCCTGCTTGTGGCGGGTCTCGATCCTGGAGGCGTCGACTTCCGCTATGATCCCTACGCCGCCGGCGATCTCGATGGCCTTGGGTTGGGCGCCACTCATGCCGCCAAGGCCGGAAGATACGAACAGGATCCCCGCCAGGTTACCCTTGGGTCCGACCCCGAGCCTTTGCCTGGCCGCGTTCAAAAGAGTGTTGAAGGTGCCATGGACGATACCCTGGGGACCGATGTACATCCAGCCTCCGGCGGTCATCTGTCCATAATTGCTGACGCCCAGCTGCATGGCCCGGTGCCACTCATGCTGGTTGTCAAAAAGACCCACCAGCAGCCCGTTGGTCAGTATCACCCGGGGGGATTCCCGGTGGGATTGGAAAAGCCCGACGGGATGCCCGCTCTCCAGCACCAGGGTGGTATCCTCCGTCAATTCCTCGAGGTACTTTTTGATCAACCTGTATTGCAGCCAGTTCTGGCAGACCTGACCTGTCTCGCCGTAGGTGACCAGTTCATAGGGGTAAAGGGCCACGTCAAAGTCGAGGTTGTTGTCGATCATGACCTGGAAAGCCTTGCCGGCCATGCACTTGCCCTTGTATTCCTGGATGGGCTTCCCATAGAGTCTTCCTGCGGGGCGGAACCGGTAGGCATAGATCCTTCCCCGGGTGGTCAATTCCTCCATGAATTCTGGGGCCAGAGCCTCGTGGAATTTCTCGGGGACGTACCGTAGGGCGTTCTTGAGGGCCAGTTCAGTTTCGGCCTCGTTAAGGGTCCAACCCCGGTCGGGGGCGCGCCTGATCCCTTCCTTGAATTCGGGATAGGGTGGAAGCTCCATGTCAGGACCGATCACCATGGCTTCCTGGTTCAGCTTGTTCACTTCTTTCATTTTGTTTCCTCCTTTCGAAATCCGACTGGGACACAGATCAGTTGCAACGGTTCACCAACGGCTCCGCTGATCAGGCTTTTCCCTTGGCCGTTTCAATTATAACCCTCCTTTCAAAAAAGAATTGGACAAAGGGTCTTTTCCTTCTTTCAAACACCGGCAAAAAATCGTGGGTGGCCACGCTGAAGGGCCATTGTGCCTTGACAAAGGATCTCCGTTAAGATATTGTCTTACAAAAATAGTCTTTTGTCGACCAAAAATCTCCATTTGCCCCGCGAGAAGAGAGTGTGGAATTGTGTCCTAGTTGTCCTGGACCCAATCTCAGGTTCTGTTTGGCGTATTTTGCGTCAAAGTAATCGTTATCGGGCGGGGAGGTGATATCAAAAAATCCAGTTCCTGACAGGTAACGGTCTTTCGAAGAAGAAAACGATCTTGGGAGGGGTTAAAGTGAAAGGCACGAAAGGTATCGTTTTTGGGATTCTTATCGCTTTGTGCGCGTTTGTTTTCCTCTTCGGTTCCTCCTTGGCTGAGGCCGCAGCCCCGGAAGTGTTCAAGTGGCGTCTGCAGGCCGTCGGACCACGGGGAAGCACTGAAACCGACGTCATTGAAAGATTTGCCGATCAAGTGAAACAGGCCAGCAACGGGAGATTGGAAATAAAGGTTTATGGCGCCGATGAGATCGTACCGACCTTCGAGACCTTTGATGCCGTCTCGCAGGGGTTGCTCGAAATGCACTGCAATGACCCCAGTTATTGGGTGGGAAAGACCAACCAGTGCTCGGGGATCATTACGACCCCCTTCCTGTTCAAGAATGCCTTGAGCCAAAAGATCTTCCTGGAAAACTGGGGCGGGCTTGAAATACTCCGGAAGGTCTACGCAAAGCACAACATTTACCTTATCAACCAGTTCGGAGAGACCCCCGGGACGATCTGGACAAAATTCCCCTTCAAAGGGCTGGAGGAATTCAAAGGCAAGAAGATCAGGGGTCACGGCCTGTGGTCTGAGGCTCTGAAAAGGGTCGGCATATCCTCAGTGACCATGCCCGGCGGCGAAGTCTATGAAGCCATGGAAAGAGGCGTGATCGACGGGCTCATCTCCGCGAATGTGGCCTGGTGCTTTGACTACGGCTTCCACGAGGTTTCGAACTATGTCTATGCCGGTGACGGCATCAATATCGCCAACCTGGAATTCGCCGTGAACATGGATGCCTGGAACAAGCTGCCCGACGACCTGAAGGCCATCGTTTCAGTCTGCGCGAGAGAGGCGGAGGTCGCGATGCTTGCGATCAACCAGGACGCGGATCAGGTCAAGCTCCATGAAGCGGTCGAAAAATGGGGTGTGAAAACGCAGCCCTTTGATTCCGCGAGCATAGGCAAGATGAGGGCGGCCATGATGGGCGCCATCGAGGAGTATGCCAAGGCCGATGAATCCTACGCCGAATTGCTGAAGGTGTTGAAAAAGTACCTGGAGGTTACCGGCGATTAGGATGTACCTCGAACAAGAGGTAACCTTAAGATCTTAAAAGAGGGTCATTTTGTACGACCCGATGGTAGATTCACAAAGGACCTGACCCGACAACGAAGAAGGTATAGGGGATTCCCCAAAGGGGGTCCCTTATACCTTTTGTTTGAACGGTGCCGGATGTCCCCTGTCAGGTTCCGAAGCTCGTTTTTTTCGCCAATTCTCGGAAAGGCCAGGAGGAAGGACTAATGGATCTGAATCAGAAAGAAAAGGATATGCTGAAAGGAAAGTACGGCGTCGGTGTTGCGAACGCCATGAAGATACTGGTAGGAATAGGGGACGCCTTCTATGCGGAACGCATGGTGGAGGTCTCCCGGGTCCATATCTCGCTGAGCAACCAGGAAGGCGACCTCTGGTTCGCGAATAAACTGGTTGAGGAGGGGGCGAGGTGTTGCAAGATCGCTACGGTGAACCCCGCCTTTAACAAAGAATATTTTGAGAACGTCTGTACCTTCACTGAACAGGAACTGAAGGTCTTTGAAGATACCATGAGTGCCTACAGGAAGATCGGGGTCGTTCCCACCTTTCAATGCACGCCCTACTTCGTGAATAATGTTCCCGGGTTCAAGGAAATAGTCGCCTTCGCCGCCACCGGTGCTTCCTGTTTCGTCAATTCCGTCTGTGGAGCAAGGACTAACCGGGAATCCTCCCAGAGCGCCCTTTGCAGCGCGGTGACCGGACTTACCCCTTTGTACGGGTTCCTTCTGGATGAAAACAGGAAGGCCGACACTTTGGTGGAGGTCGAAGCCGAAGTCAAAGAAGATTTCGATTACCAGCTCCTCGGGTACTGCCTGCCAAAAAAGATCTATACAGGCGTTCCCGTTTTTCACGGGCTGAGTCACAGACCCTCGAGCGAGGCTCTTATGAATCTCAGCACCCAGCTGAATGTCCACGGTGTTATCCCCATGTTCCACGTCGTGGGGGTCACCCCCGAGGCCGCCACCCTAGAGGATGCCTTGCAGGGAGAGAAGCCCAAAAGAAAGGTATCCATTACGAAAGCCGACCTTGACGAAGCAAGAAAGACCCTTTCCCACGGGGAGGGCAAGATTGACTTTGTGGTAATGGGTTGCCCCCATCTGACCATACAGCAGATAAAGGACATTGCCGCAATGCTGGAGGGCAAAAAGCTTAAGTCCGAACTTTGGATATTCACGTCCTGCCTGAACAAGGAACTTTCCAAGAGGATGGGGCTCGCCGACATTATTGAAGGAGCCGGGGGCCGCATTGTAGAGGACAGTTGTGTGGACCAGCCCATCTGGGCGCACCTGGAAGGCAAGAAGGGCCTAACCGAATCCCCGAAATGTGCTTATTACGTATCTAGAAGGAAAATGAAGTTGATCGTCAGGAGTATTCCCGACTGTGTAAACGCAGCGATTAAGGGGGAAGTGAATTGAACAGCCCTGAAGTTTTTAAAGGCAAATGCCGGAAGATCACCGAGGGGAAGGTAGAAGGGGAAGCGGTGGTCACGAAGGACTACGTAAACTTTTATCTCGTGGACCCGGAGAGAGGGACGATCATCGAGGAAGGCCACGACCTGGAAGGAAAAAAGATCGCGGATAAGATTCTCGTTTTCCCGGGAGATAAGGGCAGCTCCGTCGTCCAATTGGACGGGCTGTACCAGCTGGCCATGAAGAATAACAAGCCCAAGGCCCTCGTAGCGGGAGAATTGAGCACCGTTTTGGTCAGCAATGCCATTATCATGGAAATACCGCTGGTTTGTGACGTGGATGAAAAGTTTTACGAGATCATAAAGAACGGAGACCACATCGCGATAGACACGGAGGAAGGGACGATATCGATACGAGCAGGGGCGTGTTAAAAAGTGGTCATGGAGATGAAGGAGAATTATTATTCCAAAAGCCTCAACGCGTCACGGCTCCTTGATGTATACCAGACGGGGATCGACCGGGTCAGGCGGTACCTCGAAGCCGAGATCGAATTCGTCAAGAGGCACCTCGACGGGGTGGAGCGTGTCCTAGAGCTTGCGGCCGGTTACGGACGCATTATGAGAGAATTGGCACCCTTCGCGGCTTCGATCGTGGGTGTGGAGTTCTCTAAGGACTCCGTTCTTTTCGGGAACGAATACCTCGCGCCCTTCCACAATTGCAGTTTCCAAACCTTGGATGCCCACCTTATCGATTTCGATTCTGAATTTGACGTGGTCCTATGCCTCCAGAACGGTTTGTCCGCCATGAAAGGCGATCCACGGAACTTGGTTGAAAGGAGCATCAGGGCCCTTGCCCGTGGGGGAAAAGCCTTCTTCAGCACTTATAGTGCCAAATTCTGGGATCATCGCCTGGAATGGTTCAAAGAGCAGTCCGACAAGGGCTTGCTTGGGGAGATCGACTGGGAGAACACAAAAGACGGCAAGATAGTGTGCTTTGATGGTTTCAAAGCGACCACCTTCTCGGAAGAGGACCTCGATGCCTTCGGTATCCTGAGCGGTCAACCCTATCGCATTGAAGAAGTGGACGAGTCGAGCCTTTTCCTCGTGGTTCAAAAAGACGGAGCCTGACTCTATTGGCCCTGATGTCGGCCGACAGCACCAGGTCTGAATGACCGCCCAGAGGGAATGGGCCGCGGCTTCTTAAGCAGCGGCCCGTTGTTTCCTGGACCATCGCAGGATCCTTGAAGAGTTGATGACGGCCAGGAGGGTCATCCCCACGTCAGCGAAGACGGCTTCCCAAAGGGTCGCGGCGCCGAAGGCGCCAAGGGCCAGGACGGCCGCTTTCACCGCGAGGGACAAGAGGATGTTCTGCCGGATCACTCCCCTTGTTTTTCGGGCTATCCTCAAGGCTTCCGGCAACCCCGACAGATGGTCGTTCATGATCACCACGTCGGCGTTGTCGACGGTTATGTCGGAACCTACCTTCCCCATGGAGATGCCCACGCCGGCCCTGGCGATGACGGGGGCATCGTTAAGACCGTCGCCCACGAACGCGTTGACGCCCCCTCCCGGGCTGGCTGCTTGCATTTCCTCAAGGAGGGCCACCTTCTCCTCGGGCAGGAGCCCCCAGAAGGACCCGTCCAAGGAGAGCCGCTTCTCCACGTCCACGGTGGGGCCCTCCAGGTCGCCCGAGAGGAGGAAAATACGGCCGACGCCCAGTTCCCTCAGTGCCTTGATCGCGTGGGGCGCCTCGGCCTTGACGGTATCAGCCAGGACCAGGTACCCCGCGTAAACGCCGTTTTCCGCCACGTGGATCACCGTCCCCGGCGATGTGGGGTCGGGCGGTTCGATCCCGCTTTCAAGCATGAACCTCCTGTTGCCGGCGAGGATATGGGACTCGGGAGTTTTCGCCTCGATCCCGAGGCCGGGACGCTCGATGGCCGAAAGGGGGAGTTCCGGCAAGGGTCGGTGTCCCCACCCGGACCTTACGGCCTCGGCGAGGGGGTGATTTGAACCTCTCTCGGCTGTCACGGTCAGAGCAAGAAGGGAGTCGGCCGCCCTCCCCTCCTGGGGGTGGACCCCGGCCAGGTGGAAACGGCCGGTGGTCATCGTTCCGGTTTTGTCGAGGAAGACCGTGTCAACCAGGGGCAGCCTTTCGAGGACGTCGCCGCCCTTGACCAGGATCCCCTTCCCGGAGGCGGAGCCTATGCCCGCGAAAATGCCCAGCGGGATCGAAATGAGGAGAGCGCAGGGGCAGGAGGCGACAAGGAAGATCAAGGCCCGGTAGAGCCAGGTCTCGAAGTCGCCTGCCCCTATAAGCGGCGGGATCGAAGCGATCAGGATCGCCAGGATCACCACGGAAGGAGTGTAGACCCTGGCAAAGGACGTGGCGAGTCGTTCGGTCCGTGTCTTTTTTGAACCCGCGTCGCCTATGGCCGCCAGGATCCTTGACGCCGCCGAGGACTCAAGCGGTCTCGAGACCTCGACGCGAAGAGTGCCCTGGCTGTTCAGGAACCCGGCCAGGACGGGGTCTCCCGCCGCAACATCCCTGGGGACCGACTCCCCGGTGATCGATGATGTGTCCAGGCTGGAAAACCCCTCCGATACGACACCATCGACGGGTATCCTCTCGCCCGGTTTCACGAGGATCCTGTCACCGGGTTTAAGGGACCGGGAAGCCACCGTTTCCGCCCTGCCGCCTTCGTCGAGCAGGTTAGCCTTGTCGGGGATGATCTCCACCAGGGAGGAGATCGACCCGCCGGCCTTTTCGACGGCGCTTTCTTCCAGGATCTCGCCGGTCCTGAAAAAGAGCATTACCGCGACCGCCTCGGGGTACTCTCCTATGGCCAGGGCGCCCAGGGTGGCTACGGTCATGAGGAAGTACTCATCGAAAACTCTGCCCCGGAGCAAGTTTTCGAGGGCCTTCAGGACAATGGGCCACCCGGACAGGATGTAGGCGGCCAGGAAGAGGGTTGTCCGCAGGGGTGTCCCCGGCGCCAGCGTAAGCGCGCCGCCCCATAGGAGGAGCCCCGGGAGGACCCTGGCCGAAAAGGACTTCAAGGCCTTGCTCCCTTCCTTGTGAAAACCCATACTTACCGGATCATCTTCGGACAAGACCCTGACGCCGGGTTCGATGCCGTCGACGATCTCCTGGATCTTCGAAAGGGATTCCCCGGGAGGATCCGATCCCTGGCGGATGGTGAGGGTCAGCTTCGAAGTGATGGGGTCGACGGAAGTACCTTCGACCCAATCCAGCATAGCTGAAGACCTCTCGATATCCAGGGCACATACGCTGCAGTGAAGACCCTCCAGGCGAAAAACCAGTTGACGGTTCTTTTGGTCTTGTTGACCTTTCTTCATGACAGGATCACCTTCTATCACCATGGCTCAGGTGTTTGGCCCCTTCAGCGACTATACTTTCAACATGTTCGTCGTCGAGGGAGTAGAGGGATATCTTTCCCATCCTTCTGGCCTTGACCAGCCGTGCCTGCCTGAGGACTCTTAGTTGATGGGAGATGGCCGATTGGGTCATTCCAAGCAAGCAGGCTATGTCGGCCACGCACATTTCTGAAAGAGCGAGCGCCAGAAGTATCCTCACCCTGGTCGTGTCACCGAGTACTTTGAAGAAACCAGCCAGGGAGTGACAGAAACCTTCTTCAGGCATCCTGTTCTTCGCGTCCCTTACGATCCCCCCGTGGATGGCCTCGGGTATATTCACCCTTTGTTCCACTGGATCCACTCCATTCATGAATGTATGAACAACTATTCATATAATCGAAAACCGCATCTTTGTCAAGTTGTTCCGTGAAAAGTGAACGTGACCAGGTCGGCATGAACCCATTGCCCTTGCACAGGCCACGTATTTCATGGTAGAATCCCTTGTCAAGTCCTAACGGACAAGGATAATGATGAAGAGGAGCCGAGCCTCCCACCCGCCGACGCCCCGGATGGGGTTGTTCAAGGGTTCTGTATCAGCGAAGCGAAAGTGATTTCGCACAGCTGGGACATATGGGATATAGGGGCCGGACTTTTCTGAGTCCGGCATATTTTTTTTATGGAGGTGACATGCTATAGCTAAAAACAGCGAAGAGCCGCGCACAAACGATGAGATCCGGGCCAAGGAAGTCCTCCTGATCGACGACCAGGGGGTCAAGGTCGGGGTGGTTCCCCTGGCGCAGGCACTGGCCCTTGCTGAAGAGAGGGAACTGGACCTGGTGGAGGTTTCCGCCCAGGCCGACCCCCCCGTCTGCAGGATACTCGATTACGGCAAGTACCGGTTCCAGCAGCAGAAGAGGGACAAGGACGCGAGGAAAAAGTCCAAGGGGCAGGTCGTCAAGGAAATGAAGATGAGACCGAAGATAGACCTGCACGACTACAACTTCAAGGTGCGCGCCATCAAGGATTTTCTCCTCTCGGGTTACAGGGTCAAGGTGGCCGTCTTTTTCAGGGGAAGGGAGATGGCATTCCTTGACCGGGGCCGGGAGGTTCTGGACAAAGTCGTAAGGGATTGCGAGGGCATCGGTAAGGTCGATATGCCTCCCCGAATGGAGGGAAGGTATATGCGCCTGATGATGATGCCCGTCCCGCAGTCGGTGAAGAAGCCAAAGGCGGTGGTGGCAAGCGCCGCAGCCGCCGGGGAAACGGAAAAGACAAAGGTTTCCGTCGAAGAGTGACCAAGGGCGGGTCTTTTTTTCCCGTCGTTTCAGAATGAAGGAGGAATTGGATCATGCCTAAGATGAAAACCCACTCGGGAGCCAAGAAGAGGTTCACGAAGACAGGGACGGGGAAATTTGTTTTTCAAAAGAGCGGCCGCAGACACCTTCTCAGGACGAAGGGCCCTGCGCGCTTACGCCGCCTTCGCCGGAAGGGTGTTATACCCTCTTCCCTCGAGGAACGGATGAAAACTCTTCTGCCCTACGCCTAGGCGTCGGAACGAACGATCTGGTATCAACCAACCGAAAGAGGTGAGCGGTCATGCCCAGGGTCAAGGGCGGAAGCGCCAGTGATCAGAAAAGAAAGAAGCTTTTTGATGTTACAAAGGGCTACTTCGGGAGGAAAAAGAACGTTTTCCGGAGGGCGCAGGAAGCGTACCTTCATTCCATGTCCAACGCGTACAAGGACAGGAAGGCCAGGAAGAGAGACTTCCGCAAGCTCTGGATAACCAGGATAAGCGCCGGGGCTAGGATGAACGATATGACCTACAGCACGTTCATGAACGGTCTCCGATGCGCTGACATCGAGATCAACCGAAAGGTGCTCGCGGACCTGGCGGTCCAGGACATGCCGGCCTTCGCCAGGCTCGTCGACAGGGCCAGGGAGGCGCTGGTGAAGTAACTGCCTCCCCACCTGACGTACCGGACCGTATCGGTCGTACAACCCAGGGTTCCTGTCCGTTGTTTTGGCGGGGACCCTTGCCGTATTACCGGCGGTGAAGGGTAGAATAAGGGCCGATTCAGCCCCGCAAAGGTATTATACTGGTCGGGGCCGTTCCTTCTCTCCCGGGCCTGGATTTTACGATTTCTTGCAGGTCCGCCTCGGTCAGGACGGGAGAACTCACGGGTGCATGAACCCGCCAGGGAGGGGAAGCGCTTGGGTGATATTCACGATGACGTAAGCCGGATCGAGGCCTTGTTCCGATCGGTCCTTTCAACGGCCGATTCCGTGGAGGCGCTGCAGGGCGTGAGGGTCCGCTTCCTCGGCAAGAAAGGGGAGGTCACCTCCCTGCTCAAGCAATTGGGTTCGCTCCCTGACGATGAGCGCCCCGAGGCCGGCAGGGTGCTCAACGAATTGAGGGATTCCATGGAGCGGTCTCTGGCGGAAAAGACGAGGCAGTACGCCGGCGCCCAGGTGACCGCCCGCGAAAGGGAGGAGTGGATCGATGTGACCCTCCCCGGCAGGGGCCGTCCCTGGGGTGCCTTCCACCCCGTGGCCCAGGTCACCCAGGAAGCGATCGACATATTCGTCTCCATGGGTTTTTCCGTGGCCTATGGTCCCGAGGTGGAGGATGACTTCCATAACTTCGAGGGTCTGAATATACCGCCCCACCACCCGGCCAGGGATATGCAGGACACCTTTTACCTCGAGAACGGGTTGCTCCTGAGGACCCATACCTCCCCGGTAGAGGTGAGGTCCATGAGGAAATGGGGCGCCCCCCTGAGGATAATCGTCCCCGGGAAGGTTTTCCGGAGGGACAGCGATCAGACCCACACCCCCATGTTCCACCAGCTTGAGGGGCTGCTGGTGGACGAGAACATCTCCCTGGCCCACCTCAAGGGTTGCCTGGAGGCTTTTGTCAACCGGATATTCGGCCGCCCGTTGAAGGCCCGGTACAGGGGCAGCTACTTCCCCTTCACGGAACCCTCCATAGAGATGGACGTGGAGTGCGTAGCCTGTTCGGGGCGGGACCCGGGTTGTCGGATATGCAAGGGGACCGGCTGGCTTGAGATCTCGGGGCTGGGGATGACCCACCCCAACGTCATTCGGGCCGGGGGGATTGACCCAGTCCGCTACAACGGCTTCGCCTGGGGGATGGGACTCGACCGTATCGCCATGCTCAAGTACGGGCTGAACGACCTGAGGGTCTTCTTCGAGGGCGACCTGGCTTTCCTCAACTCGAAGGGAGAGCGCCGATAATGTTTGCATCACTCAACTGGCTCAAGGAATTGGTGGATATCCCCGTAGATACCCCTATGCTGGCCCAGAGGCTCACCGACACCGGGGTCGAGGTCGAGGGACTTGAAGTCCCGGTGGCCCTGTTCCGCGGCGCCGTGACGGCCAGGGTCGTTTCCATCGCTATTCACCCCGGGAGGCCGGACCTTTTTGTCCTCACCGTCGATGCCGGAAAGAGGAAAGGGGTGTGCGTGACAGCGGCCAGGAACCTGGAGGGGGGCGACGTGGTCCCCTGGGGCCCCCCAGGGTGCGTCTTGGCCGACGGAACGGAGATCTCCTGCAGGGATTTCCAGGGTGTGACCAGCGAGGGCATGGTGCTGTCGGCCGAGGAGATCGGCCTCCCCGGGATCGCTGATGAGTACGGGATACTCAGGATGGGGGAGGGCTTTACCCCCGGGGAGGACGCCAGGGCAGCCCTCGGTCTCGACGATACGGTCCTGGAACTTTCCATAACGCCCGACAGGGGCGACCTCCTGAGCATGGTCGGCCTGGCCAGGGAAGTCTCAGCCCTTTTCCCCGAGGCGAGGTACAAGGGAATAACCCCGGCGATCCAGCCCAGGGCTTCGCGGCTCGACGGTTTCGAGGGGATCACCCTTACTGACAGTGGTTGCCCTTTCTACGCCCTCGGCGCTCTGGAGGGGGTCAACATCAAACCTTCACCGATGAGAGCCAGGGTCAGGCTCCTTCTCTCCGGCATGAGGCCTATTTCCAATGTCGTTGACGCGACCAACCTGGTCATGCTCCTGGTGGGACAACCCCTCCATGCCTTTGACGACGCCCGACTCCCGGGCAGGGATATCACCGTGAGGCTGGCCCGGGAGGGCGAGATGATCCTGACCCTCGACGGCAAAACCAGGGTCCTGGACGGTGAGGACCTCCTTATCACCAGTGGGGGGAAGCCCGTCGCCGTCGCCGGCGTGATGGGCGGGGAGGAAAGCGAGATCAGCGGGGATACCACTCGGGTATTGCTGGAATCGGCCCACTTCGACAGCATAAAGGTCAGCAGGGCATCCCGGAAGCTGGGTATCCCCAGCGAAGCGGCCTACCGGTTCTCCCGCTTCGTGGACCCCTGCAAGGCAGAGACGGCCCTCGCGGTGGCCATGGAAATGATGGCCTCCTGGGGGGCGGGCGTCCCCTCCGGTTGGATCGCCGCCGGAGAAGCTGCCCAAAAGGAACGGAAGGTTGCCCTTACCTCGAAGGTCCTCGGCAAGATCATCGGGACGGGGGACCTTGACATGGCGACGGCCATTCTCGAGAGGCTGGGGATCTCCACCGGCGACCATGACCCTTCCGTCAGGCACTACAGCATCCCTTCCTTCAGGCCGGACATCTCCATCGAGGAGGACCTCATCGAGGAAGTGGCCCGCATAAGGGGTTATGACAAGGTGGCGGCGGAGCTGCCCCCGGTCATGCATGCCACCGGCGACATCACCGACAGGATGAGGGCCGAACGGGCCGTCCGCTCGACCGCCATGGCAAGGGGTTATTCCGAGGTGGTGACCTACTGCTTTGTCTCCCCGCAGTCCATCGCGGCGCTCCGTTTTCCGGGGCCGGACCCGAGGTCGTCCCCGGTGGCCCTCTCCAACCCCCTGAGCGTCGACATGTCAGTCTTGAGGACTACCCTTGTCCCAGGGCTGGTTCAGGCCGTTTTGAAGAATATCAGTTCCGGGTGGAGGAGGGCCATTAGGATCTTCGAGACAGGCATGGTCTTTTTCAGGAGGGGCCGGGAGGTCGAGGAGGTCTTCAAACTGGGGGGGTGCGTCTGTACAGGTGTCGACAGCCGTTCACCTTGGGGAGACCAAGGGACGGAAGACTTCCATTCCGTCGCCGCCGATATCGAGGCGATATTCGCGAGCCGGGGGGTTGCCGTGGACCTCGTCCCAGGGAGCGAACCCTTCGGGCATGCCGGGAAGACGGCACGAGTGCTGGCCGACGGGCGGGATGTCGGCTACCTTTCGGCCCTCAAGCCGGAGATCGAGTCGGAGATGGAACTACCGGCGCCGGTCTTCCTTTTTGAACTGGACATGGGACCCCTGGTCCATGACGGGAAGGCGACCTTCGGTGAGGTCCGGAAGTATCCCCCCGTCTTCAGGGATATTTCCCTGGTGGTGAAGGAGGGGGTCTATTCCTCCGATGTCCTCGCCCTTATCCGTGAACTGGGGGGCCCGCTCCTGGAGGAGGTGAGACTCTTCGATATTTATAAAGGAAAAGGCATCCCGGAGGGCCATCGAAGCCTCGCCTACACCCTGGCCTACCGTGACCCCGAAAGGACATTGAGGGATGACGAGGTCGACCAGGTCCAGGGAAGGCTCAGAGATCAACTGGCCCAGAGAGGGATAAGACTAAGATAAGGGGGAGAGGACGAAATGCTTGACCAGATCGACAGTCTGGAGAGCCTCATCGACAAGGTATCGGCGGCCATGACCGAATTGAAGGCCGAAAAGGACCGGATGGGCGAGGAATTGAAAACCCTCAGGAGCGTCCTGGACGGGAAGGAAAAGGAGATGGACAGGCTCAGTGAAGAAAGGGAGGTCACCGAGAAAAGGCTTGCCGCCCTCCTGGAGAAGTTGAGGGCCTCCTGGGAGCCCGCGGCAGAACAGGATCCCCCAGCAGACCAGGACCCTCCGGAAGCGGAAGAAGAGCCTGACCCTCTTGAGAGCGACGAGGCTCCGCCGGAGGCACCCGCGGGGGAACTTTTCAGGTTCGATAAGGACCCCCACCAGGGCGACCTTGCGGATCGTTTCTGACCCAGGAAGGAGGGCCCCAGTTGCAAGAGGATCCGCGCAGAGTCCTTGTCACGCTGGGCAAGAAAAGTTACCCTCTGCTGACCCGCCTTGATGAGGGCAGGTTCGAGAGGGTCCTGCAGATAGCCAAGGAGAGCGTCGTCGGGCTTGACCCGTCGATGGAACAGGACGAGAGGCTCTTGCTGGCCTGCTTCAAACTCGCCTTTTCCATCGAGTCCGCCGAGATCAGGATGAAAGAGCTGTTGGGGGGGAGTGGATCTCCTTGACCCTCGCCCTGGGAACGGACATTCTCTTCGCCCTTCTCCTGGTGACCTTCTGCGTCAGGGGCGCGGCAAAGGGTTTTTCCGGGGAGGTCATTTCGCTCCTAGCGACCATAGGCGGTTTCCTGCTGGCCTGGAAAGTTTCGGCCATCGCCTCGTCCTTTATCTCTCCTTTTTTGCCCCTGCGCCCCGGGGCGACCCGGGCCGTTGTGCTCGTAGTATTCTACGTCCTTTTTCTTGTGGCGGGGGTCTATGTCGGCAGGTTGGTCAAGAGCTTCCTCAGGTTCACCCATCTCTCGGGCATCGACAGGGGAATGGGGATCGTCGCAGGGGCCGTCAAGGCCTTTGCGTTGCTGGTGATCGTCTACGCGGCCCTCATGGCCCTTTCCCCCGTCCTCTCGCCCTACTGGATGAACGAAAGCGTGGCCATGAAGATGGCCGAAAAGTCGTGGCCGACCATCGAAAGGACCCTTTCCTTCATCCGGCTCCTCGACCCCGCATCGCTCCCGTGGGAACGAGGCCCCCACGACCCGGGGGATGGCGCGGGAATAGCGGAGCCTGTAATTTGAAGATCGAACAAAGAACCGCTGATCTGGCAGAGATCACCTCCGTCCTGGAAAGGATGTCCAGG
Source organism: Synergistetes bacterium ADurb.Bin155 (assembly GCA_002070395.1). GTDB lineage: Bacteria > Synergistota > Synergistia > Synergistales > Thermovirgaceae > 58-81. The sequence continues at coordinate 115,551 of MWDE01000004.1, forward strand.
AGGACAAGGTCGGAGGCCGGCAGATCCATGCTCCGGGGTATGCTGCCGGCCCCGTCGATCAAAGCCGCCCGGCAGCGGCAGGAACTCTTGAAGAGCTACGCCCGTTATGTCGAAACGAGAGGCGAACTGCCCTGGGATGAAAGGATGAAGCCCCTGGGGCCTCTTCTGGAGAACGCCGGCGAGACGGCGCTCCTTTCAGGGGTGGAGTTGCTTCCCTTCCGGATACTGATAGGGCTGTCCAAGAGGATCAAGGAGAGCCTCCGGGAAGCGCGCAATGATATACCCGGGGTCGAAAGGCTCGCCGAAGGGATCAGGGACCTTGACGAGGAATTCGAGAAGCTCCAGGTGCTGTCCGATGACGGGGAGCTCTACGACGGCGCGTCGGAGAAACTGGCCGAGTTAAGGCTGTCCCTCAGGGACCTCACGTCCAGGGCCAGGTCCCGGTGCGCGGCGATCTCGGTGGAGCCCAGCCTGGCCCCGATGCTCCAGGACAGGGTCGTACACTTCAGGAACGGGCGCTTCGCCCTCCTGGTCAGGGCGGAGGATTCCGGGCGGTTCGACGGGATAGTCCTGGACAGGTCCTCCTCCGGCAAGGGCGTTTACCTGGAGCCGAAGGAACTCGTCCCGCTGAACAACAGGATCCAGGTCCTCCGGCGCGAAGAGAGCGAGGAAGAGAGGAGGATCCTCTCCGCCCTCACCGCGATGATCCTGGCGAGGAGACTTCCTCTCCTCGAGACCGAGTCCGCCGTGGCACGGATCGACGTCCTTTACGCCTGCGACCGCTTTTTGGTCGAACCTCCCTGGACCCTGCCCGAACTGGATGACCGGTCCCGCTTCCACTTCAAGGAGCTCTGGAACCCCCTGATCGGCAAAGAGTGCGTGCCGGTGAGTATCCACTGCGGAGAGAGGTTCCGTCAGCTCATCATCACAGGTCCAAACACCGGCGGTAAGACGGTGGTGCTGAAGTCGGTGGCGATCGGCATCTTCCTGGCCCTGTCGGGTTTCCCCGTCCCCGCGGCCGAGGGGACCCAGGTGGGCTGGATCGACTTCATGGCGGCCGACATCGGCGATGAACAGGGCATCGAGCAGAGCCTCTCCACCTTCAGTTCCCACATTCGAAGGATCATAGCCATGATGGAAAAAGCCGGCAAGGACAGCCTTCTCCTGCTGGATGAACTCGGGGCCGGAACGGACCCCCAGGAGGGGGCCGCACTGGGGATCGCCATCCTTGAAGCATTGAGGGAAAGGGGTTCCCTGGTCCTCGCGACGACCCACCATAACCCCATAAAGCGCTACGCCCTGGGGAGCAGGGGGGTCGAGGCGGCCGGAATGGAGTTCGACCCGGCCACCCTGGCGCCGACGTTCAGGCTGATCATGGGGCTCCCTGGAAAGAGCAACGCCCTTTTCATCGCCGACAGGCTGGGGATGCCGATGAATATTATCGACTCGGCCAGGGAGCACCTATCCGAAGAGACCCGCACAGGGGAGAAGGTCATGGCCGAACTCTTCGATAAACAGGTCGAACTGGAGGCCACCGGGGCGGCCATGGCCGAGGAGAGGAAGGAACTCGCCTCTCTCAGGCGCGAACTCGAGGAGAAGATCCGGGGCCTGGACGAAAAGCAGGAGAGGATCCTGGAGGCCGCCGACAAAAAGGCCAGCGCCGTCGTGGACGAAGCGGAAAAGGCGGCCTTGGAAATGCTCAACCGTCTGCGGGGGGCGTCCGAATCATCGGCCCGCAGAGAATACGGAAAGGCAAGGAAAGAGATGCAGCCCTTAAAGGATGGGTTGATCGACAGGGATGGATCCCGGTCGAAGAAAAGGATGGAGAGGGAAGGCGTACCCCGGGCCGGCGACGTCGTCAGGCTCGCCGGTACCGAGGTCAGAGGGGTCGTCGAGTCGGTTAAGGGGGACAAGGCGACAGTGGTGGCGGGTTCCATGACGATAGAGGTCCCGCTGAAGGACCTCACCAGAGAAAAAGGAAAGGCTCCGCCCCAGACGGCGGGGCCGGCCCTGGTCTCCCATGTCCCGGCTCCAAGGGGGGTCCCCCCTTCAATAATGGTGAGGGGCATGACCGTGGATGAAGCCCTGCCAGAGGTGGAGGTTTACCTTGACAGAGCCTTCCGCGCCGGGTACGGTGAAGTGGTCATCATTCACGGGCGGGGAGAAGGGATACTCAGGAGGGCGGTCCACTCCCTCTGCCGCAGCCTGCCCTACGTCGACGATTTCCGGCTTGGCAACGCGGGGGAGGGGGGCTACGGGGTGACGGTAGTGTCCTTCAGGAGATGAGGGGCGGATGGTGGACGATGAGGCGCCGGAAATAAAGGTCCCCTGTCAACGGACAGGGAAAATGTCATGGGTTAGGTACTAAAACGGGACAGGGAAAATGTCATCCCCCCTAGGGTATCTGCTCAAGACAATGCTCACGGCTCCTCTTTCTGCTAGCCATCCTTTCGTACTCCCTTTTCCATGGATGGTCAGGTCCCGGAGTCCAGGGCTTTCTCATTCCTTCTTCCGTGGATGATGCTGTCGTGTTCTCTTTCGCCAGGGTCTTCTTCGTCTCCTCTTCCTCGACCCTAACCATTTCGTAGAAGGTCCCCTGGCGGTGCAAAACCGTCCTCCTGTCCAGGAGGTCCAGGACCTCCACCTCAACCCCTTTGCGGAATAGGACCTTTCTGCCCTGGGAGTCCAGGGCGGACCACTTCCGGCCCTTCCACGAGACCGTGGAGTCGCCGGTCATCTTCCGGAAGACCCTGCGGCACAGTATGAGGGCGAGGTCCTCCTTGGAAGGCGCCGGCATGAAGGCCGTCGCTTCATCCTTAGGCGGGACGGCAAAGAGATCGTTATGTCTGGCCCTGTAGGAAGCGAGGAAGGCATTGGCCTCCTCCAGGGTAGATACCCCCGCCACCCTCAGGTCGACCACCAGGCG
>MWDE01000005.1 GCA_002070395.1 Synergistetes bacterium ADurb.Bin155
GGGGTGTGGAGGATTAACGCGAAACCTGTGGGCTCTCCAGTCTTTGCGCCAAGAGAAGCTGGCGAGCCCTACCAGCGTTTTATGGTTACCTTCCGCGCGGCTGATCCGCATTGGATGGACGTAACCGCGACCTCGGAAACGCTGACCGGGGAAGGCTCAGGGCTTGCAATTCCAGCGGCAGGCATCGGCATACCAGTGGGGGGTCTTGCGGTTGAGACTATTGCGACGATCAACGGGAAGTCGATTATCGTCGAAAACGCGGGAGACGTTGAGTGCCCTATCTTGATCCGTTTTTATGGTGAAACAATAAATCCGAAAATCACGAACGTAACCACGGGCGAATATATCCGCATCGTGAAAACTATAGCGGTTGGAGATTATGTCGAGGTCAATACAGCATTCGGAAGCAAAACAGTCATAATCTCGGAATCTGGGAGCATAACGAATGCGACCATGTACTTGGATTTATTGAGTACTTTCTTCCATCTCACTCCGGGATTAAACGAGCTCCGATTCTTGGATGAAGGCACAGCTCCCGGCTCGAGCGCGGTAATAACGTATCGGAACAGATATATAGGAGTGTAATATGGCAGAGATAAGTAGATTTTTTGCGGATGTCGGTGGGGACAGATTAACCACCGCGGCGCAGTTTAACCGGATTATCGACCAGATTTTGCAAGAGCAGAGCGGAGTTATTAGAGGGCTAGGAAATGCCCTCGCGGTGACGAACTCTGGCACGCTCGCGGTTGACATTAACACTGGCTCGTGCATCAAGGGCGGGCGCATCTATGAGAACACCGCAAGCGTGAATAAAACATTGGACGCTGTAACGTCGGGGAGCAAGCGCTACGACCGCATCGTGGTGCGTGTAGACGAAACGGTGCGAACAATGCTCATTACGGTGATAAAAGGCGTGGAGGGCACGAGTCCAAGTGTGCCTGCAATCAATGGGACAACCGATGTACTTTTGGCAAAAATTCTCATTGACCGCTCCTCTGGCTCCTTCGAAACGGGCTCGGGGCCCCGTTTCTCTACCTGCCGGGGCGCCGCGGGCGCCTTCTCGCCCTCCGCGCCCAGGACGGCCAGGACGGTGCCGACGGGAACGGTTTCGCCCTCGTTGACCAGTATTTCAAGGACGGCGCCATCGATGGGCGATACCACCTCGTAGGTCAGCTTGTCGGTGGCTACGACCAGGAGGACTTCATCCTTTTTCACCCTGTCCCCGGGAGAGGCTTTCCACTGCGAAACGGTGCCCTCCGTCATGGTCAGGCCGAGCTTGGGCATGGTCACCTGTTCCATCGGCTATCCTCCCCTGTCATTCCCGGCAGCCCCCTCAGAAAAGCCCCCGGACGGCCTCGGCGATCTTCTCGGAGGTGACCCTGTAGGCCTGTTCGAGGGGGCGGGCAAAGGGCACCGGGGTAAAGGGCGCCCCCACCCTGACGATCGGGGCGTCGAGTAAGTCGATCCCCTCCTCGGCGACTATGGCGGATAACTCAGCTCCTACCCCTCCCTGTTTCACCGCTTCGTGGGCCACGACGAGCCTGGTGGTCTTGGCCACCGAGGCAAGGAGGGTCTCCTTGTCGATGGGCGAAATGCTCCTCAGGTCTATGCACTCCACCGATATTCCTTCCCCGGCAAGGACGTCCGCCGCTTCCAGCGAAAGGCCCATGCAACGGGAGTAGGACACGAGGGTCACATCGCTCCCCTCCCTCACCACCTTCGCCTTGCCTATGGGCGTCAGGACCTCGCCGTCAGGGACGGGCCCCCGGGTGTTGAAAAGAGCCTTATGCTCGAAGTAGATCACGGGATTGTCGTCCCTGATCGCCGATTTGAGAAGTCCCTTCGCGTCGGCAGGGTTGGAGGGGATGACCACCTTCAAGCCCGGGATGTGCATGAACCAGGCCTCAATGCTCTGGGAGTGCTGGGCCGCCGCCTGGTTTATGAGGCCGTCCGGCGCCCTTAACACCATGGGGACCGGCCTCTGGCCGCCGAACATGTAGTGGATCTTGGCCATCTGGTTGAATATCTCGTCCATGCAGACCCCCATGAAGTCGGCGAAGTGCATGTCCGCCACGGGTCTCATACCTGTCAATGCGGCCCCTATGGCGGCACCGACGATGGCCGTCTCGCTTATAGGGGTGTCCCTCACCCTGTCCTTCCCGAACTTGTCGGGGAGCCCCTTGAACTGGCCGAAGATGCCACCCTGCCTGGCGATATCCTCACCCATGACGAAGACCCTCTCGTCACGGGTCATCTCCTCGTCCATCGCTTCCAGCGTGGCCTGTGAGAATGTGATCTCTCTCATGATCCTGTCACCAACCCATCCTTACGCGTAGACGTCCGCGAAGAGCTGCGATACTTCCGGCTCCGCGGCGTTCCTGGCGAATTCGAGGGCCTCTTCGACTTCCTTCACGGCCGAGGCCTTTATCCCGTCCAGTTCCTCCCTGCTGAAGAGCTTCCCATCCAGGACCGTACACTCGAACCGGTCGATGGGGTCGTTGCTCTCGCAGACCTTGTTCACCTCTTCCTTCGTCCTGTATTGCTCCGGGTCCCCCACGAAGTGCCCCTTCACCCGGTAGGTCTTGCACTCCAGGAGGGCCGGGCCCTCACCCCTTCTCGCCCGCTCGATCAGCTTCCGCGCCTCCTCGTACACGGCGAACACGTCGTTGCCGTCCACTATCACCCCGGGCATGCCGTACCCGGCCGCCCTGTCGGCTATGTCATCGACGGAGGTAGTGGTCCTGTAGGGAGTGGTGGAGGCGTACTGGTTGTTCTCGCAGACGAACAGCACGGGCAGGTCCCAGACGGCGGCCATGTTCGCGGCCTCGTGGAAGGTGCCACGGTTGGAGGCCCCGTCACCGAAAAATACGACTGAAACGTTGTCCTTGCCCTGCATCTTGATGGCCAACGCCGCCCCGGTAGCGATGTTGAAACCGCCCCCGACGACACCGTTGGCTCCCAGCATGCCTACGCCCAGGTCGGCGATATGCATGGAGCCGCCTTTCCCCTTGCAACACCCTTCCTTCTTGCCGAAGATCTCGGCCATCATCCTCTTGAGATCGGCGCCTTTGGCTATGGTATGGCCGTGCCCGCGGTGGGTGCTCTGGATGAGATCCTCCCTTGAGAGGTTCGAGATCACTCCCGTCGCGACGGCCTCCTCGCCGATGTAAAGATGAACGAAGCCCGGGATCTCACCGGCCAGGAACTTTTCCTCCACCTTTTTTTCGAAAGACCTGATGGTGCTCATGGTCTTGTAGAACTGGGCCAGAAGCGCCTTGGGGTACTCGTCCGGGCCCTTCTTTTCCTTAACTTTCCTTGCGCTCAAGGATCCCCACCTCATTTCGGGTAATGATAGCCTGGTCCCCTTGGCCAGGCATGACTTGGTTGTCCCGGTTATTTGCTAACGCATCAAAAGTTTCGGAAGCCAAAGGGTGATGCCCGGTGCGTAGACGATCACCGCCAAAGCCGCGACCGAAGCCAGGAGGAAGGGCACCACCGCCCTCGATATCTCATCCATGGAGATACCCGCCACATTGCAGCCCACGTAAAGGTTGACCGCCACGGGGGGTGTGACCTGGCCTATGGCGAGGTTGACCGTCGTGACCACCCCGAACCAGACCGGGTCCCACCCGAAATGGGCGAGGACGGGCATGAAAATGGGCATCAGGAGGTAATAGATCGATATAGCATCCAGGAGCATCCCTGCGACCAGCAGTATCACGTTTATCAGGGCAATGACCACGTAGGGGTTGGAGCTCATGGCTATGACCGCCGCTGAAACCCTCTCGACGACCCCGAGGACCATCATCGCCCATCCGAATATGCCCGCGAAGGCAACGACAAGCATCACCACCGCGGAGGAAGTGCAGGCGTCTACCAGGAGTTCGTAGAGGTCCTTGAAGGTGAGCGTGCGGTATATGACAAAACCCACGAAAAGCCCGTAGGCCACTCCCACAGCGGCGGCTTCCGTGGGCGTGAAGATCCCTCCGTATATCCCCCCCAGGATGATCACCGGCGTGAGCAGGGCCCAGAAAGCATCCTTGAAGGCCCCGAGGACCTCCTTGGCCGTCCCGAACCTGTCGCCCCTGTAGCCTCGCGCCACCGAGATGATAAAGGCGGCTACTATCAGGAAGAGGCCCACCAGGATCCCGGGGATGATCCCGGCCAGGAACAGTTCGCTGATCGATGCCCCCGTGATAACGCCGTAGACGATGAAGCCGATGCTCGGGGGTATCACTATGGCCAACCCGCTCGCCGATGAGGTCAGGGCGGCGGCGAATCCCCTGTCGTAACCCGCTTTTACCATGCCTGGGATGAGAATGGTGCCGATAGCGGCTACGGTGGCCGGCCCCGAACCTGAAACGGCCCCCCAAAAAAGGGCCGTGATTATCGTCACAATTGCCATGCCTCCGCTAACAGGCCCCACCATGAGCATTATCAGCCTGATGATCTTGTCGGAGATCTGCGCCCTCCCCATGATGACGCCGGCGAGGATGAAGAACGGAATGGCCAGCAGCGAGAATTTGGAGATATTGGCGAAGAAGACTGGGGCGAACATCTGCACTCCCAGGTTGTACCAGTAGACGACGGCCATCCCCGCCATGCCGAGAGCGACGGCTATGGGCACCTTGAAGGCAAGAAAGATAAAGAAAAGGGCCAACAGTATGACACCCGGGTCGACGTTCATTTATGATCCACCTCCGGGCAGGTTTTCGCTTGTGGTATGGACAGGCCCTTCCACTCCTGAACTCCCCTCTGGATCGTCCTCAGGACCAGGATGAGGGCACAGACCGGCACAGCCATACCGAAGATCCACATCGGCAGCGCCATGGAGTAAGTGGTCATCCCGGACCTGTACTCGCTCTTGACCATATCGATCCCATGCATTGTGAGAAGACCGAAAAGGGTGATCCCGCATAGGACGATCACCACCGTCGAGAACTTCTTGAACCAGGAGGGCATCCTGTCGAAGAGATAGGTGACCCCGAGCAGGGAGCCTTTCCTGGTCGCGATCGAGGCCCCGAGCATCGTTATCCAGACAAAGAGGTTAACCAGCAGTTCTTCCGAGAAGGAAAAAGAAAAGGTCGTCAGGTACCTTACTATCACGTTGGCAAAGGCCAGAATGGCCATGAAAAAAAGCATCGCAACGCAGGTCCACTCTTCTATCCTGTCAAGCAGCTTGAACATCCCCAGCACCGTTCCCTTCCTATCGGTTGATCCCCGACAGATCCCTCCCCCGGGAAGGGGACAAAGGGGCCGCGGCAGCGGCCCCCGTACCATGACCCATTATTTGAAACTCGAAACGGCCTCCTCGAAGGCTTTTACGATATCGGCGCCGACGTTAGCGGACCACTTTTCATAGACGGCCTTGGTCATCTCGCGGAACGCGGCAAGCTGCTCCGGGGTAGGATCGGTCACCGTCATACCCTGGGATTTCAGGAACTCGATGCCGTCGCCCAGGCCTACGCGGCTCACGTCGTGGACCTGCCATCGCATTGAATCGACGGCGGCCTTCTTGATCTGCTCCTTGATATCGGGGTCGAAGCTCTCCCACACATTCTTGTTGACGGCCAGGATCAGGGCGTCGTAAGAATAGTGCCAGTTGGTGAGGTACTTCTGGACCTCGTAGATCTTGTTCGGGATTATTATCCCGACGATGGGGTTCTCCTGCCCGTCGATAACGCCTTGCTGCAGCGAGGTGAAGACCTCGCCCCAGTTCATGGCTATGGCATTCGCGCCGAGGGCTCTCATGATATCGATATAAATAGGCGTCACGACCCTGATTTTGAGGCCCTTCATGTCATCAGGGTGCGCTACGGGTTTAACATTGTTGGTGAGCTCACGGAACCCGTTCTCGCCCCACGCCAGTCCGACCATGTTGTGCTTCTCCAGGGCGTCCAGGACCATCTGGCCCGCCGCCGACCCGGTCACGGCGTCAACGGATTCGTAACTGGGGAACATGAAGGGGAGCGAAAAGGCGTTGCATTCGGGGATGATCGGGGCGATGTTTATCGTGGAGTTGAGCATGAAGTCTATCGCACCGCTGGAGACCATCTCGGCTTGGCGCATCTGGTCGCCGCCGACGAGCTGGGCGCTGGGATAGACCTTGACGTTCACCTTGCCGCCGGTGTAATCCTTGACCAGCTCGGCGAACTTAACCCCCCCCTGGCCCCAGGCTGTATCGGTGGTGACGTTCATGGTGAGCTTGTACTCGCCCTTGAGTGCCGCTTGGGCCGTGTCAACGCTTGCCAACCCGAAAACCAAAACCAGCGCCAGTATTCCTGTCAGCAATTTCCTCATCTTCACGTCCTGTCCGGTGAACCCGGACAGTTCACCTCCTTACACAGGTTTTTTGATCCCCCGGCCGGGGAAACCACCCTTTCGCTATCCTCGCCATCCCTCCTCCTGCCCGGTATGGGTCACCGCCGCGCTTCACGCGGTGGATCAGCCCCTGAGAAGCCTGTCCTTGCCGCCTTTAAGATGTTCGTCCATCTCCCTGGTCGCCCCCTCGGCGTCCCTCTTATGAAGGGCTTCCAGGATTTTTTTGTGCTCACCCCAGAAAAGTCTCATGTTGCCGGGCTGCTTGAGCATATTTATATTGATCCCCTCGATCCGGTCGCGGAGATTGGTTATGAAGTCCGTTATCATGGCGTTGCCGTAGACTTTCATGAAATAATCGTGGAAATTGCGGTCCTCCTCGTGGAAGGCGAAGGCGTCATTCTTCAGGAGGGCTTCCTCCTGCCTGGCGAGGTTGCCCTCGAGCAGTGAAAGGTCATCTTGTGAAAGGGTGTCGGTCAATTCCTTTATTACGAACTCTTCCAGGGCTATCCGAAGGTCATATATATCCTTTACTTCATTTATGGAGACGTCGCGGACGAATACGCCCTGGTTGGGGATGATCCTGACGAAGCCCTCCATATGGAGCCGTTTCAGAGCCTCGCGGATAGGCGTCCGGCTTATTTCGAACCTCCTGGCGAGGTGGTTCTCCGAGATCGGTGTGTCGCTTGATAGCTCCCCCCGGAGGATCAACTTCTTGATCTCTTCGTAAACCAGGTCGGTCTTAGATCTCTTCCTCAAGCTTCGCATCCCCTCACCGGTATACAACTGTTATGCATCCGAAATATAACCGATATGCAGAAGCTAAACCTCTTTTCTTCGATTGTCAAGTGTTCAGAGAAAGGGGTGTGGCCGAGGGGATGGAGTGCGACGGCCGTTGTTTAATCGGCGCCGCTACAGGATAATGTTTCAGGTGCGAGGTTAGGATCATAAACCGGGATCGTTTTTGAGGTGAACAGTCATGAAAGTATTGGACCTGGAGGCAGCACCCGATGTCACTCTGAGCCTTATCGACCTCCCCCTCGGCATGGAGGGCTATCACCACTTCTTTGGGGTCTGGCTGGTCAGGGACGAGGCCGGGGGGCGGAACGTCATAGTCGACCCGGGACCGGCCTCGTCGGTTCCACTCCTTCTCGAAACCCTGGGCGGCATGGGCGTCGACAGGCTGGACCTGGTCCTGTTGACCCACATCCATCTGGACCACTCCGGCGGCTTGGCCGAACTCCTCGAGGCCTTCCCTGCCGCCATGGTGGCCGTCCACCCCAGGGGGAAACCCCACCTGGCGGACCCCGCGAGGCTCTGGGAGAGCAGCCTGCGGGTCATACCAGAAATGGCACCGGCCTACGGTGAACCAGCGCCGGTAGATGAGGGCCGCTTCATCCCCGAAGGAGCACCGATCCCGGGGATCCTCGCCGTCGACACCCCGGGGCACGCGCCCCACCACCGTTCCTTTTTCTACGAGACCCCGGCGGGCCCGGTCCTCTTCGCCGGCGAGGCCGCCGGCACCTTCACCCTCCTCGACATGGTCGTCCCGGGGGCCGATGAAGGCAAGTACGTGCTACGGCCGGCCTCGCCGCCCCGGTTCTATATAGACCAGGCGCTGCAGTCCATAGAGACACTGAAGGCGGTAAACGCCATCCTGCTCTGCTATGCCCACTTCGGCTATTCCAAAGAAGTGAGTAGGATGCTGGACGAGGCTGCCCGGCAGATCCAATTATGGAGAGTACTCTTCGCGGAGTTCCTCGAGGGGAAGGGACGCCCCGGGGCCGACCAAGTAGATATGGACGGACTGTTGTCTTTCCTGTTGAGCCGTGACCCCTGGCTCGAGGCGTTCCCGATGCTCCCCTCCGACGTGCGGTCCAGGGAGATGTACTTCATGCTCTCCAGCGCGTCCGGCTTCCTGGAGGCCGTCACCGCCTGACTACTTGCCCGCCTCCCAAAGGATCATCCCGATGGCCCTTTCCAGGGCGTCATTGAACTCCTCGGACCGGGTCATCATCAGGAAGTGGTCCGCGTCGGCGATGACGATGGCTTCGTAGGAGAGCATGTGTTCCCGGTTGGCCTTGAAATCCACGGGCCACTTGTCGGCGTTTACGCTGACCACGGGGAGGCGGACCTCCTCGAAGACGCGGGCCGCCTCACCGGTGACGTACTGGGAGGTCATCTCTTCCATGGCGCTCACCGCCACCCAGGAGGGCGCCGAGGACATGTCCGATACGATCCACTCCCTCAGCGACCTCTCCACGGCCGGTGACAGCATCTCCCCGGCGAAACGGGCCGTCTCGGCCGGGAAATCTTCCCTGAAGGGGGCCAGCATTGCTTCCCGCTCCTCGGGCGTCATGACGTACCCGACATTCTCCAGGGTATCCACGCCGATGAGCCCCGATACCCTCCCGGGGAGGATCCTCGCGGCGCAGGCTATGACCTGCCCTCCCATGGAATGGCCAATGAGGATGGCCCTTTCCGCCCCCGCCGCCTTCACCACGGCTGCCACGTCCTCACCGAAGGACTCCATGGTGTACCTGGACCGCCCCAGGCCCGAATGACCGTGACCCGCCAGGTCCAGTGTGATGACCCGGTGCCTCATCGAAAAATAGGGCACCTGGGCGCCCCAGTAGCGGGCGTCACAGCTCCAGCCGTGGACGAAAACGAGGGTGGGCTCACCGTCGCCGTGTACTTCGTAGGAAATGGGCACCCCGTCAGCGGACAGGGTGATCCTGGGCCATTGCGCCTCCGCCCACGCCGGGGCCGGCGCCGAAAGGACGAGGAAAAGTCCGGCCAGGAAAAGGATCGCACGTTTTTTGACCATGGGTTCTCCTCCCTTACAATAACCGGCGGTGCCACCCTCGGAAGACCATTTCTAACCCCGCGGGTGGCTCCTGGGAGGTATCATATCGGATAACCGCCGGGTATTGAGCATTTCTCCTCGGTTGGGTTCGGTTTTGGGCGGACGGGTACACTTGGACCCTACCATGGAGATCGATGATCTTGGGGGGAATGGCCATGAAATTTCAACTGCGTTTCGGCAAGGGGACGGTCGATTGTTCGGTGCCGCGGGAAAACCTGGTGGCGGTCCTGGAGCCCCTTCGCATCCCCCGGGGGGAGGCCCAGGGGGAGATCATGAAAAAGGCCCTTTCCAGCCCCATCGGGACGCCCCCGCTGAGAGAGATAGTAAGGCCCGGTGAGAAGATAGCCCTTATCACCAGTGACATCACCAGGCCCTGCCCGTCGAGGGTGGTGCTCCCCCCTGTCCTTGAGGAACTTCGGGAAGCCGGCATCGGCGACTCGGACATCACCATTATCTTCGCCCTCGGGAGCCACCGTCCCCACACCGAGGAGGAGATGAAGTCTCTCGTAGGCGACAGGATCTACGAGGGCTACCGTTGCATCGACCACGACCCCTCGGACTGCGTGAGCCTCGGGAAGACCTCCAGGGGCACACCGGTCGATCTTTTCAGGCCCGTCGTGGAGGCCGACCGCCGTGTCTGCGTCGGGAACATCGAGTTCCATTACTTTGCCGGCTACAGCGGCGGGGCCAAGGCGGTCTTTCCCGGCGTCTCGACGATCGAAGCTATCCGGGCCAACCACCGGATGATGCTGGAGGAGGGATCCAGGACGGGCAACAACAAGGGTAACCCCGTCCGGGAGGACCTGGAGGAGATCGGCCGCTTCATCAAGATCGACTTCACCTTCAACGTGATCCTCGACCAGGACAAGAAGGTCATCCATGCCGTGGCAGGAGACTACATCAAAGCCCACAGGGCGGGGTGCGAAAAACTCGACGCCCTGGGCAAGGTCCCCATCGAGGAACAGGCCGATATCGTGATCGTCTCCGCCGGGGGGTTCCCAAAGGATATCAACGTCTACCAAGCTCAGAAAGCCCTGGACAATGCCCTTTGGGCCGTCCTAAGGGGCGGCGTGGTCATCTGGGTAGCTTCCTGCGGGGAGGGGCTGGGTTCCAAAACCTTCTCCGACTGGATCAAAAAAGCTGAGAAGCCTGAAGACCTCATCGAGCGCGTGAAGAGCGACTTCGAACTTGGCGGCCACAAGGCGGCAGCTATCGCCCTAGCCCTGAAAAAAGCGTCGATCCTCATGGTCTCGGACCTCGACGACGAGGTGGTCCGCTCCATCTTCGTCGAACCCGCCGAAAACCTTGAAAGGGCCGTCGAAAAGGCCTTCTCCCTGGCGGGGCCCCGAGCCGGGGTCATCGTGATGCCCGCCGGCGGTTCCACCCTGCCGATCCCCCGGGAACAATAAGATCCAGCTAGGAAGGAAAAAAGGGCGTCGAAAGAGGATGAAGCACCCATTGGAAAGGCCGTTTGACCCTGTGGGATGCTTTCCCTTAGCATAGTGGAGTTGAACTCGCCCTGTTTTGCATTCACCCAGCACTGACCGTCAAAAGAAGGAGGCGCCATGGCGAAGATCGGTTCTTTTGAGTTCAGCCTCCGGGAGTTCGGAGGCTCCCTGGGAGATCTGGGGACCCTGCTCCCCCTCGCCGTCGGTTATATCACTGTCTGCGGCGTAGACCCCGCCGGGATGCTGGTGTTCCTGGGCCTTGCCAATATCATCACCGGCGTCGTCTACCGGCTCCCGATGCCCATCGAACCCATGAAGGTCCTGGCCGTCATGGCCATAGCCCAGGCCTGGAGCCCCGACAAGATCTTCGCCTCGGGGCTGGCCATGGGGATCACATGGCTTCTGCTGGGTTTTTCCGGGGCCATAACGTGGGTGGGGTCCAGGACGCCCCAGTCTGTCATTCGGGGGATCCAGCTCTCCTTGGGGCTCCTCCTGGCGATCCAGGGCTTCAGGATGATCGACGGCGCCTGGATCCTGGCGGCCCTTTCCCTGCTGATCATCCTGCTTCTAAGGGATAACCCCTTCGCGCCGGCGTCGCTGGTCCTCGTCGGCGGAGGGATCCTGATGATGGCCTTTAAGGGCGACCTCTCCCACATCCAGTCGATCTCCTTCTCCCTGCCCCCCTTGAAGGCACTCCGCCCGGAACTTCTCTGGCCCGCTATGAGGGACGGCGGTTTTTCCCAGGTACCCCTGACGGCCACCAACGCCGTGATCGCCACTTCGGCCCTGATCACCCGGTACTGGCCTGGTCGCTTCGTTTCCACCAGGCAGCTTTCCCTCAATATGGGCTTCATGAACCTCCTGGGACCCTTCATGGGCGGCATCCCCCTCTGTCATGGCGCCGGCGGCCTGGCGGGCCAGTACTACTACGGGGCCCGGACGGGAGGGGCGAACGTGATGGAGGGTGTCCTCGAGATATTGCTGGGGCTTTTCCTCGCCGGCCACATCGCTTCCATCTTCAGATCCTTCCCGATGGCCATCGTGGGGTCGATGATGATCATGGTCGGCGTCGAAATGGCTAAATTCGTGGGATCCGTGCGTGCTCCGAGGGATTGGGCCGTCGTGGCCGTCACCGCGGGTTTTTCCGTCTACCTGAACATGGCGGCTGGCTTCGCCGCGGGCCTTGTCGCCGCGTGGGCTCTGGGACGCCTGGCAAAGGGGCGATAACCGGGCCCGCTTCGTAAAGGGGCTTGATTAAGGTAGAACCCTGTGATAGGATTTTAGTGTGAATAAAAGATAAACCCTATATAGGTATATATCGGGAGGTGGATATCTTGAAACTCAGCGCCCGCAACGCGCTAAAGGGCAAGGTCAAGAAGGTTACGGCCGGCGTGGTGAACACCGAGGTCGTCGTGGAACTCCCCGGCGGCGATGAGGTGGTCTCCATGATCTCCAAGGAGTCGGCCGAGAAGTTGGGTCTGAAACCCGGGAAGGACGTCTACGCCGTCATCAAGGCCACCAACGTTATGATCGGCATCGACTGACGGTAAGGGAGTAACTCATCGAACGTAAGTTTTGATACAAAAAGGGCCCCGGAATGTGCCGGGGCCCTTTCTTGTTCTTGACGTGCTATTTCACCATCAGCGGCTGGAGCTCAGCGGGGATCTTCTCACCCGGCGTGTAGGTCTGGGGGCCGACGGTGTCCTGCCCCATCTCCTCGAGGATCTTCAGCCCGCCGTCCTTGGCGAGGATGAGTTCCACCAGTTCCAGGGCGCGCTTCGGGTTGGGCGCGTTCCGGGGGATCGTCAGCGCGAAGACGATGGGCTCACCTTTGGCGAGGATCGTCTTGCCCGGCTCGCTGCCCGCCAGTTCCACCGAGGCTGCGGCGTACTGGTCGGCGAAGTCGGGATTCTTCAGGTTGACCTCGTCGGGGAGGTCCAGGTACTCGAGGCCGTGCTGCATCGCCACGGACTTGTACTCAAAGGCGTAGTCCATGGCGCCGCTCTGCACCATGGCCACGAGGTCGATGGCCTTCGGGCGCACCGCCCTCTCGGGGTGCTTCAGCGCCCTGGCGTAGAGATCCTTGTCGTGGTAGAAGGTCTCAGCCAGCTGCAGGACCATGAGGCTGCGGTAACCGCAGGGGTCCTGGTCCGGCTCGGAGTGCCCCCAGCGGACATCGGGGCGCATGAGCACTTCGGTCCAGTTGTCCTTGTTGATCTCGTCCTTGTACTTGGACTGGGGGCTGTACATGAGCACGATGGCGTTGCTGGAAAAGAGGATGTTCCAGTCGGCCTCGGCCGGCCTCAGGATCTTCTCGATGACCATGTAGTCTGCCGACATGAAGACGTCGCAGGCACCCCCGAGGTCGATTATCTTCCTGGCCAGGGCTGCGCTCCCACCGGCCTCGCGCTGGACATCGACGCCGGGGTGGGCCTCTTCGAAGATCTTCTCGACCTTCTCCATGGGGGTTGACAGGCTGCCCGCGTGGAAGACGATAACCTTCTCGTCGGCCATGGCCGCTGTAGCGGCGAAGGCCAGGACGAGGGCCATTGCCAAAACCGTGATCCTTCTGAACCTGTTCATTACAGAACACCTCCGTTAAATTTTGTGACTCCCTTCGAACACGTGTATCGCTCCAGGGCAGAACCCCACCCTGCAATCCGCTCCCGGCCGGACGTCCTCCCTCACCAGGGCCGAGGAGAGCATCCTGCCCGTCAGCCTGATGCCGCCGACCTCGAAGACCACCTCGAAGGCCATCCCCCGGGGTACGATGCTCACCACGCGGCCGCCGAAGACGTTCTCGGTACCCTCCGCCAGGTCCTGGCCGATCATCACGTCCTCGGGGCGTATCCCTATGAGGCACTCGCCGCCGGCCTTCTGCCCGTCCAGGACGAGGGAAAGCCCTCCCTCCAGCCTGGCCAGACCGCCCTTGATGTTCGACGGGAAGAGGTTCTTCATGCCCACGAAATCGGCCACCAGCCTGTTGGCGGGTTCGCGGAAAACGGTCTTGACCTCCCCCACCTGCTGGAGGGACCCCTCGACGATCACGGCGACCCTGTGCCCCAGGGAAAGGACCTCGTTGAAATCGTGGGTCACCATCATGATGGTCATTCCCTCCCGGTTGATCCGGGAGAGGTAGTCCTGCAGGTCCTCCCTGAAGCGCGGGTCCAGCGCCGATATCGGCTCGTCAAGGAGGATGACCGAGGGTTTGACCGCCAGCGCCCTGGCCAGCGCCACGCGCTGCTGCTCACCGCCCGAGAGTGTCTCCGGCCGCCTTTCGAGGAGGTGTTCAAGCCTCAGCAGCCTCACAAGACCTTCCACGTGGGGGCCGTCCGGCCTCGGGGCGAATCTCAGCCCCCAGCGGATGTTCTCTTCCACGCTCAAGTGAGGGAACAGGGCGTAATCCTGGTAGACGAGGGCGACGTTCCTCTTCTCCGGCGGCAGGTCGGTGACGTCCCGGCCGGCGACGAGGATCTTTCCGCCCGAGGGCTGCCTCAAACCGGCTATGGCCTCCAGGAGGACCGTCTTCCCCGCCCCGCTGGGCCCCACCACCATGAAGAACTCCCCCTCATCCACCGAGAGGGAGAAGGAGTCCAGCATGAACTCACCCAGGTCGATCGAGAGGCCTGCCAGTCGTATCAACCGCCAATGACCTCCTTGCGCTTCCCCGATACCAGGACCCGCAGTACGACGAACATCCCCAGGCAGACCAGGATGAGCTGTACAGCGATCGGCGTGGAGAACTTGAGCCCGAAGGTGGCGAAACGGTCGTAGATCAGGGTGGGGGCCACCATCGGGTGGTAGGCCATGATGACGATGGCGCCGAACTCGCTCACTCCCCTGGCCCAGCTCATGATCAGGCCGGAGACGAGACCTCTTTTCGCCAAGGGCAGGGATATGCGGAAGAACACGTGGAAGAAGGAGGCCCCCAGGGTGCGGGAGACGTTCTCCAGCCTGGGTGACACGCCGTAAAAGGCGTCCCTTGCCGCGTCCACGTAAAAGGGGATCGAGACGAACATGCAGGCCAGGATTATGGCCAGGTGGCTGTTGACGGGCGAAAACCCGGCCCTCACCAGCATCGCCCCGAGGGGGGCCTTGGGGGAAAAGGTCATGAGGACGGCGATGCCCGCCACGGTATGGGGGACCATTATGGGGACGTCGATCACGGCTTCAAGCACCGATTTGCCCCTGAACTCCTGCCTGGCCAGGAAGTAGGCGAGGGGGGTGCCGAAGAGGGCGATCACCCCCGTGGCGGCCGCGGCGGTCCAGACGCTCCTCCAGAGGGCCCCTATGACCACCTTGTCCCGGGTGGTCGAGGCGACGATGTTCCAGTCGGCCCTGAAGAACATTCCCGCCAGGGGCCAGATGATGTAGACCACCAGGAAGGACCCCATGAGGAGCATGAACCAGCGTTCCCTGAACTTGCGGTTCAAAAAGACACCCCCAGGCAAAAAAAGACCGCCCCCCAGGTACAGGAGGCGGCCTCGTATCACAACTGACCGCTCCTCCTTTCCAAACGCGGGAGGTCTTCCCGTTTCCAGGAAAACCCATCGGTCGCTCCCCATGGGCGAAAGCCCGCAAGGGGACGCGACTCGGAGGACGCCCGGCGACCGGGCACCAAGGATACTAACACATTACCCTTACCGTTACAATGATAACCCTTATCGCTAGATCACCTTGCCGCTCATTTCTCGGCTTCGAAGTCCCTCAGGAGGCCGGCTGCGACATCGTCTTCTGCAACCTGTCCAGCTCATACAATATATGCATCAGGTAAAGCAGGAGCCCTCCGTTGGCGGCAAGGACGACACCGATGACCATGCCGGGGAGCAGGTCGTGGATGAGCATGGAAGCGCCGAAGGTGACGGATACCAGATTCATGGCCACCTGGACGAGGTTCAGCCTGACCAGGACCGGGGGGACGGGCCCGGCCCCCCGGGGACCCTTGATGATGGGCACCAGGATCTCCTTGAGTTTCAGGACCCCTCCCAGGATGTTCGTGCAACCGATGAGGAGCGTCAGCGGGGCGACCAGGACCCAGGGGATGATGCACGACGTCGCCCCGAGGGCGACAAAGACGAGGCCGATGATGATCATGAGCCATGTCCGGGGGAAGGAACCTATGGGGGAAGCCCCCGTGGCGAGTATCTGGATGGCCATGATCACCATCAGCAGGCCCAACTGGGCGCTCCCGGAAAAGGGAAGTTTCCCGAGGTTCACAGGCACGAGGAGCACGCCGAGGATGACCATGAAAACACCGGTCAGAAGGATCATGGCCCTCTCAATGGGCAGGTCCAGCTCACCCTTCGGCTCCTGGACTGCTTCGGGGTAGGTGTTATAGATTTTCTGCAACGTGACGGCGAGGTAGGTGAGGGAAAAACCCATCACCAGGACCACGACGGCGGTCATCGGGGTGGAGAGAAGGTCCTTCCGCACCACCAGGAGCCCTATCAGGGCCGACAGGGCGTAGACCGCAGCGCAGCCCGCGATGAGGTGTCGGAAGACCCCCCCGTACCGCCTCCACGTCGGGAACCTGTCCGGGGAAAGGATCATCTGCAGAAGAAGGGCGATGCCGCCCAGGCCGAAACTAATGGATAGGAGGATTTGCGGAACGCGGCTTAAGACCTCGGGGATGAAGCAGGTGATCATCCCCAGGGAGGCCACCACTACCCCGACGGCGATGAGCGCCTTTGACCGCGGGGCATCGCCGAAGGGGGTCCGCCCCAAGGTGACCATCTGGAGGGCGAAGATAAAAAGAAAAAGCCCGTAAACCCCGTTTTCGTAGTAGGGGAGAAGACCCCGAGATACCGGGAAGAGCAAGGCCCCCGTCAAGAGCATCGTCAAGGCCGCGACGAGGAGCACCACCACATCGAGCTCGATCTCCGCTTTTTTCATGATCCCCCACGAAACCACGACATCATCCCCTTCGTGAAAAACTGGTATCAGCTGCCCGTGGCAACACTCTGTTGAAGTCATGATACATTATTCCGCTGTCCTTTTTCAGGGACCTGCGGTCAGGGATCGGAGGCCATGGTGTATCGGTCCGAGTCCTGTCCTTCTTTTGACTTCTTTTCAACCCATGGTCGATAATGGGCCTCAAGGTGCATTTTTTCCCTGGGAGACCGGCCCTTTTCCTGGTTGCGTTCCCTTTCACTATCGGTTTCAATGTATCCCAAAGCGGACCCAAGAGATCCCGTACCGGGGATACGGGCCAATGCATCGTCAGTCGGGGGCATAATGACTTCGAGACCCGAAGGAGGGAGATAGGGAGTGAACCCGAAAAAGCAGGAAGTGGCGGAAAGGACGAGGCAGATCGTGGCCCCCTGGAAAGGCGCGCGGGGAGGAACGATCCCCGTCCTCCAGGAGGTTCAGAAGGCCTTCGGATTTCTCCCCGAGGAGGCCCTGATGGAGATCTCCCGGGAATTGAAGATCCCGCCCTCGGAACTTTACGGTGTGGCCACCTTCTACGCCCAGTTCCACCTGAAACCCCGGGGGCGGCACATCGTCAGGGTCTGTCGGGGGACGGCATGCCACGTCAGGGGCAGCCTCGCCATCCTCGACAAGATCAAGACTGTCCTCGACGTCGAGGAGAACGGCACTACCGATGACCTGCGGTACACCCTTGAGCCCGTCGCCTGCCTCGGGGCCTGCGGGCTCGCTCCCGTGATGATGGTCGACGATGAGACCCACGGGCGGCTCACGCCGGACAAAGTGATGGAAATACTGGGTTCCTACGAATAGGACCACGCTGGAGGTGAACACCGATGAAAGTGACGAGCCTGGAAGACCTCAGGAAGATCAAGGAGAGCGCCAAGGACCTCACGTCCGCCCGTTCGCGGGGCGCGACCAGGGTGATCATCGGCATGGGCACCTGCGGTATCGCGGCAGGGGCCCGGGAGGTCATGACGGCGATCCTTGAGGAGCTGGACAAGAGGGGCCTTAAGGATGTGGCCGTCGAGACGACGGGATGCATCGGCATGTGTCAGAAGGAACCCCTGGTGGATATCATCAGGCCCGGCGAGCCGAGGACGACCTACGGCGAGGTCAGCCCCGCCGACGCCGTCCGGATAATAGCCGAACACCTTGTCAACGGCCACATCGTCGAAGACAAGGTCATCGGGCAGACCGACTAGGAGGCCCGGCGGTCATGGCCTTTTACCGCGCCCACGTGCTGGTCTGCAAAGGGACCGGCTGCACCGCCAGCGGGTCTCCTTCGGTCTACGAGGCTCTCAAGAAGGAGTTAGAACGAAGAGGTCTCGACCAGGAAGTAGCCCTGGTCGAGACCGGTTGTCACGGGATGTGCGAGATGGGGCCCATCGTGGTGATCTACCCCGAGGGTTCCCTCTACTGCAGGGTCACCGTAGATGACGTACCGGAGATCGTCGAGGAGCACCTTTACAAGGGACGCCTGGTCCAGCGGCTCCTCTACACCACGCCCGACACCAAATTCAAGGTCCCCCATTACAGGGACATACCCTTCTACAGCAAGCAGCTCCGCATCGCCCTGCGCAACTGCGGCTACATCAACCCCGATAACATCGACGAGTACATCGCCCGCGACGGTTACGAAGCCCTCGCCAAGGCTCTGACCACGATGAAACCCGAGGAAGTGATCACTGAAGTCAGGACCTCGGGCCTCCGGGGAAGAGGGGGCGGCGGATTCCCCACGGGCACCAAGTGGGAATTCTGCAGGAAAGCCCAGGGGGACAAGAAGTACGTCATCTGCAACGCCGACGAGGGCGACCCGGGGGCGTTCATGGACAGATCCCTCCTCGAGGGCGACCCCCACGCCGTCATCGAGGGCATGATGCTGGGCGCCTACGCCATAGGGGCTGACGAGGGCTACATCTACTGCAGGGCCGAATACCCCCTCGCCATCAAGAGGCTTCGGGGCGCCATCGCCCAGGCCGGCGAGTACGGCCTCATCGGCGATAACATCATGGGATCGGACTTCTCCTTCCACCTGCACATCAAGGAAGGAGCCGGCGCCTTCGTCTGCGGCGAGGAGACCGCCCTCATGGCCTCCATCCAGGGCGAGCGGGGGATGCCTTACCCCCGGCCTCCCTTCCCGGCCAACAAGGGCCTCTGGGGAAAACCCACCAACATCAACAACGTGGAGACCTGGGCCAACGTCCCCAACATCATCCGCAACGGCGGGGCCTGGTATGCCTCCATAGGGACGGAGAAGTCCAAGGGGACCAAGGTCTTCGCCCTGACCGGCAAGGTCAACAACACGGGCCTCGTCGAAGTGCCCATGGGCACGACCCTCAGGGATATAGTCTTCGACATGGGCGGCGGAATCCTGAACAACAGGAAGTTCAAGGCCGTCCAGATCGGGGGCCCCTCGGGCGGATGCCTGGCTGAACAGCACCTCGACCTCCCGGTGGACTACGAGTCCCTCACCGCCGCGGGGGCCATCATGGGTTCCGGCGGCCTGGTGGTCATCGACGAGGACACCTGCATGGTGGACGTCTCAAAATTCTTCCTCGAGTTCACCCAAAGAGAATCCTGCGGCAAATGCGTCCCCTGCCGGGAGGGCACGAAGCAGATGCTCCTGATCCTCGACAAGATCTCCTCCGGGAAGGGGCGGATGGAGGACCTCAAGATCCTTGAAGACCTGGCCCTGATGGTAAAAGAGATGTCCCTGTGCGGCCTCGGCCAGACGGCGCCCAACCCGGTCCTTACGACGCTGAGGTATTTCAGGGAGGAATACGAGGCCCATATCAGGGACAAAAAGTGCCCCGCCATGGTCTGCAAGGCCCTCATCTCCTATGTCATCGACCCGGAGAAGTGCCGGAAGTGCGGCCTTTGCGCCAAGAACTGCCCCGTGAATTGCATCGCCGGCGACAGGAACACCCCCTATGTGATAGACCAGGAAAAGTGCATCAAGTGCGGGACATGCCTGGAGGTCTGCCCCTTCCAGGCGGTCTCCAAAGTATAAGAGGCGGGGGGATAGAAGGATGAAAGAGATCACCCTTACCATCGACGGGAAAACATGCAAGGGGGCCCAGGGGGATACCATCATGGAAGTGGCCCGCAAGAACGACGTCTACATCCCCGCACTCTGCTACCTCGAGGGTCTGACCCCCATAGGGTCCTGCCGCATGTGCGTCGTCGAGGTGGAGAAGAACCCCAAGATGCTGACGGCCTGCACCACCCCCGCCCTGGACGGCATGGTGGTGCACACCCAGACGGAAAAACTGAGGGAATACCGGAGACAGATGCTGGAACTGATCTTCGCCGGGCGGAACCATTTCTGCATGTACTGCTCCCAAAGCGGCGACTGCGAACTCCAGGACCTGGCCATAGAACACGGGATGGACAGCGTCCGCTACCCCTACCTCTACGCGGGGTTCGAGAACGACGCCACCCACAGGGACATCCAGATCGACCACAACCGCTGCATACTCTGCCTCCGCTGCATAAGGGTCTGCGCCGAAAAGGTGGGGACCCACACGCTGGACCTCCAGAAGAGGGGATGGAACGCCACGGTGGTCTCCGACCTGGGGCGCCGGCTGGGGGAGAGCGACACCTGCACCACCTGCGGAGCCTGTGCGCAGGTCTGTCCTACGGGGACCATCACCCTCAGGGAGTTCGCCTACCGCGGGCGGAGGAAGGATTGCGACGACGTGGTCGAGAACGTCTGTCCCCTCTGCCCGGTCGGATGCCGAATCAAGGTCTACGTCCGGACGGGCAGCATAGCCAGGGTCGAGGGAACGGCCGTCACCGAACCCGACGGCGGCCAGCTTTGCAGGAAGGGTCGCTGGACCCTGCCAAGGTCCTCGGAAAGAGAACGCATCTCCGTACCCATGATCAGGGAGGGCTCCCACTACAGGGAGGCCGACTGGGAAGAGGCCCTGGGGCTGGTGGCCGAGAAGTTCAAAAAAGCCCACGAGGCCGACAGCGACGGTGTGCTGGTGTCGAGCCTCTGCACCGACGAGGAACTGGCCCTTTTCGTCTCCCTTTTCAAGGACGGCCTGGGCATGCAGCGCCTTGACACCTTCGACGGCGACATCCTCCGGGGCTTCGTCAAGGGGTTTGAGCCCTTCAGCAGGCAGGGGGTACGCCCCTTCACAGCCGCCCATAATATCCTGGAGAGCGATTGCCTGGTCAACCTCTCGGCCGAACCGGACGATGAGGCCCCGGTCATAGCCAGTTACATGAGGGTGGGCGCCCTCCGGAACGGGGCCGCCCTGCTGAACATCTCCTGCAAGCCGAACCCTTACGGCGACTTGACCGACATCGACGCCGTAGCCCCGTCGCCGGAGCAGAGCGCCGCCCTCGTCCAGGGGCTGGTGGACCTGGTGGCGGGTTTCAAGGTCCCCGGCAGCCAAGGCGAATCCGGCCGGGACGCCATGGCCCGGTTGTCGGAGAAGACGGGCATCCCCGGGGAAACCATCGAGGAGATCCTCGAGCGGCTCAGGGCTGCCCGCAAACCCATATTCCTCCTGGGAGGATGCCTCTCGAGGAACCCCGCCGCCGTGACCTCGGCGGTGAACCTGGCCATAGCCTGCGGGGCCTTCTTCGATGACGGCATCGGCGTCGTCCCCCTGGTATCGAGCGGCAACAGCCTGGGCGCCATCAACACAGTCCTGGCGAAGGAGCCCTGGATCGGCGAAAAGAAACTCGACTTCCTCTACGTCTACTCCTCGGGGATGGTCCCCGAGGACGAGGCCAGCCTCTCCGCCATATCGGGCACGAAGTTCGTGGTCGTCCAGTGCCCCTTCTGGGCCCAGCCGCTGGTGAACCTGGCCGACGTGCTGCTGCCGGCGCCGGCCTGGTACGAGCGGAGCGGGCATTACTGCACCATCGAGGGCGAGAGGCGCCGGCTCAACGTGGTCGTCCCTCCCAAGGGAGAGGTCAGGGGTCTTGCGTCGATACTGAAGGACCTCTCGGCCGACCTGGGGGTCCAACCGGGGAGACCAGAGGAATCGCCCTGCGAGAACGTTTACGCCAGTGAGAAGCCTCCCACGGAGGCCCAGATGGTCTTGCTCGAGGAGGTGCGAAAGTGATGGCTAAGGTCAAGGTGGCCACGGTCTGGCTTGAAGCCTGCGCGGGTTGCCACATGTCCTTCCTGGATATCGACGAACGCCTGGTGGACCTGGTGGACCTGGTCGATATCGTCTACTCCCCCATCGTCGACGGCAAGAAGATCCCCAAGGCGACGGTGGGCGTCATCGAGGGAGCCCTCGGCAACGACGAAGAGCTCCACCTGGCCAAGGAAATGAGAAAACAGTGCGACATAATCGTGGCATGGGGCGACTGCGCCGTCTTCGGCGGGATAAACTGCATGAGGAACTTCACCGACCGGCGGCAGGCCCTTAAGGAAGCCTACGTGGACTCGCCGAGCACCGTCAACCCAGGGGGGGTCATACCTCACGAGGACATCCCTCACCTCCTGCCCCAGGCCATCCCGGTGGACCACGAGGTCAAGGTCGATGTCTACGTCCCCGGCTGCCCGCCCGACGCGGACACCATACTCTGGGTTTTCCAGGAACTTCTCGAGGGGCGTGTTCCCACCGTCCCCTCGGAAATGATGCGCTACGACTAGAGGGGGCACGATCATGGCTACCGTCAGGAAGATAGAGATCAACCCCATAACCAGGATCGAGGGGCACGGGAAGATCACCGTCCACCTCGACGAGAAGGGCGACGTGAACGAGGCCCGCTTCCACGTGACTCAGTTCCGGGGCTTCGAGCACTTCTGCAAGGGGCGCGACTTCCGCGAGATGCCCGTCATCACCCCGAGGATCTGCGGGATATGCCCCGTCAGCCACCACCTCGCCTCGGCCAAGGCCTGCGACGCCCTGCTGGGCGTCGAGATCACGCCCACGGCCCACAAACTGCGGGAACTCATGCACGCGGGGCAGTTCGTCCAGTCCCACGCCCTGAGCTTTTTCCACCTGTCTAGCCCGGACCTGCTTTTCGGGTTCGACGCCGACCCGGCCGTCAGGAACGTGGTGGGCGTGATAAGGAAGTACCCCGACCTGGCCGTCAAGGGCGTGCTGCTGAGGAAATTCGGGCAGGAGATCATCCAGGTCCTGGGCGGCAAGAAGGTCCACCCCTGGCACAGCATACCGGGAGGGGTCAACCGCTCCCTGAAGGCCCAGGAGGTCGACGCCATCAAGGCCCAGGTCCCCCAGATGAAAGCGGCTGTAAAGGACGCCATCGGGCTGGTGAAGGGCTATCTCGAGGAGAACGCCGAAAAGGCCGCCTCCTTCGCCACGCTGGAGACGGCCTACATGGGGCTCGTCCAGGACGGTTTCCTGGAGATCTACGACGGCGACATCCGCCTGAAAGGGCCCAGGGGCCGCATCATCGACGAGTTCCCCGACTGGGCCTACCTGGACTTTATTGGTGAGCACGTCGAACCCTGGAGCTACCTCAAGTTCCCCTTCTACAAGCCCTTGGGTTTCCCCCACGGCAGTTACCGCGTCGGGCCCCTGGGTAGGGTGAACGCCTGCGACGACATCGCCACCCCCGAAGCGTCGGCCGAACTGGCCCTCTTCCGTGAAGGGGCCGAGGACGGACTGGTCCACAAGACGCTTTACTATCACTACGCAAGGCTCATCGAGACGCTCTACGGCGTCGAGAGGATCGAGGAACTGATGGAGGACCCCGACATCATGGGCAGCGACCTCCGGGTCACCTCGACGGAACTCTACCCCGAGGGCATCGGCGTCATCGAGGCGCCCCGGGGGACCCTGATCCACCATTACCAGATCGATGAGAACGGCGTCCTGACCGGGGTTAACCTCATCGTCGCCACGGGGCACAACAACCACGCCATGAACAGGGGCGTCGACATGGTCGCCCGGGAGAACATCCATGGGGGCGAACCCTCCGAGGGGATCCTGAACTCCATGGAACACGTCATCCGCTGCTACGACCCCTGCCTCTCCTGCTCCACCCATGCCGTGGGGAGGATGCCCCTGCACCTGGAGATCTACGGTGCCGACGGCAGCCTGAAGGGGGAGGTCAAGAACTGACGACCGACGAGGGCCGCCCTTTCCGAGTCTTCGGGTACGGGAACCCCTTCCGGCAGGACGACGGCGTGGCCCACACCCTGGCGCCGCTCCTGGTCGAGGACCTGGAAAGGGCGGGCAAAAGGGCCTTCCTTTGGCTTTCGCACCAGCTGCTGCCCGAGGCGGCCCTGGGGATAGGACCCGACGACATACTCATCTTCGTGGACGCTTCGCTGGAAGAATACGACGGCGGGTTCGCCCTGGAGAGGATCGGCCCCGACGCCGCGTCGAACCGGGGCTTGAACATCCACTCCTTCGGGCCGGCCTGGTTCCTCGCCCTCCTGGGAGATCTCGGCACAGGGTACGGCGACGCCTGGGCCCTGTCGGTCACCGGTGCTTCCTTCGACTTCGGCGAGGGACTCTCCGAGGAATGCTCGCTCAGGAGCGAAAGGGCAAGAAAAGCCTTCAGGAAAAGGTTCTGCTGAAAATCATTTGACGTCACGATAAAAACGGCCGGGCTCCTTAAGGAGCCCGGCCGTCCTTTCACGCTTTCAGGGGTCAGGTCAGGGAAACTCCCGGGCCGAATCCTCGATGAAACGCTTGTCGGCCCTCGCCTCCCGGGCTTTATCGGCCTTGCCTTCAAGCCACCCCGTCCGGACCTCATCTTCGGGGGCGTCGAACTCCGGGACGAAGGGCTTGATGTCGAGCAACGGCGTTCCATCGAGCATATCGACGCCCTCGACGACGAGGGTGCCTCCCTCGATGGATACCAGCCTCACCACCGAGAGCCCGACGGCGTTGGGCCGCCTCGGCGCCCTCGTGGCGAAAAGACCGCGGGCCGTGTCGTCCAGGAAGGGCTTCACGGCGAGGTCGAAACCTTCCGAGAGGTGAAAGTGGAAAAGAAGGATGACATGGGAGAACCCCTCCAGGTCGCGGATGCCTTCGCGGAAGGCCTCGTCCACTTCGACCCTTCCCAGCACCCCCTCGGCCCCCGTTGGCTGGATGGGCGTCCCCTCCCTCGACGTGAAGGGCGTCCTGATCTTCCCTATGGCTTTGAAACGGACTGGCTCCATGGTCTTCTCCCCGGTATCAGAAGGAATCGCGGACAAGGGGTCCGGCGGCGGGTCTTCAAAGCAGAGTAAGGTTTTAAAAAATGGTGCCGGAGGGGGGACTCGAACCCCCACAGGGTTGCCCCCGGCGGATTTTGAGTCCGCTGCGTCTGCCATTCCGCCACTCCGGCAAGCGAAGATAGTAGTACCACAGGGTGGGTCTTCTGTCCAGACAAGAAATGATATCTCCGTAGGGGGTAGAAAGAGGGCGCCGGTCGGCTTTTTTGTTCTGAATGGCGGCCCTTTCTTCATGGAAATTGAAAAAGGAGGTTTTTCAAGGAATATCTTCTGGGCGATCCAGCTCTTGCCCAGCTTCCTTGCGAATCCTCTCGAAGTACTTCCGGCAGATCATACCAGCTATATCGATGGACTTCCCAAAATGGGAAGTGATAGCTTCAACCAGCTTCCCGGTCTCTTTTCCTCTGATGGCATTTATCATCTCCACGTGCTCGTTATAAAAACCCTCCCGGTATTCCTCCGCCAGGGTGATCTCCCGGCGGCACTGCAAGTCCCTGTTCCACAAGATCCTCAAATGTTGGGATATTAACCTGTTAGGGAACAGGGAATAATAAAGAGAATGGAACAAGTGGTTCTGGTTCATGGCCTTGTTGTATTTCGTAGCTCTTGAAAGCAATAAGAATTTTTGGTTGACCTTGTGCATTTCCCGTAAAACCTTTTCAACCTTAGGGTTGCCGTAATCGATCCCCGCCACCATATTTTCCGCGACATGCCTTTCCAGCACGTACTGCATTTCCAGAGTTTCCTTGAACCTTTCGAAGGACGGGCTGGCGACGCGCCACCCCAGCCACTCCTGGTAAACCACTATTTCCTCAGCCTCCAGGGCTTTTAAAGCTTCCCTCACGGGGATCTTGCTCACCCCGAATTCTTTGGCGAGCTGGTCTATGTTGATGCGTTCACCGGGCTTTATCCTTTCGTCAACGATCATCTCTTTCAAGATGCTTTTTATCTTCATCGCTATTGTGCTGTGTCGGATCTTCAAGCTCATTCCAACCCACCTCGACAAGAAAGGCCCGAAGGACTGGGGCATTCCCCGGGGCATTGACTGGTCTTCAAAAAATTATACCGGTAAAAGCATAATCTGTTAATCCCTGTTCAACCTAAAACCCGGAGTCGGTAGAAGTATAGGTGAGGTGCAATAAACACCAAGACACCCTTTCGTGAATAACGCTGCGGGAGGTACAACCCGGCCCAAGCTGAAGAAAGGCAGGGCCGGCCCGGACAGGGGAACGTGCCCCGGCAGGTTCCGGCCCTTTCGCAACGATCGAATCGTTCCCCCTTATTCCCAAACAAGAGAAAAGAGGGGAAAGGTGACGGGGCCCTCCCCCTCGTGAAAATCTGTAACGGCTACATCCGGTCCAGGTCGGGCTCTCAAGGTCCTACCGTTGCTGGTTAAACCAAAGTGCCCGCGGTTCCCTTTCGCCGCAAAGATCAACGATGTCCCCACTCGGTTGCCGGGCTACATAAACGCAATTGTCGGCAGGTAGGTGATGATCGACGGGAAGGCAATCACCAAAATAATGAACGCCAGCATGAGCAGGAGAAAAGGGAAAGACCATTTCGCGATCTGAACGACCGAGTAGGGAGTTATCCCGCTGATCAGGAACAGGTTGAACCCCACCGGCGGGGTGATGTTCGCAATCTGGATCAGCAGGACGATGTAGATCCCGAACCAGATAGGACTGAAGCCGAAGGCGCTTATTATCGGCATGAAGATCGGGACCGTCATGACGATCATGGAAAAGCCGTCGATCAGGCACCCCAGGAACAGGTAAACAAGGGTGATCAAGGTCATGACCACCAGAGGACTGACGTTGCTCCCGAGCACCAGGCGGCACAAATACTTCGGTATCCCCAGGAAACCCAGGGCCGTTGAAAAAAACGAGGCCCCTATCAGGATCATTATGATCATGCTACTTGTGCTTGTGGTGCTTTTCAGGATCTCAATCATTTCCCTGACTGATAACGACCTGAACAACAGGCCTATGAGGATAGCCCCGCCTACCCCGATGGCGGCGGCTTCCGTCGGGGTTGACCACCCCATGTAAATGCTGCCCAGGACTGCACTTATAAGGGTGACAGTGGGTGTGACCTGCAGGAGGCTCATCGCCCATTCCCTGCGGGAAAAGATCTCACCCTTTCTTTGCTTGAAGCCGGGGTCGCGAAGCCCCACGTAAAGGGAAAAAAGTGCCATGAGGAAGATCCCCGGGACGAGACCGGCGACGAACATCTGCCCGATGCTCACATTCGCCACGATCCCGTACACGAGCATCGGCATGCTGGGGGGTATCAGGATCCCGAGGGTCCCCGCGCTGGCGAGGCTGCCGATGATCAATTTGGGGTCGTAACCACGCTTTTCCAGTTCGGGTATCGTTATTTTGCCGACCGCCGCCGTAGTGGCTGCCACGGAACCGCTTATCGCGGCGAAGAGGGCGCTCGCCAAGACGTTTATCTGAAGCAACCCTCCCGGGATCCTCGAAACCCAGGGCGTCAACCCTTTGAAGAGCTGGGTGGATATTTTTGTTTTGACCAATATGTCACCCATGAGGATGAACAACGGGAGAGCCAGAAGGATGCTGCTGTTCGTCACATTCCACATCATCGCGGAAAGGATCTTCTCGACGGGGAGGTCCAGGAAGAGGTACATCGAGGACAAACTGACGATGAACAGCGAAACCCCGATCCAGATGCCCGAGGCCAGGCAGACGGTCAAACTGATCAAGATGAATAACAACGCTTGAGCCTGCATCCCTAATTCTCCTTTACCACGAGCTTGTAGGCAACAATGGTCATCAGGAAAAACGCGCCGAGGACCATGAAAAACTGGGGAATAGCTAAGGGGGTCTCGGAGACCTGGAGGGAAACCGCTTTATAGAGATAGGATTCCCTGAAAAGCAGGAAAAGGACGTAGGTGAGATATAAAGAAAAAACGAAACCCGCGAAATACCTTATCTTGGTGATGACGAACCGGGCCCGTTCGTTTCGGATCTTGTCAATAAAATCAATACGGATGTGGGCGTCGCAATACTCACCAAAGGACAATCCCCAAAAAGAAATAACCGCCATCATGTACCCGGCGTATTCAGTCACCACGAAAAAGGTTTTCCCGAAGGCGCTCCGATACACTATTTCGGCTATCATCATCACTGCGGAAAGAAGGATCAAAATGCCGACGATCAGCCCGTTCAGATCGTAAAACCTGGATAACTTATTCATGACAAGCCCTCCGAGGACCAGCTTTTTCATACAAAAGGGCGGGAGTCGAGGGGTGTCGAAGAAGGACAAATGACTCCCGCCGTGAAACACACTCAATAAATCCTTTGCCTATCGGTCAGCCTTCCCCCGTGGATCCCTATCTTCAGGGAAAACCGTCCAAGGCACCCAAAGTTTAACTAGTTATATTTATTCCAGAATTCCTCGTACAACGGCTTGGCTTTGGGGTTCTTATCTATCCATTCCCTGCTGACCTTCTCACCCAGTTTCTTCAGTTCCTCCTGGATCCCGAGGTCCACCTCCATCATCTTGCAGCCGTGTTCCTCGCAGATCTTCAAGTTGCCTTCTTCTTCCTGCCTCGCCTTCTGCCACAGGTAGTCCTCTACCTCTTCAGAGGCTTTCATTATCGCTTCCTGCTGACTTGGGGTCAGTTTCTCGAAAGCCTTGAGGTTAATATTTATCATGCTGGTCGTGATCTCCATCTTGATGGGGTAGTAGTACTTCAGAACTTCCCAAAGCTTCCCATCTCTGACGGTAGTGCCGGAAGTGATGATCGAATCGATGACCCCCGTTGCCAGGGAGGTGTAGCATTCGCTGAAGGGCATGGCCAGAGGAGTTGCGCCGACGGCCGTCATGATAAGGGCGCCGTTCCTGTCAAAGGTCCTCGTTTTGAGGCCTTTCATGTCGGCGATGGAATTGATCTCCTTCTGGGTCCATAAACCCGCGAAGGGCCAGGGGGCGATGTAAAGGATCTTCTGACCCCATTCCTTGGCCGCCTCGTCATAGTACTTCTTGGCCATCACGTCAAAATCCCTGGCGGAATCCCAGTCATCGATCATGAAGGGCAGCGACCGGATACCGAAAATGGTTTCATCGCCGGCGACCCCGGTGGAAACGATCTCCGCGATATGAACGGAACCATCCCTGACGGCCCTCAGAAGATCGGGTCCCTGGAAGCCGAGGGAACCCGCCAGCTCCACGTTAAGTACCACTTCACCCTTCGTGTATTCCTCGATCTTTTCAGCCAGGACCAGGAGACCCTGTGCCTGGTAATTGGTCTCCGGGTACACCGAATAGGCCGTCAATGTCACGGCAAACGCCGCACCAGCCAAAGAAAGCATAAAAACCGCTACAAGCGAAGCTGCAAAAATAAGACGCCTGGTCTTACCCATCATATAAAACCTCCCCAAACAATTCTCTCTGTTTTCCTTTGCTCACAACCCCGTTCTCGTGCCATCCTCTTGCCTCATAATACTCGTCGAGAATAACTTCATTCTCGACGATGCTGCCCTCTGCCGGCCCCTCGGGCATAGGTTCAACCCTGAACCTTTTCGGAAGTAGGTCTTCTTTTCTCCTGCAACCGTTTTCCAGGTTCATGATCCTTTCAAGGTTGATAAGCCGTTCGCTGGATCTCGCCAATTCCTTGTACCCGTCGCTGGAGTCAAAACCCGAGACAGCCCTGTAAAACCCATCGATCTCGTCACACCGGGCAAAGATCGAGTCCAGGCTCTTGGCGAAGACGAACATTCCGTACCGGCACAGCCCAAGCAGGTCCGCCACGTTCGTATAGTCCTCCATGAACTTCAACAGCCTTCCCTTGCCTCTTACACCGGTGAGCGTGGCCGCTTCCTCACTCCCAAAGAGGGATACCGCTTCCTGCTTGGTGAGAACCGTCTCAAAGGCACCCAAGGTCCGACAATTATCCGCCCCCCTGGAGGCGACGCCGAAACCCACCCCCCTCCCCTTGTACCCGCGCGGATCACACCCTTCGAACTCCATCCCTTTTACCGTCAATAAGCAATCCCGCGTTTTCTCTCCCAGAGATCTCGACGCCCGCTCGCCCCCCTCGGCCAGGATATTACCCACACCTTCTCTCGTAGCCACTTTACGGATCAGTTCAATTGATTCATCAACCTTGCCCCAACCCAACCCGACCCCGTCCAGGTCCTTGGCGGTGATGAAGTCCCTGTCGAGGCATTCCATGAGCCATGAGAGGACCGCTCCCATGGACATGAAATCAACGCCCTTGTTGTTGCTGAGTTTTGTCATTTTACATACGCTGGGAAGGTCGCTGTTCAGGATGCGGGCCCCGTAGTTTTGCATGGCGGCGAATTCCGGCCCGTGGACTTCATACTCGCCGTCAGTCTCGTTTTTGAACCTTGAAATGCCCTTGCACTGGATATTACAGAAAATACATCCGTAGTGCCTTACTGTAAAAGTATCCCTTAAATATTTCCCCGAGATCTTTTCGTGCTGGTCCCAGACTCCCGTTTGCAGGTTCTTTACTTCCAGGACGCCTATCTTGTTAAAACCCTCGATCGCCGTGGTGGCCCCGTATTGTTTGGCCCCTTCGTAACTCGGGTCATTCTTGACCAGGGAATCCAGTCGCTTCATGAACCCCTTGTCCAGGCCCAGTTCATCAAACCTCGGGACCCCTCCCTGAACGACGATGGACTTGACCCCTTTATCGCCCATTACAGCCCCAAGCCCTGTCCTTCCCGCTGCGTGGGCGCCGGAATGGATCGAGGCGAACCTCACCCTGTTCTCCCCGCCGGGTCCTATGGTAAGGGTCGAGGACCGCTTTGAACTTCCGTAGCGCTGACGCAAAATCTCTTCGGTCTCACCCACGTCCCGGCCCCAAAGGTCCGCGGCATCCTCGAAAAGACAGCCGTTCTTTTTTATAACCAAAAAGCAGGGGGAAGCGGATCTCCCGCGGATGACCACCTGGTCTATCTCGGCCCACTTGAGGAAAACGCCGAAATCTCCGCCGACATTTGAATCGCCCAGCAGACCGGTCAGGGGTGACTTTGAAGTGAGGGTCGTCCGGTTAGCAAAAAGGCAGGGCATACCGACCAATGCCCCCGGCGCGATCAGCAATTCGTTCTCATCGGAAAAAGCATCCGCCAGGTGCAGTTTCCTGGAGTAGGCGTAATGGGCGTTCAGCCCCCTGCCGCCAACGTATTTCCTGAACTCCTGGGGTTCGATGATCTCGAATCCGAAAGATCTCTTCTGAAGGTCAACGACAAGACGGCGCCCGCTATAGCAGGATCTGAACATTCACACTCACCCCAAAGTCTACAATATACGATATATCGTTTTCTTTTGAAAAAGTATAGAATCTAGGATTTAATTGTCAACGCTCCGACTTGGCAAAAACCCTTTGAAAAATGGGGTGTACTCTCCATACCCCTTGGGGTAAAATACCTGCCGGTGGTGATAAGGATGGCTTTGGAAGAACTGGAGGGCTCCAGGGGGTGCTTCGTCTGCGACCGCAGCGGCGCGAACCCGAGATCCCTCGGCGTGGTTCTCTACTGGGACGGTGACTCCGGCCGGACGGTGATACCCTTCACCCCCGACGATACCTGGTGCGGTTACGAGGGCATCGTCCACGGGGGTATACTGGCTGCGCTCTGTGACGACGCCATGGCCTGGGCCGCCAGGCAGGCCCTTGGGGAA
This sequence comes from Synergistetes bacterium ADurb.Bin155, assembly GCA_002070395.1. Classification (GTDB taxonomy): domain Bacteria; phylum Synergistota; class Synergistia; order Synergistales; family Thermovirgaceae; genus 58-81. The sequence continues at coordinate 31,391 of MWDE01000005.1, forward strand.
TGGACCGTAACGGCCGGCATGAGCATCCGCTTCCTGCGGCCCGTCAAGTCCGGCGCCGGGTACACGGCCTACGGAAGCGCCCTTTCGGTGGACGGCAGGAAGGTGAAAACCGCCGCCCGAATCGTCGGTGAGGACGGTAAAATCTACGTCGACGCCAAGGCCACCTTCGTTGGGGTCAGACCTTGAATTTGAGCAATTGTATACGAAAAGGGCAAGATCCGTGAATCGTAAATCGTGAATCGGGAATCGGGAACCAAAAACCGTGAATCGTAAATCGTAAGAGCAAAAACAAAAAACCAAGGCAATCGAAAGACCAAAAACTGCACACGCCAATATAGGAGGTTCGTGATATGGACGTTTCAACGATCAGGATCAGGCACTACGCACCCGAGGGGGCCCAGTGCGGCCCCGTGAAGGAGACCTACGACACCCTCTGCAACATGGTGGAGCAACTCGGGCCGAAGCTGGCCCGGATAGGCTTTCCCGTGACCCTCGAGAAGGCCTCCTCCGATGGGGATCCGGAAAAGAACAACCTGGTGACCCTCGAGAGCGCCGATATCGATTTCCCCGAAACCCCCCTCGACGAGATACTGGGGTACGAGGCTTCCTCCAAGCCCTGCGGCTGCGACGGGGGCGATGGCCACGGCCGATGCCGGACCATCGAGGTGGCCGGCCAGACCTACCAGGCCGTCCCTCCCGGGCTCATCGCCGACGGCCTGCTCCGGGTGGCCCTATCTTCCACCGGGGGCTGCGGGAGCGGCTGCGGCACCTGCGGCGGAGGCTGAGGGATCTAGGTCCAGGGGCTGCCGGCGGCAGCCCCTTTTTAATTGAACCTTACATTGGACGGAGGCGATCCTGATGAAAAAACCCTGGATAACGACCAGGGGAGGAGATAAGGGCACCACCGGCCTCGGCGACGGTTCCCGCCTCCCCAAGGACCACCCCAGGGTGGAGCTTTATGGAACCCTGGACGAATGCCAGGCCGCGCTCGGCCTGGCCAGAGCCTCCTGCTGCCACGGTGACATCCGGGAGGTGATCCTCCGCCTCGAGGAGGACCTGGGCGCCGTCATGGGCTACCTGGCCCTTTTCCCGGGTCTCCCCGAGCCCGAACCGGGCGCCCTCGACGAAATAGTGGAAAAGGTCCGGGCCGTTACGGGCGAGACCTCCCGCTTCGTCCGCCCCGGCGACTCCCTCCCCGGCGCGGCCCTCCACCTGGCCAGGACGATCGCCCGCAGGGCCGAGCGGGTCGCCGTCGGCCTTCAACGGCAGGGCGATATCGGCGACGCTCCCTACGCCTGGCTGAATCGCCTCTCCGACGCCGTTTACGCCCTCTCCCTTTGGACCGACTGGGCAAACCGCGGGGGCCGGTAGATCCCGGGGCCGCCAAGACGTTGCGCCGTCGGCCCCGATATGTATAATGGACAGAGTATACGTAAAACGCCCAACCCCTTTACAGGAGGCGGTACCATGTTCAACGACCCGCTCTCGCCGGCGCGCAACATCGACCTTCGCCAGATCGTCTACGAAAAAATCAAGGAAGCCATCGTCGGGGGCTTCATCAAGCCCGGTGAGAGGCTCTCCGAGGTCGACCTGGCCGACAAGCTCGCCGTATCACGCACCCCCGTCAGGGAGGCTATCAGGCAGCTCGCCCAGACCGGCCTGGTGACGCTGGAGCCGCGGCGGGGCGCCTTCGTCTCCCTTCCCACCGTCAAGGACGCCTCCGACCTCTACGACCTCCGCACCCACCTGGAGATCATCGCCGTCCGGCTGGTGACCCGGCTCCAGCCCGTCGAGGAGCTGGAGCGCTGGCGCCCCGTCTTTTCGGTCATGACCGACGAGACCGAGACGGACCACTACCTTGCCGAGGACCGGCTGTTCCACGCCTCCCTCTACGAGCTGTCGGGCAACCGCTACCTGACCATGATGCTCCACAACATCGCCGACCTCATCAACCTCTGCCGGCACTACTCCGTGGAGGGCATCCCCTTGAGCACCTTCGCCCACGAGCACGTGGCCATCATCGACGCCATCGAGACGGGCGACCCCGACAAGGCCGAGGCGGTACTGAGGGGCCACCTCGAGCGCTCCAGGGACGGGCTCCTGAACTACCTGAGGGAGCACCCGGAACTCTCCGCCTCGGGCTAGGTCCTCCCCCCAATGCTGTCCCCGCATCTCTTCGGCTATTTCCTGGCCCTGATGGCCGCCGTCAGCTGGGCGGTGGCGCCCGTTCTCTACCGCCGCGGGGTGGACCGCATTTCCTACTCCGGCCTCGGCGCCCTGCGGTGCAACGGCTACCTCGTCAGCGCCGCCCTTTTCCTCTTCCTCACCATGGGGCCCTCGGCCTTCGCCCCGCTCCCGGCGGTGACCATGGCGAAGATCTTCGCCTGCTCCGTCCTCTGGCTCGTCATGGGGGACTTTTTCTACTTCTCGTCCCTCCACAAGCTGGGGGTCTCCATATCGGTGCCCGTCACGTCCTCCTACCCCCTGATGGTGGTACCCGCCGCCTGGATCTTCCTGGGGGAACCCGCCAAGCCCATGGTCCTCGTAGCGGCCGTACTCATCGTGGCCGGCCTCGTGCTGCTCTCTCCCCACAAGCAGGACCGAAACGGGAAACGGCAGGTCCTCGGAGGGCTGGTGGCCTCCTTCCTGGCCATGTCCTGCTGGACCTTCGGCATGATCACCAACAAGGTGCTGATGCAGACCGTACCGGTGCCACAGCTGGAATGGTGGCGCTCCGTGAGTATCACCCTTGGTTCCTGGGTCCTGTTCTACATCCTTGAAAGGTGCAGGGGGGCGGGAAGTATTTCCCGGGGTCCCATGGTCGAGATGGCCCTGGCGGGCGCCCTGGGCCTCACGGTGGGCAACCTCTTTATGACCTACGCCTTCGGGCTAGCCCCCGTCGACGCCGTGGTCTGCATCGTTTCCATCAGGCCCTTCCTGGCGGCCCTCTTCGCCACGCTCTTCCTCGGCGAGAAGCTCACCCCCCGCCTGGCGGGCGGGATCGTCCTCGTCTTCATCGGCGTCATGACCATCACTTTTTAGCCCGTGAAGCCGGGCCATCCCCGGTTCCTCGCCGAGGCCGCCCGGCCTGTAGAACCTCATCGGCCGGTCCATGTACTTTTGGGCCACCCAGTGCCCCGGGAAGTCGTGGGGGTAGAGGTACCCCTTGCCGCCGGGCCTCAGGTGGAGGGGAACCTCCTGTAGTTCGCCCCGCTCAATGGCCGAAAGAGCCCCGTCGATGGCCTTGTAGGCGCTGTTGCTCTTCGGCGCCAATGAGAGGTAGATGACGGCCTCCGAGAGTATTATCCTCGCCTCGGGGAGCCCCACGAAGTCCGATGCATAGGCGGCGCCGGCCGCCACCGAGAGCGCCCTCGGGTCGGCGAGCCCCACGTCCTCGGCGGCGAAGACCAGGAGCCTCCGGGCCACGAAACGCACGTCCTCGCCCCCGGCCACGAGCCGACCCAGCCAGTAGACGGCGGCGTCAGGGTCGGAGCCCCTCATGCTCTTGATCAGCGCCGAAATGATCCTGTAGTGGTCGTCCTGGTCCCGGTCGTAGCGCTGCAAAGCCTTGGGCGAGACGTTCCTCACCGTCTCCGCGTCGATGACGCTCCCCCCGCCGGCGGCCACGGCGTGGGCCGAAAGCTCGAGCCTTGTCAGCGCCTGGCGGGCGTCACCGCCGGCACCGAGGGCGATCTCCTCCAGGGTCCGGCCCGAGGCCGAGAGCTCCAGCTCACCCAGCCCCCGCTCCCTGTCAGAGAGGGCTCTCTCCAGCAGTCTCACCAGGTCCCCGGCCCCCAGGGGCCGAAGTTCATATACCACGACCCTGGAGAGGAGTGTCTTGTTTATCTCGAAGTAGGGATTTTCCGTGGTGGTCCCCACCAGCACCAGGTCGCCCTTTTCCACCGAGGGGAGCAGGGCGTTCTGCTGCTGACGGTTGAAGTGGTAGATCTCGTCGACGAAGGCCACCGGCGCCCGGCCGGTGAGGTCCTTGAGGCGCTTCGCCTCGGCCACCAGCTCCCTCAGGGCCGCGACGTTGGCCGAGACGGCGTTGATCTCGAGGAAGCCCCTCCCAGTCAGGGAGGCCATCAGGCGGGCGATGGTCGTCTTGCCCACGCCGGGGGGGCCGTAGAGTATGCAGCTGGGCACCCGCCCCGACCGGATCGCCCTCGCCAGGGGGGCATCCCCCGACAGGAGGTGCCCCTGCCCGGCCGTCTCCTCGAGGCTCCTGGGCCGCATCCTCTCGGCCAGGGGAACCTCCCACTTACTGGCGGGAGCCGCTTCCCCCGGTACCTCGTCCCAGAGGCTCCTCTTGTCCCTCAGTTCATCCATGAGAGGACGGCCTCCTCCACCATGTCCGCCCTCGAGGGGAGTGCCAGGGGCGTCCCGTCCCTGGAGATCATCACCTGGGGGAAGCGCTCCCCCAGGACCTGGGCCAGCACCGAAAGCAGGGGCCTGTCGACGAGGGAGAGGGGCAAAAAGGGCGCCTCCTCCCACTGCTCCAGTGATAGCCTTGCCTTGGGCGCGATCCGAAGCCCGCCCACGCCGAGTGCCGCCGCGGCCAGCGCCACGGAGAGGACCTCGGGCGAAGTATCCGGGAGGGCCGCCTCTATCTCCCAGGCCCTTTCGAGCCACTCTCTCCCCCGCTCCCTCTCCAGTTCCCGGTATTCCCAGGGCACCAGCGGCTCCGGGGCCCCGAGGGACGCCACGAAGTCCGCCAGGCGGCCGTAGGAGGCGTCGGCCCACCTCTCCCAGTCGGGGTTGCTCCGCTCGACCAGGACGGCCCTCATCCCGGCCCTACGCGCGCCGTAGAGGTCGTAGATGAAGTCTCCCACCATCAGGCAGAGCATCGGCTCCACGCCGATGGCCCCGGCGGCGGACCAGAGCGCCTGGGGGTCGGGCTTCAGCGGACCCTCGTCCCGGGAGAGCACGACACCGGGCAAGTTTATCCCGCTCCGCTTAGCCGCCTCGAAGATGGAGTCCCGGCAGTTCCGGGAGACCACGGCCCAAGGGACCTTGCACATCTCCAGCCACTCCAGCAGTTCATGGGCGCCCTGAACGGGCGTCGCCTTACGGGCACCCTCCATCTCCAGTTCGTAGAGTTCCCTCTCCAGGTCGGCCCGACGGCTCCGCTCCAGCATGTCGGCGGCCTCCACCAGGGGGACCCGTTCGCCCTTGAAGTACTTGGCCCTGATGGGGCCGAAATCAAGCTTCGTGTCGGCCAGGACCCCGTCCCAGTCGAGGATGAAACCCCGTGACATCGACGGGTGCCAGAAGGGCGCGGCGACAGCCATCTGATCCGCCTCCTCGGTAAGAAATAAAGAAAACGGGGCATGAAGACCCATGGCCCCCATACCCCGCTCCCCGTGCAAAAGAAGAAACCCCCGCGAGTGCCGTGACACGAAGGCCTTGACCCGTTCCAAACTAGGTGGAAACCTCACCCGCCTTTGCGGGGTAGCGCCTTGGCGCCGCCATTGCCGGCGGGTAGATCGGTCTCCCACGACCGGGTGTTGGCTCAAGGCACTTCACCATGTTCACGAACACCGCAGGGCCTGTTCTCTTTTACCCGTTGCACCGATATTATATCATAACACCCGACAGGAGGGGTTCAACTTGTGGAAGGGCAGGCTCCCGAGACACATCCTTGAAATGACCCAGGAAAGCTTCGCGCGGAGGAGCAAAAGCCAGCTTCACCGCCCCCCCAGTTCGTCCCTGGTGAACTGCGGGCTCGGCACCAACCCCCTGGGAGTCCCGCCGGCCGTCAGGGAACTGCTCGGCTCCTGCAGGGACTGGAACATCGGCGACTACCCGCCCCCGGTCGCCAAGGACCTCACCAAGGCCATCGCCCGCTACCTGGGGGACGAAGGGCTGGCGGACAAGATCGTCCTGGGGCAGGGGTCGATGGACGTGCTCGTGACCCTCACCCGCTTGCTGCTCCCGCCGGGCTCCCTCCTTTCGGGCGTCTCCCCCCAGTTCACCGACATGCCCCTCCAGGCCATGCAGGGCAGTGTCCGCTACCACCCGGTGCTCCTAAAGGGACCCCGCTTCGAGGCAGGTCTCGAGACCTGGATGAGGGCCGCCAGGCTGCGCCCCCACGTCCTTTTCATCGACAGGCCCCACAACCCCACGGGGCAGGTCCTCCCCTTGCGGGACCTCGAGACTGTCGTGGCCGAGTGCCTCGGGAGGGGGTGCTGGGTCATCGTCGACGAGGCCTACGGGGACTACCTCCCCCTGGAGGAGTCCGCCGTGGCCGTAAAGCGTCCCAACTGCATCGTCACCCGGTCCTTCTCCAAGGCCTGGGGCCTGGCCGGCATGCGGGTCGGCTACGCCGTCATCGGCGACCCGGAACTGCTCCAGATCTACCAACTGCTCCAGCGTCCCTTCGGCGTGAGCCTACCGGGCATCAAGACGGCGATGGCGGCCCTGGGGGATCTGGAATTCCTCGAACAGACGAAGTCCTACGTGAAAAGTGCCAAGGCCGCCATGCTGGACGCCCTGGCGGGCGGCAGGGACATGGAAGTGGCCGTCACCCACCCGTCGACGCCCATCATGATGGCCCGCCGCAGGAGGGGAAACCTTTTCGAGATCCTGGCCCGCCTGGGGATCGACAGCGAACCGGGGTCCGCCTACCTGGACCTAGACGATTCGGCCGTCAGGCTCAGAGTGCCTCCCCCGGAAGACCTGGAAAGGGCCGTGGAGTTCCTGTCGGGGCTTTCCGACCTGTCATGAGAACCCCTGGCCGTCGCCCGTGAAACCTAGCCGGGCGAGAAGGTCCTCGGGCTCACCACAGTCGTCGCTCCTGAGGGCGATCCTCACTTCTGTCTCCACCGAGAGGCTCTGCGACGGCGATATCGCCCCCAGCCGGGACCTTATCCTCCCCGAGACCACCTCGGCGCCCTCGAGGGGTGTATGGGGCAGCAGGACGACGATCCTGCCGTCGCCCACCCGTCCGCCGATGTCCACGCTCCTGAGGTTCTTCAGCACCTCCCGGGAGAGCACCTGGACCGTCTCGGCGACGGCCTCCTCTCCGCCGGTGGCCCAGACCCTGTCGAGGTTGGTGATCTCTACCGCCATGGCCGTGAGGGGGTACCCGTAGCGCCTGGAACGGTCCATCTCCACCTTCATGAGCCCCAGGGTCATGTCCCGGGCGAAAAGGCCCGATACGGGGTCGCGGGGGTATAGCCTGGTGATCCCCTCCACGGCGCGGTTCCTCTCGGCCGAGGAGAGGAACACGGGCCAAAGAGCCTCCAGCACGCCCCTGTTTATCTTCGCGAAGACCCCGCCTGCCCTGGCGAGGCAGAGGAGGACCGCCGGCGCCGAGCCGGTCAGCAGTACCCCGCAGAAGAGTGACCCGAAGCCAGCCTCTGTCATCAAGGGTTCCCACTCGCGTCCCTCGCAGGCCCAGGGGACCCACCACTTCGACCCCTCCTGGATCGCCAGGCCGCCGAACTGGTGGCCGAAGGGCCCCCCCTGCGCCTCGGAGAGTTTCCTGGCAAAGGTGAGGGCGCTTTGCTTCTCGCCGAGCCCGTACTCTCCGGGGTCGGCCTCCTCCAGGGAGAGCATCCACCTCTGCCCGACCCCGTCCCAGACGAATATGCCGGCCCAGTCAACCCCCATGTGCTTCACCAGCTCCAGGAGCAACTGGGGTATGGTGCCCTTCGCATCGAAGAGCCCGAGAGCCTGGGTGAGGCGCTCCCCCATACCCAGGAGCCTGCGGTGGAACTCGTGAGGGGACAGGTCGTGGAAGAAGGCCACGAAATGCTCGCCGTCGCTCCAGCAGCTGAGGTCGAGCTCCATCTCCCCGGGGACGAGGGCCCAGCACAAGGTCTTCCATCCCTTCGCCATGACCGCCCGCAGGAGGGGTTCCAGGTCCTTGGGCCCCGGCAGCCCGGAAAGCAGGACGTCCAGCGCCTCCGGCAGTTCCAGACAGGCCGTGCCGATGAGATCGCCGAAAAAACCGTTGACCGACTCCACCACCAGCCGTTCCTCGACGATGCTCCCCGCGATCAGCGGCATGGATATCTGTTCCAGGATATCCCCGCAGACCCCTTCCAGGTCCCTCTCCTTGAGCCAGTCGCAGACGTCGGTCACGATCGGTGAGCCTCCCCGTGGTAAGTGCTTCGCCTCATCCCTATGATAAACTCTAGGTGCCCAAAGAGCCATACTAAGTGAAGAAAGGGGCCCTCGACCTGGAGACAAAAAAGCTGGACGTGCCCGGGACTTTCGGAGACGGCCTCGTCCCCGTCCATATCATTGAAGGGCCGGGGACCCGCGCCGACGCCCCCCTGGTGGTGCTCCTCCACGGCGTCCACGGGTGCGCCGGTCCGACCCCGGGGAACAAGTACGGCGACCTCGCCCGGATGCTCCTCGAGCTCGGCGCCAGGTGCGCCATCGTGGAGACGAGCCGCCGGAGGCGGGACCGGGAGACCTTCTGCGAGGATAGGGAGGCCTGGGCTCACGAGGCCTTCCGGGGCAAGACCTTCCGCCAGGACCACGCCGACGCCGTGGCGGGTATCGAGGCGGCCGCCGCTGTGGCCGCCCCCGGCGGGATCTGGCCCTTCGGGTTCTCCCTCGGGGGGATCCACGCCGTCCTGGCCGCCGGCGACGGCTCCCTCTCCTTCACCCCCGCCGGCATTATCCTGGCCGGTTCGGGGATGAGGGTCCGCCCCGAGGCGGAACTCGCCCTGGACCTGCCGATCCTCGACACCATGCCCGACGGCAAGTTCCTGGCCGAGGCCGCGGGGCGGATGAAAGCGGAAAGGCTCATCTCCTTCTGGGGCACGCTGGACTCCACCTTCAGCGAGGAGGCTTGCCGCGCCCTTGTGGAGGCGGCCCCATTGCCGCCGGAAAGGAAGGGCTTCGTCGTCATCGAGGGGGCGGACCACGCCTTCCGCAACTACAGGGGGTCGCCTTCCCTGAAGCCCCTGGAGATGATCTCCTCTTACCTGGGCCGGGCGATCTTCTAACCCCAGGGCCAGCCCGGCGCCATACCGAGGTACGAGAAAAACCATGACCCCGTCAGCATCGACAGGACCCCTCCCGCCGCCAGGAACGGCCCCAGGGGAATGGGGTCCTTTCGCCTGACCCTCCGCGAGAGGAGCAGGGCCAGAGCCGTCAGGCCTCCCATCATGAAACCCGTGTAGAGGCCCCAGGCCGCCAGGCGCCACCCCAGGGCGGCCCCCATCCCGGCCGCCAGGCTGGCGTCGCCCCAGCCCATGCCTCCCCGGCTGACGATGATGATCACCGCTATGACAGCGAACCCCAGACCCGCACCCAGCAGGCCGTCGGCCAGGGCGCCCCACCCCCCGAAGACCCGCAGTGCCAGCCCGGCGATGCCGAGCCCCCAGGCGAGGAGATCGTAAACGTAGCCGCTGTAGAGGTCCGTCAGGGCGTTCAGGAAGAGCCCCGCGGCCACCAAGGCGGCGAAGGCCGCCGTCGCCGAGGGGCCCCACTTCCAGGCAATGAGGCCGCCCATCACGGCCCCGAAGACCTCCACCAGCAGGTACCTCGCGGGGATCTTCGCCCCGCAGGAGCGGCACCGCCCGGAAAAGGCCAGCCAGGACAACAGAGGGACCAGCTCCCCGGCGGACAGCACCTTGCCGCAGCTGTCGCACCGGGAGCGCTCGCTCCCCCACCAGGGGCGGCCCTCGACGGTCCTCGAGGCCACCACGTTGAGGAAGGAACCCATGGAAGCCCCCAGGAGGGCCGAGAAAAGGACGAAGATGACCGAAAAGACCGGAGCCAACCGCACCACCCCCCGCCGCGCCGGCGGCCCTTATGAAAAAGGGTCCCGGCATTCGCCGGGACCCTTCCGAAGCGAGGTCAAGATCAGTAGATGAGCTTGCTCTTCCCCTTGCCCTTACCGCTGAGCATGTCCAGTTGCTGGAGGACCGCCGGCGAAGCCACGTCGATCTTCGGCTTCTCCGCCTGCTGCTTCGCCAGTTCCTGCAGCTTCTTCTCGTAATCCTCCATGGCTTTCTTGATGGCCGCCGCGTCGCCCTTGACCCATTGGAGTATCCCCTCGGCGACGGTACGGATCACGTCGTCGGCGGGGACCTCCTGGATGAGGCCCAGGTCGGCGAGGATCCTGTGCTCCTCCCTGATGGAATCGACGATGTCCTCATCGGAGATCAGGCCCTTGCGGTACATGGCCCTGGCCAGGATGTTGAACTTCGTCTTGAGGTTCTCATCGTTGAAGGCCAGGCTGTCCACCCTGGCCAGGAGCATGGACAGCACCTCGTCAAGACTTATCTGCATCGGCATCTGCATTTTTTTCCCCAAATCCCCCTTTGCTACGGAATCAGCCCCATTGTAACACGTGGGCAACCCACGGGCTTTGATGCCCCGCACGGAGGGATTATACTCTATCCCATGAGATGGGACCCCGTAAAATACGTGAACCAGGCCGCGTCGACGATCCGGAGGGAGCTGCCGACGTTTGCCCTCGTGTCCTTCGGCACCTTCCTGGTCTCCTTCGGCATCATGGCACTGACGCTCCCCTACCGCCTCCCCACCGCGGGCGTGGCGGGGGTAGCCGTCCTCACCAACTACGCCTTCGGCATCTCACCGGCGTGGGTGGTGGGGGTGGGCAACGTCATCCTCCTCGCCTGGGGGCTCAAGGAACTGTCTCTCCGCTTCGTGGGGTGGACCGTCTACGCCGTGGGCCTCATGACGGCGCTCCTCAAAGTCATGGAGAGCATGCCCCACCCCCAGCTCAACGAGCTGCTCCTGGTGGCGATCCTCGCCGGGGTCATCAAGGGGCTGGGGGGCGGGCTGGTGCTGCGGTCGGGGAGCTCCCTGGGCGGCACCGACGTGCTGGTGGTGGCCCTCAGGAAGCGCTACGGGATCGAGGTGGGGCGCTTCTCCTTCTATATTAACCTGGTCATCCTCGGGGCGTCGGTCTTCATCATCGGGCTCGAGGGGGCCGTCTACGGGCTCGTCAGCATCTTCGTCAACGGCCTGCTGACCGACAACGTCCTGCGCTCCTTCGACCGGAGGAGGCAGGTCATCATCATCAGCAACCATCCCAGGGAGACGGCCGACTTCATCACCGGCGAACTTCGCCGGGGCGTCACGATCCTTCACGGCGAGGGCGGCTTCACCCACCAGGAGCGCCCGGCCCTGCTCTGCGTCCTGACCCCGCGGCAGACGGTCGAACTGAAGCGCCACCTTTCTGTCAACGACCCCAAGGCCTTCATGATTGTCTCCGACGCCTCGGAGGTCCTCGGCCGCGGCTTCAAGAGCTGGACCTCCCTCTAGCCTTTGGGGTCAGACCTTGAATTTGAGCATTTGTATACAGGAAGGGCAAAATACGTGAATCGTAAATCGTGAATCGAAGGGGCAAAACCAACAATCAGGAATTGGAAGAGCGAAAAACCGGAAAACAAGGCGACAGGAAACAGTCGTCAGGAGGCAGAAAGAACTCAAGGCCATAAAAAAGCAGACATAAGGCGACAGCCTGCGGAAAACTCAAGGGCATGGTACCGGGAACACTTTGGTTCTGCCGATCCATGCCCTTCGTTTTTCGTATTGCCTGCGCCTTTCTTTTACGTCTAACGTCTAACTTCTCACGCTCTTTTACTTTTCGCCTTTGTCCTTGCCCTTCCTGCCGCCCGTTGCCTGACGCCTGTCTCCTTGTTTCTTGGTTTTTCGTCTCCCGTCTCACGTCTTACGCTCTTAAAATTTGGCCTTGCCCCTTCGATTCACGATTAACGGCCCTTACAACTCGCGGCACTTGCGATTCACGCTTTTCTAAAGGATCCTACCGTTCCAGCCCTTCCATCTCCTTCTCTATCCTGGCCAGTTCCTCCCTCGTGGAGGGCAGCAGCCCCTCCATCAGGCTCTCCCTGAACCTGGCGCCGGCCTTCGCCCGGTCCTCGCCTTTTTCCGCCTTGGCTCCCCAGCTGTACTTCTTCTTCCCCTCGAAAAGGTCCAGGTCCACCAGGCGCTTCCCCGAGGCACCGTACTCCATCCCCATGAGCATACCCTTCACCTGCTCGGGCTCCAGGAAGGTGGCCAGCTGGAACCGGTAGATGATCAGCTGCATCAGGATGCGGGCGTAATCCTTCCCCCGGCCCTCGCCCAGCACGAGGCCTATCTCCAATTCGTCCAGCACGAGGCGGAGCCTCTTCGCCTGGAGGGGGTACCTCTCCCACACGTCGTAAACCCGGATCTCCAGGTTCTTCCAGTCGGCGTACCCCCGGGCCTCGTTGAAGTAGGACATGGCCCTGCTCCGGAGGCTCCTGAAAAGTTTTTCGTAGGGCATCTTCACGTAGAGCACTTCGGGGAAGAGGTCCTTCTTGTCGATCGGGCGGTTCAGGTTGTTCCGGGTGAACATGACGGCCACCCAGTCGCCGGCGTCGCCCCAGCGCAGGAAGAAGGGGATCCTCCCGACCTTCCCGTCGTAATCCTGCCTCATCTGCTCAATTATCTCCGGGAAGTCCCCGTCCACCCTGAACAGTATGGTCCTGGGAAGGGTCCTCACCTCGTCCACCTTGTCGCAATACTTCCCGTTCAGGAGGAAGACCAGGATCTCCGTGGGCCCCACGTCGGCGAGGAAGACCCTCGAGTCCGCCAGGTGGCCGCCCCGGCTGAAGGCGAATATGAGCGTCTGACCCTCGTCGGAGTGGTCCAGCGCGTCCTTGTAGCGCTTCTCCTCCAGGGGGAACTCCCCGGCCAGCGCCCCCAGGACCGACTCGTCCCTGTACCTGAGGAACATCCCCCTCGTGCCGCCCCTCACCAGCGAAAGCATCCCCTCATCCCTCCCTGGTCACAGGCCCCTTTTCCGCTTGCAGGACCTGGCGTCGTCCACGTAGAGGGGGTAGGGCAGCACCGACACCTCACCGCTTTCGACGAGGATCACGTTTATCCCGAGGACGCCGTTGAGGTAACGGGCGCCCTCGCTGTCGGGCACCACGTCGGCATTGTGCCCGAAGAGGTTGAAGGCCGCCGGCGGCTGGGGCAGTTCCTCCCGGGAGTGCGCCAGGGCCACGTCCAGCCCGCAGAGGGACAGCCTCACCCCCCGTTCGAAGACCTTCGCCCGGGGGAAGGCCGGGTGAATCTCCCCGGCGAGGTCATGGTTGCCAGCCACGATGGTGACCCTCTCGCCCGGGACCTTGCCCATGGCCTTCACCAGGCCCTTCAGTCTGCGCCGGAAAAGGGCGTCGTCCCCCGGCCTCAGGCCCAGCTTGACCTCGTCCACCAGGTCCCCCGTGTGGACGAGGCAAAGAGGTTCGAGGTAACCCAGGAGCTTGTCCAGGTCGCCGTAAAACGCCGACGGCGTGTCGGAGACATGGACGAGGCACCTCCCCCGGGCCCCCTCCAGGCAGACCGGCAGAGGCAGTCCCATCCTGAAACAGGCCAGGAAGTCCCTTACGGCCCCCATGGCGCTGTCATCCTCCTAGGACCTCAGGACGTGCAGGCTGTCCGGGGTGGCTATGGGCGACTTGTGGCAGTGGACCAGTTTCCACTCGGGCTTTTCCGCGGTGCCGAAATTATTGAAGACCCTGGTCTCGTTATGGCTCTTGTGCACCACGTTCCCCGGCGAGGCGGCCCTCACCATGAGGGTGAAGGTAACGATCGCCGTCGACCCGTAGACCTGGACATGGGGAGTCAGGACCTCGTGCTCCAGGGTATGGTCCTCCGACCCCAACTGGGTAGGGCCACCGCCGACCACCAGCCGGTGCACCCGTAGCTCCCTGAGGTGGAAATCCAGGCCGTCTATCCTCTGGGGGGAAATGTACCACTCGAAGAAAGTGCAGTCGTCAGAAGTGGTCTCCCGGTATGCTGCAACGTCCCCGTCCCATATACTCTGCAGGTTCCTCTCCATTACGGCGAGGACTTCCTGCTCGATCGACTTGCCTTGGTCTGCCATGGCGCTTCACCAACCTTCATCATCGATATTGTCGCCGAATATTATAACCGCTGCCGGAAACCCGAAAGAAAAGCACCCAGGGCGATCCCGGAAAGCATACCCAGCAGGTCGGCCGCTATATCGGCGGCCTCGCAGCTCCTGAAGGGCACCATCGCCTGAAGTCCCTCCGAGGCCAGGGCCAGGAGGACGAGCACCACCACTACCGTCCTGGTCCTGAGAGCTTCACCGGCCGTAGGGAAGAGCGCCAGGATGAGAAAGACCCCGAAGTGCGCCGCTTTGTCGGCCATCGCCACCTCCGGGAGGGGCGACCGGCTCAAGGGCATGATCGATATCACCAAAAAGGCCGCGATGCCCGCCACCCAGGCAAACCTCAGCCATCGGACGGTCCTTTCAGTCGGCATGGGCAGTATCCCTCGAAAGATAAAAAAAGAGGGGCCCCTTCCCTGGGGAAGCGCCCCTCGAAAGAACGTTACCCCGTCAACTACTGGGAAATAGCACTCACGGGGCAGACCGCCACGCAGGCACCGCACTCGATGCAGGTATCGGGGTCAACCTGGGCCTTCCCCTCCTCCATGCTGATGGCCGACACGGGGCAGGTCCCCACGCAAGCTTCGCAACCGATACAAAGATCCCTGTCAACTACTGCCTTTGCCATGAAGCTTCCCTCCTTGTATAGGGTGATCCAAATCCAACGTTCGCAGTATCGTTTATTTTAGCGTAAATTTCAAGGGCGCCAAACCCTCACCCTTGACATCGCGTCGAACCATGGGTGAAGCGGTGGGCCTTCGAGGCGGGCCTCACCCGGCGATGCCAAGCCTTTCCCCGAAGGCGGCCTCCAGGGCTCTCCTGGCGTTGGGGACCTCCTCCGTGTTGCCAGGCACCTCCTCCAGGGACTTCAAAAAGGGCCCCAGGAGATCCCTTCCGGAGATCGCCCCCGCCAGCTGCGCCGCCCTGGCGGCGTAACCCAGCACCTGGACCGTCTCGATCCTGGAGATGTCGTCGAAGAACCACCCGCAGCTGGTGTACATGAGCATGGCGAATCGCTCCATCTCCAGCAGGTCCTCCGCCCGCCCCTCCGGCCTTCCGCCGCCCAGGAGGGAGTCGATGTACCCGTCCCGGGCCTCCCAGGGATCACCGAAGTATTCGCCCCCGGCCTCCTCAAAGAGGCGGTCCACCTCCTCCCGGAGGCGGTCCAGGGAATCCCTCAGGGGCTTCCTCCATGCCTGGCGCCACTCGGGGTGGTCCCCGGCCCTGCACCCGCAGTCGGACCTCCACCGCTCCACGCCGTGGGTGCAGCTCCAGGACGTGTTCTCGGCGATCTCGACCGCCGCCGTCGGTGGGTGCTTTTCCAGGAACTCGCCGTAGACGGTCAACTCCGCCTCGCCGCCCCCCTCCACCGTCTCAAGGCAGTAGGCCAGGGCCATCTCGCCGAAGCGTCGGTGGTGGCCGAAGGTCTCGCCGTCGACGGCCGCGTGGGAGAGCCTCGCCCCCTCCCCCTGGGCCCCGTCGATCATTCGGCCGGCGAAGGTCCCACCGTTCTCCAGGAGGTTGCCGAAGGCGATATCGTGGGCCAGCGCGCCGTTGTAGAAGAAAAGGGCGATGTTCCTCCCCGAGGGCAGTTCGCACCGGTAGGGCACCGTCGTGTCCAGTCCCTCGGCGGTGACGTCGCGCCAGGCGCCCCCCTCCCGAACCCTCGACGCCTGGTGGGGCGCCAGGATCGTGAAAAGGATCCCCGCTTTCGCCATGACCTCCAGCGTTTCCAGGTCCACTGCCGTCTCGGGCAGCCACATCCCCTCCGGGTCACGCCCGAAGCGGTGCCGGAAATCCCTCTTCCCCCAGGCGACCTGGGTCCTCTTGTCCCTGGCCGACGCCAGGGGCATGATCATGTGGTTGTAGGCCTGGGCCATGGCCCCGCCGTGGCCCGAAAAGCGCCCCGCGCTCTCACCGTCGGCGGAGAGGACGGCCGAATAGGTCTCCGGGCTGGCCCCCTCCATCCATGAAAGCAGCGTGGGGCCGAAGTTGAAGCTCATCCTCGAATAGTTGTTCAGCCTCCGGCGCACCTTCCCTGAACCGTCGAGGAGCCGCGCCGCCGCATTGGGCGCATAGCACTGGATGGTCACCCGCTCATTCCAGTCGTGGTAGGGCAGCGCGCTCTCCTGGCGCCCCACCCTCCCCGTCCGGGGGTCCTCCCTGGGTGGTTGATAAAAATGCCCGTGAATGCAAACGTACCTGGTCATAAAGCCGTCTCCCGCCCCAAGGTTTTCCCCGTTGCCTGGTTTTTGTCCTTCCGTCTTACGTCTCCCGTCTCACGCTCTCCGGTTTTTCCCTGTCTCCCTGTCGCCTTGCCTTTGCTCTTCCGTCTCACGTCTCACCTCTCACGCTCTTAAAGTTTGGCCTTGCTCCTTCGATTCACGATTCACGATTTACGATTCACGGCTTTTGCCCTTCCGCCTCCAACAAAAGCATTCCCAGCGGCGGCAACGACAGCTGCACCCTCCAAGGGAACCCGTGGGAGGGCTCCTCCACGGCCTCGACCCCGCCCAGGTTGCCCACCCCGCTGCCGCCGTAGACCCCGGCGTCGCTGTTCAGCACTTCCCTCCAGGTCCCTCCCCGGGGCACCCCCAGGACGTAGCCGTGCCTTGGCACGGGCGTGAAGTTGCAGACCGCCAGCACGACCTCTCCTTCCTTCGAGAAGCGCAGGAAGGAGATGACGCTGTTGTCGCGGTCCCTGGCGTCGACCCACCGGAAACCCTCCGGGGAGCAGTCCTGTTCGTGTAGGGCCTTCTTCGCCTTGTAGACCCTGTTCAGGTCACCCACCCAGCGCCGGATCCCGCCGTTGGGCTCCCGATCCAGCAGCTCCCAATCCAGCTGCCCCTCGTGGTCCCACTCCCTCTCCTGGGCGAACTCCCCGCCCATGAAGAGCAGCTTCTTGCCGGGGTGGGCGAACATGTACCCGAAGAGGAGCCGCAGGTGGGCGAATTTTTGCCACTCGTCGCCGGGCATCTTCGCGAAGAGCGAACCCTTCCCGTGGACCACCTCGTCGTGGGAGAGGGGCAGCACGAAGTTCTCCGAGAAGGCATACCAGGCCGAAAAGGTCAGCCGGTCGTGCTCGTACTTCCGGAAGACGGGGTCCTTCGACAGGTAGAAGAGGGTATCGTGCATCCACCCCATGTTCCACTTCAGCCCGAAGCCCAGCCCCCCGGTGTGGACGGGCCGGGTCACCATGGGCCACGCCGTCGACTCCTCGGCGAAGGTCTCGATGCCCGGGAAGTCCCTGTAGAGGGCCGTGTTGAGGTCCCTCAGGAACCTTATGGCCTCCAGGTTCTCCTTCCCGCCGTGGATGTTGGGCACCCACTCGCCCCTTTTCCTGGAGTAGTCCAGGTAAAGCATGGAGGCCACGGCGTCGACCCTCAATCCGTCGACGTGGAACCGGTCGGCCCAGAAGGAGGCGCTGCTCAGCAGGAAGGACCGCACCTCGTCCCGCCCGTAGTTGAATATGCAGCTCTTCCAGTCGGGGTGGAAGCCCTTCCTCGGGTCGGCGTGCTCGAAGAGGTGGGTCCCGTCGAACTTCGCCAACCCGTGGGGGTCGTCGGGGAAGTGGGAGGGCACCCAGTCCAGGATCACCCCTATCCCCGCCCTGTGAAGGGTGTCGACGAGGTACATCAGGTCCTCGGGGCTCCCAAACCGGCTCGTCGGGGCGAAGTACCCCGTCACCTGGTACCCCCAGGAGCCGTAGAAGGGGTGCTCCATCACGGGCATCAGTTCCACGTGGGTGAAACCCATCTCCGCGGCGTACCCGGCCAGCAGGGGGGCCATCTCCCGCCAGGTCAGGAACCCCCCGCCGGCGTCGCGCCTCCAGGAACCCGGATGCACTTCGTAGATCGAAAGGGGGCTCTCCAGGGTTTTCCGCCCGGCCCGTGCGGCCATCCACCGGCCGTCGCCCCAGGCGTGGGAACCGTCCCAGACCACCGAGGCCGTCCCGGGCGGCGTCTCCCAGCGGCGGGCGAAGGGATCGCCCTTCAGGGCCTCGCCGCCGGGTGAACGGAAAAAGAACTTGTAGAGTGCTCCCGGCCTCACCCCAGGCACGAAGCCCTCCCAGATGCCTGAGGAGTCCCACCGGGGCTTCAGGGGGCAGGCCCTCTCGTCCCAGCCGTTGAAGTCGCCCACTACGGAGACGCCCTTCGCCGACGGCGCCCACAGGGCGAAGTGGGTCCCCGCTTCCCCTCCTGGGTCAATAAAATGGGCGCCGAGCCTCTCGTAAAGCCGGCAATGGCGCCCTTCCCTGAAAAGGTATATGTCCTGCTCCGTCAGGAGCGAGGTGTCATAGCGCATGGGGCCGCGTAGGATCGCCCGGGGCCTCAGTCCTTCTGCAGGATCCCGTAGAAGGAACCCCTCCCGGAGTGGTCGTCAAAGGACCACTTGCCCAGGAAGCGGTTCATGAAATCGATCCGCCCCAGGAAGTAGATGGAGGCGCCCTCCCCACCGACGGTCATGAACTCGCAGTCCCCGCCCAGTTCCCACCTTCCCTCCACCTCCAGGTCCATGAGGGCCACGTTGGAATGGACGGTCCCGGTGATGGTCCCGCCGGGCTCCACCTCGACGACGAACCAGCCGTAGTCGTCGCCGATGAAGGTCCCCCTGTAGGTCCCCGTGTAGGAGGACTGGGCCATCGCCGCTGATGCAACCCCCAGGAGCATTGCGGCCGCCAGAACCGCCGCCCACTTCACCCTTCTCGACCTCATACTCCATCACTCCCTTTCAAGGATATTTCCAGTCCAGAGATAATATCACATCATCCCGTTATTTCAGCGCATCCTGCCCCCGTGGTGCCTCCTGCATCGGCGCCTTCCGCCCATGCCGAAAACTTCGAAGGGCTCGTCGAGGACGCCCTTCTCCCGGCACTCGGCGCAAATCACCGCCATCTCGAAGGTCTGAGGCAGCAGTTCAAAACCCTCCCGCTCGGCCCACTCCTTCACGACGGCCATCTTCCTGTTCTCATCGTCGAGGTGCACCAGCTTGCCGCAGGACCGGCAGAAGACGTGGAAATGCATCTGCTCGTCGGGCACCTCAAAGCGCCAGAAACCCTCCTCTAGGTTCACCATGTTCAACATGCCCAGGCTGTTCAAAAGTTCGATGGTCCGGTATATCGTGGCTATCCCTATGGAGGGGTCCTCCCGCTGGGCCAGTTCGAGCAGTTCCCTGGCGTTCAGGTGTGTCCCGAGGTGGCGCAGGAGCGTCTCCACGATGATCCGCCTCTGGCTCGTCAGCCTGAAGCCTAGCGACTTCAGCCTCCCCATGTACATTTCGATGCTCTCGGTCAGTTCCTCCTCACGCATTCAAGGCTCCTTTCCCTCTCGGGAGGCCCGCTCTCAGCGGAAGATCAGCTCCTTGTCCGAGGGGTAGGTCACGGTGTACTTCACGCTTACCTGGCTGCTCTTCCCCTTGTCGAGGGCGATCTCCCAGGTGAGGAAACCCTTCTCGTCCCTCTCAGCGGGCGCGGGGGAAAGGGTTACATCCTGGATCTTGATCGCCTCGTTGGCCGGCACGGGCACCCGGTCCTTTACCCTCACCTTCACGGCCTTATCCAGGCCGTTGCTCACCGTTATTATATACCCCCGCTGGTGCTTGCCCTTCACGATCCAGCTGGTGCCCGTGGTGGGGATCATCTCCTCCCGCTCCGCCGTCACCAGGGGCGTCGTCCCGAAGGGCAGCACCGCCTCCTGCCCCATGGATAGGGCCTCGAGGCGCGTCCTGCCCGTGTCCTTGCCGTCGACGGAGAGCCTCGCCTCGCCGGGCAGCAAGGCCCTCCCGAGGGACTTCACCGTCGCCACCGTCCAGGCCTCGGGCGAGTACTCGGGGATGCAGACCAGCGAGACCTCACTCTCTTCCGTGAAGGTCCCCGCGTCGATGGTCACGTCCTCGCCGGAACCGTTGACCGCCGCGCTGGTCCTGATGGCCACGTCGGTGAGCCCCTCTTCGAGGTACTCCCCGGCGGCGCCGTCCAGGGCGGGAGCAGCCGCCCTCATAGCGAGCTCGAAGGCCTTCTTGTTCTTGTCGGGGTCATGGATATCGGCTATCAGCGGGGGCATATCGGGGATACGGACCCCGCCCCTGGGCCTCACCGTGTGGAAGACCACCTCGCCGTCCCAGTCGATGCCGCTCTTCTGGTTCACCTCGACGCCGTAGACGCCCCGGATCTCCCCCGTCGAACTGTTCAGTTCCAGCCGGTAGAGCGGCCTCCACCGGGCGCTGTCGGTCCGGGCTGTCAGCAGGACCTCCCCCTTGCCCTCCGTCGAAAAGGTCACGAGGACGACCCTGTCGGGCCGGCCGGGGAAGCGTCCCTCGTACTCCGCCTTCAGAGCCTCGTACTCCTTCTGGGCCTTCTCCAGGAGCCCCTTCGTCTCCGAAGCCTTCAACTCCAGGGCCTCCCGTTTCTTCAAAGCCGCGTCCACGTAGGCCGCCAGCTCAACCTCCTTCAGCCCCTCGGGCACGGCCGCCTCAAGGTGCTTCACCCCCTGGGCGATCGAGGCGGCCCTGGAGGAGAGCACCTCCACCTGGGCATGGGCCTTTTCCACTTCCTCGGCGAGGGGGGCCAGCGATGGAGGCACCCACCCCGTACGGGGGACTTCCCTCACGTCGAGACCGGCCACCTTTACGTCGCCCTCACCGCTCACCGTGACCGAAGAGGGGTCAAAGGCCGAGGGCAGCTCCAGGGACATAGCGGGTTCCGCGGCCAGGCTTATTCTCACGACCGCTTCCCCGGGGTAGACGTCCACGCGCCCCGCCGTCACCGCCGCCAAGGCCGTGCCGCAAAACAGCGTCAGCAACATCACCGCCAAGGATGTCAAAAAGAATCCACGCCTCATCCATCTCACCTCCCATGATCAGTATTCCATTCTACCGGAACCCGCCAAATAATGCTGTTTCTTGCCCCTTGTCATTGGCCTTCCCCTTGATCTCTGCCCCTGGTCCTTGTCTTGATCCTGGCCTTGATCCTGGTCTTGATCCTGGCCTTGATCCTGGCCTTGATCCTGGCCTTGATCCTGGCCTTGATCCTGGTCTTGATCCTGGTCCTCGTCTTGATCCTGGTCTTTGTCTTTGTCCCTGCCCTTGCCCTGTTCCTCCCTCGCCCTCACCTTTGCCCTTGTCTTAGGCCCTCTCGATCCCATGACCCCTAACGACAGCATTGGTTCAACCTTCCACCCACATTTTCCCTCCCGATCCCCTCCCGCTCCTTCACCGCCATCTCATCTCCCCATCCCGCGCCCCCGCTTTTTGCCCCTAAGCCTTGGCCCTTCAGGTTTACGATTCACGATTCACGATTCACGATTCACGATTCACGATTCACGATTTACGATTTACGGAACTTACCCTTCCTACCTCATAATGTATACAAATGCTCAAATTCAAGGTCTGACCCCAATCAGGTCTGACCCCAATCTCCCACAAATTCAAGGTCTGACCCCAATCTCCCAGGAGTGATAAACTATCTACGAGGTGAAGTCCATGCTCAGCTGCGGCATCGTGGGCCTGCCCCTTTCAGGCAAGACCACACTCTTCAACGTCATCACCAAGGCGGGCGCCGAGGTCAAGCCCTACGCGGGGGGAAAGACCGACCCCAACAGGGCCGTGATACCCGTGCCGGACGCCCGTTTCGACAAATTGACGGAAATCTGCCACCCCCGGAAGGCAACGCCGGCCGTGGTGGAGTTCGTCGACCTGGCCGGCCTCTCCCGGGACGCCAGCAAGGGCGCCGGCCTGGGCAACTCCTTTCTCTCCTTCGTCGCCGAATCGGCCGCCCTGGTCCACGTGGTACGCTGCTTCGACAACCCCGACGTCCCCCACTCGGAGGAGACCCTCGACCCCGTCCGGGACTGGCACATCGTCGAGACGGAACTTATCCTGAGGGACCTCTCCGCCATCGAGAACAGGCTCGGCAAATTGGCCGAGAAAAAAAGGCCCATCCCCACCGAGGCGGCCGAACAGGCCCTGCTGGAGCGCTGCCGCGACCACCTCTACGAGGAGCGCCCCCTGAGGGAGATGGCCCTCTCCGGCGAGGACGAGAAGGCCCTCCGGGGCTTCACCTTCCTCACCCAGAAACCTGAACTGGTGGTCCTCAACCTCGACGAGACCCAAATCTCCTCGGACCTCCCCTGGGGCGAGGCCATGGAAAAACTCGCCTCCGAGAGGGGGCTGGGCCTCGCCAGAGTCTTCGGCCGCATGGAGATGGAGATGGCCGAACTCCTCCCCGACGAACAGGCCGAATTCATGGCTGAACTGGGGCTGACGGAACCCGGCAGGGAGAGGCTCATCCGCGAGGCCTACTCCCGGCTGGGGCTCATCAGCTTCTTCACCATAGGCAAGGACGAGGTCAAGGCCTGGACCCTCAAAAAGGGAGGCACCGCCCTCGACGCCGCCGGCGCGATTCACACCGACCTCGCCAGGGGTTTCATCAGGGCCCAGGTGGTCCGCTACGACGACTTCGAGGCTTGCGAATTCTCTAGCGCCGCCTGCCGCGAGAAGGGCCTCCTGGGGCTAGAAGGAAAGGACTACACCGTCAGGGACGGTGATATCATCGAGATAAGGTTCAACGTCTGATGGGAGGAATGCCTTCATGACCCTGCTTTTCGAACCCCTGGAGATCCGGGGGCACCGCCTGCGGAACAGGATCGTGGCGCCCCCCATGGCGTCGCTCACGTCCACCAAGACGGGGCTGCCCACGGTGGACACCCTCGACAACTACCGTCCCCTGACGGAGAGCGGTGTGGGCCTGGCCATCCTGGAACACCACGCCGTCCATGCCGAGGGCAGGACCCGCCTCCGCCAGCTCCTGCTCGACCGGGACGAAGTGCTCTCCTACCAGGGCGACCTGGCGGGGCTCTTCTCCGGGGCCGGGCTCCCGGCGCTGGTCCAGGTCAACCACGCAGGCTCCTACGTGGAGGACGACGACCTCCTTGACGACGGTTGGCTCCCCAAGGCCCCCTCGCCGATAAGGCACCCCCGTTCCACCGCCCTCATCATGCCCGTCAAGCTGACCCTCGAGGAGATCGCCCTGATACCGGTGGCCTTCCTCGAGGCCGCCTCAAGGGCCGTCAGGGCGGGCTACTGCGGCGTGGAAATCCACGCCGCCCACGGCTACCTCCTGGGGCAGTTCCTCAGCCCCATGACCAACCGGCGCTCCGACAACTACGGCGGGAGCATCAAGAACAGGGCCAGGCTCCTCTTCGAAGTCCACGAGGCGGTGCGCGAAGCCGTCGGCGACGAGGCCGTCGTCGCGGTGAGGCTGGGCATGGCCGACACCCTCCCGGGGGCCGAACCCGTCGGCCAGACCGTCGACGACGCCCGGTGGGTGGCTGCGGAGTTCTCCTCCGTCGGCCTGGACCTGCTGGACTTCTCGGGCAACATGTGCGGCTACGACGGCCACGGCGAGGCCTGGTTCGCCCCCTACTGCCGCACCGTCAAGGACTCCGCCGGCGACGTCCCCACCATCTGCACCGGGGGTATCCGCTCCGCCGAGACGGCCCTGCGGCTCTTGGAGAGGGGCGACTGCGACCTCGTCGGCGTAGGGAGGGCGCTCAAAAGAGACCCGGGCCTTATCCATAAATGGAAGGACCTTTAATGAGAGTCCTGGGGGCGGACCTGGGGGGGCACTTCATAAAGGCCGCCCTCGTCGAGGGCGGGGCGGTGGCGGCCCGGGAGACGGTCCCAACCCCCGAAAGCCGCTCCCCCGCTGACGTCATCGCCGCCGTCGCGGCCCTGGCATCGAGGCTGGACCCGGAACGTTCGGTCAAAGCCCTGGGCGTCGGCTTCCCTGGTATGCTGGACAGCCGGCGGGAAAAGGTCCTCCAGGCTCCCAACTTTCCCCTCATGGTGGGCTACCCCTTCCGGTCAGCCCTCGCCCAGGCATGCGGCCGCGAAGTGGCCCTCGAGAACGACGCCCACTGCGCCGCCCTGGGGGAGTGGGCTTTCGGAGCCGCCAAGGACCTGACGGACTTCGTCCTTCTCACCCTTGGGACGGGCATCGGCGGGGCGATCGTATCGGGGGGCCGCCTGGTCACGGGGGCCTACGGCAAGGCCGGCGAACTGGGGCACCTGGCCGTGGCCGGCGACGCCCCCTGCGGCTGCGGAGCTTTGGGGCACGCCGAGGCCCTCTTCGGCGCCGACGCCCTGGGCCGGGCCTTCTCCGAAGCCGGCATAGAAGGCGACCTCCCGGAGCTCTGGCTCCGACGCGGCGAACCCCGCCTGGCACCGCTGTGGGAAAAGGCCCTGGACGCCCTGGCGAGGCTCATCGCCTCCGTGTCCCACGCCCTCGACCCCCAGGCCGTCATCCTCGGCGGCGGCCTCTCCCGCGGCCTCGGCCTCGTTGAGACCCTCCGGCCGCTGGTCCTGCGCTACACCGCCCCGCCCTTCAGGGAGACCTTCGACCTCCGCCTCGCCGCCCTCGGCGACGACGCCGCCCTCCTCGGCTCCGCCCTCGGCTTCGCCTTGGGGTCAGACCTTGAATTTGATCAATTGTGTACATAAGGGCGTGAGACGGGAGACGTTAGACGGTAGACGTAGGGTCAAAAGCTTGAAGCCAAAGGAAAACTCGTAAATCGGGGATCGAAAAAAAGTGGCAGTGGACGACAGCCGCTCCCCGCTTTTTGCTTTTGGTCTTCCGTCTTACTTCTCACGCCCTTCAGGCCCTCCCTGCCTCCTATTGCCTCGTTTTTTGTTTTTCCGTCTTCCGTCTCACGTCTACCGTCTCACGCCCTTAGTGTTTCCCTATCCCTCAAACCTGAACCTGTCGGCAAGGTCCGCCATTCTTTCTTCCGTGAAGGCGGCCCTCACCAGTTCGACGTCTTCATCCTCGAGAAAGGGCTCGACATCATCGAAAGCTTTGCGGAAATTTACTCTTCTGCAGACTTCAACATAATGTTCCTTAAAAAGATCCTGTGTAAGAGAAACCCTTTCCTCCAACTTGCCGGACTGCTTCATCTTCCTTTCCAGACACTCGATTCTCAAAGGGATCTCCTGTCCCAGGTACCAGAGCATGTCAAACCAGTCACGCCCCTTCACCCGGAATCTCCAGCTCCTGAAAAGGACTGCATGCATCTTCCCCGCAAAAAGATCCGGCTTTTGAAAGGTCGAGACCAAAAAGGGGGCGGGCGAAAGGACCTGTTCTGTCACCGGTTCCGGGCGGCAGGGATCGTCGAGGTCTATCTCCAGCCTCACCATGACCTGCTTCCGTGCGTGGACAGCATCGATAAGGTGCCGCCCCTGGGGGTAATAGGCCCTCCTGTTGGACAGGCTCTCTCTCAGCATCACTCTTACAAGCATCTTCGGGGTGCTCTGCCCCGATCTAAGTTCAACATCGGAGACCGAAAACCCGTAAGCCTCGGCGTATTTCCTCACCGAAGAGAGAAAGGGCTCCCAAGAGAACGATTCACAATCCTCCAGGCAGGCAAAGTCAAGATCCTCGGAACTGCGCCTCAAACCGTAAAGGAGCCTCAGGGCCGTACCCCCGTAAAAGATGTTGCTCACGAAGAAACGCTCCCTGCTGAGAGCCAGAAGGATCACCCTCTGGAGGTCTTCCCTCAGAACGTTCTCAAGCTGCCCCAGCGTATCCAAAAGCATCTACCTCCCTTTCAAGACCCTGGCTAGGGCCTCTACCTTCCTCGAACGGTACCCCTCGGCGATCTCCTCGATCAGGACAGGGTCCAGTTCCGAAAGGGCGGCCTCTTCTATCCTTAAATTGTCCAGCAGGTATTCCCGCGTCTCGCCGATGGCTGGCGAAAGGCCCTTTTCAAAAAAGACCTTGTCGGCCAGGGCTTTTTCGGGAAACCCCATGGCAAAAAAGGTCACGCCGTCACCGAAGGAGGCCTCGTAAGACCCCACTCCCCTGGGGTAAGCTCGGGCCGGGATAAACCGGTACGTGAAGATCCCCTCGGGAGTGTGAAACCTTTTTGCTCTTGATGACGGAGAATTCCTCATGGCGACAGAGGTCACCTGCCTTGGAGCCTCCGGGATAAGGTTGTGATAGGCCAGCGCCCACTCCAGGGAGACATAGGACGGCCAGTAAACGCGGTTGGCTAGGACCTCCAGGGGGAAAGCGCCCCGGCGGAACCCGGGCGCTACCGCGTAAAGGCCCCGCTTGATCCTGACAATGTACCCTCCCCGGACAAGGTCCCGCAGTTTGCTGTTGGGGTCCCCGAATCCTCGAAGGACCTGGACCGCTTCCGATGTATCGAAGATCACGGGGAACTGGAGCATGAGCAGGGCGTTGCTTCTCTTCATAGCCGACACCTCAAGACTATATTACGTTATAACAATTGGCTAATATCGCCATTTATTATAACTCTTTATATGTTATATTCAACCCGTCCTCCGATTCTCCTCCTATACTCCTCGCCTTATTCTTTTGATCTTTCGTCTAACGTCTTTCGTCTCCCGTCTTACGCCCCTTAGGTTTTCCTGCCGCCTGTCGCCTGGTTTTCCGATTCACGATTCACGTATTTTGTCCTTTTCGTATACAAATGCTCAAATTCAAGGTCTGACCCCAATGTTCTAAAAAATTAAACCTTGCAAATCCTCTGAGGATGACAATATAATTACTTTTGTATTCCGGTCCCCATCCATTCCCTTGAAGGGGTCGCAACCCCGCCGAAGGAGGTCCAGCAGTGAAAAAAGTCCTTTTCCTTTTCACTTGTCTTTCCCTACTCTGGTGCGGCCCGGCCTTCGCCCAGCTGGCCGAAGGGGGTTCCGGCGCCGAGATCGCCATCCCCGACATTCCCGGCACCAGCGAGGCGGGCACCATCCAGGCCCCCGCCATACCGGACCTCAACGGCCCCGGTATACCCGACATCTTCCCCGCCCAGCCCGATACGCCCCACCTCCCCACCCAGGCTCCGGGCGCTTCCGAGGCACCTGCCGGCTGGGCCGATGCCGACCCCTTGGCCGAGTTCGAGCGCTTCATCACGGGTTCCCTCCCCGAGGACCGGCTCACCCAGATCAGCCGCTACGGCTCCGAGTTCTTCCGCACCGCCCCCTCCACCTTCGCCCCCGACGAGGCCGCCCCGGTCCGCCCCGACTACGTCATCGGCCCCGGCGACCAGCTCCGCATCGACGTCTGGGGCATGGTTGAAGGCTCCTGGACGGTCACCGTCAGCCGCGACGGCACTATCACCATCCCCCGGGTCGGAGTCATCGGCGTGGCGGGCCTCGACTTCGAACAGCTGCAGGACGTCCTGGACGAGCAGTTCTCTCGCTTCTACTCCAACTACGAGATGAGCGTCACCCTGGGCGCCCTCAAGAACATAAAGGTCTACGTCGTGGGCAACGCCCGCAGGCCCGGCGGCTACACCATCTCCTCCCTCTCCACCCTGGTCAACGCCCTGCTCGTCTCGGGCGGCCCCAACGAGAGCGGCTCCATGAGGAGCGTCCAGGTCAAGCGGGGCGGCAAGGTCGTCACCGACTTCGACCTCTACGACCTCCTCATGAAGGGCGACAAGACCAAGGACATCCGCCTCATGCCCGAGGACGTCATCTTCATCCCCAACGTGGGTCCCCAGGTGGCCGTCACGGGCAACGTCCGGCGCCCCGCCATATATGAAATGAAGAAACCCCTGAGCGTCGACGGCCTCATCGAAATGGCCGGGGGCATGACCTCCACCGGCTTCGAGGGGCGCATCCAGCTGATGCGCGTCGTGGACCGCCAGTACCGCACCATGCTCGAGGGCGACCTCAAGGCCCTCTCCCGCACCTCCCTCAAGGGCACCACCCTGCAGGACGGCGACTACCTCCGCCTCTTCTCGGTGGTGGAGCGGCAGAGCGTCGTCCGCGTCTCGGGACCCGTGGCCAAACCGGGCGAGTTCGCCATCAATGGGGGCGTCAACAAGGTCAGCGACGTCATCCACTGGGCCGGCGGCCTGCTCTACTACGCCGCCGACGAAGCCGAGATCACCCGCGTCGAGGTCACCGACAGCGGGCCCAAAACCACCAGGATCAAGGTCAGCCTCGGCGCGGCCCTCAAGGGCGACCCCGCCCACAACATCACCCTCCAGATGAACGACTACATCTTCGTCCGGGCCGTCCCCGACTGGCAGCTATACAAGCAGGTCGCCGTCTACGGCGAGGTGACCTACCCCGGCGTCTACACCATCGGGCCCGGCGAACGCCTCTCCTCCCTCATCGAGCGCGCCGGCGGCTTCTCCCTCAACGCCTACACCCGCGGGGCCATCTTCACCCGCGAGAGCGTCAAGAAGGCCCAGCAGCAACAGATCGACGAGATGGTCCAGCGCTTCGAGAAGGACCTGCTGGCCGTGGGCCTCAACGAACTCTCCTCGGCCCTCACCCCTGACGAGACCAGGATGCTCCAGATGGAGGCCCAGCAGAAGACCCGCCTCCTCGAGGCCCTGAGGAACACCAAGGCCACGGGCCGGGTCACCACCATGATCGCCGCCCCGTCCGTGCTGAAGGGCTCGGCCTACGACATCGAACTGGAGCACGGCGACAAGCTCTACGTGCCCCGCAACCCGTCCACGGTGCAGGTCATCGGGGCGGTGCTCAACCCGTCGTCCTTCGTCTACGACAAGAACCTCTCCTACAAGCAGTACATCCTCATGGCCGGCGGCTACTCCCGCGAGGCCAGCCCCGAGAGGGTCTACGTCCTCAAGGCTGACGGCACGGCCATGCGCACCAAGGAGTCGGCCAGGGCCACCACGCCCTGGGTCAAGGAGTTCAACCAGGACATCGAGTGGAACCTCATCGAACCGGGCGACGCCATCGTGGTCCCCCAGAAAATCGAAAGCTACCGGGGTCTCCGCCAGACCCGGGACTACGTGGACATAATCTACAAGATGGCCGTGACGGCCCTGAGCATCCACAACATAACCAACTAGGCCGCGCCATCAACGGAGAATGGAAATGACTGAAAAACAGCATGAAGAGGCCCAGCGGCCGCGAGAGGCCTATGGCCCCCGCCCCGAAGACGACGAACTCTCCCTCCTCGACCTGATGCTTGTCCTGGCGAGGCACAAGCGACTCATTTTCCGCGTCACGGCGGCCTTCGCAATTCTCGCCGTGATCGTCAGCCTCGTCATGACAAAGCAGTACAAAGCCACGGCCCGCATCCTCAACCCCGTGGAGCAGTCCGCCATGGCCACCCTCCTCCAGCAGCAGCTGGGCGGCGGCGTGGCCGAACTGATCAAGCCCGACATCAAGGGAAACGTCTACGTGGGCATGCTCAAAAGCCGCACCCTCCAGGACTGGGTCCTCGACCGCTTCGGCCCCGAGGGCTGGCGGGAGACCACGGGCCACGGCAAGGAGAACCTCCGCAAGGACATAGTCAAGGAGTACATCGGCGAGGCCGAGGCCCTGGAGGACAAGGACGGCACCATCTCCCTCTCCGTCGTCTACACCGACCCCGTCAAGGCCGCCGCCATAGCCAACGCCTACATCGAGGGCCTCAAGTGGATGGCCGACACCTTCGCCGTCACCGGCGCCTCCCAGCGCCGCCTCTACCTCGAAAAGGAGCTCGAAAAGGCCCGGGCCAGCCTCAACCGGGCCGAGGCCGACTTCCAGAAGTACCAGCAGTCCACGGGCGTCTACATGGGCGAGGCCCAGCTCACGGCCAACATCCAGAACCGCATCAACCTCCGGGCCCAGGTCGCCGCCAGGGAGATCCAGCTCAACTCCCTGCTGGCCTATGCCACCCCCCAGAACCCCGAGGCGGTCAAACTGCGCAACCAGATCGACGCCCTCAAGGCCGAGATCCAGCGCCTCGAGGAGCAGCCCGACCCCGGCGACCCCCTCAACCCCGCAGGGGGCATGCCCGCCGCCCGCTTCGAATACCTCGAAAAGTACCGCGACTGGAAGTTCCAGGAAGTACTCTATAGCACCCTGCTGAAATTCTTCGAGACCGCCCGCCTCGAGGAGGCCTCCCACCCCGTGGTTATCCAGGTCCTCGACAAGGCCGACCCGCCGGAGCTGCGCTTCAAGCCCAAGCGCAAGCTCATGGTCATCCTCGCCACGATGCTCGGCTTCTTCGTGGCCGTCTTCGCGGCCTTCGCGGCCGACTTCGTCCGGAGGGCCAAACAGGACCCCGAGCAGAGCGCCAAGCTCCAGGAATTCTCCCAGGCCTTGAACCTGGAAAGGTTCACCCGGAGGCGGCGCCCCTCGCCCAGGGAGAGTTGACGTCATGAGGGGGCCCTCACGGGGGATGATCCTGGGCGCGATAGCCGTGGCGGTCTTCGCCCTCGCCTGGGGCACACCCGCCCCCGCCGGGGGCGAGGTTCCCCAGGGCTGGACCTTCCCCACCATAGGGTCCTTAAACGGCACCTGGGAGCTCAGCGTCGGCGCCCACCTCTGGGCCGATCATTTCGACCTCCGCAACCTCCAGCTCCGGGCCGACATCGACCTGGCGCCGGGGCTCCGCTGGCACGCCCTCGCCCGCTCCAATAGGCTGCTCAACGGCCTGGGAGAGTGGGAACCCCGCCTCGACGAGCACTACCTCGAGTGGTACGGCTTCCACAACTCTCCCTCAGGGGTCTTCAGCTTCAGTGTCAAGGCCGGGCGGGTGCGGTACCTCCGCTTCCCCTACCCCGATGCCATCTCCACCTTCGACCAGGTCCCTGGCGTCGAGGACCTAGGCGGGGGAGTGGACGTCACCGGCTACTCCGGCGTCATCGCCACCGTCGACTACGCCCACCGATCGGGCTTCGGCCTCCACGCCGCCTGGGTCGACTGGTGCTTCGGCGTCGACCGCCCCGCCGAGTGGGCCGAGCGGTACGTCTTCTACCGCCGCACCTCCCCCCCGTGGCACTTCGAGGCCCGTTTCGGCGATCTGCCCCTCCGCACGCTGCCCATGGGAAAAACAGGTGGGGGCTACAGCCTCTTTGTGGGGCGCAGCATGGGAGACTGGGACGTGGGGCTCCTCTGGGAGGACATATCGGGCCAGCAGACCTACACCGGCATCGTGGTCACCTTCAAGCAGGACAGCATCACCCGGTGGATGGGCGGCCTGGCCTTCGACTACACCCGCGCCCCCGAGGGCTTCGCCTTCCAGCTGCCGCTCCTTTCGGGCACCTTCGGCAGCCTCACCCGGCTCGACGCCAGCCGGGAGCCGGCCTTCACGGGCGTCCTCATGGCCCCCGGCCGAAGGGGCTTCCTCGAACCCCGGGGGCTGGTCCTGGTGGGCGAGATTGTTGCCGAGCGGGTCCGTACCTACTGGCAGAACGGCCAGGTGCGCAACTGGTACGAACACCGGCTCTCCTCCTGGGGCAGGACCTCCGGCAGGGGCGTCGTGGCCGTCATGGTGGAGGACCCCTGGTACCTGCAGCTGGAGGCCCTGGTCAGCCCCCACACCACCTTCTCCAGCTGGGAGGCCCTCCAAGAGTGGGAGCGCGACCGCCTCGGCCCCGCCCAACTCAGCCAGAGGGTGGTCTACCGGTTCTACGCGCCTCCCGGCGTGATATAATAGAGTATACTGATTCTTGGTGTAGGGGGTGACGGCAGTCATGAGGGAGACCCTGGACCGCATGCGTATGGCGAAATACCTGCAGCTGTTAGTCCATACCACTGTCTTCTGGGGGACCGTGTACATAATCCAACTGGTCAAGTCCAATTGCGGCATCTACTTTTTCAGCCAGTATCTCATCCTGTACTGCGCCGTCACTCTGGGTGTCTACGCCTTCCGCGGCTTCGACATGGTGCGCCGCCACCACCTCTACCACGCCGTCATCTCCATCTTCGTGGGGATCCTGGCCGGATGCCTCATAACAATTCCCGTCTTCATTCTTTTCTATGGCCAGAAAATCTCCAAACTGGAAATGACCCTGATCTTCGGGACGACCTTCTTTGGGCTGAGTATCTATCGTGCCGCGGCTTCTTACTTCGTCCTGGGCAAGAGGGAAGGCAAGAAGTTATTCGTCATCGGCGACCGGGAAAGGTGGGAACCTCTGATCAGGGAGGTAGCCAGTCACCTGGGAGACAATCTGGACGTCAAGGCCTACATCAACCCTACCATTTTGCATTCCCTGGAACATACTCCGGCCCCTGCCTGCGCGATCCTGGTGGGCAATCCCGAAATCTATGCCGATCCGGCGGTGAAGCAATGGACCGACCGGCTTCGGGCCGAAGGCTGTTACCTGGAGTTCGCGCCCCAGCTCGCGGAAGACACCCTGGGCAGGATCCCCCTGGTGGTGGCCCATGCCTTCCGCAACTACTACAACATGCTCTTCCAGATGACCTTCCCCCAACCCGGCCAGAGGGTTCTGGACCTACTGGTGGCGGTGCCGGGCTTTATCATCGGAGCTCTCCTGTCCCTGGTCATCATTCCGGCTATCATCATTGACTCGGGCTTTCCGGTGTTCTACACACAAAATCGCGTTGGCTTGGAGGGCAACACCTTCACCATGCACAAGTACCGCACCATGAAAAACCGCGAAAACGCGCAGGCCGCTTTCGCCGACGACGACGCCGACCTGATAACCCCCGTCGGGGCGTTCCTCCGCAAGTTCCGTCTCGACGAGATCCCCCAACTTTGGGACGTGCTGAGGGGGAAGATGAGCATCGTCGGCCCCCGGCCTGAACAGCCAGAGTTCGCCGCCGAATACGAAGAAAAAATCCCCTTCTACACGCACCGCCACAGGCTCCGTCCGGGCATCACCGGCTGGGCCCAGGTAAACTACCGCTACGCCGCGGGGATAGAGGACACGAAAAAGAAACTGGAGTACGACCTGTACTATCTGAAGAACCGCGACACACTGCTGGACATCCAGATCATCCTGGAGACCGCTGAGACCATGCTCGGCATGCGGGGGGCGAAGTAGATGATAGGGGCGGAAATAGCTTGAAGCTCTGGGTAATAAACCAGTACGCTTCCAAGCCTGACGTTGCCGGGTTGACCCGGCATTTCGAACTGGCTAAAAGGCTCATCGGGTCGGGTATAAGGACACTGATAATCTATGGGAGCTTTGACCTTTACCTAAAAAAGCAGCCCACTAACGATGACCTGCCAAAAAAGCCCAAGGTCCAGCTATCGGAGTTCGAAGGCGTCCAATTCCTGACGATCCCCACACCGCCTTACAGGGACAATAGGTCTTTAGGGCGGATTATAAACATGATCGCTTTTAGGCGGCGTGCCTACAGCGAAATGGCATTGGGCCGGCATGGGAAACCGGATATGATCCTGGGTTCGACGATGACCCTTTTCGGGGCCGACGCAGCGAGAATACTGGCGAAACAGTTCGACGTCCCCTTCGTCTACGAGGTGAGGGACCTCTGGCCCCTTACACCCATAGAACTGGGCGGTTACTCCCGATGGCATCCTTTCCTGGTCTACCTGGACCATCTGGACCGGAAACTGGCTCGGTCGGCGGACCTAGTGATAATCACAGCACCGTTGATGAAGGAGTACTACAAAGAACGTTTCGGCATCCCCGATGAGAAGTTCCTATGGATCACCAACGGGACGGACCTGGAACTTTTCAAGAACTTGCCCCAGGCCGATGAAGAAGCGGGGAAAGATTCTTTCGACATTTGCTATGCCGGGGCCCACGGCCTAGCCAACGGGCTCGACCAGGTCTTCGACAAGTTGCCCGCTGTCACCCGAAAGCACCCCGAGATCCGCCTTACCCTCGTCGGCGACGGACCGTTGAAACCCCGCCTGAGGGAGCGAGCGCAAAAGGAAGGCCTTCCAGTCTGTTTCCTGGACGCCGTGCCTAAAAATGAACTACCCCCAATATTGAACAAGGCCGACGCGCTGTTAACCTACCTTGAACCCTGCCGCCTCTACCGCTACGGCATAAGCCTGAACAAACTGGCAGATTACCACGCGATGGGCAAGCCGATACTTTTCATAGGAGACTGTGCAGAGAACCCGGTAATGCAATCGGGGGCAGGCCTGATCGCCCAGAGTATTGAAGATTTCCCTTCCGTTCTCAATAAAGTAATCCAAATGTCTCCAAAAGAAAGGCAGGAAATGGGATACAGGGGTCGCGCCTACGCTGAGGAGCATTACGACTGGGCGGCGTTGGCGGAGAAAATGTCAATCACTCTGGATAAGCTAATAGCGCATAGGTCGGATCATGAAGAAGCCTAATTTATTACTGCTTTCCGGCGTTTACCCCTTTAGAGGCGGGGAGCCCTTTTTAGATTTGGAAGTACAAATAATTTCGAAATATTTTAATGTATTTATTTTGCCCTGTGGGGCTAATAACCAACAACGAGTGTATAACCTCCCGGAAAATGTCAGCGTGCTTGAACTTGAATCACAATACGTAACAAACCAAAAAAGGAGCGTGATCTCTTTAATTAGGTATTGCCTTGGCTCTTTTCCGTACCTTTTTCAAGAAGGCAGGAATGACTTGATCCATTTGCTTCATCCCCTTGGTTTTATAAGAGCCTTTTGGAGGGCCGTCAGGGCACAGATCATTGCCCCAATTATTTCTGAAATATCCAGAACGAAAGGTATACAGGTAATTTACAGTTACTGGATGAGCTACGAGGCTTTGGCCGCGGTTATTTCGCGGGGGAAAGCAGGTGTGGACCTGCTCACTATTACCCGGGCCCATGGACACGACCTTTACGATTATGCCAATACGCCCCGATTTTGTCCTTTTCAGAGGCACATAATGGAAAATATTGATGCAGTGGTGACCATTTCTCAAAATGGAGAAAACTATTTGGCGAGCAAGTATCCCGGTTTCAAAAATAAAGTCCATACTTTTCGGCTTGGGGTCGCCCGTGGTGGGAAAGCGAGCTTTTCAACCGATGGAATTTTTAGGATAGCTTCATGCTCTTCCCTTAAACCATTGAAGAGGGTCCATCTAATCCCAGAAGCCCTACGTCAAGTAGACTTTCCTGTTTTATGGACCCATATCGGTGACGGCCCCGAGATGAGCAGGGTCCTACGTTCTGTTAACGAAACAAAAAAAGAAAATCCGCTTTTTTCAGCCAATCTCATTGGTTATTTTAAAAATGAAAAGGTACTGGAATTTTATGAGACAAACCCGGTAGATCTGTTCATTAGTGTCAGCTCCAGTGAAGGAATACCCGTCAGTATTATGGAAGCTGTGAGCAGAGGAATCCCCAGTGTTGCGACCAATGTCGGAGGCACTTCTGAATTAATCACGCCGGAACTAGGTGGCAGTTGGCTACTACCCCCAAAAGTATCCCCAGAAGATATCGCAAATCTACTGACCCTCATTAAAAGACAGGAATGGCATATCACGGAAAGAGACAAGGCCTTTTACCTTTGGGAAAACCGATTTGATGCAACAAAAAATTACAGTATTTTCGCCAAATGGCTAATAGGATTTCAAGAAAGCAAAACAATTGAAGGGGTGGTGCCGGAGTAATGAAAGTGGTTTTTCTCTATGTTGGAGGATTCTCTCCTCAACATTTGGGAGTTTGGCAGAAAATTTTATCACAACACAACGCATTATGCGAAAAGGGTATTTCTTCTTGGCTTCTACTAATTAATGAGGATGGAAGTACCCTTTATGATGGTCCTTTAGAGTTAAGCAAATCTTTGCCCATTTCCTCAAATTCATTATCCTTTTCTAGGTTACGTAAATTAACCCAAAAAAAAGTTATCTACGAAAAAGCACTTCTACAAATCAGAAAGCTGAATCCTGATATTGTTTACTTAAGATATCCCGCGGGCGATCCTTTTTTTGGGTTTTTCCTTAACGAAATTGAGAAACCGGTAATAACAGAACATCAAACAAACGAGATAAAAGAATTGCTTTCAAATCGAGATTGGCCGAAATTTTTTTTCGAAAAGACAATAGGTCCGATAACAAAGTCGAGAACAAGTGGCATGGTATGCGTAACCAATGAAATAGCACGGGACCAAAGTGCGATTTTAGCAAAAGTGACAAAAAAGCTTATTCCAATAAGGGTCATTTCAAACGGTATTTCATTAAAACATTCCCCTGTAAGGAGGAAAGCACCTATCTTTGACCGGGAAATGAATTTGATTTTTGTCGGTAATATCAGTAAATGGCATGGATTAGATTCTATTATTAAAAGTATCGCAAAATACAATGGACCTAAAAAAATATCATTCAATATTGTTGGAGCTGGAAAAAACAATCAAAGGCTTAAAGAGATTTCAAAAAGGTTAGACATTGAAGATGCTATTAGATTTTGGGAACCAAGGTCACCCAGAGCGCTGGATTCTTTTTTTGACAATGCTCATCTTGGCGTTGGCAGTTTCGGCAGACATCGAACAGGAATGTCTGAAGGTTGTGCCTTGAAACTCAGAGAGTATTGTGTTCGCGGAATACCCTTTATTGACGGCACAATTGATCCCGACTTCCCTCCGACATTTCCTTTTGGCATGCACCTTCAACCAAACAAGGACGGGTATATTAACTTGGCCCAGGTTGTGACTTTTGTTGAAAGCCTATATTTTAATTTTGAACCATTAGCCATGGTGAAAGAGATTAGGTCTTTCGCTGAGGAAAAATTAGATTGGAACATAAAAATAGAAAAACTTATTCATTTTTTTAACGAGATTATCGGAGGTCTTGAAAAATGACCTTAACGTTATTAATAATATTCGGCATTATGTTCTTATTTTTTTCTATATTTCTTCGGAACGTGATGAAAAATCCCCAATGGTTTATTTCCCCCCCTGCCCTTTTCTGTGGAGGTCTAATAATCCATTTATCATTCCTGTCGTTTTTTGAAATCACGAAGGAATTAAGACTAGAGCATCAGTTCTCAATAGAGTCAGCCATTTTTTTTGTCTCTTTTTCGACCCTCTTTTTATTCAGTTCGCTGATAGGGATTATTTGTATTAAAACAAAAAATAAAAACGAAATATCAGAAAAAGGACCTTACCATTTTTCTTTTCTAACATGCGTCTTATCAGGAACGATTGGTTCCTTCAAATTAATCCAAGGTATGGATATACACAACTTATCTTTATTGATAGATTTGTATTTAAACAATCATTATTTACTTGAAAGTTCCTTTTTCAATAGTTCCTGGACTTTACTTTGGCAAGCAAATATAGCAGCTTTGTTCTGGTTTAATTTTACTGACAGGAAGAAGACATGGCCATTAGTTCCTTTATTGTTATTCTCTATCTCCCTAAGAGCTGCCTTTCTTTACCTGACTGTCGCCATTTTTTATCTGATCGTCCCCATTGTTTATTCCTTCAAAGTGAGAAAAACCCATGTATACTTTTTTCTGTTCCTTATTATATTTTTTATGGGATCCATGTTTATAAAAGAAGGTCGCACCTCTGAACAACCAGACAGAATATCCCCTTACTCCTTCGGAAATTTTTCAAGCTTCAATTATTATTATGAAACACCTTCATACCGTAAAATTACATTTGAAGATATCGGGTTAAACATGGGGCTTGGTCAAATATTTATTTATTCGAATAAATATTTCGGCACAAAGCTACGGTACACTCCATCTTGGCATCATGGTTTCCTTCGACAAGTCAAGAACAGCTCTGAAAAAGGAAATGTCGTTCCTTTACAAACATATTTGATTTATCTCCCCCTGTTTCTATCTTTGGCCTTTTTTTCATTCCTAGGTTTTCTTTGCGGTTTTTTATTCAAAGTTGCTTCATCAAACCTATGGGGTTTGAGTATATATTCGTGGTTTGCTGCTTCCTTATTCATGGTTCATTCAGGTGGGGGATTCTTTGCAACCACAAAATTCTTTCCCGCGATGATGTATATATGGCCATTCCTGTTGTTTTATTCCATTAAAGACTTTTTCTTAGCAGTAGCGAAACCAGGATGTAATAATCACGGGTGAGAAATCTAAAAACCGCGATGGTTCATTATAGAGGACAATAAAATATCATAATCTTGTATACTGTCAATATATATCCTTTCGGTAGTGTCAAGAATTTTTCGCACATTTTTTTCTCGGGCTTAATATTCAGCAGTCTCCCCGAACAAGGGTGTCATTTTATTAAAACGCATCCGGCCATAACCTCAGGTTCACGATCCCTTTCGTATGCATATAGCTTTTCCATGTCCATGTACTTTCGAGTTCCCCATTTGGTAGATACTATATGTCTTAGTCTGGCAGCCACAAGCATGAGGGCCGAATTGCCGTCCGGGAAAGCGCCAACCACCCGCGTTCTGCGCCGGATCTCGCGGTTAATTCGCTCAAGGGGGTTGTTCGTCCTGAGACTTCTGCGGTGCTCCGGGGGGAAGTTATAGTAGCTGAAGGTCTCGGAGACGCCTTTTTTTACTATCTCAGCAGCCTTATGAAGCTTCATTTCCCGCAGTTTCACCACCACGTCCTCCGCTTTTTTCTCCGCAGCCTTAAGATCTTCAGAAGCGTGAATCGCCTTGAGCATGTCTGCCACTGCGCGCATCTTGCCACGGGGAGTTACGGTGAATACGTTGCGATAGAAATGAACCGCGCACCTCTGCCATCTAGATTCAGGAAAGGCTTCACCAAGGGCATCCACAAGTCCTGAGCATTTATCAGAGATGAAGAGGCGAACACCCTTCAGCCCCCTTTCCTTCAAGTACCTTAGAAAGTTCAGCCAGCTCTCCTTGTCCTCCTTGCCGCCTTCAGCCACGCCGATAACTTTTCTGTAGCCCTCGCTGTCTACACCTATCGCCACTAGTACGGATATGTTCTCAACCTCGCCTCCCCAGTTTCTCTTCAGCCAGATTCCGTCAAGATAGACATAGGGGTGCTCTCCCTCAAGGGGACGATTCCTCCAGCTTTCTATATGGCCGTAAATCTTCCGGTTCATGTTGCTTATGGTCGAAGGGCTTACCTTAGTACCCCAAAGGGCTTCCGTGATATCTTCAACACGCCTCACGGATACACCGGCGAGATACATCTCAATCATGGCCTCCTCTACCGAAGCCTCCCTCCTGCGGTACCTTTCTATTATGGAGGTCTCAAAGGTCAACTTTCTGAGCTTGGGCATCCGGAGGGTCACTTCGCCGGCCTTCGTATTCAGCTGCCTGGTGTAGTAACCTGCCCTGGTATCCACACGGTCCGGGGAACGCTCATATCGCGTGGCCTTGCACAAAGCGTCGGCTTCGGCGTCCAGGAGACTGTTCAGCGTGTCTTCCACACTCTTCTTTACCATCTGGTCAAGATGATTGCGGATCTCTCCCTCGTCAATGCTGTTGATTTTAGAAACCGGCCGTGTCTCACACGCTTTTTTCGTGATATCTTTCATATGCAGCAGCCTCCGCTTCAGGGGTAGGTTTTGTTGTCGCAGATAAAACCTTACACCCTTCAGGGGACTGCTGCTTCTTATTAAACACAATTGTGCGAAAAATATTGTACGTTATCGACAAACTTGACCCTGAACAGTGGATATTTCGGTTCAAATTTCCCGACTTGCAGGAAAAGGTCGTGGGGATGAAACAAAATATCGCTAAACTGGGGCTAGACCCAGAACAACAGAGAAGCATACTCCAAAAATATTACAGAACAATCGAATTCATAGCGGGGGCTGGGACAA
Source organism: Synergistetes bacterium ADurb.Bin155 (assembly GCA_002070395.1). GTDB lineage: Bacteria > Synergistota > Synergistia > Synergistales > Thermovirgaceae > 58-81. The sequence goes on from MWDE01000005.1 coordinate 70,714, forward strand.
AACTGAACCAAAACAACCCTACGCCCGGATGATCTCCTCATATATCTCCCAGTCCTTTTCCGACAGAAAGGAGCTGTTGTGCCAGAGGAGGGTTACGGCCCCGCCAAACCTCCGACATTAGTCTTTCCACTTTCCCGCCCAGCTCATCTTTGACATCTGTTTTTGAAAACCCCGAGGAATCCCAATTCCTCGGGGTAACAAATAGGTGTTCCGTTACAGATTATTAAAAAGTTTTATCCATCCGGAGAAGTCGTGGAAGGTATAGCCTCAACAGGAACATCAACGTCTACCGTCAGTAAGCCTGTAAAGTTTTCTTTGCCTGCATTCAGGACAAAACCTTTGTTAGTTTTCCAGCAAAATCCCAACACTAATTTCCTGGCGGCCGACTCGGTACCAATAAAGTGTTCATAAGCCATGAGGTCCATAGCACCATCCTGATACCAGTGCCAAATAGAGTACAATCACCTTACTTTGTTGCAAGAGTCCCTCGTCTACGATTTCGTGGCGCTCAACACTTAGGAAAAGCGAAGTACCACATTCAAAATAAAACCTTGAATAGGAGACTCCTTTTGAATTTACACCAGCATCAGAACTCAATCCTTTTTAAATGTAGAATGTAAATGTGTCCACAGAAAAGCAGGAAGACTGAACCAAGGTATTCCCAATTTTTCACAGACATTAGGTATACTCATATTACCCGGCTTGATTGCGTTGTTCCTTCTTTCATATGTCACGATCGTTGCTTTTTTGCCATCTTCCCGTATTGCCATTGCATGAGCAATGATTATCGCGTCGTTTTCATTCTTTCCTAAATCTTTAGCTTCAATATTACCTCCATAAGCTTGTAAAACCCTTCTTAGATATGGAAAAGCTTTGTTATCCGATGTTTCATAGGGTTCTGCGTGCTCATGCAACCAACATGCCAGCTTATCGGTACCTGAACACTCTTTCAACACGACGGAAGGAAAGGATATTGCTCCCTTTTCAGTTTGCTCGGACATCCAGTCCCAGAATGGTTGAAATCGTGTAAATGGAAGGTCGATACGATGTGCTGTAATAAGAGCGCATGCATCAAAGACATAAATCATGCCATCACCTTGTCAAACCTTCCAGCTTTAATGTTCAGTGCATAGGATGCGCTTGAGTAAGAAATTATCCCACTGTCAGCCGCTTCAATAATCCGGCTTGCCAGTTTTTCACCCAGACGGTATTTTGCAACTACGTTGGCGCTTGGCCCTCCTTTTCTTGACCCTCTTTCCCAACTTTTTTTGCCAGCCTGGGCAAGCGAGTCATAAAACGTCCAATACGTTGAGTCGTTTATGTATTTTAAATCCTTCAGTTTTCGGGCGATAACCAGCCTGCTGACATGAAAGTCTTTTGCTATAACGGCTACTTCATTTGCAAATTCCTGCAAGTCCATACTACCGATATCCTCAGGGATGATTTGAAGGAGATATTTTTCCGGGACGAGGAATTCAGCGGTTACGCTGTTACAAAAAAGCTCTTCTTTTACATATTTTTGAGAAATCTGGTCGTCCAGGTTGGATATTGCACTGTTTCCCAAGAGAATATGTACAAATTCATGGATCAGCGTAAAGACATGGGCTGCATCCGAATCATAGGGATTTATTACAATCAGCGGCGCAATTTTGTCTGCTATGGCAATTCCCCTAAATTCCGACGGCTGGATTTGGGTATGATAACTGCCTAAATCGCCCCTGAGGGTCACGTAAACCCCTAAAACCTGAATTTTCTCCCTGAGTTCATTAAAAGCATCTCTCGGCGTTCTTAAATTCGCAGGCACGGGCACAGACCACGGAATTAGGGAGTTGATGGTTTCAACTGCTTTTTCAATAGGAGTTTCCATAGTCAACGAACCAACAAAAGGTACCAGGGGTTCAGGGTCGGCTTCGGAAATCTCTTTCAGCGTGTCGTGAAGGGATTCAATTCTTAGTTTAAGCGCCAAAAACTTTGGGGAGGATACGGTAAACCTGTGGTTACCGATGGTTCGAAAATCTTTTAGTCCAGATACTTCTATCGGGGGAGAGGGCAGAAAGAAGGTTATGACGGGGAGGAAATAGATGCGGGCAAGGTCCTTTAATTGTGTTGCCGTGGGAGCACTCTCTCCCGATTCCCACGATAACAACCGCTCCTCCGGGGATTTCCCGTCTCTGCCGGCACGAATCTTCGCCTTAGCAACCGCCTCATCTATAGAATAGCCAGCACGTTCCCGCGCCCAGACCAATACTTCCGTTGTAACAGGAAGTATATCTTCGCTCATTTCAATACCTCCTTCTCGAAAGGGGCATTTCCAGGAGGTTCGCCCGTCTGAAAGTACCCGAATACTGCTGCGACGAAATTTCACTGGGGCCGAATGATTTTTCCAGATCTTCGAAAATTTACGGTATTGCTAAATTGGAGTAGGCGACTTCCCTTGTCAAGATTCTACTAATGTTGAGCAAAAAAATAAAAGATGTCCGCCTTATCGAAGAGCGGGGCATTGTGAATCGCGATCTTCACATTATTGTTCTGCATTCTGAGATAGCATCTTATATTTCGCTGCAACAGGTGGTCGCCGTATTGCCCTAACATCTCGACTATATTCTTAACGAATGTCCAACCACTCAATCGCTGATCGATAATCCCAGCGTTAATATACATATTAGGCCTCTAAACAAAGAGCAATGAACCTAATCCCCGTTTCCCATCCTTTAGTTCTCTCTCTGGGAAAGATGTATTTTCAGCTTCGAATCATTTTTTCAAATGACCTATGCTAATTTTCTGTCATTATAGCCCAAAGTAGCCTTGTTAAGCTTAAACATCTTCCGCAGATTGGTTGTGGCAAGAGGCAACTATCTTTTCAGCGGGGTTTTCTTTCGGGTACGATAAACCTACCACCAACAGAAGCGAAACGCCGTAGGCTTTGAGACTGCTTATTAAGGTGCTCTGACGGAATACTCCGCGACCTCCCCCTACAGCCGTCCGGGATGACAGGAAAATGGCGGACGTTCGATAAGCTACAGCTCTTCGTCCTGCTCCAGGTTACAAAGAATAAAAGAACTAATCTTGAGGCTTTCTATTATTTAATCCATTTATGTAATCCACTGCCAGAAGAGAGTTAATCATTGAAGCCCCATTCTTTATCTGTTCGATGACATATCCATCCTCGTGAATTCCATACCAACCCATTGGATCGTCCTTAAAAAAATGAAGTCTCCTTTTCTTTCTCAACCAGTTTTTGATCTCATCTGGCAATACCCGCTTCGCGATTGGGATCAGTTTCTTTTTGGAGAACAACTCCTTGACCTCTTTTTCATGTATTGCAACACCCAGCTCCTTTGCAAGATTGTCAACAAACTTGATATACAGTGACTGGTTAAGTCTATTTTCTGGCCTTATCCAGCACCAGTAATCCATGAACTTCTTATCCCAGAAGGGGATCCACCATTCATAACCAAAGTATTCGTAAACCCTCAAGGAGTTGACAATAAATTTGGGCTGTCTTTCAGAAATATCCCAGGATTCAAAAGCACTCGACTGGTCGGGATATTGATCTAGGCTATCCAGAACTTCCAGGATCTTCTTTTCGAAAAGGGAGTACAGTTTGCCCTTCCTCTTTGACCAATCGAACAGGTTGTAATGACAATTCATTATTTCTTGGGGCAAATTAATCTTTCTGCTTGAATTGTAAATACAAGGACAGGACCTACTCAAGCTCCCTGTTATTTTGTCTCCAGTATGTCCTGGCACGAAAATTGAATTATCGGGTATCCGATCTTCTTTTTTGAAAGCCCACACGGCAGGCCAGTCCTGGATGTGCGGAAGAGAAGATAGATTCCCTGCCATGTCAAAATATGCTTTCATCTCTGGGGACTCATACCACTCTCTCCAAAGGTCGTTGGAATACTCTACAAACTCCCAACGTACGCCGAGGCTATCTGCAACCTGTTTGCTGATATCCGCTTCATGGTTCCCCGGTCTTCCGTAGGAGAAGGACACCAAGTCAGGGTAGCCTACTTTTTTTAACATCAGGGCGATGAGCCTTGAATCGTGGCCACCGCTTAGGGGAATGACTATTGTTCTGCCAGCGGCAAAACGGATGAGCCTATCAATAATATTTTCCATCACCCCCTGATGGAATCGAAGAAGATCTTCTTCAGTTATGCTTTGCATTGGGTAATGATGAACGTATCGGTAGTACCTTTGAGTGTTTGATCCGGCGTCAAATTCAGAGGGTCGCATTTCGAGAAACTCCCCCGCCTGGAGTTGCTTTACATTGGGGAATAAAGTATCTGGGCCTGTCACGTAACCGCAGGCCAAAAACTCTTCCTTCGCCAAAGGGTCCATTTGCGTATCACCGACCTGTTCCCGGACCCATTCGGCCGTGTCGCTCAAGAAAAAGTCGTCACTCTTTTGGCCATAAAAGAGGGGTATGCTCCGTATCCGATCGACGGCGGCGACTAGATCGCCGTTTTTCCTGACGGCAAAAGCGTAAAAGCCGTTCAGGTCGGGAAGGGTTTGGACGAGGTTATTGGCGGCATCAAAGGATGCGACATAATTCATCAAGGCTTCCCCGGAAAGCATCTGCCCTGTTTTCGTGAAGGCCGTTCCTGTTACGAAACCAGTTTCCGACTCGTAATATTGACGGTATTGTTTGTTTTTCAACTTCATATGAATCATAGGGAATTCCTCCTGTACGCTGCTCAAACAACTTGCCAGGGAATGATTATCTAAAAACCAACATCCGGCCACTAGAAGTCAAGGAGCCCTGGTAGTTCTTTGTTTAGCACCCAGACGTACATAATACCCACAATTAAAATTAAAAGAAAAGAAAGCAACAAAGAAGTCTTCAACAGCAACGCAAGTGTTACTGGGAATAAAAATATTATTGCCCGAAACCATTCTTTTGAAAGGTCATAGATTATTTCGCCCTTCCTATTGCCGGTTTCTGCCATTAGCCAAATGATTATTAATAAAAGAAAAAAACAATTAACGCCGCTGAAAAGAGTCAAAACAAAAAGGCTGTCGCCCAGTTTTGTCCCAAACACTAGAACCGATGTTCTTGAAAGGACAAAACTCACCTCGAACGCAAGCCCAACTTCTTGCCTGTTCTGAATTGAAAAAAGGACAGAAAGAGGTGAACTAATAAAAGACAGTGCCACCCAAGGGGACAACACTCTGGCATACACCCCTGCCATATGCCATTGAGGTCCAAATACGATACTAAAAATTTGAGGAGCTATGAGCCCCAAACACAGGATGGGGAAAATCCCCACCAACAGCAAGACTTTGAAAAAATGTCTGGAAGTTTCTTGTAAGTTGCCTTGATATTTGGCCACGCTCGCTCTTTGTACAAAAACTTGTGACATTGCCTGTCCAACAAAATAGGCCGGGAGATGCAAAATTTGGAGACTAAAAGCAAAATAACCCGCTACTTGGGGTCCCCAAAAAGCAACAAGAAAAAAAGGCGCGATATGTCTCCCAAGGCTGTTCAGTAAGGCCTGCCAGGTAGTAAAAAGGGGGAATTTACGGTATTTGATCGTTACTTGCTTTAACCTACTTAAATCGGCCTTAGGGATCCCCCTTTTCCTGACAAGCCTGTTACCTAGGCTTATGGTGCCACCAGCCTGGCTGACGATTGCTCCCAGCAGGAGCCCGAGAGGCTTTAGCCCCCAAAAACCCAAAAAAAGTTTGGTCATGATCCCCGAAATACTTTGAACCAGCTTGGTCTTGGCTATCAATGGGAATTCTTGCTCTCTGATTGCCCACTGGGAAAAAATAAGATAAGACCCCATTGCTCCAATTCCTAGAGGAATTAGTACCCAATAAGGCATTAATAAATCCGAAGAGACTAGCCCTAGCAGGGTACTTCTTGCAAAAAACAAAGCAATCGCCATTAAAGAAATAAAAACAAACTGGATAATAAAACTGAGTAAGACAAGGCTATCGGCAAAAGCATCCTTTTTGGGTAAGGGAATCGCGCCATAGTAGCGTAGGTTTGATATTTCTAACAGAATTCCCGTTAAAGACGTAAAAAGAGCCAGTACGCCAAAATCAGCAGGTGAATACACTCTGGAAAGGATGGGCATTGATGCAATATTTAATATTTGAGCAATCGCTGTTCCACCAGTTAAGAGGAGGACGCTATTAGCTACGCTATTTCTTGTCAGAAGTATCGACAAAAGGTTATCTCGGGTTTTAAAGCATTTTCCCTCAGAGTCCTGTTTTGTGGGAGGTGAAGTAGCAGCTCCCTGCAATTTTTCCATCATCTTTACGTACCGCATAAAGGATTTTCAAAAGTCTGCTCATAGACTTGCATAATTTTCCCTGCTACTTTTAGGAAATCAAAAGATGATATAGCAAACTCTCTGATTTTATAATTGTCAAAGGTTCTGTAGTTTAAAAGGACATCCTCCATAGCACTTGCAATGGAATTCACCGAATCGACAGGAACACGAAACCCGACAAACTCTGGACAAATTTCTTCAGGTACAGCTTCTGTGGCAACTATCGGGAGTCCGCAACTCATAGCCTCTATGAAACATACGGGTTGTGCTTCCAGCCTAGTTGCGAGCACAAAAGCATCTGAATTTCGAAGGATTGATGCAACCTCCTCCCGTGACTGGGAGCCCCAAAAAAACACATGGTCCTGCAAACCCAAGGAAAGGGATAATTCTTTTAAGGTTCGTTCTTCTGAACCGCCGCCCACAATTTCTAGCCGAATATCAGCGGTTGACTTATTTAACAAAATTTCGAAAGCCTTCAAAAGGACATCATAACCTTTTAAAAAGTTTAATCCCCCTACTGAGACAAACGTAAACGCCTCTTTTTTCTTTTCTTCTTTCATTGAAAACCTATCAGTGAAAACACCATTAGGGATTATGGCAATCCTTCCATCATCGGGTGCAATATATTTTTGTAAGCCATTGATCAGATGCCTAGCAACTAAAATCACGCGATTGGCATTCCCATATATTCTCGTCAGAAAAAAAGAAAACCAGCCCTTTACTTTTTTCCTACAGGACGGGTGGTTTAAAGTAAACCTGCCCCGATGCTCTGTTATGACGTAAGGGATCTCATATCTTTGTTTTATTTTATAGGCAGCCCAACCAGCCCATACTGCGCTGTGAACATGTATAACATCGGGCATTCTGTTATCTTTCTGGAATTGGTCAAAGAGGCACAAAAAGGCCTTGGTTTGAAGATACAAATTCACGAGTTGGAATTTAGGGAGCTGGTAATATTTTTTCCGGATCGTAATAATGCCAAACTCTTCGTTACGCTCGATCCTAAATTTTCTTATCGTTGATTTAAAACCATTGCTAAAAATTTTTCTTAACCCGACAGGCTCGGCGTAAAGGACCGAAATATCCTTAATTCCAATCTTTTGGAGGGCTTGAATCTGTTCAACAAAGAAGCTCCCTCCATCTGGTGGGTACCAAGATGGGAAAACAAGTACTCTCACAATTATCGTCCTTCCAATTCATTGGAATGGTTGCTTTTTGCTACTCCAACCGGAGAATTGCCTAAACAATTCCCCATGCTTGAGTCACCTTGGCAGGGCGCCGGGCTTGACCTGGCTACCCGAAAGGGCCGACTGGTACGCCGCCTCAATGATCTCCACAGTCTTGCGGCCTTCCCTGCCGCTGACCAGCTCCTCCGCCCCGTTATCAAGCACGTCCAGGCAGTGGCGGTAGAAGTCCAGGTGGCCAAAGCCGTAGACGCTGCCCGTCTCGTAGCTGATGCTTTCGACCTCTTCATCCATGGGGTGGGGGGCGTCAAACTGCCACTGCTCTATCCTGTTGAGGGCGACGCCCCCGATGCGGGCGGTACCCTTCTCGCCTAGGATGGTGATGCTGCCCTCAAGGTTCCTGGGGTAGGTGAGGACCGTCACGTTTATGCTCCCCAGGGCACCGCTGCGAAAGCGGAGGTTCACCACGATGGTGTCCTCGGCCTCGATCCTGCGGGAGAGAGTGGCGCTGAAGGCCTGGACGGACTCCACGGCCCCGCCGAACCACTGCACGAGGTCTACGTAGTGGGCGGCCTGGTTCGATAGGCAACCGCCGTCGAGGGGCCAAGTGCCACGCCAGGGTGCCATGTCGTAGTAGTCCTGAGGCCGGGTCCAGAAGACGTTGGAGGTGATTATGTAGAGGCGGCCGAACCGGCCGGCTTCCAGGGCTTTTCTCAGGAGTTGCACGGTTTTGTTGAAGCGGTTCTGCTTGACGACGAAGTACTTGACGCCGGCCGTATCACAGGCATCGATGGCGGCATCTACCTCGGCAAGCTTCGTGCCTGACGGCTTTTCGCACAGGACATGTTTGCCGGCCATGGCTGCCAGGATCGTGTGCTTTGGGTGCAGGCCCGAGGGAGTGCAGATGGAGACGATATCAAAGTCTTCCTTTTCAAGCATTTCCGCATAATCGGTATAAATTTTGCAGGACCCACCCCAAGGTCTGGCCGCCCCCTTCGCACGATCCGGCAGAATGTCGCAAACCGCTGCCAGGTTTACACGGAATTCGGAGAAAAGGGAACGGATGGATTCAAGATGCTTTTCGCTTATTCTTCCGCACCCTACAAGGGCAAACCTATGCACCGTCTTTCACCCCTTTCATCGGCCTTAGGAGCCGGGCCGGGTTTCCTACATAAAACCCGGGGGTATCTATATCCTTGGTGACCACGGCACCGGCGCCTATAACGACATGGTCGCAGATAGACACCGGCATTAGGGTGGCATTCGTCCCAATGGACACGTGGCAGCCTATGTTGGTGGCTTTCCAGAGGCTTTTGTTGCCTCCCGCGGGGCCGCCCGTTGAGAAGGTGTCGTTCACGAACATTACCCCATGAGAGATGAAACAGTCGTCCCCTATGGTGACCAGTTCGCAGATGAAAGCGTGGGACTGGACCCTGCACCGCTTACCAATGATCACGCCTTTCTGGATCTCCACGAAGGGCCCTATGAATGAGCCGTCACCGATGGCGCAATCGTAGAGGTTCACCGGTTCAACAACAGTGACATCATCGCCGAAAAGAACATCGCGAATTCCGGATTTTAGGATCCTGGGTTCTGCCACGGTTCACACCCCTCCCGATTTCCGGAGGACCTCGCCGAGGTTATCGCAGACATAGGACACCTGTTCCTCGGTCATCTCGGGGAAGATCGGCAGGCTTAAGACCTCACGGGAGTACCTGGAAGAAACAGGGAAATCCTGGGGTTTCAGGCTGAGGTGCTTGTATGCCCCGAGGTCCGGCAGGGCATCGGGGTAATGGATCCCTGTGGCGATACTCTTTTCGGAAAGGAATTCCCTGACCCTTTCCCTTTCGCGGACCCGCACGACCAGAAGGTGGTAGACATGTGTGCCGCCGGCCGTTTCTCTCTGGAAGGGAAGGTCGAGGGAAGAAAGGTTCGCCCGGTAAAGGTCGGCGATCTTCCTGCGTCTTGCGTTCCAGTCATCGAGGTGCGGCAGTTTCACCGAAAGGATGGCCGCCTGGATGCCGTCGAGGCGGCTGTTGGTCCCCTCGAACTCATGATCGTATTTCTGAACCCTCCCGTGGTTGGCGTACATCTTCACCCGTTTTGCGAGCTCGGGGTCATCGGTGACGACGCACCCACCGTCCCCGTAGGCGCCAAGGTTCTTTCCAGGGTAGAAGCTGAAAGTGGCGGCGTGCCCGAAAGATCCCACCTTCGCGCCCTGGTACCGCGCACCGTGGGCCTGGGCGACATCCTCCACAAGGAACAGACCCTTGGAGTCGGCCAGTTCTTTCAGTTCGGCCGCCGGGGCGGGGTTGCCGTAAAGGTGAACGGGCATTATCGCCCGAGTCCGGGATGTTAAGGCTTTTTCGACCGTTTCCGGGGTTATTGTCTGGGTGTCGGGATCGCAGTCGGCAAAGGTGGCTTTCCCGCCAGCCAGGGTTACCGCTTCGGAGGTTCCGATGAAGGTGTTGGCAGGGACGACCACTTCGTCACCCTCCTTGATACCAAGGGCTTTAAGCACAAGGGTGAGAGCATCGGTACCGTTGCCCACCCCAATACAGTGTTTTACCCCCAGATAGGAGGCAAACTCCTGCTCAAATTGGATGACATATTTCCCGCCTATGAAAGCGGTGTCATTGATCACGTTCTCGATTGCCACGTTTACCTCGTTTTTGATCGCCTGGTACTGGAGTTTGAGGTCGACGAAAGGTACCTTCAAAGGCCATTCTCCTCCATTCTTTTATGGCGGTTCGGTATTAGTTCCTCCCGACCCCATAGTAAATGAAGCCGTGCTTCCTGAGCAGTTCCGGGTTGTACTGGTTCCGGCCGTCGAATATGACCGGCTCTTTCATAAGGATCCTTATCTGGTCGAAGTCGGGTTTCCGAAATTGGGGCCACTCGGTCACGAGGACAAGGGCGTCGGCCCCGGAGAGGGTGCCGTAGCTGTCTTCGGAAAAGGTAACGCCCGGGTTTCCTTCGAAAATGACCCTGGCGTTTCCCATGGCTACCGGGTCGAAGGCCTTTACCGTAGCCCCTCTTGAAACCAGCTCCCTGATGATCTCGATGGCGGGGGCTTCCCTTATGTCGTCGGTATGGGGCTTGAAACTGAGGCCCCAAACGGCGAACCTCTTTCCTGAAATATCGCTGTCGTAGTGACGGTTGATCTTTTCAAGGAAGACCTGTTTCTGTTTTTTGTTTACTTCTTCCACGGCCTTGAGGATGGTGAGGTCGTGACCCCTTTCCCGGGCTGACTGGATTAGGGCCTTGACGTCCTTGGGAAAGCAGGACCCGCCGTAGCCGACCCCGGGGTACAGGAAGGCCGTTCCGATCCTTTTATCGGAACCCATGCCGTGCCGGACCTCTTCGATGTCGGCACCAGCGGATTCACAGAAGTTGGCCAGTTCGTTCATGAAACTGATCCGCGTCGCGAGCATGGCGTTGGAAGCATACTTGGTCATTTCGGCAGAGGGGATGCTCATGGAGATGATCCTGGGCTCTCTCTGGACGAAGGGTGAGAAGAGTTCCTTCAGGAATTCCGAAGTGCGTTCCTTATCGGTACCAATGACTATGCGGTCGGGCCGCATGAAATCCTCTACGGCCGAGCCTTCCTTAAGGAACTCAGGGCAGAAAGCTACATCGAACTCCAAGTCGTTTCGCTGTCGCCGTGACAGTTCGTCGGTGATAATACCCTTGACCTTTTCGGTGGTGCCTACAGGAACGGTGGACTTGGTGACTATGATTTTGTAGCTGTCAAGGCACTGCCCTATCTCACGGGCGGCATCCAGGACGAACCGGAGGTCGGCTTCGCCGTTATCCATGGGGGGAGTGCCTACAGCGATGAAAATGAAGAGGCTGTTGGTGACGGCCTCTTCTGTGTCGGTGGTGAACTGGAGGCGGCCCTGGACGACGTTCCTTTTGATGATGTCCTCAAGGCCCGGTTCATAGATAGGGACAATGCCTGAGTTGAGCCTGGCGATCTTTTCTTCATCGACATCAACGCACCGGACATTGTTGCCCATCTCCGCCAGGCAAGCACCCGTAACCAACCCAACATAGCCGGTACCAATCATGCAGATGCGCATTAGAGGCCTCCGGGAGCGGAAAACTAGGGAGCCGGCGACAATGAGCAAGGGGCAAGCAACAAGCGATAGACTGCAGGTTACTAACGAAAGGAGACTGAAATAATTAGGGCGAATAATATGCCCCTGTTTTTTAAACTTGCCCTGTGCCATCCAGCCCCTGCAAGACATCGATTACGAGTAATTTTATTGCTCTTTTACGGATAATGCAAGGCGGCAGGCCACAGTAGGCAGGCAGAAGGAAAGGCAAGGGCAGAAGCGTAAGAGGTGAGACGTGAGAAGGGAGACGTAGGATAAAAAAAGCAAGGAGACAGGCAACAGGTTGCAGGCAACAGGAAAGGCTTAGGGGCGCAAGGCATCAAACGATAGACGTACAACGAAAGAGCACGGGGCAAGGGCAAGCCTTAAGAGCGAGAGGAGAAAGGCAGGGGCTGGGAACGGAAAAGCAAGATGACAGGCGCGGGAAATAAGCCTTCAGGAAAACGAAATGCTATTTATTCTCCCCAGAACAGGCCGGTCATTGGAGAAAAAAGGGCGGGGCCGCACCCATGGCGGTCCCGCTCTTAGCCCTGCTGCGCAGAGGTTCTCGTTTTCCTTGGCCTTGGGGTTGGTTTTACGTTCACGGCTCCTGTTATTCGTTGACGGTTTTTAGCCCTTACCGACTCCCGCCGCTTGGCTCCTCGTTTTTCAACAACTTTCTCCTGATCCTCCCCACCCGGTAACTGACGGCCTGCTGGGTGACGCCCAGGTGCTGGGCGATCTCCTGCTGGGTGAAGCCCGCTTCCAGGAGCCGCAAGACCCGGACGTCGCCCTCGGGGAGGATCCCTTCGGCCGCCCAGCGGGTCCAGGGCAGCGGTTCCTCGTAGTGGGGCGAGTGCTTTTCGGGGTCGAACTCCACCTTCACGCCTGGGCGGTTCCACCTCCAGAGGGCGGCCGCCCTGGCCCGGACCCTGGCCCTGACCCTCCACTTGAGGAACTTGGCCAGGTACTGCCTGTTCCTGCAGCGGGGGAGCAGTTCCAGTATGGCGAGGTAGCCCTCCTGGACGAGGTCCTCGAACTCGGCCCCGTTGCCCCGGTAGGAGCGGGCGATGGATTCCACCAGGGGGCGGAAGCTCCGCAGTATGTCCTCATGTTCCTGCCGCCCCATGGAGCGGCACCGCCATTTCCCATTTATGCTGCCTCACGGGCAGGATGACCCTTTCGTCCCGGCCGAAGACCCCCAGGTGGACGAAGTTCCTCTTGCCATAGGGGATGACCTGGTCGAAGGCCATTTTTTCCGCCAATTCGGTGAATTCCCTCTGCACATCGTAGAGCACGACGACGTCGGCGGCCTGCCCCAAAAGGTGCAGGCTGGCCTCGGCGCCGTTGACGCTGCGGTTGTGCCTGCTGCAGCGGAAGCCGCTGGTGACAAGCAACGGGCTGCCCCAGGCGTCGCGCAGTTTTTCCAGTTTTACCAGAAGCTCGGGGTGCAGTTGGACGCACCCGCAACACCTACATTGAAACTCGGCCAGCCTGAAGTGGGGGGAGACGAAGATGTTGTTTACCTTCAAGCTAGGCGCCTCCCCTGTTGACTATGGCGACCTGCAGGTCCCTGATAGCCTTGGTGAGCTCTTCGAGCCGGCTTTCCATCCTCACCAGCAGGTAGGCCGCCACGGCGATGGCGAATCCGCTCTGGATGGCGGAAGCCACGAAGTCTTCCATGGTCTGTTCCCTCCTTGGATCACCCCCGGGCCCCCTGGGCCCGAGGGCGAGCGATATTTATGGTTGCAACTAGTTCTTGAACAGGTCGGTGACGGTCCTGCCAATGATCTGGGCGGCCAGCGCATCGGTCAGCCCCGAGGCGAAGACGTCGGCCTCGATGACGGCCTCCATGGCCGCCTCCACGTCCTCGGCGTCGAGGTCATCCTTGGGGTACCGGAGGGTCATCTGCCACTTGTCGCCCCCGGCGGTGCCGAAAACCATCTTCAGGGTCTTTGTCTCCATCGTTTCACCTCCTTTCCGTCAGTCGCGATGGATCTACTAGACCACGAGGTTCGTGTCGATCTTGCTGGTTTCCACTATGGGGTACGCCAGGAGATCGCCGAGGGCGGAAACCGCGTCGGAAACGTCATCGGCGGCGGCGTCTTCGGAAAGGTCCCTCAAGGAAAGGCTCCTGAGGATGGGACGGCCGTCGTCGTTGGTGCCGATCTGGAGCCTGAGGCTCAGGCGGCTTGAAGCGGTGATGTACTCTGCCATGGACTTCACCTCCTTTCGATGTCGGGCTGTCGTGCCCTGACATATATAAGAGTACTTCGGAAGGGTTAGATATACAAATAGTAAACCTAAGGGCATTGGGGTCAGACCTTGAATTTGAGCATTTGTGTACAAAAAGGCAGGAGGGGCGAAAGGAGGGAGCCGTGAATCGTTAATCGTTAATCAGGAATCGGATGGGCGGGAGGCCGGAAAGCAGGAGGCGGAGGAAGGTCAGGAGCGTGAGAGGCTAGACACGAAACGGAAGAGCGGGAAGCAAGGAGACAGACGTCGGGCGACAGGGAAGGCTTAAAACGTAAATCGGGGTTTGGTAATCGGGTGTGATTTCCCCGCTTACCCTTTTACATTGACAGTCCATAACCCTTGGGGTTATCCCACACCAGGATGGCCTTTTCTTTTTCGAACTTCTCCTCCAGTTTCTGATACTCGTCGCGGGCGAGGACAAGGGTGCGGATCTTGCGGTCGATAAGTTTCTCGGCCTTTTTGGCCAATTCGGCGAGGTAGATCTCGTCGACCTCCCCGACCAGGACGAGGTCGATGAGGCCCGAGTCAACGCCGCGGGCGTAGTCGCCGGTGACGAAGGCCAGCTCCACGCTGCCCAAGCGGGATACGACCTGCTCGACAAGCCTGTCGAGGCCCACGGTCTTGGCGACGATGCGCTGGACTTCGGGGAAAAGGGGGTGCTTTTTGTTGGCCTTGTAGAGGATGGTGCGGCCTTCGGCCCTGGACTCGAGGATGCCGGCCCTGGAGAGACGGTTCAGTTCCACTCGCACGGCGTTGGTGGATTCGCCGAATTCGTCGGCCAGCCCTCGCAGGTAGGCGGTGGTGTCGGGATTGATGAAGAACTTGAGGAGCAGTTTGACGCGCGTTTTCGAGGTGATGAAGCTTTCGAGCATGGATCCCTCCAGCGGGGCTAAAAGTTTAGCGACTGGCTTTAGGAGCCGGCTTCAAGGCACGAACAATGGGACCTCAAGGCAAGGTGACGAAGCCTTGAACTTCTGGTAGTAACGCTGCTTTTCGCTCGGCAATGTTTACGAGTAATTTTATTGCTCTTTGGGAGGAAAGGCAAGGGCCGTGAATCGTCAATCGGGAATCGGAGGGCAGGAGACGGAAAGACAAGGAGGTAAGAGACGGCAGCGGGCAACAGGTAGTGCAAAAGCAAAAGGACAAGAGCTTAAAGCGAAGGTGGAATCCGCCAACTGGGGATCGGGGACAAGGTTTTCACGTTGGACTATCAAGGTTTTAAGGCACCAGGGACCTGAGCCCGAGGGCGAATACGCCTTCCAATAGTTGCTGTTTACCCTCTCCGTCGAAGAGGACATATCCCTCTTTTATCAGGCCTTCGCGCCTCGCTTCTATAAGTGTTTTCGCGTGGGACAGGTTGACGGAGGTGGTTTTCTTGACTTCGAAACCGATGTTGCCGTCGCGGCCCTGGAGGATGAAGTCGGCTTCCATGTTGTTACGGTCGAGATACCAGAAAAGGGCTGTGCCCGGTTTTAGGGAACTCCAGGCGCGAAGGGTCGTGAAAGCTGCGTTTTCGAAGAGGCTCCCGCCTTTCGTGTTCCCCAGGTAGGAGGCGAACCCGGGGTCAGGGCGAGAAAGTCGTTAATAGTGAATCGAAATGGGCAAGGCCAAACCCTTTTCACCACTAAAACGGGACGACTGGCTGTAGGCTGGATCTTCGATCTCCCCACGGTTATGCTGCTCGCTCGAAATGACAGCCAGGAGCGTTCGTTGCTTTTTTGTGCCTTTTTGAAAAATTGTCCAGGTTGTTGCGACTGGTTCCCGAAGCGCTATAGTGAAACCTGTAATCCATGGCGTTAATCATGGGTTGGGGAATCAGCCTTCATGTTTGGGGTGATAGATATGGGATTTTGGGATTCAGGGGAAACGCGTTTGCCGCTTTCGGAAGTAGAAAGAAGGGTGCTTCTGCTTTCGTCGCCGTTGGCAAGGAGAGCTTTTGGTTCGTTTTTGAGAGGTGACCTTGAAAGGGAAGGTGATATTTGGATCGCGTTGCTTAATTTTGACGAATTGCTCCTGATGGGGGAATGTATCAACAGAGACGTATGCCTTTTGGCGGCCGGGAAGGACCGGACAATTCTTGAGGGGATCCTTTCGAAGGTGCGAGACCGCGTTAATGATCTGCCTTCCCTCGCAGATTCTCCTTCGGACAGGGTTCGCCCCTGGGCGCCGGGCGATGAATTCAGGCAAAAGGTAGCCCAAACAGTAAAAGACTGGGAAAATGGGCGCTTACCGGATTTGGACAAGGCGCTGAAAAAACTCTCCCGCGATCACAACGAGTCTCCAATTGACGAATTCTACGGGCTTTCACCGAAACAAATGCACGAGCTTTTGATCCTGGGCTGGTGGAATGACGAAAAGGTAATAAACCTGAACGACGACCTGCCCGCCGATATGCTTGAAAACGCCCCGCTGCTTCATAACTGCCGAGTTCTGCTGGAGATTGTAGCGGGATCAGGCGGGGTAAAGGCTACGGCGCGGGGGAATCTGAAAAGAGATACGGTGCAACAGGTTTACGATAAGGCCATTTTCAAGGGTTTCGATTTGTACGATGTGTACTGGCAGCCAGGCGTGATTAACGAGGAAGATGCTCCGGCCGTGCATATGGCCAGGATAGTATGCGTCGTTGCCGGGCTTCTCAAAAAAAGGAAGGGCCTCTTCGAGATTACCAAGAAGGGGAAGTCTCTTTTGGTCGAGGGGAATGAGGGCCGACTGTTCGCCCACCTTTTCGGCGTGTATTTCCGCCAATTCAACCTGGCTTACTGCGACGGGCTTCCCGAACTGCCAGGCTTGCAGAATACTTTTCCCTACACTCTTTACAGGCTGAGCGAAGTGGCCGAAGGTCCCCTGGTGGGCAAGAAAAGCATTGCGGTTTCGCTTATTCACCCGAACTTGCTGGATCAGATCGTCGAGCTGGAAGAACGTTATATGACCCCCGAAAGGTTTCTGGATATACGAGTTCTGCGCCATCTGGAAGTGTTTTCGCTGATCGCAGTTTCAAGAAGGTTGACGGAATCTGGTTATGGCTACAGGGCGCAGTCATTTCGCAAGACAGAGCTGTTCGACAAGTTTATTTCGTTCCGTTTCCGATGAGGGGGTTCGCGACAATGAATAAGAAAAGGGAACCGGGAAAAGACCAGTGGGAAAAACTGTTTGACCTGGCAAGGAATTACGCCCAGGCCAAGCCGTGGGAACTTTTTTCGGACATGGATCTCTTCGCGCTGTCCAGGCCGTCGACGCAAGAGTTGGTGTTTCCGCTGATCATGGGTTGCGGAGGAGAGTTTTTCGGGCTTTCATTTTACAGGGGCGAGACGGGGCTTGTTCACTATTCCCTGGCCCAGTCGGAAATGGAACCGGATAACCCCCTTTTCCTGGCGATGTATAACAACTTGCTGCTTTCATTTATGGAGCGGCGATATCTTGAAAAGCACGACATTGTTCTGCCCGGGATTTCGGAAGTCCGGATAAAGAGGCGCAAGATGTGGCCCCAGTACCGGAAGATGGGGTGCATGAGGGTTAACAGCGGGATCACCAGGGAAGAGGCCGATCTTTTCATCGAGATGATCCCCCTGGTTCTTGAGGTTGTTGACCTGGCGCGCAGCAATTCGAAGTTACTTGAAGTATTTGATGAGAAGCCGATCCCGCTTTTGCTGAAAAACGAGGCCGGACACTGGGTTTCAGCGAATTTGCAGAATATCCCCGGCGCCATGGATATCCTGGAACCTCCGCAATTGATGGGGAGCCGGGACGCCGGTATGCTGGGGAGCCTTGAAATAAGAGAGGATAAATGGCAACTTGGCTGGAAGGTAGCTCCCGCGTTTTTGGGAAATGACCCTCAGGATATGGCTTCCATGGCAGTAATGCACATTGTAGATAAGGAGACGGGCGTTCCAAGGCAATTCAGAACGATATCTCCGGACCAACCAGAAGATTTGTGGATTGATTTCTGGCGGGAGCTTGTTTCCATGATTAAGGAGGAAAAGTATCTGCCTTCCGTGATAGAGATTTCGGACCCCTGGGTGGCCGAGGCGATCAAGCCCCTCGGCGACTTGGGGATAAGAATTGTTGAGCGGGAGTTTTTGCCCGAACTGGAGGCGGTCTTTGATTTTGTGTTTAGTCGAATGCCCCGGGACGGGCAAGAATGACAGGGTTAAAAGTTACGGTATTCTGAGATACTCCCTACTCACTGGACCACTGGGTGGCAAAAATATCGTGAGGCAAAGGCGAAAGGCGTAACGAACAACGGGGGATCAACCCAAAGGCGAAAATCGCACCACAGGGGGCGTAGACGAGGCCCCACGTTGGACCATCCCTCGATAAAGCACCTTGGGACCTTGTCGGTAGGCTACGGACCTAGCCGGTGCTCCACCGGCGTAGGGTAGAAGGTTTCGTTGGGATGCGTTACCGCACCTCAGCGAGGATCTCTGTTGATGCTGTCTTCAAGGTCCTGGAGTATTTCCATTAGGCTGTCAAATTCAGGAACCTCGCCAAATATCATGGTCTTCATCTGTTGGTAGTCGAGTTTCAGATCTTTTACTCTTTCCCTGACAGGAACCAACTTCATCGAACCAGGTTTCGCTGAATCGTACGAAGCCCACGCGCAGGGGTAGTATTTCTTTTTGAAGTAAACCACTTCTTCCAGCAGGTCGATCCTCTCCAAATAGTTCTGTCTTTTAACAGAGATGGCCATTCGCATAAGATCATAGTAATGCCGGGAATAACGTCCAGGCTGTGCTTTGCCAGAAGGCCTATGAGCCTCTTGATGAAGGATCGTTGCTTTTTCCCAGAAGGTCCACTCGTCATTGATTGCTCTTACGGTGATGCGAGGGTTAGAGAAAAGGGCCGGAAATGCTTCAGCCACATAAGGCGTGATGGTGAATTGCCCGTTAGGTCCCCAACGGGCAAGAGGACCAATTTCCAGTCGTATTTTCGGCCTCAAGTATGGATCCTCAAAACTCCGGGGGTAGGTGATCTCAATCACATCAGGGTCATCATACGGGATCTCTGTCTGAACTGTCTCTCCAAGAGCCCTGCGAACTGAACCGTGAAATTCTTCTTTGAGATACTCTCTTGATGCTGCGACGCTTCGCTTGTTGAACTTGTCCTGCTTTGTTTTGCTGCGTTGCGCCTCCATAGGGCCCAATTGTCCTTTCAGCATATCCCAATTCAATATCATATCGATATCTTCGGAAAAACGTTCGATTAATCCGAAGACTTTTGAAAGGGTGGTACCACCTTTGAACATGATCTGTCCCCTGACAAGGGAATCAGAAAAAAGACGGTCCAGTACCCAGCATGTCCAGTAGTCCTTTTCAACCACAACGGGGGTTATCTTCAGTCTTGAAGAAGTTTCCTGGCACAAGTCTTCGAGATCCCGGGCAGAGAACATGTCAAGGTGCGACATTTCGTTCCTCCCTGCAGATCTTGCGGATAGCGTCGTAAATCCATTTAGTAACGTTTCGAGTGTCGTCAAGGACTTTTCTCCTCATCCCTTCCGGAAGCCATGCCCTCATTTTTTCTATCGCCCTGTCGTCGATAGCTTTGGGGCCAAGAGCCCTCAATCCCTGAACGATAAGGGCACTATCAGGGTACCTGAAGGATGCTTCCTTCGAGGCAACTTTTCGGAAAGAAATTTCTGTACCCTCGATGTGGTATTTCCGGTATGGGCCATCGGACAGGTATTCGTACCTGGCAGGGACCTGGGTTGATACCCCCGTTATGTTGAGAATAACGTTTCCGTTCGGGATAATCCGCCAACCGAACTTTCTGGCCAGTGCATGGGCAACCTGATCGATATCAGGTCCCAGGTTTGACTTGAGGAGGTTATTGTACCTGGGAAGATCGTAAACACCACGAGCCACTCTTCGAATCTTGCCCTGTTTTTCCAGCCTGTGAAGGGCCACATAAACAGCTTCCGAGGGACCATACTTTGACAGATCCTTGGGAGAAAAGGTCCAACCTCTGCCTTTTCTATTTATTTGGTCTTTTATTGCCCTGGTTATGTTTTCAGCCATTCCTGTCACTCCTTTTGTAATGTTTATTATACTATTTTTATTACATATAGCAATAGAACTAGAGAGGCAAATCTGAAGGGAGAAGAACGAAGAGGGGAAAAGAGTAGGGACGGAAAAGTTGAATAGGAAAGTAAAATCCAGGCGGCAGGAGAGGATTCAACGGCGCCAAGGGTGAAGGGTCAACAGTAAAAGGCAAAACGGGGAAAACTGAAGCAAAGGGCGAAGATCGTACCACGGGGAGCAAAGGCCTCGGGATTGCAAGGCAAGGGTTCGCTGGAAGGTTTTTATTCGGCCTTGGGGGCTTCGCCCCAGTAATTCCAGGAGACGATGCGGATGGTGGGGATGTGCCCCATGTGGAGGCCTTCGATCCCGAAGGAGGCTCCTTTGAGGAGGGTCGGTACATCCCGGTCGAGGTGACAGCCACCGGAAATACACTGCCAGCCGGGGTTGAGGGCGCGCTGCCACCGCCTGACGCCGGGTTCGGGCGCCAGGCCGTGTTCGCAGAAGACGAGCCTGCCGCCGGTTTTCAGGACCCGGTGGATCTCCGCGAGGGCGGTCCGGGGATCGGGCAAGGAACAGAGGGTGAAGGTCATGAGGACCGTGTCGAAGGTCCCGTCGTCGAAGGGGATGTCCTCGGCGCGGGCCCGGACGAGTTCCACGTCGAGCCCCGACCGGGCGACGCGCTCGGCGGCAAGGTCGGGCAGGTGCATGAAGGGGTCGAGGGCGAAGACCTTTTCGACCTTCGCCCTGTCATAGTAGGCCATGTTGAGGCCGGTGCCGAAGCCCACCTCCAGAACCCTGCCCGAGGCGAGGGGCACCACCCTCTCGCGCTGCTTCATGAGGGGGCCGGTGCTCGCCGCGTGCTCTATGACATGGGGCAGGATCCTGTCGCGATACCAGGACATGGGTTACCTCCGGTCATTTGCCGCGCAAAGGGCGAAGGGGCCTAGATGAATTTCCTGGCCAGCTTCTGGACCCAGGGGGTCTTCATCTTTTTCATCATCCACTCCTCGGCGACCATCTTGTTGATCATCGAGACCGACGGGAAGGAGTGCTGCATCATCATCACGTGGTGCATCTTCTTCTTGTACTGGATGGCCATGGTCCATTCGTGGATGAGTTCGCTGGCGTTCTCGCCCACGATGGTGGCCCCGTGGATGCGACCCCTGGCGTCGGTGACGATCTTGATGAAGCCGTCGGGGTGGCCGTCGGCCACGGTGCGGCCGTAGGTGCGGAAGTCCTTTTTCGCTATTTCGACCCGGAGGCCCTTCTCCCGGGCCTGCTTTTCGGTGAGCCCCACCTGGGCCACCTCGGGTTCGGTGAAGACCGACCAGGGCACCGCGTAGCGCCCCCGCTTGAGGAAGGGCAACGATAAGGGCGACAGTGCGTGCATCAGGGCGAGCATGCCCTGGTGCATGGCGGCGTGGGAGAAGAGGTTTTGGCCGTTGCAGTCGCCTGTCGCGTAGATGTGGCGCTTGTTGGTGCGCATATAGCTGTCGACGGTGATGCCCTTTTTGGTGAATTCGATGCCGGCCTTGTCAAGTTTCAGGGGCTCCAGGGCCGGCTTACGGCCGGCGGCGACGAGGATGCGCTGGGACTTCAACAGGATATCGCCGGCCTTGACGACCACGAGGCCGTCCTCGAGGGAGACGCTCTCGATGGCCGCGCCGTTGTGAACGGTGATGCCCTCGCTTCGGAAGGACTCCTCCAGGAGCTGGGCGGCCTCGGCGTCGCCCAGGGGGATGAGGTGGGGGTCCATGTGGATCATCGAGACCTTCGTCCCGAGGCGGGTGAAGGCCTGGGCCATCTCGCTGCCGATGGCTCCCCCGCCGATGATGGTGAGGCTTTCGGGCATCTTCTCAAGCTGGAAGAGGTTGGCGTTGGTGAGGACGTCGGGGATGTCCCTGAGGCCGGGGATGGGCGGAATGAAGGGCTCCGTGCCGACGGCGATGAAGATCTTTTTCGCACGGTAGTCCTCGCCGCCGGAGCGGACGGTGCGGTCGTCGACGAACTCGGCCTCGCCCTGGACCAGGTGGACCTTCTCGAAGACGCTCATCATCTTCTTGTTGGTGATGCCGCCTATCTTCTCGCGGACGACGCCCATGGGGTCGAAGTCATCGACGGAGAGCCCGGCGATGATGCCGTATTTTTCCAGGTTCCTGGCCGAGTGGAAGGCCTCGCTGGCCTTCAGGAGGGCCTTGCTGGGGATGCAGCCGCAGTTGAGGCACTCACCGCCGACCTTGTGCTTTTCAAAGGAGACCACCGAGAGCCCCATGGCGGAACCCATGGCTGATATGGCCATCCCGGCGGGGCCCATGCCGATGACCATGAGGTCGTATTCTTTCATTTTTGCCGCCCTCCCCTGGAATGGAGATCGTGATATTTTTAATTTAGTCGCCCCATTATACCCCCTATAAGTATAGAGTCAAGCTTTGTGGTCAGACCTTGAATTTGAGCAATTGTGTACAAAGAAGTGGAAGGCACCTGATGATAGTCGCCCGAATTTCTGCCTTTATGTATACAAATGATCAAATTCAAGGTCTGACCCCAATCACCAATCAGTAACGGAGGATGGCGGCGAGGTCGAAGCCTCCGGGGACTTCGTCGAGGGTGACGGCGTAGACCTTGCCGCCCCCCTTGATGGTGAGGACGGCCGCAAGGTCAAGAAGGTCGCGGTTGCCGAAGGCGTGGGCTTCCTGCAGTTCTATGACGCCGCTTTCGACGTCGAAGGTCCCCCAGGCCTGCCTGCCCAGGGCGACGAAGAGGGTGTCGACCCTCCCCTGGGCAGAGGCGGGGACGACTTCCTCGAGGGAGACGGAGGTCTTGCCCGTCCCCTGGAGGTGTCCGAAGCGCTCCAGGGCCTCGTTCTTGGCCCGGTCGAAGAGGGGCTTGACGATCTTCCATACCTTCTCGCGGATCTCACTGTCCTTGAAGGCCTCGGGGTTCCCCTCAACGGCTCCCTCCAGGAGGCCCGGGTAGGTGTTGGCCTCGCGGTATATGGAGTTGAGGGGGCTCACGCCGGCCGTGACGAGGGGAAGTTTTTCCTCGCGGAGGTACTTTTGGAGGCCGTCGTCGACCTGGCGGAAGAACCTCCGGATGTTGGCCTTGAAGTCCTCCTCCTCGGCACCGTGGGTGGGATAGGCCCCGCCGAACTGGCCCTGTTTTTCCATGGGGTCGTACTGAAGGGCCTCGGTGAGGCTCGTGGGGACCCCCTCGAGGGACACCTCGCCACCGCCGCCCCGGCCGAACCGGAGCAGGCGGACCTGCTTTTGGCTCAGGCAGAGGACGAGGAACTCCTCTTCCCCAGCCAGGAGGGGCAACAGGGGTTTTATGTAAAAACGGTCCGACACGGTCACCACGTCGCTCACCTCGGAGGGGATGCTGAGGACCCGGAAGACGCCGGCAGCGGCGAAGAGGGCGAGGCTGTCGTCCTGGCGCTCCCAGAAGACGGAGTTGGAGAGCAGCGACCTGGCGTCGGTGAGGAGGGCCTCCTTCTGGTGGGGGCGCAGGTCGAACCCGCCGAGGATCTCCTCGGCCCTGGCGACGAGATTCTTGAAGCGGATCTGCGTTTTCTTGGGGTCGTGCGGACGGGTCCCTGACATGTAGAGAGAGACGCTGGGCGTGCTCTCGTGTTCCGCCAGTTCGAATATTTCCTCTCGGCCCAGTACGTTCACGGTTCACCGCCTCCTTGTAGTGGGGTTTCATCCCGGCGGGCGGAACGCAGCTGTTCTGTTTTTAAGGCGCCCCGGCTTGCCGCAGGGACGGTGCTCAGCACTCGTGGCACTTCACTCGGGTAAATTATAGCATGAAGCCCCTCTTGGGGTCAGACCTTGAATTTGATCA
Source organism: Synergistetes bacterium ADurb.Bin155 (assembly GCA_002070395.1). GTDB lineage: Bacteria > Synergistota > Synergistia > Synergistales > Thermovirgaceae > 58-81. The sequence goes on from MWDE01000005.1 coordinate 94,392, forward strand.
TTTGTATGCTATCGTCTTTATCATGACCAGACCGTTAAGGCTTGAGTTCCCAGGCGCCGTCTACCACGTCATGTCCCGGGGGGACAACAAGCAGAAGATCTTCCTCAACGACCACGACCGGCGGCGGTTCCTGAAGATCTACCAGGACGTCGTGAAGCGCCAGTCGTGGATGACCTACGCCTGGTGCCTGATGGACAATCACTTCCACCTGGTCATTGAGACCCCCGAACCGAACCTTTCCGAGGGCATGAGGCTTCTCAACGGCATCTACACACAGTATTTCAACGCGAACAAGGGCAGGGTCGGGCATGTTTTCCAGGGGAGGTTCCATTCGATCGTGGTCGATGAGAACGTCTACCTCCTGGAACTGGTGAGGTACGTGGTTTTGAACCCCGTACGGTCCGGCCGGGTCGATAACCCAGGGAAATGGCCGTGGAGCAGTTACAAGGCGACGGCCGGGCTAGAGCCCTGCCCGCCCTGGCTGAATGCGGACGAGGTGACCGACGCGGTCTCCGAAAGGATCGGCACAAGGCGGGATCGCCAGAAGAGCTATGCCGACTTCATCCTGAAGGGCATGGGCAGGGACGAAGACCTGATGGAGAAAGTCCAGCAGCAGGTCTATCTTGGCGACGCGGAGTTCATCGTGAAGGTGCAAGACAGGTGCTCCGTGAGCCCCGAACTCGCCGATATCGCCAGGGAGCAAAAGAGAAAGCCCCTGGCCAGCCTCGAGGAATACTTCGGACAGTACCCCCACCCGAAGGAAGCCATGGCCATGGCCTACCTGGAGGGGAGGTTCAGCCAGGCGGAGATATCACGGTACCTGGGTGTCCACTACAGCACCGTGAGCAGGGCCGTGAGGGAATACAAGAAGAAGGCCTAAAGTATACAAATGCTCAAATTCAACGGCCTGTTGCCCAAATAGCGTTTCTTGAGGTGGAAATGCCTGAGGAAGCACCTGAATACCCTTAAAATAGATGTAGGCAGCGCAAGGGGGTGCTCTCCATGATGGGTATTC